>JBBQLB010000088.1:0-5206 GCA_038327465.1 Sphingomonadales bacterium | reverse complement strand
CATATCGTGTCGACAGCCGAAGCTTGCTCATCCGGGGCAGACGTGACTCGGGTCGGCAGCATCAAGCGGTGGGAGGTATGCATGCAGCGTTTTTCGAAGTCAGTTCGCGCGGTCTTGAGCGTCGGGACGAGCGCGCTCGCGCTGGCCGGTTGCACGACCGCGAGCCGTCCTGAACTGCCGCAGGCCGCCTTTGTCGCCGGGCAGGAACAGCCGGGCGAGGAATATATCATCGGCCCGCTCGACCAGCTCAACATCTTCGTGTGGCGCAACCCCGAGCTGTCGTCGAAGGTGCAGGTCCGCCCCGACGGCCGGATCACCACGCCGCTGATCAGCGACATGCCCGCGGTCGGCAAGACGCCGCGGATGCTCGCCGACGACATGAAAATCGCGCTCGGCGAATATATCAAGGATCCGATCGTCTCGGTCATCGTCGAGAATTTCTCGGGCACCTTCAGCCAGCAAGTGCGGATCATCGGCGCCACCGCAAAGCCCGCCTCGATCCCGTATCGCGCCAATATGACGCTTCTCGACGCGATGATCGCGGTCGGGGGCTTGAGCGAATTTGCCGCAGGCAACCGCGCGAAGCTGGTCCGCTATGACCGCAACACCGGTCGGCAGGTCGAATATAATATCAAGCTGTCGACCCTGCTCAAGGACGGCGACAGCCGCGCGAACGTCCGGCTCGAACCCGGCGACGTGATCATCATCCCCGAGAGCATGTTCTAAGGGGCGGCAGCGGGGATGAACGGCCTTTACGACGAGCTGCGGATCGCGCTGCACACGATCTGGACGCGCCGCTGGCTCGCGCTGGCGGTTGCGTGGGGCGTGGCTGTGCTCGGCTGGGCTGCGGTCGCGCAAATTCCCAACAGCTACGAATCGCGTGCGCGCGTGTTCGTGCAGATGAACACGATCCTGCCCAATGCGGTCGGCATCAGTGCGGCCGATCAGCAGCGCGAGGTCGATACGATCCGCCAAACGCTGACCTCGGCGATGAGCCTCGAAAAGGTCGTGCGCGGGACCGATCTTGCCAACACCGTCAAGACCGACCGCGATGTCGCGGACCGCGTCGCGGGCCTGTCCAAGGTGATCAAGATCACCGCCGAGCAGGACAATCTGTTTTCGATCGTCGCCACCGGATCGAGCCCGAAGGTCACGCGCCAAATCGTGCAGAAGCTGATCGACCTGTTCGTCGAACAGAATCTGTCGGGTGATCGGGACGAGACCAGCAGCAGCCTGAAATTCCTCAATGCGCAATTGGACGAGCGGCAGAAGCAGCTCGCCGACGCCGATGCCAAGCGCACCGATTTCCAGAACCGCTATCTCGGCAGCCTGCCCGGCACGGGTTCGCTCACTGACCGGATGGGCGCAGCCCGCTCGGCGATGGCGCAAGTCGATAGCGATCTTGCCGCCGCGCAGTCCGGGCTGGCGGCAATCAACGGCCAAATGGCGGCGACGCCCGCCAATATCGCCGGCGCGGGTGGCAGCGTCAGCGCCGGGCCGGCGCGCGCGCGGCTGAATGCAATTCAGGGTCAGCTCGCCGATGCGCGGGCCAGGGGCTATACCGAAAACCACCCCGACGTGATCGCCTTGCGCAGCCAATTGGCGTCGGCGCAAGCGGCGGCGCGCAGTGAGCCGCTGGTCGGCGGCGGTGGCGGCGGATCGACCAATCCGGCCTATATCTCGCTGCGCTCGCTCCAGGGTGACAAGCAGGCGCAGGTCGCTTCGTTGATGGCGCGCAAAGCGCAATTACAGGGCGATCTCGACACGATCACCGCGAAGCTCGCGGGCAACCCGCAAGTCGCCGCCGAACAATCGCAGATCGAGAACGATTATCAGGTCCTGAAAGACAGCTACGCGAAGCTGCTCGGCCAGCGGGAAGCGATCAAGCTGCGCGGCGAGGCGCAAAGCCAGACCGATTCGATCAAGTTCAGCGTGATCGATCCGCCGACCGCGCCGCGCGTGCCGGCCGCACCCAATCGCCCGTTGTTGCTGACTGGGGTATTGATCGCCGGGCTCGCCGCAGGCGTCGCGGTGGCGTTCGCGCTCGGCCAGCTAAAGGCGACCTTCGCGACCGCAGGACGGCTCGAAAAGGCGACGGGCATGCCGGTGATCGGTTCGATCGGCGAAATGATCACCAAGGCGCAGATCGCGACGCGGCGGCGTATGCTGCTCTATTATAGCGGCGGGGCCGCTGCGCTTGGCATGGCCTATGTCGCTTTGCTCGGGGTCGAGATGCTCCAGCGGGGGTTGGCGGCATGAGCGACATGACGCCACGCAAGGTCAAAGCCTCGCTGCTCGAACGCGCCGCCGAGATCTATGATTTCGCCGAGCATGCGCGCGCGCGGAGCGTTCCCGTGGCACCCCAGCCAATTACGCAGCCAGTCTCGCAACCGCTCCCCATCGCACCGGTAGCGAAGGTCGTGCGTCGCGATGGGGTGGTGGCGATCGACCGCGCGCTGCTGGCCGAGCGCGGCATGCTCGTGCCGGGTGCCGCGATCGGCGCGTTGACCGAGGAATTTCGTCTGGTGAAGCGGCAATTGCTCACCACGGCGCGCACGGTTCGGCGCAGCAATGCCGACCTCTCGCGCACGATCCTTGTCTGTTCGGCGCAACCCAATGACGGCAAGACTTATTGCGCGGTCAACCTCGCCATTTCGATGGCGGCGGAGCGCGATGTCGAGGTGTTGTTGATCGACGCCGATTTCGCCAAGCCCGATGTGATGGCGCGGCTCGGCCTGCCCGATGGGCCCGGCTTGCTCGATGCGCTTGCCGACCCGAAGGTCGATGTCGAGGCCTGTGTGGTGCGCACCGACGTACCGCATTTGAGCTTGCTGCCGTGCGGTACCAAATCGACTTCCGACACCGAACTCGTCGCCAGCGCCCGTACCGGCGCATTGATCGCGCAATTGCTTGCCGCTGACCCGACGCGGATCCTGATCTTCGATTCGCCGCCGGTGCTCGCCGCCTCGCCCGCTTCGGTGCTGGCGAATTACGCGGGGCAGGTGATGCTCGTTGTCCGCGCCGACTGTACCGGGGAGAGCGACCTGCGCGAAGCGGTCGCGCTGCTCGATGGCTGCGACCATGTGCAACTGGTTCTCAATGCCGTCGCCTTCGCGCCCGGCGGCCGCCGCTTCGGCACCTATTACACGCAGGAGGAGGACGCGACATGACGCGCCCAATCGCATCCGTATCGCTCATTCTTGGCGCCGGGCTGATCGCCCTGCTCGCCGCCGCGCCTGCGCAGGCCGAGAAGCGCAAGAAATCGATCTCGCCCTATATCGAGATCGGCCAGGTCGTGACCGCTGACCTCAAGAACAATGACGTGCTGACCTATTCGACCGTCGCCGCCGGGATCAGCGCATCGGTCGAGACCAAGCGCACGCAAGTGCAAGTGAGCTATCGCTACGAACGGCGCTTCTCGTACAGCAAGAAGGTCCGCGATGACGATGTGCAGAGCGGCCTTGCCCGCGCGAGCATCACCGTCGCTCCCGGCTTCACGCTCGAAGGCGGCGCGATCGCGCCGCGCGTCCGCTCGGACATTCGCGGTTCGGCCCCCGGCACGCTGGCGGGGAATGTCGACAATATCAGCCAGGTCTATTCGGCCTATGCCGGCCCCAATTTCGCCAGCCATGTCGGCCCGGTCGGCGTGGCGGCAAGCTATCGCTATGGCTTCACCAAGGTGGAGGCACCCGGCGTAACCGGCGTGCCTGCGGGCAGCCCCAAGCTCGACGCGTTCGACACATCGCAAAGCCATGTCGTCAATGTCAGCGCAGGGGTAAAGGCGGGAACGATCCTGCCGGTCGGCGTCAACGTTTCGGCGGCCTATGAACGCGGGACGGCGGGGCAACTCGACCAGAAATATGAAAGCAAGCTCGCACGCGGCGATCTTGTGCTGCCGGTGCTGCCAACGCTCGCGCTGACGGCAGGCGCTGGCTATGAAAAGATCAAGATCACCCAGAAAGATGCGCTGAAGGATATCAGCGGCGCACCCGTGACCGACGCGCGCGGCCGCTTCGTTACGGATCCGGCGTCACCACAACGCATCGCGTATCAGACCGACGGGATCATCTACGACGCCGGTGTGATCTGGCGGCCGTCGGGGCGCACCACGCTGCAGGCGCGCGCCGGACGGCGCTATGGCGGCATGACCTATAGCGGGTCGTTCAGCTATGCCGCATCGCGCGCGCTCGGCGTGCAAATCGGCGTGTATGACAGCGTCGATACCTTCGGGCGGCAGCTTCGAAACGGCATCTCGAATCTGCCCGCCAGCTTCATCGAACAACGCGACACGTTCGGACAGCAGTTCAGCGGCTGCACGTTTGGAACTCCCGGCGCGACGGGTGGCGGATCGGCGGGCGGATGCCTGAACGGCGTCTTCCAGTCGATCTCGACCGCAGCATATCGCGCCCGCGGCATCGATGCGGTCATCGCGGCCAAGCGCGGTGGGCTCAGCTTCGGGGTTGGGGGCGGCTATGCTACACGCCGCTTCTCGGCTCCGGCCGGCACCGGCTTCACCGTCAATGGCGTGACCGACAACAGCTATTATGGCCAAGCCTTTGTCGCGGCGGCGATCGATCGCAATTCGGGCGTCAACGGCAATGTCTTCGCCAATTATTACGAGAGCGGGATTTCGGCTGCACCGGGCGTATTCAGCACCGGGGCAACCGGGCTATATTATCATAATTTCGGCCGCATCGCGACGACCGCCTCGGCGGGCATCTACTCCTTCACGCAGAAGGGGACGGACGATCAGCTCTCGGCACAGGGCCAAGTCGGTGTGCGGTATCAATTCTGAAACGCCTGGGCGCGTAATACCCCATGCGAGGACGGTGACATGTACGAAGATCACTATGGATTGGGCGGCCGACCGTTCGCGCTGACGCCCGATCCGCGCTTCTGGTTCGATACCGCCACGCACCGCAAGGCGATGGCCTATCTCGGCTATGGCCTGGCGCAGGGTGAGGGCTTCATTGTCATTACTGGAGATGTCGGTGCGGGCAAGACCACTTTGGTCGGCCATCTGATGGACACGATCGACCCGACCCGTTTGCACGTCATCAAGATCGTCTCGACCCAGATCGAAGCGGAGGATCTGCTGCGGATGGTCGCGGCCGGGCTTGATCTCGCGAGCGACGGCCTGACCAAGGCACAGTTGTTGGTCGCTATCGAACGCGGGCTGCACGCTACCGCGCGCGCCGGACGGCGC
>JBBQLB010000087.1:0-5265 GCA_038327465.1 Sphingomonadales bacterium | reverse complement strand
CCCAAAAGCCGATGCTTCGGACAAGCTGGCTCCGAGCTGGAACGACGGTCACGGCCTCAGCATCTTTCTCATGTCACCTGCGTAGCAGACTTTGGACGCGAAAAAATATCAAGATGTCCGCATTAGGCGGAATGAAATTTTGTCGGGCGGCCGAAAATTCGTCGATCTTTGCCGCTCGGTTTTTGGTGTCACAACCGAACGGTTGTGACACCAGTTTACTCAAGCAGTCTCGTGGCGCGCGATCAGACTTGTGCGGCAAATTCGGAAATGCGCCTCCGAATCCAGGTTCCGCCAGGATCGATGTCGCTGCGTGGATGCCACAGCAGACGATAGCCGAACCCCTCCAGCTCCACGGGTGGTCGCAAACCGACAAGCCCGTGCGGGCGAGCAAACCGATCAGCAACCCGCATCGGCAGGGTCAGCACCAGATCGGTTTGCGCGACGATCAACGCTGCGGTGGCAAAGTAGGGCAGGGTCATCGCAACCCTGCGCGAGCGTCCAGACGCGGCAAGCGCCACGTCCACCACGCCTTTGCGCCCACCTGCAATGTTCACGAGAATATGGGCGTGAGCGAGAAACGACTTCATCGAGATGCGCGCACCAGGCTTGATGGGGAAACCCGGATGCCCTTCGCGGACCAGGCTGATGTAAGATTCCTCGAACAAGGTTTGGCTGAGTAGCGCAGTTGGCACGGGATCATCGCTGTAAAGAGCGATGTCCAGCTCGCCAGAGCCGAGCTCCTGGAAGGACGTGGCGGTTAGCGGCACGATGTCGATGCCAATACCAGGTGCCTCTACCACCAGGCGCCCGATCATCGGCGCGAGAACGGCGAGAGCGCCATAATCCGTCGTCGCGATCCGAAATACCCTGGTCGATGTGACCGGATCGAAGCTCGGTGTTTCTATCGCCGCTTCCAGTTCAGCGAGCAGCAGCGCTACGCGACTGGATAACGCCTCCGCCCGTGGCGTGGCGATCACGCCTTTTGCGCCCTTCACGAACAACGGATCGCCGAATACCGTCCGGAGCCGTGACAGAGCGCGGCTGACGGCCGGCTGGCTCATGTTCAGCCGCCGAGCTGCGGCAGTCACGTTTTGGGTGGCCAACACAGTGTGAAGCACGACCAGCAGGTTCAGGTCGAGACGACGTAATTCGCGCAGTGGTATGATCCTCATCCGATCATTGCATTGGCGACATGGTAGCGCACACGCCACGTTCGGGTCGATGCCAAACCGCGATGGTGGATCGATGATGACGAACGACACTCAGGGTTTTGGGCGACGGGCCGTGCTTCGGTTGATGTCGGCCGCGACCGTCATCGCAAGCGCGCCTCCCGGGTTCGCAAATGCCAGGACAACAGGAGATCGTGCCATGATCACAGCGAAGCCGGGACCGGGTAAGTCGTTTGGCTACCGGGTCGAAAAAATCCAGTTCGACAGCGCGGGGACGTCGCTCGCCGGACTCCTGTTCCTGCCGGATCGTGAAGGCCGATCACCGGGCCTAGTCGCCCTCGGTCCGTTCGGGTTCGTAAAGGAGCAAGCGCCGATGGGTTATGCGACCCGTCTTGCGCGCGAGGGATTTGCGGTCCTGATCTTTGATCCGCGCTACAGTGGGGAAAGCGGCGGCAGCCCGCGCCGGCTTGAAAGCCCTGCGGCGAAAATCGCCGACACCCGCGCTGCGCTACGCTGGCTCGCCACGCGAAGCGAGGTGGATCCCGATCGGATCGGCGTGCTCGGCATCTGCCAGGGCGCGTCCGAGATGATCGCGGTTGCCGCTGCCGATGACCACGTTCGAGCGGTTGCGCTCGTCTCGGGCCAATACCTCTATCGCGAAAACCTGCTCGGCTTTTTTGGCGGGGGTGGGCCTACGCTGGACGAGCGGATAGCGCGCGGCCGCGTCGCGCTCGCGCGCCATGAAAAGGACGGCTCCGTCGATTACACCCCTGTGGTGGCGACGGAGGACAAGACCGTTGCCCTGCCGTGGCCGCCTATTCACGACTGGTATCAGCCCTGGACGACGGCGAAATGGGGCGAACCAAGTCGATGGGAGAACCGCTACGCCACGATGAGCGACGCGGAAGTATGGTCGTTCGATGTCGATCAGCACGCCCGCAAGCTCCGCAAGCCGACGCTGCTGGTGCACGGTGAGCATTCCGACGGCGGTGTCGCGGCGGTAAAGCACGTCCACGACGCGATCGCCGCTGCGGACACGCGCATGGTGGTGGTCGATGAGGTATTTCACACCCGCTTCTACGATGATCCCATCGTCGTAGGTCCGGCTGCGGCCGAAGTCGCTGCCTGGTTTGGAACGCACCTCGCATGACCCGGGCGGCGCACGATGCTGATCCGTTCGGCGACGTGCTGGCCGGCACCGATCAGCATCGGCGCGAGCATGCTTGCGGGGCGTATCCGTTCCGCGACGGGCCAGCATTGGGAGTGTTGGCGGGGGCGATGGGCGCGGCGCGCATCCTCGAACTCGGCACGGCGCTGGGCTACACTGCGTGCTGGTTCGCGCACGCCAGCCCCATGGCTCGCGTCGATACCATTGAGCGTGATTCCGATCACGTCCGGCTCGCGCGCCGTAACGTCGACGCTTTCGGATTCACTGATCGCGTAAACGTCATCCATAGCGATTTCACCGACGCGCTTCGCCAGCTCGCACCGGGCTATGATCTGGCTTTCTTTGATGGATACGCGCCATCGATCGCCGACCTGGACACGCTCCGGTCACTGCTGCGGCCGCGCGGCGTGATGGTCAGCGCCAACTTGGATCTTGACGGCGGGGAGGCGGTTCGCGCCGCGCTCGCCGATCGTCGCCGCTGGCTGACCGCGCCAATGCTCGAAGATGGCCGAACCAATGTGAGCATCGCAATTGAGCAAGAGGGCGAATCATGTACGTCGTAACCGGAGCAAACGGACAGACGGGCTCCAATGTCCTCAGGACGCTGCTGAAAAACAAGATGCCGGCACGCGCGCTCGTGCGGCGATCGGAGCAGGCTGATGCGTGGCGCAAGGCCGGGGCGGAAGCGGTGATCGTCGATCTGGCCGATGCGTCCGCGCTCGCCGATGCGTTTACTGGTGCGACGGGCGTGTATTTGATGAACCCGCCTGCTTACTCGGTGCCGGATATATTCGAGGCCGCAGCCTCGATCCATGCTGCTGAGATTTCAGCGGCTGAGCGGGCGGAGGTTCGGCACATTGTCGCACTGTCGTCGGTAGGCGCGCAACATGAACACGGCACCGGCAACATTCTGACGACGCACGACCTGGAAAACCAGCTCCTCAGATCGTGGGTTCCATCGACGGTCCTGCGAGCCGCGAACTTCATGGAAAACTGGGCCTGGTCGCTCAAGTCCGCGCTCGAAACGGGCGTGTTGCCCTCGATGTTTTTGCCCGTCACGCGCGCTCTTCCAATGGCGTCGGTGCAGGACATCGGCCGTGTAGCGGCGAACCTGCTTATGGCAGGTCCGGACGCCGGTCCGCTAGTCGAGCTGTACGGCCCCCGGGATTACTCCCCTGAGGATGCGGCCGATGCGCTTTCCCGGCTGACGGGCAAGCCGGTTGTCGCAGTCGCGACGCCCGAAAGCGAATGGGGTCACATGTTCCGAGCAAATGGCTTTTCGGAGTCCGCTATTGAGGCGTTCTGCGCCATGTATCGTGGCTTCAACAGCGGGCGGGTTGCGTTTAGTGACGGTAATGTTGCCGTGCGTGGGACGATCGGTTTGGAAGAAGTTTTTAAGGTGCTCGTGCCGGGCTCCGACTAAGGCACTGGTGTTATTCTAACGGTGCATCGCACAGTCTCGCGCGCTTTAGTCGCGGCTTTGCTACAACGCTCGATCGCTTCACGATTGGTCGTCACAATCCTGTCGGCTGCGACAATCGCCCGATAGGCAGGCGGGTCTGCGGTCGCCAAGATCTGCCCGCCCGCCTGCCACATCGGCAAATCCACCGCGCGTGCCGCCATGCGCTCGGGCCATTGCCAGCTCGCCGGCGCAACCTCGCGCGCAACCAGGCCCGGCACGATCGCCCATGCGAGAACGCCGATCGCCGCCCCGCCAAGGCCGAACCATAGCTGCCGGTTCTTCTGGTCATGCTTGGTCCACGCGGACCCGGCGATGGTGCGAAGCTCGGCCATGACGCGGGCCTTGTCCTCGCCCGCCTTGGCAAGCGCCGCCTGGTCCTCACGCCGGGCGGCGCTGCCTGCTGTGGCAATCCGTTGCGCCATGTCGTCGGGCGTCATCGCCAGCGCCGGGGCCTTCGCTAATATCTGGCCGATCGCGTTGATCCGGCCGGCCGTGGCGTCCACGCCCTGCTGTATCCGCCCCAACGTCTCGGAATAGTCGGGCACGTCGATCGCGCTGCGCTCGGCCGCCAAGCCCTCCACGGCACGGCGTAGCAGCGCCAGCTCGCGGTCCTGACCTTCTATAACGGCGCGCAACCGGTCGAACGCCTCGGCCGGATCGCCGCCCTCTTGGGTATCTTCGTCCATCATCCCTACCGGCTCATGCCCCGGTCGCGATCACGCCCGATGCTGACCGACTGCGCCAACTCCTGCCCGATCGACCGGCCGCGCTCCATGTTTAGCGCCAGCTCGGGCGCGCGGGCGCGCAACACGGATTCGAGCTGCGGGTCGCGATGCAGCCCGCCCGCGATGCTCTCCATGCGCTTGCCCAGCTTCTCCGCCCCCGCAGGGTCACCGGCCCGCTCCATGCTGGCCCGCGCCGCCTTCATACCCTGCCACTGCTCCACGAACCTGCTCGCGCGCTTCTCCGGGTCGAGGCGGACCTGGCGCTCCGTCTCCATCGCCTTGGCCGCGCCGCCCGTGTTGCCCTCGGCCGCGTCACGCACGAGCTGCGGGTTACGAGATAGCGCGGAGGCAAGGTCGCGCGCGCCATGCGGCCGCACCTGGTCGAGCGCGTCACCGGCCTTCGTCAGCGCCTGTTCTTGGTGCGCCAGCACCGGCAACCCCTTCTCCAGCATCCGGCCTATGTCAGCACCGGCGCGCGCGTAGCGTTCGATTGCACGGGCCTGCGAGGGTGCTAGCGGCCGATCGGCCGCTAGACGCTCCGGCGACGTCGCCTTCTCGGTCGCCGGTTTCGGCCGGAAGCCGTCGAACATGCCCCGCGTCTTGTCGCGGACCTTCGCCACCATTTCACGCGCGAGTTCCGGGAACCGGATCTCGCGCCGATCGGCGAACGCGCGCGCCTGGTCCTGCTCCGGCTTGGCGTAATCGCCCGCCATATCCTTGCCCCGCTCACGCGACAGGGCG
>JBBQLB010000086.1:0-5637 GCA_038327465.1 Sphingomonadales bacterium | reverse complement strand
GAGTTCGGCGATCCGCGCGACATGGTTGGGGGCAAGATCGCCGCGCAGCTTGATGACGACGTCGCCGCCGCTATCCAAAGAAAGGGTAAGGGTTTCGGGTAGATCGGCCATCATGGCACTCCTGGCAAATGGGGGAAGTGCCGCCCTAGCGAGGCGGCGCGCGGCTGGCAAATCCACACTGGGTATCCGGCATTGGCTTTGTGACAGCGCGGCGCTACACCGCGCCACGCGCTTGGCTTTGGAGGTCCGAAATGAGCGAGACCGACCTTCCCGAACCCGACATCGACACCACCCAGCTCGACGCCGATGACCGGCTGAAGCCCGAATTCGTCCGCGCCGTCCTCGATGCGGTCGATGGCGGCGATGCCGAGGCAGCGCGGGCGCTGGTCGAACCGCTGCACCCGGCCGATATCGCCGATCTGTTCGAACTGACCCCGCGCGATTCGCGCGCGGCGCTTGCCACGGCCATCACCGATCTGCTCGACGGTGACGTGTTCGCCGAGATGAACGATTATGTCCGCGAGGATTTGATCGACGCGCTGTCGGCAACGCAAGTCGCGGACATCGCCTCCGAGCTCGACACCGACGATGCCGTCGCGATCATCGAGGATATGGAGCCCGCCGATCAGCGCGAAGTGCTCCGCGCGCTCGATCCGGATGATCGCGCCGCGATCGAGGAAGCGCTCTCTTACCCCGAGGAATCGGCCGGCCGCTTGATGCAGCGCGAGCTGATCGCGGTGCCCGAACATTGGTCGGTCGGCGACGTGCTCGATTATTTGCGCGGCCATGACGAGCTGACCACCGATTTCTGGGAAATCTTCGTGGTCGATCCGGCGCACAAGCCGGTCGGCACGGTCGCTCTGTCATGGGTGCTGCGCACCCCGCGCAGCATTGCGATGGCCGATGTGATGCAGCGCGAACAGACGCTGATCCCGGTCGATATGGATCAGGAAGAGGTGGCGCTGCGTTTCCAGAAATACGCGCTGATCTCGGCCGCGGTGGTCGATACCAATGGGCGGCTGGTCGGGATGATCACGGTCGATGACGTGGTCCACATCATTTCCGAAGAAGCCGGTGAGGATATCCTCAAACTGTCGGGCGCGGGCGAAGGCGATATTAACGAGCCGATCCGCCTGACGGTGCGCACGCGGATCACCTGGCTGGTGGTCAATCTCGGCACGGCGATGCTCGCCGCCTCGGTCGTCGGCGCGTTTCAGGGCGAGATCGCGCGTTTTGCGTTGCTCGCGGTGCTGATGCCGATCGTGTCGGGCATGGGCGGCAATGCAGGCACGCAGACGCTCGCCGTCGTCGTGCGCGCGCTTGCCACCAATCAGCTGACCAGTTCGAACACGCAGCGCATGATCCTGCGCGAATTTACGATCGCGGCAGCGAACGGGTCGATGCTGGGCGTGCTGGTCGGGGTCGGTACGTGGCTGTTCTTCGGCAATACCGATTTGGCGATCGTGATCGCGATGGCGATGGTCATCAATAACCTCATCGCCGGGCTGGCGGGCGTGCTGATCCCCGTGACGCTCGACCGGCTCGATGTCGATCCGGCGGTTTCATCGGCGGTGTTCGTGACGATGATGACCGATGTGATGGGCTTTTTCTCGTTCCTTGGGCTGGCGACGCTGTTCGGGCTTGGTGCGTAGCGCAGCGGCCCCCATGTCGCGGCCATGCCGTTACATCTGACAAAAGTCGCGTTTGGCGCGACGAGCCTCGATCATCTCGCCGAGCGGCTGCGGCAGCGCGGGGAGGAGGGGCCGGTGTTCCTGACCACGCGCTATCTACCCAAGCGGCACGAAGAGATTGTCGGTGGCGGGTCGCTATACTGGATCATCAAACACACGCTCGTCGCGCGTTCGCCGATCCTGCATTTTGGGGATGCCGAGGGCGGGCGCGTCGCGATCCATATCGATCCGGCTTTGGTGCTCACCGAAGGACGCCCCAAGCGCGCGCATCAGGGCTGGCGCTATCTCGAGGCCGCCGATGCGCCGGTCGATCTGGGGGCGGGTATGCTGGCGGGCGATGCGATGCCCGCAGGGCTAATCGGCAAGCTCGCCGCGCTCGGGCTTATTTGACCGGTGCTGCGGCGATTTCGCCGCAGCTGATCGGCCCGCCCGCCGCCGCCTTCACCCGGCACGCGGGCTTGCCGTAAATCGTGACCGCACCGACCCCGGTACTGATCGCGTCGGCCGTATAGCGGGCGCTCGCCTGGATCGCACCAGCCCCGTCGAGCCGCACCGTCACATCATCACCGCGCAAGGCGCTGGCATCGAGTAGCCCCGCCCCGCTGCTGATCAGCCGTACGCGCCCGCCGCGCCCGCCAAGCGTCATTGTGCCAGGTCCGAGCAAGGTGGCGTAAAGCTGATCGGCATCGATCGCATCGATGATCATCCCGCCGCTGCCCGTGACTTGCAAATCGATCCGCTGCCCGCGCAAAGCCCCGTCGATCCGCACTTGCCCGCCACCGATGACGGTCGCGCCGCGCAGCGTCAGCGTGCCGAGATAGACGATTGGCGCGCTCGGCTTGCCGATCGCGGGAACTTCCTGCCACCCCTTCGGTCCGGCGCTGACGATCAACGTCGTCCCCTCGACCCGTACCGCCACGGCGTCGGATGCACGGATCGTCCCGTCGATTCGCGCGGACGGGGGGCGGCGCGTCGCCACTCGCACGTCGAACGGCCCATCGACACGCAGTCGATCGAAGCTGGTGACGACAAGGTTGCGCGCGCTCGCCTGTGCCGGGACCGCGATCAGCAGGGTGAGCAGGACGGGGGGGAGCAGGGCAAATCTCATGCCCCCGGCATCCTCCCAATCACTGTCTCAGGCAAGGCTTACCCGCCGCATTTGACCTCGCCCGATCCCATCTTGCTGATCGAACATTTCGCAGCCTTGCCGAGATCGACATCGCCCGATCCCATCACCGACACCGTCGCCGTGCCCGTAACATCGGCGCGGACGCCGCCCGATCCCATCACCGCGACCGCAGCGCTGCTCGCCTTGACGCCCGACGCATCGACATTGCCCGAACCGGCAATATCGACGGTCAGCCGTTCGGCTGTTCCCTTGAGCGTCATGTCCCCCGACCCGGCGATCGCCACTTTCGCTTCGCGTACACCGAGCATTGCGATGTTGAGGCTCCCCGAACCGGCCGTGTCGCCGTCGAAGCGCTGCCCCTCGACGCGGTCGATCGTCATGTCGCCCGATCCAGCGATGGTAGCGGTGGCAATGCGCGGCATCGTGACATAGACCTTCACGTCGTCGCTGCTGCCCCAGCTGAAGCCGCTGCGGTTTTTGCGCCCGATCCGCAGCGTATCGCCGACGCGCTCGATCTTCAGTTTGTCGAGTTCCGCGCTCGGCCCCTCGGCGCGGACCGAGTAACCGGTGCCGACGCGGACATCGACATCATCCGAGCCACGCAACGACAGCCCGGTGAAATCGGCGACGGCAAAAGTCCGCGTCGTGCCGCTGCCCGATCCGGCGACGCCCGGTCCCGAAGCGCCGCTATCGACCGAACACGCCGCAAGCGGAACAAGGAAAAGAAACGAGAGCGCGCGCATGGGAACCTCCTGTGTGTTGCTAAAACAATACACCAAATTGCGCGTCATGCAAGAGCGGGCGCGAAGCCACGCTGATCAACGCCGCTCAGGCCGCGCCGGCGACCACAAATCCCAGAAACAGCACCGAGGCCGCAATCATCACCGCCGTCGCCGCCCACCCGAAGATCATTTGCCCGCGCGATACCGTCAACCGCCCCATCGCACGCGGATTGCGCACGATCAGCATCATCACCACCATCAAGGGCCCCGCCAGCATCCCATTCACCACCGCCGCCCAATAGAGCGCCCGCGCGGGATCGATCCCGATCGCGTTGAGCGACGACCCGGCGAGCGTCGTCGCCGCGATCGTCCCATAAAACAGCCGCGCCGACAGCGGTTTCGCGTCGAGGCTGCCCGCCACCCCGGCCATTTCGGTTACGGCATAGGCCGCCGATCCGGCCAGCACCGGCACCGCGAGCAATCCCGTGCCGATCACGCCGACCGCGAACATCACAAAGGCGAACTGCCCCGCAATCGGCCGCAGCGCCTCGGCCGCTTGCGAGGAGGTCGTGATGTCGCGCACGCCGTTCGCATGCAGCGTCGCGGCTGTTGCAAACACGATCGCCAGCGATATCAGCGTGCTGAACGCCATGCCGGTCAGCGTGTCGAGCCGGATCCGCCTGAGTTCGGGTCCGGCGGTCTTCGCCGTCAGACACAGCGGTTTGGCGTGGTGACGATGCTGTTCCTCGATTTCCTGCCCCGCCTGCCAGAAGAACAGATACGGGCTGATCGTCGTGCCGAGGATCGCGACGAAGGCGGTCGCATAAGCGATGTTGAATTGCAGCTCCGGAACGACCAGCGCGCGCAGCGCCCGCCCCCACGGCACATGCGCGACCGCCACCACCGCGACATAGGTGAACAGCGAGAGCGTCGTCCATTTCAGGATCGAGGAATAGCGCGCGTAATTGAGCCCGACTTCGAGCACGATGCACAGGATGCCGAACAGCAACGTGTAAAGCGCGCCACTCCCGCCGATCAGCAGCGTCAGCGCCGCGCCCATCGCGCTCAGATCGGCCCCCAGATTGACGATGTTGGCGATCAGCAGCAGCGTGACCATCGCCCACAGGATCGGGCGTGGATAATGCCGCCGGAGGTTGCGCGCGATACCCGCCCCGGTGACGCGGCCAATCTCCGCAGCGATTTGCTGGATCGCCACCATCAGCGGGAAACTGAGGACGAAGGTCCACGCCAGACCATAGCCGAACTCCGCGCCGACCTGGCTATGCGTGCCGATCCCGCTCGGATCGTCATCGGCCGCGCCGGTGATCAGGCCAGGCCCGAGCGACTTCAGAAACGCCCGAACTCCGCCAACGGATTCGGTATCGGCTTCGACGGGTTCGGCCATTCGCCACTGTCGCATGCGCGGCGCGCGGTAGCAACGCGCAGGCGCGGTCGGACCGGGCGATTCGACCCCGCCGAATCGAAAAGGGGCGACTGTCGCCAGCCGCCCCCTTTCACATCAATAACCCGAAACTTGGATCAGGCCGCGGCCTTGTCCTTGTTATGGATCGCCGCAGCTTTCCGCAGGATGTCGAGAATCTTCTCCTGCGCGGTCGGCTCGTCGACTTGCTCCATCGCGGCGAGTTCGCGCGCCAACCGGCTGGTCGCGCCTTCGAAAATCTGCCGCTCGGAATAGCTCTGCTCGGGCTGGTCCTCGGCGCGGAACAGGTCGCGCACCACTTCGGCAATCGACACAAGGTCGCCCGAATTGATCTTCGCTTCATATTCCTGCGCGCGCCGCGACCACATCGTGCGTTTCACCCGCGGCTTGCCGGTCAGCGTATCGAGCGCCTCGCGCAGCGTCTTGTCGCTGCTGAGTTTGCGCATGCCGACGCTTTCGGCCTTGTTGGTGGGAACGCGCAGCGTCATGCGTTCCTTCTCGAAGCGCAGCACATACAGTTCGAGTTGCATCCCGGCGATTTCCTGCCGTTGCAGTTCGATCACACGGCCAACGCCGTGCTTGGGGTAAACGACATAATCGCCGACGTCGAAGGACAGCGCCTTGGCAGCCATTCCGTAAGACCTTTCTGTGGAC
>JBBQLB010000085.1:0-6437 GCA_038327465.1 Sphingomonadales bacterium | reverse complement strand
CGCGAGCTTGTTCGGGTCGAACAGCCACGCCTGGGCGCGATCGTTGAAGTCCGACATCGATCCAAGGACACGCTCGGCACCGAAGCCGTCGAGGACGTCGCAGCCGCTGAGCATGGCGATCGTGCCGAGGCCAAGCGCGTTGCGCAGAAACAGCCGACGCGTCGGGAGATCGAGGCCGCGCGCGGCGTCTTCGAGGATATAGCGGGTGTCATCGTTCACGGCTCAAGCTCCTCGGATCATGGCGAGCAGGCTGCGCGGGACGAGCAGCGACATCGCGACATGGACCAGCACGAACAGGGCGATGCCGGTCATGGCGGAGAAATGGACGATCCGCGCCCAGTCGAAATCGCCGAACAGCCAGGTCAGCCAGCCGAATTGTACGGGCTTCCAGATCGCGAGTCCGCTCGCAACGATGAGGATGCCGAGCCCGATGACGCCTGCATAAAGAATGCGTTGCACGCCGTTATACACCGACAGGTCAGTGTGCGACAGTGTCCCGCGCAGCGCGGCGACGCCGTCGGTCAGCGCATCACGGATGCTGACCGGGCGCAGCTTGTGCGCAAGGCGGCCGCTCGCGATGCCATAAGTCAGATAGATCAGGCCGTTGATGGCCAGCACCCACATTGCCGCGAAATGCCATTGCAGCCCACCGATCAGCCCGCCGCCGAGGATGACGCTGTCCGGGAACAGAAAAGGGGCAATGGGATAGGCATTGTGGATCGCCCAGCCGCTCGAGATCATCACGAGCATCGCGACGGCATTGATCCAGTGGCAGCAGCGAACGATCAACGGATGGATCGTCGCGCGCCGGGGTTGTACGAAGGTGCGCGTTGCCATGGTCTGATCCTGCGCAGCGAGAGGGTGCGAACTTGGGGGAGGCGAGGAGGCAAAGCCTCCCCCAAGGCCGAAAGGTGCTTAAGGGAGCAGCACCGTATCGACGACGTGGATCACCCCATTGCTCTGGTTGACGTCGGCGATCGTGATCGTCGATTTGCTGCCCTTCGAATCGGTGATCTGAAGGCGACGACCGGCTTGCGTGAAGGTCAGCTCTTCGCCCTGGACGGTCTTGAATATCGCGCGGCCATTGCCCGCCATGATCTTGGCCCGCAGCGCGGTTGCCGACAGCTTGCCGGGCAGGACGTGATAGGTCAGGATCGAGGTAAGCTGGTCCTTATTCTCGGGCTTCAGCAGGGTCGGCACCGTCGATGCCGGCAGCTTGGCGAAAGCGGCGTTGGTCGGCGCGAACACGGTGAACGGACCCGGGCCAGACAGCGTTTCGACGAGCCCTGCGGCCTTGACCGCGGCGACCAGCGTGGTGTGGTCCTTCGAATTCACCGCATTCTGGATGATGTTCTTGTTGGCGTACATCGGCGCGCCACCCACAGTAACCGGAGCTGGCATTGCGAGTACGGCGCTAGCACCGACACCAGCAATGCTGGTCGCGGCCAAAATAATCGAAGCAATCATGGTCTTTTTCATCGTATTATCCTTGAATCTTTGATTGATGCATGCGTTTTATGCGTTTAATATAGACAGTTAGATGAACACACATGACGATGTGCCGTCGGAGAAGCCTTAGATTTCATCGAAATCTGCCCGCCGATACTCATATTACGATAGCGTCTCGATCCTGGATGCAGCCGACGACCAACTTTTTTGCGATGCAAGGCTCGACCCCGACTTGGAGAATTTTGCCGTCGTGGTGCATCCGACGCGGGGGATCGGGTCGTAAGGGTAATGTCGGCCAATTCGGCGTGACATAGCCGATCTGCTACCGCCCCCCAGTGGATTGGCGCTTGTGACGGGGGCACACATCAAGGTGGGAGCGACCGCTTCCTCCCGCAATCGGAGCTTCCAGCGAAGTGTGCGATCGTCCGGAGATACGGGGGGCATTCGCCCCCCGTATTTTTGTCATCCGGCGATTCTTCCCGAAGGGTTGCAGCGCAACGGTGCACCATGAGTAATCAAAGCGAAAAATCTTGTTGAAATCGACGACAAACGAACGGCTTATGGTACAATGAACAATGACGATCTGCCTGAACATGCATCGCATGCTGGTTCGGAGAGCCTGCAGGTAATGTCACCGGATCAGGCGCTGGCCCTCGATCTGGCGCTCGGCATTCTGGTCGAACCGTTGCTTGGTCGAGCGGTGGATCGATCCGCGCATGATGAAGCCTTTGGCATCCTGGTGGCTGGCTATCGTGCGATGCTCTATCGCGCCGATGACGCAGCGTCATTCGACGTGGACGCCGGTGCGGGCATCACGCCGTCAGGCGACACATGGGCGGCGGTACAGGCGCGGATCGCCCAAACCAAGGACAGCTGAGGTCGCGCGCGTCTAGATATAGTCGGCTGCGAGTTCGGGCTCGAGGCCGCGCCGCATCGCGTTGATGGCGGTTACCACGCTGATATGGACCGCTTTGGCATCATAGCCCAGGTTCCGCTGAAGAAAGACGAAATTTTCGGTGCTCATCAGCGTTAGCATCGCGGCCGCGATGGCGCGGCGCATCGCATCACTGAGTTCGGGGTTCTCGTTTCCCAACATCCGAATAATGTTCTGATAGCCAAGCTCGTAGAGCGGCTGACGCAATTCGCGACCGATCGCTGAGAGGTAGGTTTCGCTGACGATCTGCCGATCGGCTTCCCATGCGCGGTAGCGCGTACCGAGCCAGGCAAGCAGCTCGTCGATCGTCCGGGGCAGCTGGATGTCGGGTCCGCCGACCGCCTGTTCGAGATGCCATTTGATGAAGGCGCGGACCAGCTCGTCGCGCGTGCCGTAATGACGATAGATCGTTTGCTCGGTGACTTCAGCGATGCGGGCCACTTCGGCGATGCTGACCGCCGCAAGGTTGCCATTGCGGATCACCGTGCCGACCGCATCGAGAATGATCAGCGAAGTTTGCTCCTTCAGCCGCGCACGCAAAGGGCTTTGATAGGATGCTTTGGGTTCGTCCGACATCACGCTATGCTCGGTCTCGCATTGTCGGCATGTTCCTGTGCGATCTGCTGCTTGCGTTGGTGGGTCAAGCCGCCGCCTTCGCCCATTTGCCGGTTATTTTGCTGTCGTCTCCGGCCTCCGTCAACGCTGACCGAAGCCGAACCAGCCCGCGCTGCGCCCGCGCCTTGGCGGTGGGCGTGGGGACCTGATCAGCCAGCCCGACCTCCTCGTGCGTCCATCCTTGAACGACAACGCGGCAGATCGTCGTGCGCTGTTCAGGCGTAAGCCGCGCCAAGGACCGCTCAAGATCGAGCCGATCCGTAACGGGTTCCGGCGCGATCGGAATTTCGGGAAAGTCTTCGCCGCTCTGGTAGCGCGCAATCAACCGGTCCTGGCGGAGGCGGTCGATCGCCGCATTGCGCAACACGCGCATGATCCAGGCAGACGCGTTACCGCGCGCCGGATCGAACTGGCCGGCATTGCGCCAGATGCGGACATAGGCATCCTGCAACGCATCCTCGGCGGCGTCGCGACTGCCCAGGATCGAGAGTGCCTTCGACAGCAGGCGCGGAGCCGTGATGTCGTACAGCTTGCGGAAGGCCCGGTTATCGGCGCCGCGAACGCGCAGCAGCAGCACCTCAATCGCATCGACGGACGACGGCGGGACGCAGGTGCCGACTTCGACCGGCGCTTCGTTGGCATTTGTCAAACACGCATCGTCGAACATGGCTTACCCTCCGCGTTGACGTTTCGCTGCACAACGGCCACCGGAAGACTCGGAATGTGGGTGCAACAAACTCGATGTAAGTTATACTAACATGAAGTTTATGGAGGTCAACCCGTTTGTGCGAGCGGCATGCGCAGGAGCTTTCGCAAATTCGGCTGGCGCGCTATGGGTCACCCTTGGGTTTAGAGAACCCCCGCAGGAAGGGGCTCGCGGGATGCCGCAGTTTCCGTCGCACATTGCCTGCATGGCGCTCGCGGTCTTCGCTGCTCTGGCTGCTCCGTGCACCGCGATGGCCAGCGAGCAAATTGCCGACAGCGCAGCCGATGATCAGGCCGACGTGATCGTCACGGCGCGCAAACGACCCGAAAAAGCGGCCGATGTTCCGATCGCGCTTTCGAGTGCCACAGGCACCACGCTCGACCAGCGAAGGCTCTATCAGATCGAGGATTTGAAGCAGCTCTCGCCCAGCCTCAACATCAGCTACTTCAACCCACGCGGCAATTACGTGTCGATCCGCGGCATCGGCCGCAACCCGGCCAGTGACGGCCTCGAACCAGCGGTCGGCATTTTCGTCGACGGCGTCTATCTCGGCCGACCGGGAATGGCGGTTTATGATCTCACCGACATTGACAGCGTCCAGATCTTGCGCGGACCCCAGGGTACCTTGTTCGGCAAGAATACGACGGCGGGCGCGATCGTCATCACGACCAAGGAACCGGTCTTCGCGCCTGAAGGCAGCGCCGAAGCGACGATCGGCAGCAACGGCTATGTCCAGCTTCGCGGGAGCGCATCGGGTGCGCTGGTCGATCACCTGCTCGCCGGACGGCTTTCGTTTTATCACACGGGCCAAGCGGGCTGGGTCCGCAGCGTTGGCGGCAACAGCCGTCTGAATGGCAATGATCGCACCGGCGCGCGCCTCCAGTTCTTGCTCGAGCCGTCACAGAACATCCAA
The DNA here is from genome assembly GCA_038327465.1 of Sphingomonadales bacterium. Taxonomy (GTDB): domain Bacteria; phylum Pseudomonadota; class Alphaproteobacteria; order Sphingomonadales; family Sphingomonadaceae; genus Sphingomonas. The sequence continues at coordinate 1,820 of JBBQLB010000085.1, read as the reverse complement.
TTGCGCGTAAGCGCCGACTATCATGCGGAGAGTGACAGTTGCTGCACGCTCGTGGCCGGGTCGTTCGGCCCGCCGTCGGCGACATATCTGTCTCGGGTCGCCGCAGCGGGCGGCACGGCAGTGCTCGGCGGCCGCGATTACCTGACCACGGCAAACGCGCCGACCTTTCTGCGAGTGCGGCAAGGCGGGGTCACCGCCAACCTGGTGCATGATTTCGGAAAAACCGAGCTGACAGCAATTACCGCCTACCGCCAATGGCAGTATCGCGCGGGTTTCGACGGCGATCTGTCGAGCGCCGATGCCTATGTCTCCGCCGCCGTCCCGACCGACGACTGGCAATTCAGCCAGGAAGTGCGACTCGCCAATCACAGCGGCAGCAGCGTGGATTGGACCGCGGGCACCTATTATTTTCGGCAGTCGCTCCAATCGACGCTGCGGCTGGCGTTCGGTGGACGGGCGGCGAATTTTCTCGGGAACACCGCCGCGCCACCCGCCGCGCTGTTATCCTTCAACAACACGACCAGTGCGACCGGATCGCACCTCAACGCCGAGACGCTGGCCGCTTTCGGTCAGATCAGCTGGCATATCGATCCGCGCCTGGCGCTCACGATCGGCGCGCGCGGGACCTATGAGCGCAAATGGGGAGTGATCGATCGACCCGCCAATCCGGCGCAATCGGCCTATCGCCAGGCGCTGTCGGTCGATGAAGCCGATCCATCGGGAACGATTGCGCTGGCCTATGCGCCCATCGCCGATCTGCATTTTTATGCGAGCTATGCGCGGGGGAGCAAGGCGGGCGGCATCAACCCGATCGTAGCGGCGTCAACCGGGGACCAGATCGTACGCCCCGAACATAACGATAGCGTTGAGCTGGGGTTGAAATCGACCTTGCTGGCCGGGCGCGCCCATCTGAACCTCGGATTCTTTTACACGCGGGTCGCCGACTATCAGGCGACGCTCAATCGGCTCTTCAGCGCGATCCTGACGAATGTCGGCCAAGTTTCGACACGTGGTGTTGAGCTCCAGGCGGACTGGCAGCCGACCAGCGGTTTTGGGATCGCCGTCAATGGGTCGTATAACGACGCGCACTATGATCGATACTCGAACGCACCATGCCCGCCCGAGAATGCAACGACGCTATTTTGCGACCTGAGCGGCACTCCGTTGGCCGATGCGCCGCGGTGGATTATCAACGCCTCCGCTCGGTACCGCCACCGCGTGGGAACGATCGGCGATCTTTCGATCGCTGCCGACTATGCGTATAAGTCAGCGTATTTCGGCAACATCGACAATAGCCTATATTCTCGATTGGGTGATACCGGGATCGTCAATGCGCAGCTCGGATTGGATCTGAAACAAGCGCGCACGTCCATTTTCCTCTGGGTCAAGAATCTCGGCGACGTCCGCTATCTCCAGAGCTACCCACTCGGCGGCGCGACGATCTACGGCGCATACTTCGGAACCATTGGCCAGCCGCGCTCGATAGGACTGACCATCAGCAAACACTTTTGATAACTGGCGTCGTGCGTTGCTGGTTGAACTGCGGTCGAAACGTTCGACCAGAATATTAGCTTACCGGATTTAAACGTCGAAGAAAAAGTTTCGAAAACAACTTTGGTCAAGCTGATTGTAAAGGATGAACCAGTGTCCAGTTTTGAGGAGCGGTAAATCCGTCCTGAACGACCGCTTGTGTGAAGGATATCGGATGCCGGTAGGCGTACGATATCCTCCAAAGCAGGAAGCCGCGGGCCACGCGTGTTGAGCTATGGGGATTTCGGATTTCGCCGCGTTGTGGGGCGGGCGCAGCGGTTGGCGGGACG
>JBBQLB010000084.1:0-6521 GCA_038327465.1 Sphingomonadales bacterium | reverse complement strand
CTGCATCGTGCGGCGGCGATCGGCGAGGGTCTCCTCCTCGCCCGGCTCGGGCGCGAGCGCGCGGAGTTCGCCGACGGCATGTTCGAGCCATTCACGGTCGCGCTGCGCGGTTTCGATTCCCGCGCGCGCCGCCGCCAGCGCCCCCTCGGCATCGCGCCACGCTTTATAGGCGGCTGCGGTCGGCCCCAGGTCGATGCGCCCGAACGCATCGAGCAAGGCACGGTGGCCGCGCGCGTTGAGCAGCCCGCGATCATCATGCTGGCCATGGATTTCGACTAGCCAAGTCGCCAGTTCGCGCAGCAATCCGGCCGAGGCAGGGGAATCATTGACGAACGCGCGGCTGCCGCCATCGGCCTTGACGATACGGCGGATCAGCAGCGGCTCGCCGGGTTCGAGATCGAGGCCGTTTTCACTCAGCAAAGCGGCGATCGGCCCGTCGGCGCTTGGCGTATCGAAGGTCGCGGTGACGACGGCTTGCGCGGCCCCTTGCCGCACCAGCCCCGCTTCCCCGCGCGCACCGAGCGCGAGGCCCAGCGCATCGAGCAGGATCGACTTGCCAGCACCAGTCTCGCCGGTCAGCACGCCTAGCCCCGCGCCAAAGTGCAGATCGAGCGCTTCGATCAGCACGACATCACGAATGGCGAGAGAGATCAGCATCGTGCCGCTCCCTTTACCCGAGCTTTGCGTGTTCCGGTATCGTTCTTTTTAGCCGAACGCTTAACTGCCCGGATTGGGGTTGCCCGGGGTGGTCGAGGAGCTGCCGACGGGTGCCGCGCTGGTATCGCGCTCGCGCTTGAACTCGCGGTTTTTCTTGATGTCGACCTGCGCCGGAGTCCCAGCATTCGGCACGATCGCTTCACCCGTCGCAATCGCTGCCACCGCGACCGGGGGATGCTCGCCCGACAATTTGTAGGCGCGGGTATACCATTGCGTGCCCGGATAGTTCGCGCCGAGCACGGCGGCGGCCTTGCGCGCCTCGTCGGGTACGCCGAGCGCGAGATAGGTCTCGGTCAAGCGCATCAGCGCTTCGGGCGCATGCGTCGTCGTCTCATATTCGTCGACCACTTTGCGGAAACGCCCGGTCGCCGCGAGCCACTGCCCGCGCGTTTCGTAGAAGCGTCCGATCTCCATTTCCTTGCCGGCCAGATGGTCGCGCACGAGATCGACCTTGAGCCGCGCATCGGCGGCGTAGCGCGTGTTGGGATAACGCCGCATCAATTCCCCCAGCGCGTCGAGCGCTTGCTGGGTGATCTTCTGGTCGCGCGTCACGTCGCTGATCTGCTCATAATAGCCGAGCGAGATGAGATAATAGGCATACGGCGCATCGCGATTGCCGGGATGGACCGACAGGAAGCGCTGCGCCGACTGGATCGACGCGGTGTAATCACGCGCCAGATAGTAACTGAACGCGCTCATCAACTGCGCGCGGCGTGCCCATACCGAATAGGGATGCTGCCGTTCGACCTCGTCGAACAGCAAGGCGGCGAGCTTATATTCCTTATTGTCCAATCGCTTGCGCGCGGCGGTATAGAGCGTGCCGACATCGCGCGCGACGTACGGGATGTCGCCCTTGGTGCGGCCTCGCGCGCAGCCGGTGGTGGTGAGCGCGGTGGCGGCGATCAGGACGACCGCAAGGCTGCGGACGAGGGGCGAGCGGGTAAAGGGGGTACGCATCGAATTGGGTCTTAGCGCAACCGCGCGTCCGCGAACAATCCTTTTCGGCGAATAGAAAGGGGGGCGGGATCGCTTGGCGTAAATGGTGCGTTGGCGGTATTACCGCTTGATTGGAGATCGCCCACCGTGACCGCAACCCTGCTCGCCACCAAACGCGTCGAAAAGCCGTGGGGTCGCACCCATTTATGGCCCGGTTTTGCCGACCCGGCTCCGGGCGGAGCGAAAGTCGGCGAAGTGTGGTTCCAGACGCCGCATGCCGGCGAACCCGAACTGCTGATCAAATATCTCTTCACCAGCGAGAAATTGTCGGTGCAGGTCCACCCCGACGATGCGCAGGCGCACGCCGCGGGTTATCCCCGCGGCAAGGACGAAGCCTGGCTGATCCTCGCGGCCGAACCCGATTCGACCATCGCGATCGGCACGCGGGAGCCGATGACGCGCGAGGGATTGCGAGCGGCGGCGCTCGACGGTTCGATCGCGCACAAGCTAGACTGGAAGCCGGTCAAGGCGGGCGATTTCATCTATAATAAGGCGGGCACGATCCACGCGATCGGGGCGGGCATCACGTGCGTAGAAATCCAGCAGAATGTCGATCTGACCTACCGCCTGTATGATTATGGCAGCGACCGCGAATTGCACTTGGATGCCGGGGTCGCGGTGTCGGATGCGGTGCCGTTCGTGCCGCTGCCGACGCCTGCTGCGGATAGCGCGGATCGGCAAATCCTCGCCGAAGGTCCAAAATTCGTGGTGGAGCGCTTCGCTGGCGGGCACCGGGTGGTGGATTTGCCCGAGGGTGTGACCGGCTGGTTGGTGCCGATCGCGGGCGCTGGCGTGGTTGATGGTGTGGCGTGGAAGGCTGGCGAATGCCTGACGCTGACCGGCCGCTGCGAAATCGCTGCCGATACGGGGAGTGATTTGTTGCTGGCCTATCCGGGTGACAAACGGATTTAGGGGGCGAGAGACTATTTCCACCCTGTGTACAACTGCGTCACTTAAATGGTATTGCTCAGGACCTGACTTGAAAAATGCGCTCATTGCCTCGACGGTTTATTTTTTGGGGCTCTTTGCCTTAGGGTTTGCCCTCGGGACCGTCCGCGTGATGTTGATTGTGCCGCGCTTCGGACAGTTTACAGCGACCGTTGCGGAAGCCCCGTTCATGCTCGTCGCCGCTTTTTTTATCTGTCGCTGGGCGGTTCGACATTGGCGAGTTCCGCGTACGACTGAGATCCGCGCAGCCATGGTGCTTTGGTTTCTGGCACTGCTCTTCATATTCGAAACACTGATGGGCGCGGCACTTTTCGGGCTGACGTTGGACGCGCAATGGGCGAGGTTGGCGACGCTTGCAGGGCTGCTCGGACTATCTACCCAAATCGTCGCAGCGCTTTTGCCAATGGTTGTCGGCAGGCGCTGACCTGATGCTGTTAACGGCTTCCGTTGCCGCCCACTAATCCACTCGACCAGCGCGGCAGCGCCCACCACCCCGCGTTAACGCCTGTCATGCTATCGCCCGCGCATGCTCCGCGTCCTTACGCTCTCGACCCTGTTTCCCGACGCATCGCGCCCGAATTTCGGGGTGTTCGTCGAACGGCAGACGCTTGGGCTTGCGGGGCATCCCGATGTGGAACTCCGGCTGGTCGCGCCAGTCGGGCTGCCGCCGTGGCCGCTGAGCGCCCACGCGCAGTATGCCGATCTCGCCAAGCTGCCTTTACGGGAGACTTGGAAGGGCCTCGACGCATCCCGTCCGCGTTTCACCACGTTGCCCGGCACCGGCGGGCGCTTCCATGCGGGCGCGCTGGTCCGGCGGCTGATCCCGCTGCTCACCGATATCCGCCGCGACTTCGCGTTCGATGTGATCGATGCGGAGTTCTTCTTCCCCGACGGCCCCGCCGCGATCGCGCTGGGGCGGCATTTCGGCGTGCCGGTGTCGATCAAGGCGCGCGGTGCGGACATCCACCATTGGGGCCGCGCGCCCGCGACCGCCGCCCAAGTCATCGCCGCAGGCCAGTCGGCGGATGGTGTGCTAGCGGTCAGCCAAGCGATGCGCGCCGATATGGCCGCGCTCGGCATCCCCGACGATCGTATCCGCGTCCACCATACCGGCGTCGATCTCGACCGCTTCGCCCCGCGCGACCGCATCGCGGCCAAGGCGGCGTATGGCGTTACCGGGCCGTTGATCGCGTCACTCGGCGCGCTGATCCCGCGCAAGGGGCACCATATCGTGATTGAAGCGCTGACGTCGCTACCCCACGCGACCTTGCTGATCGCGGGCGAGGGGCCCGAGCGCAGCGCACTCACCGCCCAGATCGCATCGCTCGGCCTGGGCGAGCGCGTGCGGCTGCTCGGATCGGTGCCGCATGGCGATCTTCCGGCGCTGCTGGGCGCCGCCGATGTAATGGCGCTGGCCTCGTCGTCCGAAGGCCTCGCCAATGCCTGGATCGAGGCGCTGGCGTGCGGCACACCGATCGTCGTCACCGATGCTGGTGGGGCCGGGGAGGTGGTGACCGACCCGACCTACGGACGGATTGTCGCGCGGACTGCCCCCGCCTTTGCCGCGGGGATCGCCGAGCTTCTCGCCGATCCGCCTCCGGCAGGTGATGTCCGTCGTGGGGCGGAGCGGTTTACTTGGGAAGCCAACACCGCCGCGTTGTACGATCACTTATCGGCTCTGGTCGTGCGATAACCCCGCTTGTGCTCCGGCGAAGGCCGGAGCCTTGGTCGCACGCGGCACGCTTCGACCCCAGCGCTCCGGCCTTCGCCGGAGCACAACGGCAGAGATTATTGCTTCGCCGCCCCCTGCTTGGCCATCCACGCCTTCGCTTGCGCCGCGCTCAGTTCGACCAGATCGCCCATCACCACCGGCATGTCGATCACGTGCAGGCCCCAATCCTTCAGGATCCCGCCGCCGAATACGATATCGCCGACGATCGTATCGGTGCGCTTGTCGGCGGGCACGGCGTTGACCGTTACCGCAAGGTAGCTGAACTTGCCGCTCGAAACGCATGCCGCGCTGAGCAAGCCCGGCACTTTCACGAATGGCGTGGTGACGGGCGCGCCATCACTCGACCACGGCCCCTGCGGTGCGCTCGCCAGCCCCGAACCCTTCGCGCCGAGATAGGCGTCGGTCACCGCCGATCCGCCGGACAAGGCCGCCGGATTGACGCACGCCGCCATCATTCCCGGCTGTGGCACCACGCCGAACCGGGCATTCTCGGGCGGCGGCGAGTCGGCGCGGAAGGTGACATAGCTGACCAGACACCCGGTATCCTTGGCGCTGTGGCAGAGCGGCGTGGATTTCAAATCACCCCCGACATCCTTGTCGACTGGCACCGCCACATTGGTGCCGGGGATCAGCACCGAGATAATCTGCTTTTGCACCGGCGTCCCCTCGATCGCATCCGCGACCAGCGCCTTCAATATGCCCGACCCCTGACTATGCCCGATCAGCACGACCCCGCGCCCATGATTGTCATAGGCGAGATATTCGTTCCAGGCCGCCTTGACGTCGTTATAGGCCATTGCCCGGTCGGCGGCGACCGCCCTGCCACTCAGCAGCGCTTGCAGCGCGGCGAGCGTGACTTGCCGGTAGAGCGGCGCGAAGACGCGGCAATGCTTGGTGAAGCGTGCAGCCTGTGATGTCGCGACGCCATTCTCCTCCGGCCCTGCAGACATGTCGCTGTTCGGCGTCGGATCGAGCGAGACGGTTGGATAGACATAGAAACAGTCGAACGTCGGGTCCGTGGCGGCGTTGAAGCGTTCGATGCTGCGCGATCCGTCGGGCTTGACGATCGTCGCATTCTGGTCGGCGCTGCACGGATCGGTGCGGCCGGGACGGCACAGCCAGCTTTGCGGCAGGGTATAATCGGGTGTCACAATCGGGACCGGGATCGGTGCCGGTGCCGGGGCGGAAGGCGATGTTTGGGCAAGCGCCGGTGTCGCGACCAGTGCAAAGGCTGCCAGGAATGCTTTCATGTCCGACTCTCCCAAAAGCTGTTTGGGCAAGGGATAGCCGCAAGCAGCCCTCGATCAAAGTGGATAGAGTGCGCCGATCACCCAGCGACCTTCGCCGCGCAGCACGGCCCAGGCGCGCGCGGCGGCGCGGCTGTCCATCGCCTCGACGCCGATCCCTTGCGCCTCAAGACTGCGGACGAACGCGGGCGGCGGGCGTTGGAGCGTCGCGCCGGTGCCGAGCAACAGGAATTCGGGGCGCGGCTCGGTTGCCAGCAATGCGCCGAGCGCTACGGCATCGAGCGCGTCGATCGGCGGCGGTGCCCATTCCGATACCGCCTCGGGCGAGATCGTCAGCGCGCGGTACACGCCCTTGAAGCTGCCTGCCTCAACCTTGAACCCGCCTACGGAAAAGCCGGTGATGATCGGCCCGGCCCCGCGTTCGGCGTCGATCCGCATCAGCGCGTCGGTTGTTTCGCCGGCAACGCGGCCTCGTCGGCCAGCTTCGGGTCGGGCCGCAGCCCGAGCGAGATCAGCAGCGACGACGACACATAGATCGACGAATAGGTCCCGACGAAGATGCCGAGGATCATTGCCGCGGTGACGCCGCGCAGCACATGCCCACCGAACAGCAGCATCGCGCCGAGCGCGAGCAGGATCGTCAGCGAGGTCATCACCGTGCGCGGCAGCGTTTCGTTGACCGAAAGATCGACGATCTGCGACATGTCCATCTTGCGATAGCGGCGCATATTCTCGCGGATGCGGTCGTCGATCACGATCTTGTCGTTGATCGAATAGCCGATGATCGTCAGCACCGCCGCGACGATATTCAGGTCGAATTCGAACTGCGTCAGCGCGAAGAAGCCCAGCGTCATCAGCACGTCGTGGACGATCGCGACGAC
>JBBQLB010000083.1:0-6604 GCA_038327465.1 Sphingomonadales bacterium | reverse complement strand
GCGCTGTCGATCGGCGCGGGCGTGCGCTATTCGAAGGATGACAAGCGCGCGACCGCCAATTTCCAGGGCAGCTTCCCGAGGCCAGTGACGCGCAATGCCAGCTACGATGCAGTGACGGCGCAAGGCAACGTCACCTATAAGATTGCGCGCGACATCAACGTCTATGGCACGATCCAGCTGGGCTATCAGCCGGGCAGCTATACGCCGCGTCCGTTTGGCGGGCCGGCGTCGTTCAACGCCTCGCCCAAGACCACCGCGACCAATTACGAGATCGGTTTCAAGGGCAAGATCCTGCCCAATTGGACCGTGCTGCTGTCGGCCTTCACCACCGATTACACCGATCGCGGGTTACCCTATTCGTTCATCAACGCGGCCGGGTTCAACACCGTTATCATCGCCGCCAACGCGCGCGCGCGCGGGATCGAGGCGGAAAGCACGGTGACGTTCGGCGGGTTCCGCCTGAAGGGCTCGATCGGCTATCTCGATAGCAAGATCACGCGCGTCACTTCGTTGCCGCCCGCGTTCTTTCCGACCGGCGGGACGCCCGTCGCGGGCGCGCCGACCGCGCTCAGCCCGGACGTGACCGGCGCGGTCGCGGGCAGCTATACCTACAAGCTCGGCTCGGGCGCGGCGATCACCGGTCAGGTCGATTATTCCTATCGCGGCGAGCAATTCGGCCAGCCAGTTGCCCGTTAGACCGAGCTGATCGCACCGCGCAGCCTGGTCGGTTTAAACCTGAAATATGAAAACGCCGCGCGCGATTTGTCGGTGACGATCTACGGCAGCAACATCTTCAACAAGGTCTACGATCAGGGCCGCCTCGATCAGGGCGGGTTCGTCGGCGTTGTGGTCAGCAACGACCGCAGCGAATTCGGCCTGCGCATCACCAAGAAGTTTGGGAAGTAACAGCGCCGATCTTGCTCGCATCCGTCCTGTCCTGTCCGTATAATACGGGCAGGACAGGGGGATCAGCATGACCGAGTATCGCCGTAAGTTCGACCCGCGCATCCTGCCGTTGACCAGCGCGGTCGCGGTCGCTCTGCTCGCCAGCGGATGCGGGCCGAGCCGGAGTGTCGCCGATACCGACGTCGCGGTGTGCCGCGATACGGGCGGTAAGCGAGTGGACGATGCCCAATGCGGGCGCACCGGCGGGCACGCTGCGATGGCCGGGGTCGCCTGGTATTATCTCGCCCGTGGCAGCACCGTGCCGCGGTTGGGCGAGGCGCTGGCTGGAGGATCGACCAGCCCGCGCGCAGGCGTCGGCTATGCCCGCGCATCCTCCGCCACCGTCTCGCGCGGCGGCTTCGGCAGCAGCGCGCATGCAAGTGGCGGCGGCGGGGGCGAATAATGCGCCGCACCGATTGCAGCCCGCGCTCCGGCTGGCAGGCCCGCGTCGAATCGCTCGGGCTCGTCTGGCACAGCGTCGGCGACAAACCCTATTGGGATGAGAGCGCCTGCTACCGCTTCACGCTCAGGGAAATCGAGGCTGTAGAGCGCGCCAGCGCCGAGCTGTACGAGATGTTCGTCGCCGCCGGACAGCATGTGCTCGACCGCGATCTGCTTGGCGATTTCGGCATTCCCGCTTTCTGCCATGAGGCGATTCGCAAGACGTGGGACGGCGAACCCGCTGCGCTCAATTTCGGGCGCTTCGATTTTGGCTTTGACGGTGTCTCGCCGCCAAAATTGTTTGAGTTCAACTGCGATACGCCGACCAGTCTGGTCGAGGCAGCGGTGATCCAGTGGGATTGGAAGGAGGCGGTATTTCCGTCCAACGACCAATATAACAGCCTCCACGACAAGCTGATCGCAAAATGGCGCGACATCGCCCCGCCGCCGGGCAGCAGCGCGTTGTATCTGGCGCATGTCGCCGATGCTGCAGGGGAGGATGCGGTCACCACCGCTTATCTCGCCGACACAGCGCGCGCCGCCGGGATCGACACGCGACTGATCGAGGTGAAGGATCTCGGTTGGGACAGTGCGGGGCGGCGCTTCGTCGATCTCGATAATGTGCCGATCGACGCGATTTTCCATCTGTATCCGTGGGAATGGCTGGTGAACGAGCCGTTCGGCAAGGAGCTGATCGACAGCCTGAACACCACATTGTGGATCGAGCCGATCTGGAAAATGCTCTGGAGCAATAAGGCGATTCTGGCGGTGCTGTGGGCGTTATTTCCCGGCCATCCCAATTTGCTCGAGGCGCGCCGCACGCCGCTTGCCGGAGATCATGTCCGCAAGCCGCTGCTCGCGCGCGAGGGTGCCAACGTGACGCTCGTCAAGGGCGGCACGACGCTGGCCGAGACCGATGGCGATTATGGCGAGGACGGCTTTATCTATCAGCGGCTGTTCGATCTGCCGGGCAGCGGCGACCGCCGCCCCGTGATCGGCGCATGGATCGTCGATGGCGAACCGGCGGGAATGGGCATTCGCGAGGACGGGCCGATCACCGGCAATACCGCGCGCTTCTTGCCCCACATCATCGAGGGGTGAGGATGGCGACGCACGATTATACTGCGCGGATCGCGTGGACCGGCAATCGCGGCGCGGGGACGGCGACGTATCGCGGCTATGACCGGACGTGGGACATCGCCACGCCGGGCAAACCGGTCGTTCATTGCTCGAACGATCCGCTTCTCGGCGGCGATCCGGGCCTGCCCAATCCGGAGGATTTGCTGCTCGCCAGCCTCTCAGCCTGCCATATGCTGTGGTATCTGCATCTGGCGAGCGCGGCGGGGATCGTTGTGACGGACTATGTCGACGATCCGCTTGGTGTGGGCGAGAGCGCGCCGGACGGGACCGGGCGGTTTCTGCGGGCGGTGCTACGCCCGACGATCACCGTGGCGGCGGGGACCGATCTTGTAGCGGCGGACGCGATTCATGGCCGCATCCACGCGCATTGTTTTATCGCAAGGTCGGTGAATTTTCCGGTGGAGTATGCGGCGACCTATGTGGAGGGGTGACCTAACTCCCTAACCCCGGTCATCCCCGCGAAAGCGGGGACCCAACTCCAACGGCACGAGATGGGTCCCCGCTTTCGCGGGGATGACATAGAAGGGACGTCGAGCTACCCGATCGCCTCGATCACCGCCGCGCGCAGTTCGGCGATCCCCAACCCGGTCTCGCTTGACGTCACCAGCACCTCCGGGTGCGCCGCAGGGCGTTTGCGGGCTTCTGCGACCGTCGCCTCGGTTACCTCGGCCAGATCGGTCGCTTTGATCTTGTCGGCCTTGGTCAGCACCATGCGGTAGCTCACCGCCGCCTTGTCGAGCATTTCGAGAATGTCGCGATCGACATCCTTGATGCCGTGGCGTGAATCGATCAGCACCAGCGCGCGCTTCAAAACGTCGCGCCCGCGCAGGAAATCGTTCACCAGATAGCGCCACTTGCGCACCATGTCCTTGGGCGCCTTGGCAAAGCCATAGCCCGGCATATCGACCAGCCGGAACACGAGCGGCGTGCCGACGTCAAAGAAGTTCAACTCCTGCGTCCGGCCCGGTGTATTCGATGTCCGGGCAAGCGAGTTGCGCCCGGTCAGCGCGTTGAGCAGCGACGATTTGCCGACGTTGGAGCGGCCGGCAAAAGCGACTTCGGGCACCATCGGTTCGGGAATGAACTCCAGCGTCGGCGCGGATTTCAGAAACGCGACGGGGCCGGCGAAGGTTTTCCGTGCAGCCTCGATCGCTTCGGGTTCGAAACTCACGTCTTCACCGCCGGTTCCTTAAGCGCCGGGTGCTTCGCGTAGAGCAAGCGCTGCTGCGCAACGGTCCACAGGTTCGACGTGATCCAGTAAACCTGCAGCCCGACCGCGAACGGGGCCATCACGAACATCAGCATCCACGGCATGATCGCGAAGACTTGCTTTTGCGCTTCGTCCATCGGGGCTGGGTTGAGCTTGAACTGGAAGTACATCGATACGCCGAGCAGCACCGGCATCACGCCGATCGCGAGAAATGCGGGTACTGCAAAAGGCAGCAGCCCGAACAGGTTGAGGATATGCGCCGGATCGGGCGCCGACAGATCCTGAATCCACCCGACGAACGGTTGATGCCGCATTTCGATCGTCAGCAGCAGCACCTTATAGAGCGAATACATGATCGGAATTTGCAGCAAGGTCGGCAGGCACCCGGCGAGCGGGTTGACCTTCTCGGTCTTGTACAGCGCCATCACTTCCTGCTGCTGGCGCGCCTTGTCGTCTTTATATTTCTCCTGGATCGCCTTCATCTTCGGCTGGATCGCCTTCATCGCCGCCATCGAGGCGAACTGGCGCTGCGCGATCGGGAAGATGAGCGTGCGGATCGTCACCGTCAGCAGGATGATCGCAATGCCGAAATTGCCGATGTTGCGGAACAGCCAGTCAAGATATTTGAAGATCGGCTTTTCGACGATCTCGAACCAGCCCCAGTCGATCGCCTTGCCGAAATTGGGGATGCCGAGCCGGTCTTCATAGCGGTCGAGCGTGTTGGTTTCCTTGGCACCCGCAAAGAACTTCGCGGTCGACACCAGCGCCTTGCCCGGCGCAACGACGCGCGGGGCGAGCGTGAAATCGCCCTGATACGCATCGCCATTCGCCGCGCGGAAGCCCGAACGCACCGCCGCGCCGCGATCGGGGATTACGGCGGCGAGGAAATATTTGTCGCCAAAACCGAGCCAGCCGCCGGTGGCGTCGTACATGTTTGCACCGGGCTTCGAATTGCTGCCCCACAACCGCGCCAAGAAGCCGGGTTCCTTGCCCTTCAGATTGTCGAAGGTGATGTCGTAGGTTGCACCCTTATCGAACACGCCGATCGGGCCGATATGGTTGGTCCAGGTATCGGGTTCGGTCCCGATGCCGGCGCGCGAGACGAGCGCATAGGGGCGCAGCGCAATCGGTGCGGGACCCGCATTCTTCACGGTCTGGCGCACCGTGAACATATATTTGTCATCGACCGCGAAGGTCAGCGCGAAGACCTGCCCCTTGCCATTGGCCCAGCTGAGCGTGACGGGATGGCCGGGGGCGAGTTCGGTGCCGCTCGCCGTGAACAGCGTATCGGCACCCGGTACGGTGACGCCGTCGCCACTCCAGCCGAAGCCGCCGAAATAGGCGTCTTTGGTGCCGCGCGGCGATAGCAAGCGGATCGGCGGCGAATTCTTGTCGACCGTTTCCTTATATTTGGTCAGCGTCAGATCATCGATCCGTGCGCCCCTAAGGTTGATCGAACCCTCGAGATCGGTCGTGTGGATCGCCACGCGCGGGGTTTCGGCGCGGACGATCGCGAGATCGCGCACTGCGGCGGTTCCCGTCGTGGTGGGGCCAGCGGTGGTGGGGCCGGTCGGCGTGTCGACCGCCTTGGTCTGGCCAGCGACGACCTTGGTCGCAGGCGGAGTGGCGCGCGGGAACAGCGTCGCCGACAGGAAATTCCCGCCGAGCAGGATGATCGCCGACAGCACTGCGAACAGGATAAAATTCCGGGTATCGTCTTTCACGTGAACGTCCGTTCGATCAGGGTACAGGATCGGGTCCGTACCCGCCCCAGGGATGGCACCGCGCGATTCGCTTGGCCGCCAACCACCCGCCTTTCACCGCGCCATAGCGGCGAAGCGCGGTGATTGCATAGGCGGAACAGCTTGGACTGTAGCGGCAGGAGGGCGGGAGGATCGCCGATGGGCCGATCTGCCACCCGCGGACGAGCGCGATGAGGAAGCGGGTTAGCATGTAACCCCCTCGTCACCCCGGCCTCGAGCCGGGGCCCATCCCTCCGCGAGCGTGGCGATCGATGATCGGACGGGCCGCTTGCTGCACCATGGGCCCCGGCTCAAGGCCGGGGTGACGGGTCGGAAACTTCTCACCGCGCCACCTTCGCCAGTGCCTTGGCCAGCTCCGCGCGCAACACCGCAAACTCGCGCTCGATCCCGCCATTCCGACCGATCAGAACATGATCCGCCCCGCGCACGCCCGATTCGGGGAGCAGCTCTCGCGCCAAGGCACGCAAACGCCGCTTCATGCGGTTGCGGACCACGGCATTGCCAATTTTCTTGGTAACGGTGTAGCCGATCCGCATCGTCGGATCGCCATCATCGCGTGGCCGAACTTGCAGGACAAAGCCCGGCATCGGCGCGCGTTTTCCCGCATTCGCCGCGAGAAAATCGCGGCGAATGGTTAGCGTTGTTATGCCGACAGCTTCTTGCGGCCGCGATTGCGGCGCGCGCGGATCACGTTGCGGCCGCCCGGCGTCGCCATGCGCGAGCGGAACCCGTGGCGGCGTGCGCGCACCAGATTGCTCGGCTGAAAGGTCCGCTTCATCGTTCATTCCCTAAAATTCTAAAACTTGGCGCGTCGAAATAGAAAACGGCCGCCACGAGGACGGCCTTGATGCTGCGCGCTTAGCTTCAGGCCAAGATAAAGTCAACGCGCGGCGGGCGCGCTGTCTCTTTGGGATTTGTCGCGCGCGCGCCTGCGTGCAGCGCTCTTTCGACGCAGCCCCATGTCGGCATAATGCCCGACCTTGGGCCAGCGCCGCTTCACGTCGACGAAGGTCCGCTTCGCGCGCTGCGAATTCTGCAGGATCATCGAAAGCCCCGCCGCAAACACGAACACCCCGCCCGGCCCGGGAATCGCCCCAACGACCGG
>JBBQLB010000082.1:0-6706 GCA_038327465.1 Sphingomonadales bacterium | reverse complement strand
GGCGACGTCAGCGCCGCGACGGGTGCCTCAGGGCTGACGCTTGCGACGTTCAATGGCATGTCCGAGGTCAACAGCGACATCGGCCTGCTCGCCGGCTATCTGATCGCCTCGGTGCCGTTCCTGGCGGGCGGCGTGGCCAAGGGCGCGATGGCCATCTCGGGTCAGGCCGTCTCCTACCTCAACCCTTCTCAAAATGCGGCCGAAGAAGCGGCCCGCGAAGCATCGACGGGCAACGTCGGGATCGGCAATTCGAGCATCGAGACGCAGAACGCAATGACCCGCCAATTCGGGCAAGGAACGACAGCGCCGTCGTTTACCTATGGCGCGGCCCAGACACGCGGGTTCAGCGCCAGCGGCACGCAGACGACAAGCTTTGCCGATCAGAGCTTCGATCAGGTGCCGAACTCGTCCTACCCCTTCACGCCGAGCCTGAGTCAGGAGTTCACGTCACGACTGTCGACGCTGGCCAGTCAGAGCCGGTCGCAGAGCGAGACCTATTCGAACCTGGCAGCACAGTCGACGAGCGCTGCGGTCACACGCTTCCGCGAACTGCGCAACGCTTATTCGTCGGGCCATTCGAGCGAAGCCGCGACGGGTACCAACACTGCCAACAGCATCCAGACCGCATTCAGCGAGGTCGATAATGCGTCGCGGACCCTGCAGCGACAGTTCGGGCTTTCGCGCCGTGCCAGCGACGACATCACAACATCGTTCTTTTTGGGAGGAGAAGCCGGGGTTAAAGCTGGCGTATCGGCTGGTCCCGCCTCGGCCTCCGTGGGCTTGAAGGGCGGAGGAACGCGATCGTGGACGGACAGTGACATCGGCATCGCGTCGGAAGACCGATCAAGGATTGTTGGTAGCTTGCGGCAGCTTTCCGACAGCCGAAATTGGTCGAATACTCGCGACGGTTTCGTTCGTAATGTATCTACCGACACCAACTCTGCAATCTCTTCCAGTGCGAGCGGGCTGACCAAATCTCTCACGGAGACGCAGACATACACGCGTGAGGCACGACGGGCCGAAGAAACAGCAGCACGGCTCGAAAGCCAAGCGTCATGGTTCAGCGGCAACAGCGCGACGGGCTCCCTCAATTTGAGCCAAGCGTATCGCGAATGGGGACTTGGCGAGCTGGAAGCGAATCGCGATTTCTACGGCAACGCTAGGTTCGACGACATTGGCTTTCAGCTCAGCTCCAAAGGTCAGGAGCTGCAGGCTCGATTCGTGCAGAGCTATGCAGACATTTTACACCACGATATTGAGGATAGTCTCAGACTTCCCCAATTCGCGCCGGTAGACAAACCGGCAGCCACAAGCCCTGGCTCGATCCGTCGTTCCGCAGGTTCAATCTCGATCTCTGCCCCTGAAACAGGCCCGAATAATCACGACGCCACGGATGCCGTCGCAACGGAAGTCAGTAATGCCCAGGGAGACGGAAAACGGCGAGTGGGTTCCGTTCAAAAAAGCCTCAGCGTTGGCAACCGCAATGTCCGTGGTGCCAGCGCTGAGGCAGCGGATGCTGTCAAAGAGTGGTGATCACCAAAGGTGCAGACCTGCACCAACCAGATATGCGAACCCCCCGCCGATCGCTGCCAAGACTGCGAAAGTAATCTTTCGATTCCATGGATCTGCCCAGGACTTATTCCACCGGTAAGCGGTCAAACGATCCTCTGCGATCGCTCGATCAATTTCAGCGAAGCCCGACCATTCTGACCGCTGCGGCCCGCGCGTGCCGTTTGATTTAAGGTCGGACATTTCGATCACCCTTAGCTGCACGGTGTTCATAGCATGTTCCTTTCTTCGATGTAATCGGGATCATGGAACAGGAGTC
The DNA here is from genome assembly GCA_038327465.1 of Sphingomonadales bacterium. GTDB lineage: Bacteria > Pseudomonadota > Alphaproteobacteria > Sphingomonadales > Sphingomonadaceae > Sphingomonas. The sequence continues at coordinate 4,878 of JBBQLB010000082.1, read as the reverse complement.
TCGCTCTACTCCGCAATCGCGCGCATTTTCGAGCTGGTTGGCGCAAAACTGGCGTCCGAAGAGTTGGACAGTCCCGACAGTCCGCTATCAGGGCGGCAGACACGATAGCGAGCCGTTCATTCATCCGATTCTAACACACCGGAGGCGGGCCAAACATCTCAATAGGGGAACAATCCGCCGTAAGAGGGGTTACGCGATCAGGCTCTGAGAGCCGAAATCTGCGCGTTTGTTCGTCATCCCCGTGTCATTTTTGATCATGGCGTGAGCCAAACAAAGGGAAGCTCACCCATGCATCAGCCCCCCGATCGTAATAGGAACAGTTGGCTGCACGTGCTGCACGCGATCTTGCTTGCCGGTATCGTCCCGCTGTTCATCGGTGCGTTCTTCAGCGATATTGCTTACGTCAAGACCTACGAAGTCCAATGGGCAAACTTCTCGTCCTGGCTGATCGTAGGGGCGATGGTGTTCTGCGGCCTCGCACTGTTATGGGCGCTCGTTAATCTGGTTCGGGACGACCGTAGAGATCGGCGCGCGTGGCTTTACGTCGCGCTGCTGTTCACCACCTTCGTCTTCGGGTTCATCGGGGCATTGATACATGCGAAAGATGCTTGGGCCACGATGCCTGGAGGCGTGATCGTATCGGGCATTGTTACCGTTTTGGCAGTAGCCGCCGTTTGGATCGGCTTGTCGGGCACGCACGAGGGAGCAGCAACATGAGACGAGCCGGGCTGGCCTTCCTGACGATGACCGCTGCATTCCTTCAGGGCTGCCGGGACCAAAGCAACATCATCAAATTCGGACAGAGTCCCACACTGCCTGAACCGCAACGCGGTCTGCTGCCGAGCATGAATATCGCCAGTCCGGCAGGCTGGGACGGCGCGCTACCGACCGTTCCGGCGGGCTATGCGATTTCGGCGATCGCAACCGATCTCAAGGTGCCACGCCAGACGCTCGTGCTGCCGAATGGCGATATTCTCGTCGCCGAGGGCAAGGGCGGCGGCGCATCGCCGTTGCGTCCCAAGGACATTATCGCCGGTTTCCTCAAGGCGAAGGGAACGACGTCGGTCAAGGGCGGCAACCGGCTAACACTCCTGCGCGATGGGGATGGCGACGGTGTCTACGAAGGGCGCGCCGTCTTTGCTGAAAATCTCAATGCGCCTTATGGACTCGCGCTGGCGAACGGCCAGCTTTACGTCGCCAATCAGGACTCGCTGGTGCGTTTTGCCTATCGCGACGGGCAGATCCGCGCAAGCGGACCGCCTATCAAGGTCACTGACCTGCCGTCGCAGATCAACCATCACTGGACCAAATCGCTCGCCGTCAGTCCTGATGGAACTATGCTGTATGTCGGCATCGGATCGAACAGCAACATTACCGAGCGCGGCATGGCCGCCGAGGTGGATCGTGCGATGGTTTGGCAGATCGACGCGGCCACCGGCGCGCACCGCCCGTTCGCGACGGGGTTAAGAAATCCGACCGCACTGGCGTTTCAGCCAGGCATCGGCCAGCTCTGGGCAGTCGCGAACGAGCGCGACGAACTCGGACCGAACCTCGTTCCCGATTACCTGACGTCGGTACGCGAGGGTGCGTTCTACGGCTGGCCCTACAGCTATTGGGGGCAGCACGTCGATTCGCGCGTCCGTCCGCAGAACCCGGCCAAGGTCGCGGTGGCGGTTCGCCCCGATTACGCGATGGGCGCGCATGTCGCGGCACTCGGGCTGGCGTTTTCGGGTCCGGTCATGGGGCCGCGCTTCGCCGACGGCGTTTTCGTCGGCGAACATGGCAGCTGGAACCGCAGCGTGCCGTCTGGGTACAAGGTCGTGTTCGTCTCGTTCCGCAACGGGCGACCGGTCGGCGCGCCAGTCGACTTCGCCACCGGCTTCATGACCGCGGACGGCAAGACGCGCGGTCGCCCCGTAGGCGTCACGCTCGACCCGCGTGGCGCGCTGATCATCGCCGATGATCTTTCAAACACGGTCTGGCGCGTGACCCCCTCAACCATTCGTTCCTAGGAGTTACTGACATGAACAAATTGCTGATCGTCGTATCCACAACCGCCGCACTTTGTATTGCCGGTTGCAGCCAGAGCCCGTCGGAAAAGCTTGCCGACCGGGTCGAGAATTCCGCCGAAGTACGCGCCGACGCAATGGAAAATCAGGCCGACATGCTCGAAGAACGCGCCGAACAGGTACGTGAGACTGGCGGACAGCGCGCTGACGCAATCGATGCCGCCGACCGCGACAGCAAGATCGCGAACATGACGCAGGAACAGCGTGACGCCATCGTCGCGAACGAGGCGGCGGCAGTCAGGTGAGGGCACCGCTCGAGCTGATGACTGCCAAGGTCAACGGCTTCGTCAATGGGTTCTTTCTCCAGCTTCCCAACATCATTGCCGCCATCGTGTTTCTGCTGGTGGCATGGCTGGCTGCGCACTGGCTGGCGCGCGGGATCAATAGTTTGTCGACGCGGCGCGGCCGACCCGACCTCGGCACGCTTCTCGGCTCGCTCGCGCGCGGCGCACTGCTCGTCGCCGCATTCCTGTTCGCGGCTGCGATCGTCTTTCCCAGTGTTAATCCCGCCGACATTTTCGCGACGCTCGGAATCGGCTCGGTCGCGATCGGCTTTGCGTTCAAGGATATCCTGCAGAACCTGCTCGCCGGGCTGCTGCTGCTGATCAACCGGCCCTACCGGCGCGGTGATCAAATTGTCGTGAAAGATTTCGAGGGGACGGTCGAGCATATCGAAAGCCGCGCGACGCTGATCAAAACCTATGACGGCCGCCGCGTCATAATTCCCAACAGTGACGTCTACACCTCGCCCGTCATCGTCAACACCGCTTATAAATTGCGCCGCGACGAATTCATTATCGGCATTGGCTATGGTGACGATCCAAGCGCCGCGATCGATATCTTTGAGGAAGCCGTTGCCGGTGTGGATGGCGTGCTTGCGGATCCCAAGCCCGAAGCCTTGCCATGGGTGCTCAATGAATCGAGCGTAGATTTGAAAGTGCGGTGGTGGGCCGAGTCAACGCGAACAGAACAGGTGCACGTTCGTGCGCGCGTCGTCCTGGCATTGTTCAAGGTCGCTAAGGCGAATGGCATCGACCTGCCATTCCCGACGCAGATCATGTTGTTTCACGACCAGACCGAGGCGACCGACGGCGACCGCAACCGGCAGCGCGAAGGCTGGCCCGGCGGCGATAGTGCGCCTCCGCCACGCGCCCGCAATCCGATGGTCACGGAGCAAGCAAGCGAAGCCAGCGGTTGAGCAAGCGCCCGACTTCGGCTTTCGGGCGCACGGCTTGGCTGGTCCGCCAGTTTCGCAAGCAGATTTGGGTGCGTGCAGCCCTGTTCAGCGTCGCAGCGGTGTTCGTCGCGATCCTGGCCGCGCTCATCGGACCGTATATCCCTTATGATCCGGGGCTGACACTCGCCGCGGGCTCGGTCGATCACATTCTCAACATTCTTGCCTCGAGTATGCTCGCGGTAACGACGTTTTCGCTGTCGATCATGGTGTCGGCCTATGCGTCGGCGACGTCGAACGTTACCCCGCGCTCGACCAAGTTGCTGATCGCCGATCCGGTCGCGCAAAACACATTGTCGACTTTCGTCGGCAGTTTCCTGTTTAGCGTCGTGGGCATCATCGGGCTCGCAGCCGGACTCTACAACGATAAGGGACGGATCATCCTGTTCCTCGCCACGCTGATCGTCATCATGCTGATTACGGTGACGTTGCTGCGCTGGATAGAGCAACTCGGTAATTTCGGTCGGGTCGGTGACACGATCCTGCGCGTCGAGCGCGCGGCCATCCCAGCGTTTGTCAGTGCAGGGCTGTGCCCGAGGCTCGGCGCTCTGCCATCAATACCCATCCCGTCCACGGCTCGCGCGATACGTTCGGATCGAACGGGCAGCGTCGAACATATCGATGTCGCCAAACTCGATGAATTGGCCGCAGCGAACAGTGCCCGTGTCTTCATCGCGGCGATGCCCGGCGCGATGGTGCATCCGGCACGCGTCCTGTTCCATGTTGACGGCGCGATCGATGATGCGTGTGTAGCGGCGATGCTCAAATGCGTTTCGGTCGGCGATAGCCGCGAGTTCGAACAGGACCCGCGTTTCGGGCTGATCGTCCTGTCGGAGATTGCGTCGCGCGCTCTGTCGCCTGCGGTCAACGATCCCGGCACCGCGATAGAGGTGCTCGGTGCGGGACTTCGCGTACTGCTCGTCTATGCCGACGCGCACGACGATGCCGAAACGTCGCCACACGCTCGCGTCCACGCTCCCGATCTCGATATCGATGAGCTATTCGCTAGCTTTTTCAACCCGATCGCGCGCGATGGCTGCAGCATCATCGAAGTCCAGATGCGGCTGATTGCAGTGATGGAGGCGCTGGCGGCCCGATCGCCTGGACTGTTCGCGCGGGCGGCAGTTAACAACTCAAGACGCGTGGTGCAGCGCTCAGGTCAAGCGATGATCGCGCCGCACGACCAAGCCGAAATTGCGGATCGTGCCGAGCGCCTTTTGGTACGCTGCGGGGCGACCGCACAGAACGACTGACTTATGGAGAAAGACACCATGCACTACCTCCGCTTTGCCGCGATGATCGCGGTTTCTACGATCGTCATGTTCGGATTGATGTACCTCAACACCTATACCGCAGACCACGTTTTCTTCAGCCAGACTCGCGCGTGGATGGCGCTGTACATGGGCGCTGTGATGGCGCTGATCATGCTCGGCTTCATGCTCGGCATGTATAAAAACCGCCGCCTTAACATCGCCATCGGTATAACGTCGTTAGCGGTTTTTGCGGGCGCATTGTTCATGGTTCGCAGTCAGGCGTCGGTCGGCGATACGGCGTGGATGAAGGCGATGATCCCCC
>JBBQLB010000081.1:0-6762 GCA_038327465.1 Sphingomonadales bacterium | reverse complement strand
GCTTAGCGCCCCGGCCCGCGTTTTCCCCGCGTTGCCGGGGCCACTCGTTTTCTAAGGGTATCTGCACACATGGCACGTCGCCGCCAGATTTACGAAGGCAAGGCCAAGATCCTCTATGAGGGTCCCGAGCCGGGCACGCTGATCCAATATTTCAAGGACGATGCAACCGCCTTCAACGCCCAGAAAAAGGGCACGATCAGCGGCAAGGGCGTGCTCAACAACCGGATTTCCGAGCATATCTTCACGCTGCTCGGGTTGATCGGCGTGCCGACGCACTTCATCCGCCGCCTCAACATGCGCGAGCAATTGATCCGCCAGGTCGAGATTATCCCGATCGAAGTCGTCGTCCGCAACGTCGCCGCAGGGTCGATCTCGACTCGCCTCGGCATCGAAGAAGGCACGCAGCTGCCGCGCACGATCATCGAATATTATTATAAGGACGATGCGCTCGGCGATCCGATGATCACCGACGAACATATCGCGGCGTTCGGCTGGGCGGGGCAGGAGGAGATGCACGACATCGCCGACCTCGCCATTCGTGTGAACGATTTCCTGTGCGGGCTGTTCGCCGGGATCGGCATCCGCCTGATCGACTTCAAGCTCGAATTCGGGCGGGTGTGGGACAATGATTACCCGCGCATCATCCTGGCCGATGAAATTAGCCCAGATGGCTGTCGCTTGTGGGACATGCAAACCAATGAGAAGCTCGACAAGGATCGCTTCCGGCGCGATCTGGGCGGCGAAGTCGAAGCCTATCAGGAAGTCGCGCGGCGCCTCGGCCTGCTGCCCGAGGGTGCCGACGGCGCGGTGCTCGATCTCGAAAAGCATCGGCTGAGCAAGGGCAAGTAAGCCCCCCCCCCCCGACCGCACCCCGCCGTCTGCGCGAATGGCGCTCGGATGGCGGTCAGCCTTTGACCTTGAAGCCGCAGATGATTCCGAAAATGAAGCAGCTGAACAGCGCCAGCTGGACATGCCCACCGCTGTCGCTCCAGCCGAAATAATCGCCGCCAAAGGCGAACAGCGCGATGAACATCACCATTGCCAGTCCGGCCATCGCTTTATCCTTTTGATCGCCACCGGGCCCCGCGCGCGGTGGCAATGCGAGCCTCTCGCGTCCGCGTAAATTTTGTATGAAGCTTGCGACCGGCCGCACACGCGGCCATAGGCTGCGCCATTCGTCAGCAGCCAGGACCAGCCCCATGAAGCTCCGCATTTTCGTCACGCTGAAGCCCGGCGTGCTCGATCCGCAGGGCCGCGCGATCCACAAGGCGCTGGGCGGTCTCGGCTTTGTCGGCGTCAACGACGTGCGCGCGGGCAAGCTGATCGAGCTCGACGTCGCCGATGACGTGAGCGACGATCAGATCGATGAGATGTGCCGCAAGCTGCTCGCCAATACCGTGATCGAAAATTATCGGGTGGAAAGAGTGTGAAGAGCGCGGTCATCGTCTTTCCCGGCTCGAATTGCGACCGCGACATTGCGGTGGCGTTGCGCGACGTGAGCGGCACCGCTCCGACGATGGTATGGCATGCGGAAAGCGAATTGCCGGATGGCATCGGCCTGATCGCGCTGCCCGGCGGCTTCTCCTATGGCGACTATCTGCGCTCGGGCGCGATCGGTGCGCGCTCGCCGATCATGGCGGCGGTGATCGCGGCGGCGGAACGCGGGGTGGCGGTGCTCGGCATTTGCAACGGCTTCCAGATTCTGACCGAGGCAGGGCTGCTGCCCGGAGCCTTGATGCGCAATGCCGGGCTCGATTTCGTCTGTCGCGACGTGCCGCTGACGGTCGAAAATGCGCAAAGCACCTTCACCAGCCGCTATGCCGCGGGCGAACGCATTGTGATCCCGGTCGCGCATCACGACGGCAATTACGCCGCGGACGAAACTACGCTCGACCGACTCGAGGGCGAAGGCCGCGTGGCGTTCCGTTATGCAACTTCGGTAAACGGATCGGCCCGCAACATCGCCGGCATCCTCAATGCAGGCGGCAACGTACTCGGCCTCATGCCCCACCCCGAGCGCCGGATCGACACGCCCGCGCATGGCGGCAATGACGGGCGGCGGATGTTCGAGGGGCTGTTCGAGCTGGTTGGTGCCTAAACGCGCGCCTTGAAGGGCGAGAAATCCGTGCCTCGGTCGTACACGTCGACCCCCTCGCGCCGTTTCAGGAAATTGACGACGAGATAGGTGACCGGGGTCAGCAGCACTTCCCACGACACTTTCAGCACGAACTGGCTGAGCATCACCGCCGCGATCTGGTGCGCGGGCCAATCGGTCATGCCGTAAAAGGCGAGCGGGTAGAAAATCAGGCTGTCAAACCCCTGCGCCACCACCGTGCTGCCGACGGTGCGCGTCCACAGCATCCGGCCGTTAGTCAGAATTTTCAATTTGGCGAGCACGAAGCTGTTGGCGAATTCGCCGACCCAGAAGGCGGTGATCGAGGCGAGGATGATACGCAGACCCGTCGCCGCCTCCGGGCTGACGAAGATCGATTTGCCGAAGACATATTCGTAGGACGATTGCCCGGTCCAGCCGGACGCAGGCGGCAACGCGACGACGACCTGCTCCATAAACGCCATAAAGATCAGCCCGGCAAACCCCGCCCACACGCACCGCCGTGCACGCGCATAGCCATATACTTCGGTCAAAATGTCGCCGATCAGATAGCTGAGCGGGAAAAACAGAATACCCGCCCCAAACGGCCATGCCCCGATGAAGGGCAGATCTACGACCGCGGGTTTCCCGGCCCCGATCACGTTCGACAGCAGCAAGATGACGACGAACGCCACCATCACGAAATCATAATAGCGGAATTCGCGGCCCGCGGTTTCGCGCGCGTCGATCGTCTGCAAGCCGTCCATAAAGCCCCTGCTCTGCTGCCCCGGCGCGACTATGAAGCCGGTTTCGCCGCTCCGCAATCCGCGCTAAAGCCCGTATCGGTGTGCGCCCGTAGCTCAGTTGGATAGAGCAAGGAGCTTCTACCTCCTCGGTCGGGGGTTCGACTCCCTCCGGGCGCACCATTTCCGCTTTTTGAGTCGGTGGCTGACGCCGGGTTCAAAACCTGAACCCGACGCCGACGCCGCCCGTGAGCTGATTGCGATCGCCTGCCGTGCGCACGACGGGGCTATTGCCAAAATCACCGACCAGCCGACGATATCCGCCATAGCCGAGCAACGACCAACGATCCGACAGCGCATAGGTCGCGGTCAGCGAAAGGCCGACATCCTTGAGGCCGCCCTTTGCGGTAAAGGCCGTGAGGCCGCTCGCCGCCGCACCCGCCGATGTCACCGAAAAATAGGTCCGCGCATATTTGTCATCAGCGAACCGCAGCGACGCCTGGGTGTTAAGGGCGAATTTGGTGCCGACCGGCAGGCGATACCCAAGCGCAGCTTCACCGACCCACCCCTTGTGGACGTCGCTCACATCGCGCGTCGCCTGGAGCGACAGGCGCAGCGAGTCGCCCTCGCGGAGCAGCGAAGCGGTCTTGATCGCGGCAAAGGCACCGACCTGATACGCGTCATCGATGCGGCCGAGCGCGCGCACGGCGACGGACTTAACCTTTGCCCGGCGCCCAAAGGTGAGATCGGCGGCTGGCCCGAACTCGACCGTGTCGCTATTGAGCAAATTGACGCGTGCGGTGACGCCCTCAATCGCGAAATAGCGTTTGTCCCAACGGACTTCGCCCGCGACCAACGGAATGACGCGCATTTTCTTCGCGCCTTCATATTCGGGAACGGCCGCCATGCCGCCGACGATCGTGCCCGAGACGCCGGGACGGCTGACGGGGGCGGTATCGGGGGCAGTATCCTGAGCATGCGCCGCATCGACGCCGAGCGCCATGGCGGTCACTGCAAAACCGGCAAAAAAGGCTTTAACTTCAGTTTTCATCGTCATTCTCCAGGGCGGCATGAGGCAAGCCGGGCCCGCTGCCGCCGAAGCGGGTCCGGAATTTCGAAATGTGGAAGGAAGGCGGTTTAGGTGGGGGCGATGCCTGCGGGCTCTGCGTGCCGGCGGCTTGATCGTATCAGGGCAAGTCCGGTCGCAACCAGCCAGATACTAAGCCCGAGAAAGCCGAGGATCGTGAGAAGCGAAAACATCTTGCCGTCGCTACCAAGCGCGAGCGCGACGCCTTCCCCGGTCCCGATGACGATCATCAGCGCGGTGGCGAACGCGAGGTAGGAGAGGCGAACTCTTTGCTCGCCGCGTTGAAGCGTCGCCAGTTGCGCGACGAACAAGGCGGTCAGCAATTGCCCGAGATTCTCCCCGATCGCGACTCCACCATAGGCATTTAGCAAGCCGAAGGAGGCCTGTGCGGCGCTCGAGTCCCAATCCCGTGCGAGTGACGGCACGACGAACACCCAACGGGCCAGGCCGATCGCTTGCGTGATCCCGGCCAGTGCGCCGGCAAGCGCAGCGCCAATGGCGAGGGCGGGCGCGCGGAGTAATCGGGCCGATGTGATGCTTAGCGCAATCGACACCGGCACCATCAGAAGTGCGGCCAGCATAAAGGCGTACCACGCGAGCAAAACCGCAGCCCCGCCTTCGGCAAAGCGCTGCAACGCTTCGGCTGCAGGTCGGCGCAGGATCTGCGGATAGTCGTACAGACTAGCCAGCATCGCATAGGGAATGTTGAAGCCGAGCCCGAGCGCGACAGCCGCCATCCCGCTCCACGTTTTGCCGTTCATCGAACCGACTCCTGCGCGCGGGTGCCGTCTGCCGCATGGGAACCGACGGCCAGCAAGCGCGCGATCGATTGGGCGAGGCTCCAGCAAGCGCGCTGGAACCACCGGGGCAGAGACGAGAGCACCATGTCGGTGCGCCGCATCATGCTCGCGAACTCAAGGCCGCTCCGCAGTAACGGGCCGGGACGACCGGCGCCTTCGCTACCCAGACGGTAGACGGTCCTGAGGAATGTCTCGAGACCCGTGCCCGGATTGGCGGTCGTCACGAAGCATGTCTCGGTTTCGAGCGGATTGCGAAAACCGTGGGGTGTCCCCGGCTCGATCGTCATCGCCTCCCCGGCATGGAGCCTATGGATCACCCCATTGCCCAGGTCGATCTCGAGCGCGCCATATTCGACGGCGAAGGTTTCGGTCATTTCGTCATGCATATGGAGCGGCGCACCATCGGCGCACGGGGGCAGAAAACACCGCAACACAAGCATGTCGCCATCGTCGAGCAACGGCGACTGAATGAACACGATCCGATCACCGGTTGCGGCGTTTTGGATATGGCGAGAGGGAGGAGACACGAGAAATATCCTTGTCACTGGTTGGTGACAGTCATATGTCACCAATCGGTGATACGTGCAAGCGCTTTTGTCACCGATCGGTGAAAAAAATTGCAGCCCGCTCAAATGCGCGCTAGCCAGCGGTTGAAGGAGATTCATTATGCCAGCAAAGCCAGCACCTTCCGGCACGGGCCGCGATCGCCCCAAGACCGAACAGGTCATCATCAATGCCGCAAAGGTGGTGCTGGCGGAGGACGGTTTCTCGGCGTTCGGCATCAACGCGATCGCGCGTCGTGCCGGGTGCGACAAACAATTGATTTACCGCTATTATGGGGGGCTCGACGGGCTTATCGATGCCATCGCGCTAGATCTGGCCGAGCTTTTCCAGACATCGATGTCCGACGATTACGGCATTACGTTCGCCACCTACGCGGCGCTGATCGAGCATCTTCTGCTATCGCTGCTCGACGCGTTTCGCCGGTCGGATTTGCTGCTGCGGATTGCGGCATGGGAAGTCTTCGACCCGTCAGCCGTTACCATCCGGCTTGCCGCCGTTCGCGGACAGGCGCTCGGCGCATGGGTCGAGGCGCGGCGCGGCGACTTGGCGGCGCCCGATGGCATCGACGCTGGTGCAACCAACGCGACGCTGATTGCGGCCGTCCAGCATCTGGTGCTGTCGGCAAAAGCGGTCGGACATTTCGGCGGGGTCGACTTGCAGTCGGACACCGATTGGGATCGTATCCGCAATGTCCTGCGAGCACTCGTGCGCGCGAGCTACGCGGCCCCCTAAGCTGTTGGATGAGGATCACGACGAACCCATCCTGTCACCCGACCGTAACGCCCTTCCAAAACGCAAACCGATCTTTGATCTCGGCTGCTTTCGGCTTGGGGTCGGGATAGTACCAGGCGGCATCGGGGTTGCGTTTGCCGTCGACGACGAGCGTCTTGTAGCTCGCTTCGCCCTTCCACGGGCAATGCGAATGGGTTGCGCTCGGCTCGAAATGTTCGGGCACGATGCTGTCGGCGGGGAAATAGTGATTGCCTTCGACGATCACGGTGTCGTCGGACTGGGCGATGACGGTGCCGTTCCAGCGTGCAGTCGGCATGATGGTGTCTCCTAGCGGTTGAAGGCAGACAGATAGGTATCCGGCTTGAACCCCGCCAGCAGAACTTCGCCCGATTCGAGCACCGGGCGTTTGATCGTCGAGGGGTTGGCCAGCATGATCGCAATCGCCTTGTCGGCATCGAGGTCCGCTTTGTCTGCGTCGGGCAGCGCGCGAAAGGTCGTGCCCGCGCGGTTGAGCAGCACCTCCCACCCAAGCCGATCGACCCAGCCACGCAACGCCGCCGCATCGACCCCGGCCTTTTTATAGTCGTGGAAAGCGTAGGCGATTTCGTGCGCGGTCAGCCACGCCCGCGCTTTCTTGACCGTGTCGCAATTGGGGATGCCGTACAGCTTCGTCATGCGGATACTCCGTGGTTTGCGGGGCATTCCTATAGCATCCCGCAAAGAAACTTCAGCAGTCTGGACTTG
>JBBQLB010000080.1:0-7064 GCA_038327465.1 Sphingomonadales bacterium | reverse complement strand
AAAGTCGTTGAGCAAGCCGTGCCGGAACACCGCCATCGCCAGCACCGCATCATAGCTCTCGTCGGGCTCGCTGCGCCCCGTTTCGCCAATGTCGAACTGCGTTCGTTCGGCTTCGGCTTTCGGCAGGCGCGCACGACAAATCGCGATCCGCTCGGGGCTGATATCGACCCCTTTTATGAACGCGTCGGGGAAGTACGCGCGCAACGACGCCACTTCCTCGCCGGTAGAACAGCCGAACGACAAGAGCCGGACGCTTGCCGCCGGACCAAGCCGATCGCGCAAGTCGGCAAAGATATCGGGATAGCGATCGTGCCACGTCGTCCCAAACGGCTGAAAAAGCCCTGCCGAGGCGCGAATTCGCAGCAAGGCCGACTGCCGCTGCTCCGGCCCGCGCCCGAAATCCAGAAGCAACTGCACCGCCCGGTAGCCGGGCAGCGTTCGCACCCACCGCTTCACGCGGCCCCGATCAGGCAAGTGCTGGCTGCGCGGTTGGGTCGGGACCCGGCTCCGTCACCGCGCGCGGGCGCTTGCGCCACGGCAGCACGCGGCCTTCGACCAGCGAGCGCCACGCCCATTCCACGGGTGCGATATCGTAGCGTTTGACCCACAAATTCGCGCCGATCAGCAGGAAGACGTTGATGATGAACGCCGTGACCATCAGCGGCCCCCATGTCATTTTCCCGTACAGCGCGAGCATGAAGGGCGGGTACAGCACCCACAGGCAAATCATCGTCTGCGCAATATAGATGGTGAGCGCCGTCCGCCCCGCCGCCACAAACGGCCGCAGCAACGCCGCACCAGTGCCTGTCGTCAGCAGCAGGTTGATAAGACCGACATGCCCGAGCGTCATGGTCAGCCGCGCGACTTCGTAGGCCATGGGGGCGAGGTGCGGCCCGGTTCCCGGCGGTGCGGTAAGCGCGAAAGCGCCCCAGATCCGCAGCGACGCCCCGATGACGTACGCGATCGCGGTAAGCCAGATGTAGAAGCTGCGTGACCGACGCCCTTGCAGAATCCCCATTTTGTAGAGCGCGGCACCGATCAGCATCACACTGCTCGCCTCCCAGACGAACAGGATCTCGAGGAAGTTCGATTCGAGTTCGATGATGACATGCCACTGCATCGCCGCCCAGGTCATGAAGGTGCCGGCGCGTGCGGTATCCTCGGCGGCGATATCGGCCTTGGATTTGGCCTTGGCCTTGGCGCGTTCCTTCTTTGCCTTGGCATCGTCGGTCAGCAGCTTCTGGTCCGCCGCCGAAATCTTCTGGCCGGCGGTTACCTTCGCCTGGATCGTCGCGACCTGCGCGCGCGTCTGCAGCGTCTGATAATAGCCGAAATATCCGCCCCCCGTCAGCGTCAGCACCGCCAGCAACAGTCCGATCGGAATCAAAAAGCGCGGCCGCAACCGCCGGAACAGGAACGCAATCAGCGCCGCGAGGCCGTACGTGTGGAGGATATCGCCCGGCCACAACAGGATGAAAATATGCACCAGCCCGAAGCCGAACAGAATGAGGTTGCGGACATAGTACCGCCCCATGATCGCCCATCCACTCGCCTTTGTCGCCGCGCGCTCGGTCAGGATCACCATGCCCGCCCCGAACAGCATCTCGAGCAAGCAGCGCGCCGTCCCGTTGGCCAGCACTTCGCGCAGCCACCACGCCACCTGGTCGGTCGCCGACCACCCCAGATGCCTGATGTCGTCGAACGATGCGTAGAGCGAGGCGCCCATATCGTTGATGTTCATGAACAGAATGCCGAGGATCGCGATCCCGCGCATAATGTCGAGCACCGCAATGCGCGGCGCGCCATCGGGCTCCGCAGCAGTGGTCATGGCAAGGTCAGACATCAAGGCGGCTCCTGGCGAGGGGGTCAGGCGGGGGCGAGTTCGGGCGCGTGGCGTGGCGGCTGGGCACCGGTCCGCCCGAACGGCAGCATGCGCAGCGACGTGATCGAGCGCCACAGCCACTCGACCGGCGCGATCGTGAAGTAGCGCACCCAAATATTTGCTGCGATGAGCAACACCGCGTTGACCGCGACCGCCGTCGCCATCATCGCCGCCCAGCCTTGTGTGCCGTAGAGGCCAAGCGCGAATGGCGGATAAAGCAGCCACAGGCAAATCAGCGTCTGGCAGATATAGATCGTCAGCGCGGTCCGCCCGGCGGCTGCGAACGGTTTCAGGATCGCGGACCCGCGTACCGTCGACAGCAGGAAGCCGATCAGCCCGATATGTCCCAAGGTCATCGTCAAGCGGCCGACCTCACGCATGCTCCAACCGAGCGAGACACCGTCATCGAAATAACTCGACTGCCACGCCGCGACCGCGCGGATCGTGCCCCCAAGCAGATAGCAAACCAGCCATAGCCGAAGGTAGAAGCCGCGGCTGCGCTGACCCTGCACTACACCGAGTTTGAACAGACCCGCGCCGATCAGCATCGTACACGTCGCTTCCGCAAAACGCATGATCCATGCCACGACGTTGCTCGGCAAATTTTCGGTATAGGTCCGCACTTCCTGCATTTGCCAGCGCGCGAACCCGGCCGTGCGATTGCGGTTCTCGCGCGCCACCGCCATCCGGTCGCGCCGAATGCTGCGGTGCCAACTATGGTTGCTCCGCTCGGCGGCGCGCTCGTCTTTCGACATCAGCGTGCCCGCCTTATGATGTTCCGCCGCGCTCGCGACCAGCAGATTTTCAGTCAGCACGCTATAGGTCCCTCGGGTCCCCATCACGACCGTAGAAACCGCGAACAGCAGCCCGATCGTAATCAACCATCGCGCCGGGAGCTTGCGCAAGGGGAACACGATCAGCGCACAGATCGCGTAGATATGCAGGATGTCGCCATACCATAGAAGCAGGAACACATGCGCCATGCCGAGCGCGAACAATACGATATTGCGCCAGTAATAGGCACGCATCGTGCGCCACCACCCCGCTTTCGCCGCTGCGCGACCCGTCAGGATCACCATCCCTGCGCCGAACAACAGCTCCAACATGCAGCGCGCAGTACCATCGGCCAGGATCATGCGCGTGAACCAGGCGATCTTGTCGAGTAGGGTCCAAGCGCCGATCCAGTTCGGCCAGCGCGAACCCGCGAGTGCCGACGCGCCCATCCCGTCGATGTTCATGAATAGAATGCCGAGAATCGCGATCCCGCGCATCACGTCCAGATTGGCGATGCGCGGCGCGCCATCAGGTTCAGCAGCGGTCGTGATGATCACGGCGTCGGACAAATGTTTTCCCCCCGGAAACAGGCTGATCCATAGCTAAACGCATTCCGCTCTGCAATTAGGACGGCAGCGGCTCATTTCGGCGGCGATACAGCGCGTGGAACTCTTGAGGGAAAAGGGATGAAACGGTTTCGCACGGGCTTTCGAGGGCTCGCAGCAGTTGGCGCGACGCTGCTGGTCATAGCGGGCGTGATGGCGCTGCTTAGCTGGTCGATCCACGACCGTACCTACCCGGCGCCAACCACCCCGATTGCCGATGCCAAGTTGCCAGCAGGCGCGCGGCTCGTAACCGTCACAACTGCCGATGCGCTCGCCATCACCGGTGCCGCTGTCGCCGCGCAACCGGGCAAGCCAACGCTGCTCGTCTTCCACGGTAACGCCTCGTCCGCGACTGACACGCTCGCCTGGCTCGCACCGCTGATCGCGCAAGGGTACGGCGTGATCGCGGCGGAATATCGGGGCTATTCGGGCAATTCCGGTCGCGCGGACGAGCCTGGCCTCGCGCGCGATGTGGACGCTTTCTATGCCGAAGCGCGACAGCTGGCGGGCGGCGGTCGAGTGATCGTCGTTGGCCATAGCCTGGGCGGCGGGGTCGCTTTCGACCTCGCCACGCGGCAGAAACTCGACGCGCTCGTCACGATCGGCACCTTCACGAGCCTCCGCGCGATGGTGCCCAAGATCGCGCGCGCCTTCATCTCGGACCGCTACGACAATCTCGCCGCCGTCCCGACGCTCGATGAGCCGCTCTTCATCATCCACGGCACCGCCGACGAGACCGTGCCTGCACAAATGGGCAACGCGCTGCACAACGCCGCAATCGCCGCGAAGCGCCAAGGCTTCAGCGCGGTAATCACAGGCGCGGACCATCATCCCGACGGTGCGACCATCGCCGCGATCGTAGATGCAATCGTGGCGCATCTCGATCATCCCGCTGCGCCGCCGCTGCCAGTGCCAGAGAGGGTGAAACTCTATCGGTATGGCCAGAGCTAGCGCGGCAGCGGCTTGCCCGCGAGATAGGGATAGGGATCAACGTCGTCCCCCTGATACCAATGCTGCTCGGGCGTCGTACGCGTCAGGCCGAAATGCAGGTGGAAATTCCCCGCCCCGGCATTGCCGGTATCGCCGACGTAACCCAGCACATCGCCCGCTTTCACCGCCTGCCCCTCCTGCACCCCCGGCGCATAAGCCGCGAGATGCGCATAATAATAGGTCCATGCGCGATCGGGCGAGCGGACATAAAGCGTCGTCCCCCCCGCCACGCTGGTCCACAATTTCTCGATTCTGCCGGGTGCCGCCGCCAGCACCGGCGTGTCAGCCGCAGCGATCAGGTCGGTTCCGTGATGCGCGCGCAAGCCATTGTCGCGCGGGTCGCCCCAGCTGTCGCGGATCGTGCCGCGCGCGACCCCTGCCACCGGCACCACGAGCAGCCGACCTTCCCCGCTTGCCGCGTTCGGGCGCATGAACCGGGTGAACCCGCCCGTGGCGCTCGGCAGCAGCGTCAAGGCCGCGATCCACACGCCGATCAGCGCGAGCAGTCCGACCGCGAACGCAATGCCGATCCGCCGCAGGATCACCGCTGGAACACCGCAGGCGTCCCCGGCTTGATCATCAACGCCAACCGCGCGGCATCCCAATTGGTCAGGCGAATGCAGCCATGGCTTTCGGCCCGCCCGATCGTACTCGGCTCGGGCGTACCGTGGATGCCGTAATGCGGCTTCGACAAATCGAGCCATACCACGCCGACCGGCCCGTTCGGCCCTGGCGGCAGTAAGGCCGCCTTGGCGCTCGCCTTGGCATCCCAGAACAGCTCGGGATTATAATGAAAGGGCGGGTTGTACGACGGGCCGAAGATCTTCCATGTGCCGACTGGCAAGGGATCGTGCGTGCTGCCCATCGTCGCCATAAACTGCGCGACCAATTTGCCATCCTTGTCGAGCACGCGGAGAACTTCGTCCGATTTGTCGACCACGATTTTCGCGCCGACCGGTTGCTCGGCGTCCACGTTGAGGCTGGCGAGCGTCGTGCGCCATGCCTCGGGCAGCTTCGGATCGTAGCTCAGCGAGGCAGGGACCGCGTTCGGGAACACAACCTTGCTCCCGGGCACCAGCCGCGTCGTCGGGGTGTTGAGCTCAAGCAGCACGGCGGGTGTCGTGTGGAACATCTCGCCCAATTTCTCCATCGGCGAGCGATAGCCGAGCGCGGGCAATTTCGCCTGTTGCTGCGGATCCTTGGGCAGCGGGTTGACGTACGGCCCGGCAAGCATCTCCGTGGTAAGTGCGATCGTCTGCGTCGGTCGCCACGCGCGGTGGGGATAGAGCGCGCGGAGCGTCACCGGATCGGTCTTGCCCGTGATCGGCAGGCCCTGTGCCTCCTGAAAGCCTTTCAACGCTGCGACCAGTGACTTGCCCTGCCGCCCATCGAGCACGCCGGGCGAGAAACCGAGATGATCCAGAATGACCTGAACGTGCAGCGTCGAGCGATCGAGCACGGGTGGAGCGGTCGCCTTTGTTCCCGCAGCCGTCGTCCCAACAAGGCCAAGCGATGCTATTGCCAGACAGGCCGAACGTCCCAAGGTTTTTCCCACGACTTCAATTCCCTACATTGGTTTCATGCAGACAACGACAGACGTCGCGCTTGGGTCCAACCAGCAGGCCGACCGCATCAAACTCTCCCGCCGTGCGCTGATCGGTGGCGCAATCGCAGGCGGCACCGCGCTTGCCTTCCCACTCCCGGCAATGGCCGCCGGCACCGAATGGCGCCTCGCGATCCGCAACGTCCACACCAACGAAACCGTCGATGCAGTGTTCGCGCGCAGCGGCGCGTTCGTTCCCGAAGGCTTGGCCGAACTCAACCACGGCCTGCGCGACTGGCGCACGGGTCAGGCGACCGTGATGGACCGCCGGTTGCTCGCGTTGCTCGTGCGGCTACGCTCGAAACTGGAACTGAATGGCGGCGCGAAGATCGGCTTGATCTCGGGCTATCGCTCGCCCGCGACCAATGCCGCGCTACGGTCGGCCGGTGGCGCGCATACCGGCGTCGCGAGCCAGAGCCAGCATATGCTCGGCAAGGCGACCGACATCATGGTTCCCGGCGTATCGCTCGACCGTCTTCACGGTGCGGCACTGGCGCTCGGCGGCGGCGGCGTCGGCTATTATCCGCGTGACGGCTTCGTCCATGTCGATACGGGACGCGTTCGGCATTGGTGAGACCTTCTCTGACCAGTTCGAACGCAAAAAGGGCGCCGGAACCTCAGTTCCGACGCCCTTTTGTTGTGCCGAAGCGACCCACTCACTCAGCGGCAGCGGTGCCCTTGGCGGGACGCGTGTCGCGGCGCTCGGCGATACGTGCCGACTTGCCGGTGCGGCCACGCAGGTAATAGAGCTTGGCACGACGCACCGCGCCCTTGCGGACCACTTCGATGCTGTCGATGTTTGGCGAATAGAGCGGGAATACGCGCTCGACGCCTTCACCGAACGAAATCTTCCGCACGGTGAAGTTGGAGCCCATGCCCTTGTTCGAACGCGCGATGCACACGCCTTCGTAATTCTGCACGCGGGTGCGCTCGCCTTCCACCACCTTCACGCCGACCTTCAGCGTGTCGCCGGGGCGGAATTCGGGGATCTTCTTGGTTTCGAGAAACTTGGCGATGTTCTCGGCTTCGATCGTCTGGATGAGATTCATCTCATGCGTCCTTCTTGTCTCGTCGCGCGCCAGAGGGCGACTGGACCCGAGCACCCTCATGGCGCTCCCACAGGTCCGGCCGCCTTAGCCGTGTTTCGGTCTCGGCCATCGACTTGCGCCATGCCGAAATCCTCGCATGATCCCCCGATCGCAACACTTCG
>JBBQLB010000079.1:0-7316 GCA_038327465.1 Sphingomonadales bacterium | reverse complement strand
CCGTCCCCGTCGATCACGCGGACCTTGGGCGACACAATGAATTCGTTGAAGCGAGGGCCATTCATCGGCGGCGCCTGGCGGGTCATGGGAGGACGGATAGGGGAGGCTCCTGTGGTTGTTAATGGAGGTATATAGCGATTTACGAGCGTCAGCGAAAGGTGGCGTGCGTCGGACTTCTTACTCCGTCACCCCGGCCTTGTGCCGGGGTCCACAGCGCCGACATTTCGCGCTCCGTCATTCGAAGTCTTGCCAAGCCGCTTGGTGGACCCCGGCACAAGGCCGGGGTGACGGCTAAAGGACGCGGTCAAACCAAATCCGGCGGGGTCGCATCCCGGACCAGCATGGCGATCGCTTCGTCGAGTGGGAGGAATTGTTGGCGGTCGCTGCCCAATTGGCGCAGTGCCACGGTCCCCTCCTCGGCCTCGCGCTTGCCGACGACGAGCAGGTTGGGGACCTTGGCGAGGCTGTGTTCGCGGACCTTATAGTTGATCTTCTCGTTGCGCAGGTCGGTTTCGACGCGCAGCCCGGCGGCCGCGAGCTTGGCCTTGACCTCGGCGGCATAATCGTCGGCGTCCGACACGATCGTCGCGACCACCGCCTGCACGGGTGAGAGCCACAATGGGAAGCGCCCGGCATGATGTTCGATCAAGATGCCGAGAAAGCGTTCGAACGTGCCGAGAATCGCGCGGTGGAGCATCACCGGGCGATGCCGCTCGCCATCCGCGCCGACATAGCTTGCATCGAGCCGTTCGGGCAGCACGCGATCCGACTGGATCGTGCCGACCTGCCACGTCCGCCCGATCGCGTCGGTCAAATGGAATTCGAGCTTCGGGGCATAGAAAGCCCCCTCGCCCGGCAATTCCTCGAACTTCGCCTTGATCGAGTCGCTCAGCTTCGAGACCAGCACTGCCTCGCGCAATTCGGCTTCGGCCTGGTCCCACATGGCGTCGGTGCCGAAGCGCTTTTCGGGGCGCAGCGCGAGTTTGACCGCATAATCCGCGAACCCGAGATCGCGATAGACGCTGTCGAGCAGCTCGCAGAATTGCTGGACCTCGGCGATCAGCTGATCCTCGCGCACGAAGATGTGCGCGTCGTCCTGCGTGAACTGGCGCACGCGCATGATGCCGTGGAGCGCGCCATGCGGCTCGTTGCGGTGGCAGCAGCCGAATTCGGCCATGCGAATCGGCAGATCGCGATACGATTTGATCCCTTGGCGGAAGATCAGCACATGCGCCGGGCAGTTCATCGGCTTGAGCGCCATGAGGTCGGCGGTGCCGCTGAAGATCGCCGCGTCATCCTCGGTGCTCGGGATCTCGTCGGGGACGACGAACATATTCTCGCGATATTTACCCCAATGGCCCGACTGCTCCCACTGGCGCGCGTCCATCAGCTGCGGCGTCTTGACCTCGGCATAACCCGCCGCATCGAGCCGACGGCGCATATAGGCCTCAAGCTGCCGCCACAGGATGAAGCCCTTGGGGTGCCAGAAGACCGAGCCTTGCGCTTCGGACTGGAGGTGGAACAAGTCCATTTCCTGCCCGATCTTGCGATGATCGCGCTTGGCGGCTTCCTCCAGCATCGTGAGATGCGCGTCGAGCTGCTTCTTGCTCAGCCAGCCGGTGCCATAGATGCGGCTGAGCATCGCATTCTTCTGGTCGCCGCGCCAATAGGCACCCGAAACGCGCGTCAGCTTGAAGGCTTGCGGGTCCAGCTTGCCGGTCGAGGCGAGATGCGGCCCGCGGCACATGTCGAGCCACGCGTCCGCCCCTTTGCCGGCCTTATAGACCGTCAGTTCCTCGCCCTCAGGGAGCTCGGCGGCCCATTCGGCCTTGAAGCTCTCGCCCTGCTTGATCCAGCGGTCGATCAGATCGGCGCGGCTCCACACTTCGCGGATCAGCGGCTCATCCTTGGCGATCACGCGGCGCATCTCGGCCTCGATCGCGGGGAGGTCTTCGTCGGTGAAGGGCCGGTCTTTCGGCGCGAAATCGTAATAGAAACCGTCGTCGGTAGAAGGGCCGAAGGTGATCTGCGTGCCGGGAAACAAGTTCTGAACGGCCTCCGCCAGCACATGCGCATAATCATGGCGCGCGAGTTCGAGCGCGTCGGCCTCATCCTTCGACGTGACCAAAGCGAGGTTGGTGTCGCCCTCGAACGGACGCGTGATATCGCGCAGTTCGCCGTCGATGCGCGCGGCGATCGCCGCTTTGGCAAGGCCGGGTCCGATCGCCGCCGCCACATCGGCCGGGGTGGTCCCCGGGGCTACCTCACGGACGGAACCGTCGGGCAGCGTGATGCGGAACAGGGCAGACATTGGGATCAGGCTTTCGAACGCTTATCGGAGCCGCCCGCTTACGCCGAGCCCCGGCGTGGTGGCAAGCGTCGCGCGGATCACTCGGCGAATGGCACCGGATTGAGTCCATGCGGCTCGAGCGGGGCGGGTTGCACCCCTTGTCCGGCATTCGGGTCGACCGAGGGTTGCCCCGGGGCCGCGGACTGCATCTGTGCCTGCATCTCAGCCTGCTGCCGCGCCAGCGCTTCCTGCGTTTCGCGATCCATCTTGAGCGCATCGGATTCCATTTTGGGGAGGTGCGTCATATAGTTCGCCCCTGCCTTGATGCTTACGCCGTGCCAGTCGAAGGGTCGTCCGCGCAGCGTCGAATCGACCTGTTCGATCATCGCAAAGCGCGTCAGATCGCTGACCGCTCCCGCCGCCGCGCCCTCGCTCGGGCCACCACCGCCGCACGCGACATCGACCTGCGTTCGCGCAGGATCGAGCGGGACCAGCGTCGCGGTGCATTTGATGATGGCGTGCGCACCTGATCCGGTCCAGCTGATCGATTTCGGCTCAACCGTGGTCTTGGTGATCTCAAGCGTGCCCATCGGGCCTTGCGGGCTGGAGGGAATGTCCATCTGGTCGAGCACCGCGAAGACCTTGTCGGGCGTCGCGGCATAGACATTGGCAGGCGATCCGGCGGAACAGGCTTGCAAGGCGCCGAGACACAGCAATGCAGCAACGCTCAGAACGATCTTCACCGGCTCGCTCCCTCCAGGGCCAAGGCGGCGATGCTTGGCACGGGCAGCGTTAAGGTCGGGTTATCGCATTGCCAGCGGGGTCTGTACGGCGCTTGAAAACCTCCTATCTTTGTCGCGTACGTTACGCGGGGGATGCCATGCTTGCCGGTCTTTTGTTGCTCATCACGGTGACGCTGCGGTGGTGGCCGGAAACGAGCGCGGCCCGCTGGATCCAGCGCATGCTGGTCGATGCGACCCGCGCGCGCCTCGCGACGCTCGAGCGGCGGCATCTCATCCTGTTGGTGTTGATCCCGATCATGTTGATCGCCGGGGCCGAGATGCTGGCGATGCTGGGGTCGGCCGATCTGGCGATGTTCGTGCTGCTGGATATGGCGAGCTATATCGACATCGTGCTGACCGGCGTGGTGGTGGCGACGGCGACGCGCACCGGGGCCAGCTTCCGCGCGGTTCGCAGGCTTGTGCTGCCACGCCGGGCGACGCGTGCGCGGCGAAGCCGGCTTTCTAAAACAGAGGTCTTGCCCGCGAACGATGATGAAAGACCGAAATGGGTACCCGGCGCGCACGCGGGTGGCGATTGCCATGGGCTACGGTTCGGATAGTCTCAGGCATCGATACAGAAAACGGGGCAGCAGGAATGGCGGCTGATAGAAACCTATGCCTCATGCTCGTCGCATTGAGCATGCTGCCAGCGAACGTCGCTGCGCAAACCGTGAAACCGGCCGTTACGCTTCCCGGCCCTAAATGGTCCGTCAAAGTCGCACCGGGCCGCTGCACACTCAGTCGCTCGACCAGCGGTGATATCAGCGCCGGAATCTCGCTCGATTCCTATGCAGGTTCGGATTCCTATCGCTTTTCTATGGCTGCGCCGGGAATGCCGCGGCGGGCGGCGGGTTCCTACTTCCCGGTCTCGATCGTGTTTCGCGGGGCGGATCGGCGCTTCGACCGCCAAGCCGGCGGTATTGCCTTGTCAAAGCAAATGACGGCCAACAGCGTGTCGGGACTGAGCGATGATTTTCTGGCGGCTTTTGCCGAGGCCTCGTCGGTGCTCATCGAAAGCAAGGCCGGCTCTTCCGAATCCTTTGCTCTGCCCAGCGCACGTGCGGCGGCGAAAGCACTCTCGACGTGTCTCGCGGACCAGCTCATCGAGTGGGGAGCCGATCCCGCTCAATTCCTGTCGGGTGGAAAGACGCCGGTCGCGCTCACGGACCGCGACCACTGGCTCAGCAATGCGCAAATGGTGTCCTTGCCGATCACCGGCGACCGGCTTGATGCGCGCTTTTTGACGAGCGTTTCCACCGACGGGACGATCGAAACCTGCAAGCGCGTCGATACGATGGCGACAAACGCGGTGGAAAGAGACGCGGTGGAAAGAAGCGCATGCGCCATCATGCTGTCCAAGCGGCTTTTTACGCCGGCGCATGGGCCGGACGGAAAGCCCGTTCGCAGCATGGCGACATTCGAAATTAATATGGAAAAACGTCCCGGGCGCGGAGGCTAACGCCGCCTAAGCCACCCCGAACGGCACGACGTGATTGTCGGCGCCATGCTCGATCGCCGCGCGGCCGAGATAGGGCACGCCCATTTCGCCGCACCAGCGCACGATCATCGTCTCAAGCGTTTCGCCCCACGGCGGATCATTGGGCTGGATGTCGCTGATCTGCCCGAGCCGTACCCCCGCCAGCCCCTTCAATTGCGTTGCGTGCGCCATCGTGAACAGCATGCGATCGATCCGGTAGAGCGGTTCGGACACATCCTCGATCAGCAGCACATGATCGGTCAGATCGGGCAGCCACGGCGTGCCGGTCAAAGCGGTGAGGATCGCAAGGTTGAACGCGGCGGCGGGGCGCCCCTTGAACGCGGCGTCGAGGCCGGGGTCGAGCACCGAGCGGTCCTTGTCGACCAGCCAGCGCAGGCCGCGCGCGAAGGCGACGCCGCCATCGCTGCGCATGACGTCCGCCACCATTGGGCCGTGGACCGGCCGCCCGATCTTCGCGGCGTACAGAGCCCCGAGCAGGAAACCCATGTCGGAAAAACCGAGATAGGTTTTCCGCCGCGCCGCCGCGCCGAGCTGCGGGATGGCGGTGTGGAGAATGCGGTTCGAACCATATCCGCCGCGCGCGAACCAGATCGCGTCGATCGTCGGATCGTTGGCCATTTCGACAAAGGCCGCCGCGCGCGCTGCATCGGGGCCTGCAAAATGCCCTTCGGACAGGAAGCATTGCGGGTGAAACACGAGATCGACCGCCGGCATGGCGACGGCCGTCAGCCCGCGCGCGCGCGCCGCCAGCGCTTCGTCGATGCCGCGTGCGGGTGCCACTACGCCAATCTTCATGCCTGCTCCGTTGCGCTTCCGCCCGTCGAGCGATAGCGCGGTACAATGAGCGACGGCAAATCCTACTTTTCCGCCCCGTATTTCTTCGTGGGCATCGGCGGAAGCGGCATGATGCCGCTGGCGATGATTCTGGCCGGGCGCGGTGCGAGCGTCGCCGGGTCCGACCGGACGCTCGACCGCGGCGCTTTGCCCGCCAAGTTCGCCGACCTCGCCGCCAAGGGCGTGACATTGTTCCCGCAGGACGGATCGGGCGTGACATCGCGCGAGCAGATCGTCGTTGCCTCGGCCGCGGTCGAGGCGAGCGTCGCCGACATCGTCGCGGCGGCGCGGGTCGGCGCGGAGCGGATGAGCCGGGCAGAATTACTGGCCGGATTGTTCAACGCGAGCGTGCTGCCGATCGGCGTTGCGGGGACCAGCGGCAAATCGACCGTGACCGGCATGATCGGCTGGATCCTGCATGCGACCTGGCGCGACCCGAGCGTGATGAACGGCGCGGTAATGAAGAATTTCGCGAGTCCGCAAGCGCCGTTTGCCAGTGCGTTGGTTGGAAACGGCGCGGCGTTCGTCAGCGAAGTGGATGAAAGCGACGGGTCGATTGCGCTGTACCAGCCAAAGATCGCGGTGCTCAACAATGTCAGCCTCGACCACAAATCGCTCGAGGAATTGCGCCAGCTGTTTGGTGATTTCGCGGGCAAGGCGGAAACCACCGTCCTCAACATCGCCGATGCCGAGACGGCGGCGCTGGCCGCGACGCTGGATGCTGCGAAGCTTGTGACCTTCGCGGTCGAGGGCACGGCGGATTTGAGCGCGGTCGACTTGCGGCCCGAACCGTTTGCGATTCGGTTCGATCTGGTCGCAGATGGCGCAACGCACCCGGTGCGGCTCGCCGTTCCCGGCAAGCACAATGTCTCCAACGCGCTGGCGGCACTCGGCGCGGCGCGCGCGGCAGGGGTGCCGCTCGGCGAAGCCATTGCAGCGCTGGCGGGATTCACCGGGCTTAAGCGCCGCTTCGAGCTGGTCGGCGAGGCGCAAGGTGTCACCGTGATCGACGATTTCGGGCATAATCCCGACAAGATTTCGGCGACGCTCGCCACGCTGCATGCGTTTCCGGGGCGGTTGCTCGTGCTGTTTCAGCCGCATGGCTATGGGCCGCTCAAGGTGATGCGGCACGAGCTGATCGCGATGTTCCGGGAGTCGCTCGGGGACGACGATCTGCTGGTTCTGCCCGATCCGGTCTATCAAGGCGGCACCGTCGCGCGCGACGTGACGAGTGCGGATATCGTCGCCGATATCGGGCGCAACGCCACGCACATGGCCGACCGCGCCGACGCCGCCGCTTGGCTGGTCGCGCAGGCGCGCCCCGGCGACCGGATCGTGGTGATGGGCGCGCGCGACGATACGCTCAGCCAACTCGCCGCCGACATGCTGCCACAAATCGCGCGCACGATCACGTAACCGCAGAAAGGAGCCACCCCATGTTCCGCCGCCTGTTCCTCGATCACCCCGCCTCGGTCGGGGAAAGCTATGCCGAGCATTTCCGGGTCGCGACGCGCTTTGGCATGACGATGATCGGTGCAGGGCTAGCGGGCGTGGTGCACGGCTTCCTGCCCTTTGCGTTCAAGACCACCGGCAGCCGGACGGTGATGCGGCTCAACCAGCAGATCGTCGACAAGCGCGCCGCCGTAATGGCCGACGAAACGCAGCGGCGTACGGTTGAGTATGTGATCTGACAGCGCATTCCTCCCCGTTCCGGGGAGGAATTAGACGCGCAGTTCCCCAACCGCGCGTCCCCCGCTAAAGCCCCCACATGCTCCGCATCACCGAACTACGCCTGCCGCTGCACCATGCGGACGAGGAATTGCCCGCTGCGATCCGCAAGCGGCTGCGCATCACCCCGCGCGATATGGTGCGCTTCGCCGTCGCTCGCCGTGCGCATGATGCGCGGGACAAG
>JBBQLB010000078.1:0-8612 GCA_038327465.1 Sphingomonadales bacterium | reverse complement strand
AAACGAGAAAATGGCATGAGTGCCACCCATGCACCTCGCTAACAGTGCCGCGCGATGCCAAAAAAACAATGTGCAGACAAACACTTAGGAACGAAGTTCCGGCAGCGAGGAATCTCGCTTTATCTTGCCGTCATCTTCTCCTGCACTGAAAGTCCCACTTGATTGGCCACATACGCCAGAACACTACTACGCCAGTCTACACCAGACTGCAATCTGGCCGGCCGGATTCGGACGATCTGCTCGCGCGTCCATTTTGCCGCCGTGGCGCTCGCGATGCGTAAGAATTGCACGACGACGCCCTGAATATCGCCATCCGGATACGCCATCGCGGGTCACGTTGAAGACCATTGCCGACAATGGACGCACCACAAGTCCGCCCATGGCCGCGTCGGCAAAGCTACGCGGGAGCAGCGTTACGCCTGTACCTGACTGAACCAGCATCGCTATCGTCACACGCTGGAAAGCGCGCGCAACAATGTGTGTTTGAAGCCGTTCCGCAGTATAGGTCGCCTAACTTTGGGCGCGGCGTCCGGGATCAAAACTCGGGATGCGCGGTGATGAAGTTTTCTCCCATCAGTGCACTGACGGGGATAGTTTCGATGTCTGCCAAACGGTGCCCGGACGGCATGGCGACCAGCCAGTCCTCGCGCCAAAGTTCATCGCATCAAATGCCCGTTTCCTGCACTGGCGGCAGCAAAAGTCCCGCGTTAATGTCGCCGCGCCGAAGTGCCTGTGCCTCCATCGCGCTCGGCATCTCGAACAGGTCCAATGCGACATTCGGGCATCCCTCGATAGGCGGTGATGATCGTCGCGAAGGTCGGCGCTCTCGGTTCGACGCTGGCGACTTTGCTGCCCTCGAAGGAAGTGCCGCTGGTCGAGGGCGTCGTCGCGTTCGCGCTCTTGGCTGCAATGTAGTTCGCGGTCACGTTGACTTCGGTCCGTTCCAAGCGTTTTCGAGCGCAGATCAAGGCCGAACCGCGCGTTCTGCTCCGTGACGGCGAGTTCGACGAAGCGGCGCTGCGCGACGAGCGTGTCACGCGCGACGACGTGCTGGCCGCGGTTCGTGGTCAAGGCTATTCGGCGGCTTCCCGGATCGGTACGGTGATGCTTGAAACCGATGGGAGCATGAGCGTCATTCCGATCCGCACATCGCAAGAGGTCGCGTAACCGAAGCATGGCGATCAGAACACGCCTGCTCCAGATCGTTCACGATGTGCGGGAGAGCTACTGGTTTCTGCCCGGCCTCATTGCCGGCGCGGGTGTCGCACTCGGTCTCGGGTTCGTTCTTATAGACGCGCGGATCGGCGATCGATGGCTAGGCCAATACGAATGGTTCTATGGTAGCCGGCCCGAGGGCGCGCGCGCGATGCTGTCGACGATCGCCGGTTCGACGATTACCGTCGCCGGCGTGGTCTTTTCGATCACGCTTGCGGCGGTGACCTATGCGTCGGGTCAGTTCGGACCGCGGCTGCTAGGCAACTTCACCCGTGATCGGGGCAATCAGGCCACGCTCGGCGTGTTCATCGGCACCTATCTCTATTGCCTGGTGGTCCTGCGCACGATCCGCAGTGCTCAGGAAACCAGCGCCGACACCGGCGGAGCAGTGCGCGAGGCGTTCGTGCCGCATCTCGCGATGTTCGGCGGCCTCGCTCTCGCGATCGTATCAACTGCCGTGCTTATCTATTTCGTTCATCATGTGACGACAGGCATCCACATCAACACCGTGATCGCGCGTGTCGGGCAAAAGCTGATCGACGACATCGGCAAGGAAGGCGGCCAATCTCGAGAAACCGCCGAAACGACCATTCCGACAGGGCGCGCCGAAGCGGTCATCGCATCGGAGAAGGCCGGCTATATCGAGGCGATCGATTTTGAGGCACTGCTTGTCATTGCCTGCCGCCACGACTTAGCGCTGCGCCCGCTGCAACGTCCCGGCGACTTTGCCGCCGCCGACCGTCCCCTGCTTGCTGTCGCGCCGGGAGGCGCGATCAACGCCAAGGTGCGCAAGGCGTGTCTCGCCGCATTCGCCTTCGGGCGGCAGCGGTCCGCACAGCAGGATCTTCGCTTCGCGATCGATGAGCTTGTGGAGATCGCGGCGCGCGCGCTCTCGCCGGGCGTCAACGACCCGTTCACCGCGATCGCCTGCATCGATTGGCTCGGGGCCGCGCTGGGCGCACTCGAACGCCGCCGCGCGCCGTGCGAGTGGCTGTTCGACGAGAAGGACGTGGCACGCGTTCACCTCGACCCGTTGCGGTTCGAGGACTATCTTCAATCCGCCTTTGGGCAGGTGCGGCGCTACGTCGCCGCCGATCCGAATGCGCTACGCAGCGCGCTGGCCACGCTCGAAGCCGTGGCCCGCGGCGCGGCCCACGAGCGAAACCGCGCGTCGGTCGAGGCCGAGCATCGGCGTTTGCAAGATCAAGGGGAACGAAGTTGATGATCCTCGCCGGCGCCGCGGCGCCCGGTGCGGCCGATGCCGCTCGCGTCGACGCCGATCCCCGCGTGATACTTGCCTCCGTCGACCGGCTGCTCGACGGCTTTCTTGCGATGCTGCCGCTGCTTGCGACCGCTGTGGTCGTATTCGCGCTCCTGCTGTTTCTCGCGCGCGGACTTCGCTTCGTGGCCGAAAAGGCGCTGGCGCGCTCGTCGAACCGCGGTGCGGCGACGGCGATCGGGCGCCTGCTCTATGTTGCGATGGTGGCGCTCGCCATCCTGATCGCAGTCACCATCGCCTTCCCTTCGATGACTCCCGGGCGGCTGATCTCGGTGCTGGGGGTGGGCGGCATCGCGATCGGCTTCGCGTTCAAGGACATCTTCCAGAACCTGCTGGCGGGTATCCTGTTGCTGTGGCGCCACCCGTTCCGCGTCGGCGACGAGATCACGACGGGCGAGTTCACCGGCACGGTCGAGGCGATCGAGGCCCGGGCCACCTTCATCCGGACGTATGACGGGCGGCGGGTCATCATCCCCAACGGCGACGTTTACACCAAGCCAGTGATCGTGATCTCGGCCTACGACGTGCTGCGATCGGAATATGACGTCGGCATCGGCTATGGCGATGATCTGGCGCGGGCCAAGGCCATCGCGCTCGACGCGGTCAGGTCGGTCGACGGGGTGCTCGCCGATCCGGCTCCGGACGTGCTCGTCTGGGAACTGGGCGAATCATCCAAGAACATCCGCCTCCGCTGGTGGACCAAGCCCGCGCGCGGCGAAGTACTGCTGGTTCGTGACGCGGTACTAAAAGGAGTGGCCGAGGCGATCGCGGGCGCTGGCATGGACTTGCCGTTCCCGACGCAAGTCGTGCTGTTGCACGATCAAACCGAGGAGACCGACGGCGATCGGACGCGCCAGCGTGAGGGCTGGCCGGCAGGCAAGAGCCCGCCCAAGCCCCGCCGCCTGGCGCCGCCTCAGACAAAACAGGATGCCGGGATGCAGGCAGAGTGAGTATGTCCGGCCGCCGATGCTGCTGAAACAAGTGGCGAACTTCGCTGGCCGACTGCGCCTTTACGAGCGCTGGCTGTCGATGCGGCGCGATGGCGCTGCCATCTTCGCCGAGGGGCCATGGCGTCTCAGCGGTCAAGCGTGGCTCGCGAGTCTGATCAGGACAGCGCGCGGCGCGGCCGACGATGATTACGCGATGGTGGCGAGCGCAATCGCCTTTTCGTCGTTCCTTGCCCTACTGCCGCTGCTCGGCGCGATCGTGCTCGTCTATGGGATGATCACCCCGAGTGAACGCGTCGCCGACAATGTCCGCACGTTGCTCTTCATCCTGCCGACCGAAGCGCGCGCCTTCATCGGGGACTGGCTGATCGAGGCAATTACACGGCGGGAAGGACGCGAGCTCGGGATGTTGACAGCAGTGGGCGTGTCACTTGTCGCCGCGCAACGCGCCGGCCGCTCGATCATCAGCGGTCTCAACGTGGCATCGGGCGTACATCGGCGCCGCAGCTTTCTGCGGCGCCGCATGGTCGCGCTGGCGATCGTCGTAAGCGCGGCGACGCTGATCCTCGGCGCGCTCTTCGCGATCTCCGTGCTGGCATGGACAGAACGCGTGCTGCCGCCGGGCCTTGCGGCAATCTTGCCGGCGCTTCGCGCAGGGTTCTGGAGCCTGGCCGCGGCAGGCTGTGGCGGGACACTCACCCTGGTTTATCGGTATGCGCCGCACCGTCCGCCACCGCGCTGGCGCTGGATGCTGCCCGGTGCGGCGGCCGCGACGATGCTGTGGCTTGCGGCGACGGTCGCATTCGGAGCTTATCTGGGAAGCTTCGGGACCACGCATCGGACCTATGGCTCGGTCGGTGCGATCGTTGTTTTGCAGCTTTGGCTGTTCCTGTCGGGCTTCGTGCTGCTGCTGGGCGCGAAGCTGAATAGCGAACTCATGCGTAGTGCAAATGTCGAACGAGGCGCTGAGGGTTAGAAAGCCGCGCCACCGCCGCCGGGGCGCCCGATTCCACCGGGCGGACGACCTAACACCGGGTCGGTGGCGAACGCCCCAAGATCGGGAGCACGGGCATTGCCGACTCGTTGCGGCGCTGCCAAACTCCATCATGGAAACGGCCGCACTCCTCGTCGTCGCGGCAGCGGGACTATGGCTCGTGGCGACAGCCCTGTTGATGGCGCTTCGCCCGCTAAGTTTTCTCCACGTGCTCAGTCTCACGGCATCAAGCCGACGGATCAACAACATTGAACAGGGATTGCGGCTACTGGCGGGATTGGCATTGATAATCCGTGCTGGGGATTCAAAACTGCCGATACTATTCGAAGTTGGCGGCTGGTTCATTATTACATCTTCGGTCATTCTCCTCGTATTGCCCCTCCGCTGGCACGCCGCTTATGCAGTTTGGTGGTCGCTCAAGCTGAAACCGTGGGTGGTGCGCGCGATTGCCTCGCGGCTGATCGGCAAGACCGCGAGTCACGGCTGTGTCCGCCTCACCAACTGGGATGCCGCGGAACTCGGGCAGGCGGTCGAAAAGGGAACGGTCGTTGAATTTCTCTAAGCAATCAAGGCGAGCGGGCTGGAAATGAACGCTGACCGGAACCGTCTGGGCGGGCAACGTCGAGCGCGTCGCGGAACCACAATGTGCGCTGCGGGAACGGAATCTCCATTCCAGCATCGTCGAGGGCCCGCTTAATGGCGCGGACGACCTTGTCGCGGCTGGCATGGGCCTGAACCGGGGTGGAGCCCGCCCACCATCGAACCAGGAAGTTGATCGAGTTGTCGCCGAACTCCTTGGCGAAGACTTCGACCGGGCGCTCAGTGTCGACCACTTCGATGCCGGCTACCGCATCGGTAATCACCTTAACCGCCTCGTCGAGATCGACGTCATAGGCGACACCCACCTCGACTTCGTGTCGGCGAAGCGGAGCGTCGGTCAAGATTTTAAGTGGGTTCTTGAACAGATAGGCATTGGGCACGAGCACCAGCTCGTTGCTGAGGTGGCGCAGGTAAGTGTCGCGCAGCGTGATCTGCTCGACGCGACCTTGTACGGACTCGCACTCGATCACGTCGCCGATGTTCATCTTCTTGCGGAGCATGATCAGGATGCCGGCAAGAAAGTTCTCGAAGATGTCCTTGAATGCGAAGCCGACCGCCACCGAGCCTAGGCCGAGCACCGCGAGCAGGTTGGCCGGCGTGATCCCCGGAAAGATGATCGAACTCGCGATCATCACGCCGACCGTCCACATCAACACGCCTGCCAGCGTCTCGAATAGGCCGACCAAGGTTCCGCGAAACTCCCCGCGCCTCAACAGCTCATGGACGGCACGGCGCGCCATCTTGGCGGCACCCCATGTCGCAAAGAGGACAAACAGCGCGATCCCCAGTTGAGGGAGGATACGAATGAACCCGGTCAGGAGTTCGTTCGTGCGGTCCACAAGAATAGCGAGAAAATCCATGGCTTGCCCTAATCGCGTCCGCAGGTTCGGTCCAATCCTCGCATTGCAAACTGTCGCACGCGCGTCCAATCAGAGCGTATGGAGCCCGGCACGTTTTCGCCCGTTCACATCGGTTGGATCGACGCCCTCGCTCGCGTCGCGCTGTCGATCGTGTTCGCGTTGTCGATCGGCGTGGAGCGATTCATTCACAAGAAGCCCGTCGATTTCCGACCCTTCGTCATCATCTCGCTCGCCTCGTGCGGGCTGGCGATGCTGATCGCGGAGCTGCCGTTCACGTCGAGCGACGACAATCTTTCGGTCGATCCGGCCAAGGTGATCAGCGGTGTCATGAGCGGCATCGGCTTCCTGGGAGCGGGAGCGCTTTTTCGTGAGGGGGACATCGTCAAAGGCGCGGGCTCGGCGGCCTCGATCTGGTCGGCGGGAGCGATCGGCCTGATCTGCGGATTGGGCTTTTTGTGGCTGGCTGGACTGGTGGCGCTCGGTGTCATCTTGCTGTTCCTGCTGAGCCGTCGATACGTCGACGTTCATGCGTATACAGCGAGCCTTGCCGACGAGAGTGAGGACGGGACCGATCGATAATCGAGGCCGGTCAACCGTGTCCGCGCGCGTTCTGCGGAAAGCAACGGGAAACGCCGACAACCGGGCGAAGCCGCTGCGACTGCCGGGTTCCCATCTCTCGCTCGAGCGGCGCGGCTCGCTGTCCGTGGGTCGGTCGCTCCTCATCCGGGCGGCCCTCGCGTTGTCGCTGATGGGCGTCGCGCTGGCGGGCCATTGGTTCGATCGGGACGGCCTGCGCGACAATGTCGATGGATCGGTGTCGTTCGTCGACATCATGTACTTTACGGCGGTGACGATCACGACCGTCGGTTATGGCGACATCGTGCCGGTCACGCCGCAGGCCCGGCTCTTCGACACGTTCGTCGTAACACCAATTCGGCTTTTCATATGGCTGATCTTCCTGGGCACGGCCTATACCTTCGTCTTCCAGCGAACCTGGGATCGGATAAGAACGCGCATGATCGGCAACGCACTCAAGGATCACCTCATCGTCTGCGGCTTCGGCTCGGGCGGCGAGGCCGCGGTCACCGAACTGATTCGACAGGGCGTCGAGCCGAACGGCATCGTCGTGATCGACTGCGATCCAGAGCGCACCGCGATCGCGATCGGCCTGGGCGTCACCGCCCTGACTGGCGACGCAACCTATAATGCGACGCTCGACGCCGCCTGCGTTCACTACGCGAAGGCGCTGCTCGTATCGGCCGGGCGGGACGACACCGCCGCCCTTGTCGTCTTGAGCGCGCGCCAGCTCAATCACGCCATCCCGATCAGCGCCAGTGTCCGATCGGTGGAGAACGAGGACCTGTTGCGCCAGGCGGGAGCGTCTTCGATCATCAACCCGGTAAGCCTTGGCGGACACCTGCTTGCCCGGTCTTCAACTCATCGTGGCGCGGTCGACTACATCCGCGATCTGGCGGCGGCCGACGGCCGCGTCGCATTGCACGAACGACTTGCCACCGATGCGGAAATCGGCCGACCGCTGCGTTCGATCGGTCCGGGCTTGGGCGTGCGACTGCTTAGGCAAGGGCAGCCGATCGGCTTTTGGGAAAGTGGGGCCGACAGCATCCAGCAGGGCGACTCCATCATCGAGATCGTGCCCGTTGCATTCGGCGTCGCGCAGAATGGCGCGGGAATGAAAAGGTGACGGCCCCGTCGCCGCACGCGGTCGCGGCGATCCTTCTCACCGTCGCGATGTTTTACGGCTTCGTGTCCGGGCGGGCGCGCGTCGAGATCATCTCGCTCCTGACGATCACCGCAATCGCGCTCGGTCTTTATTCCTTTCCGCTGCCGGGGCAGGCGCCCACCGACGGCCTCAAGCTCGCCTTCGCGGGGTTTGGTCACTACGCCCTTGTCACCATTTGCGCGCTGATGGTGCTGGGCCGCGGCCTGGTCACGACGGGCGCGCTCGAACCCGTCTCGAGGATGCTGACCCGGGTCTGGCTGTTCAACCGGCAGATCGGGCTGCTCGTCACTCTGGTGCTCGTCATGGGCCTCAGCATGCTGGTCAACGACACGCCGGTGCTGGTCTTGATGCTGCCGATCATGGCGGCGATCGCGGCGAACGGCGGTATGCCGGCTTCCAAGACGCTGATCCCGGTCAACAGCGCGGTGCTGATCGGCGGGATGGCGACGACGATCGGCACGTCGACCAATCTGCTCGTCGTTTCGATCGCCGGCGATCTGGGCTTGCCGCCGATGAGCGTGTTTCACTTTACGCCGATCGTGCTAATGGCGGCGGCCGTGGCGCTTCCGTTCATATGGCTGGTCATGCCGCGGCTGCTCCCCGACAATTCAGTCTCCGCCGGGCACGAACCGCGTAGATTCACTGCGACACTGCGATTGAGCGGGACGTCGGCGGCGCGCGATCTGGACATGGCCGGCATTGAAAAAAGGCTGCCTCCGGGCGTCGAGGTTCTGACGCCCGTATCCGGCGGGCGGCTCGCGGTCAGCGCTACGCACGCGGCGCTGGAGGAGGCGATGCGCTTGCTGGGCGCGACCGCCGCTCCCGCCTGGCTGATGGAGCGCCTGCGGAGCGGCTACGGTAAGACCGGCGAGGATCTGACCGTCGTCGAGCTGTCGGTCACCAGTGATTCCGGCCTGATCGGCAGGGGCGTCGCCGGCCTCAACGTCGCCGAACTCTACGGTGTGGCGATCCTCGG
>JBBQLB010000077.1:0-8796 GCA_038327465.1 Sphingomonadales bacterium | reverse complement strand
CCGCGCGGCATATTCGCCGACCTCCAGCCCCGTCCGCGCGGCCGCGCAAAGGGCGACCCCGCGCGCTTGCCCGAGCTTGAGCGTCGATTGCGGGTTGGCGTTGACGAACACTTCCTCGACCGCGCACGCCTCGGGCGCGTGATCGATCAGCAGCGCGCTGAGCATCGCATCGAGATGCGCGAGGCGGCGGGGAAGGCTGGCGGTGGTGTCGGTCTTGAGGCGGCCGTTGGCGCGGTGCGACAGCCGGTTGCCCTCGGCGACGATCAAGCCCCAGCCAGTGGTGCCGAGGCCGGGATCGAGGCCGAGGATCAGCATTTTTACTCCCCTCCCGCTTGCGGGAGGGGCTGGGGGAGGGGATGTGAAACGACGACCACCGTCTCGCAATGCCCTCCCCTAACCCCTCCCGCAAGCGGGAGGGGAATTTCATTCAACCCAACTTCTCCAGCACCGCATCGGGCACGTCATAATTGCCCCACACCGTCTGCACATCGTCATCGTCGTCGAGTGCGTCGATCAGTTTGAACAGCATGACCGCATCCTCCTCGCCGACTTCGACCATCGTTTGCGGACGCCAGGCGAGTTTCGCGCCTTCGGGCTCGCCGAGCACGGGCGTGAGCGCGGTGACCACCTCGTGGAGCTGGTCGTTCGCGGTCCAGATTTCGTGGCCATCCTCGCTCGACGAGACGTCCTCGGCACCGGCGTCGAGGGCGGCCTCGAACATTTTTTCGGCATCGCCCGCGCTGGCGGGATAGTTGATCAGGCCCATCCGGTCGAACGCATGGCTGACCGCGCCCGATGCACCCATATTGCCGCCGTTGCGCGTCATCGCGATGCGCACGTTTGTGGCGGTGCGGTTGCGATTGTCGCTGAGCGCCTCGATGATCAGCGAAACGCCGCCGGGGCCGAAGCCCTCATAGCGGATTTCCTCGTAATTCTCGGTATCGCCCTTTGACGCCTTGTCGACCGCGCGCTGGATATTGTCCTTGGGCATCGACTGCGCCTTGGCGGCGTTGATCGCCATGCGCAGCCGCGGGTTCATGTCGGGATCGGGCAAGCCCATCTTCGCCGCGACGGTGATTTCGCGGCTGAGCTTGGAGAACATGCCCGAGCGCTTCTTATCCTGCGCGCCCTTGCGGTACATGATGTTCTTATATTTGGAATGGCCTGCCATTTTTGCCCCGCAAAGTGATACTTTGCGGGGACCCCATAAGCCATCCGGGGTCCCCGCTCAATGTTACGCTCAGTCGAGCCCAAGCGCCTGCTTGTACGTCTCGAGCAGCATTTCCGCTTCGTCGCGATGGTGCTTTTCCATTTTGCGCAGGCGGACGATCTGGCGGATCGTCTTGACATCGAAGCCGGTCGATTTCGCCTCGCCGTACACGTCCTTAATGTCGTCGGCGATGCCCTTCTTTTCCTCTTCGAGCCGCTCGATCCGTTCGATCAGAAGGCGTAATTGGTCGGCGGCGATGATGTCGCTCACGGTGTCGTTCCCCGGTTTTGAATCACTGAAAGGCGGGCGCTTTAGGACAGCGCACGGCCGCCGTCACGCATTCTTCGTTAGAGATTTCGGGCGACACTCTCCGCCATGCGTTGAAGTTGCTCGGGTGTGGCCTCGCTTTGGTGCTCCGCCTTCCACTGCGCATAAGGCATGCCGTAGATGATCTCGCGCGCCGCATCCTTCGACAGCGCGCCATCCGCTTCCTGCACCCAATCCGACAGGCAGTTGCGGCAGAAGCCAGCGAGGCCCATCAGATCGACATTCTGCGCATCGTCGCGGTGGCGCAAATGGTGCACGAGCCGCCGGAACGCCGCCGCCGCGACGGCATCATCGAGTTCGTCCAAATCGGCCATGTCATCGCTCCGCAGTTGATCGCGCGGAGATAGGGGTTAGAGGCAGGCGGGCACAAGCTAGGACCGCGCCATGACCAAAGCTTCCCCAACCAGGGCTTTTGCCCCGCGTGCGCGCAAGGTGCGGATTCTGGCGACGCTCGGCCCCGCGAGCAGCAGCCCCGAGATGATCGCGACGCTGTTCGAAGCAGGGGCGGATGCGTTCCGCGTCAATATGAGCCACGGTGATCAGCAATCGAAAGTGGCGGTGATCCAGGCGATCCGCGGTCTTGAGAAAATTTACGGTCGGCCGACCACGATCCTGGCCGATCTGCAGGGGCCGAAGCTGCGCGTCGGCAAGTTTGACGGTGGACGGACCGAGCTGATCAAGGGCGCGACCTTCACGCTCGACCGCGACACGACCCCCGGGGATTCGACCCGCGTCGAATTGCCGCATCGCGAGATTTTCGAGGCGATCGAGGTGGGTGCGCGGCTGCTGCTCGACGATGGAAAATTGGTGCTGCGCGTCACCGCACATGACGCGACGACGATCGTCACCGAAGTGGTGGTCGGCGGGGCGCTGTCGAACAGCAAGGGGCTGAACGTGCCCGATGTCGTGCTGCCGATGGCCGCCCTGACCGAAAAGGACCGCAGCGATCTCGCATTCGCGGTCGATCAGGGGGTCGACTGGATCGCTTTGTCGTTCGTCCAGCGGCCGGAAGATCTCGCGGAAGCGCGCAAGCTGATCGGCGGCAAGGCGGCGCTCCTCGCCAAGATCGAGAAACCGCAAGCGATCGACCGGCTCGAGGAAATCGTCGAGGCGTGCGACGGCGTGATGGTCGCGCGCGGCGATCTCGGCGTCGAACTGCCGCCCGAAAGCGTGCCGCCACTGCAGAAGCGCATCATCGAAGTGTCCAGGCGACTCGGTCGCCCGGTGGTGGTGGCAACGCAAATGCTCGAATCGATGATCACCAGCCCCTCTCCCACCCGCGCCGAAGTGTCCGACGTGGCGACCGCTATCTATGACGGCGCCGACGCAATCATGCTCTCGGCGGAAAGCGCTGCGGGCGCGTGGCCGAGCGAGTCGGTCGCGATGATGAACGCGATCGGCGAAGCGGTCGAGCGCGACCCGACGCATGGCGAGCGCATCCACTTCACCGTGATCCGCTCCGATCCGACCACGGCGGATGCGCTGTCCGAAGCCGCCAAGAACATCGCCGCGACGGTGGATGCGGTGGCGATCGTCTGCTTCACCACGTCCGGCTCGACCGCACGGCGCGTTGCGCGCGAGCGGCCGGGCGTGCCGTTGATCGTGCTGACCCCCAAGATCGAGACCGCACGCCGCGCCGGTTTGCTCTGGGGCGCCTACGCGATCCACACCAAGGACGTCGATTCGTTCGAGGAGATGGTCGCGAAATCGAAGCGGATGGCGCTGCGCCATGGCCTCGCCAAGGCCGGCGACCGCGTCATCCTGATGGCGGGGGTGCCGTTCAAGACGCCGGGATCGACCAACGTGCTGCACGTGGTGCGGATCGTCGGGGATGAATTGAAGGGCTATTCGCGCTGAGGAGGCACGGCAGCTTCTGCCCCACAAGCGGACGCTAGGCTGGCCTCTTCCGCCGCCCGTTAGCCGTCGCTTGCAAACCGGCAAAGACCGTATATTGCAGTTGAGACGGTTCGTGCTTGCCGTTTGGAGGCTATCGTGACCGATCTACCGCGCCACAGAGGCGGACCGAAAGCCGATGTTGCGACTCCGGCAAAGCGCCTGTGGAGTCCGCCGCTTGTGATCAAGGCGACGGTAGAGGACCACACGCAAAAACCGGCCAACCTCAATGAAGGCGTTTTTTCTTATGTTGCAATTGGACCGTCGTGACCCGGTCCGCTGGCCATATGGTCGTGCTTGAAAGCTGAAAGTCTCAATTCCAGCAGTTTCGGACATCCGCTCTGCTGGCCTAAGCTAAGCAAAGATTCCCAGTCGCGCGAATTCAGCCTGCAACGCCGCCGCGTCGGTGAACAGCACCGCGCGCATCCCCACACCCTCCGCCCCCGCAACATTGTCGGCGCGGTCGTCGACGAAGATGCACTCCTCCGCGCGCAAGCCGAAGCGGTCGAGCGCTAGGCGGAAGATCGCGGGATCGGGTTTGGTCAGCAGCTCGTCGCCCGATACAACGACATCCCGGAAACGATCGAACACATCCGCCTCACGCTCCCGGAACGGGGGCCAGAATTCGCCCGAGAAATTGGTGATCGCATAGAGCGGCACGCCCGCCGCATCGAGTTCCAGCACCAGATCGCGCATCCCCGGCAACATGTCGCCGAGCTGTTCGGTGAAACGCGGGCCCCAGACGGCGATCAGCTCGGCATGTTCGGGATAAGCGGCGCTCAGCTCAGCCGAAGTCTCGGCGAAGGGGCGGCCGGCGTCATGCTGGAAATGCCATTCCTTGGTCGCGACATCACGCAGGAACGCATCGAGCGCCGGACCCGGTGGGGTCAGGCGCTCGTAAAGGAACCGCGGGTTCCAATCATATAAGACGTTGCCGACGTCGAAAACGACGGCGCGGGGCGAGGCAGACATCGTACCAACTCCGCTTGCACCCGACACGGAAATGAATTCCGTGTCGTCGGACGGGTCGCTGCGCGCCCGCCGGCCGGGCTGAGCCCCGGGCGCGGATTAGCGTCGCTAATCCGCTGGCCTCAGCCTTGCCGCGCTTTAAACCGGCGGTTCGTCTTGTTGATGATGTACGTGCGGCCGCGACGACGGATCACGCGGTTGTCGCGGTGACGGCCCTTGAGCGACTTCAGGGAATTGCGGATCTTCATGATCGATTCGCTTTGCAAATTCTGGAATGTGGAAAAGAGGGGCTGCGCATATGGTCGCGTCGGCGCTAAGTCAAGCCGGAGCAGGCTTGAAAAGGCGCGGAACCGACAGGCGGGGTCCAAGCGTTACACCCGTGCAACGTTTCGCTGGTAGAGGGATAAAGTCATGAAGCTGGGTTTGGGATTGGCGCTGGCAGCAACCGCCGCGCTTGGCGCTTGCGCAACGACGAAAGTCGCGCCGGTAGAGGTGTCGCGCTTCCATCTCGGGGCACCGCTCGAGACGGGCTCGCTGACGACCGAGCCGCAGCCGAGCTCCGGTCCGCCAAGCCTCGAATTCAAAACCTATGCCGCTGCGGTCGAGACCGAGGCGCTGCATAACGGCTTCACCATTCCGGCGAGCGGGACGACGGCGCAATATGTCGCGGTCATCGGCTTCAGCCGTTCGGTTCGACAAGGCCCGCCCAAGGGCGGCGGGGTGACGATCGGGCTTGGCGGCGGTGGCTATAGCGGCGGCGTCGGTGTGGGCGGCGGCGTGTCCTTCCCGATCGGCAAGCGGCGCTACCGCGAGGTCGTCGTCACGCAACTGACCGTGCAAATCCGCCGCCGACGTGACGCGACAGTCATCTGGGAAGGCCGCGCCGAAACCAGTGCCGACGGGTCCGCGCCCGAGGCGCAGGCCAATCTCGCTGCCGTCAAAGTGGCGCATGCGCTGTTCGAGGGCTTCCCCGGTGAATCAGGGCGCACTATCACGGTGAAATGACACAGGCCGAACCGCTCAGCATCAACGCCGCCTTCGACAGCGGCAATATCGACCTCGTCGCGATCGAGCACGATCGCGTGACCTTGAACATCCGACAGGATCATCTGTCGGATTTCTATCAATGGTTCCATTTCCGCGTGAGCGGCGCGCGTGGGCGGACGCTGACATTCCGCATCGCCAATGCCGGCGGCTCCGCCTACCCGTTCGGCTGGCCGGGCTATAAGGTGCGCGTCAGTACCGATCGCGAAACATGGCGAATGGCGCCGACGCGCTATGTCGACGGTGCGCTGGAATTCGACTGGACCGGCACGAGCGAGCTGGTGTGGTTCGCTTACTTTCAGCCCTACACGATGGAGCGCCACGATGCGCTGATCGCACGGATCGCGGGGCAAGCAGGCGTCACGCACCGCGAACTCGGCCAATCGCTCGACGGGCGCGCGATCGATTGCCTCAAAATCGGCAGCGGCCCCAAGCACGTCTGGCTCTATGCGCGCCAGCATCCCGGCGAGAGCATGGCGGAATGGTTCATGGAGGGTGCGCTCGAACGGCTGACCGACAGTGTCGATCCGGTGACGCAGGCGCTGCTCGCCAAGGCGACCTTCCACTGCGTGCCCAATATGAACCCCGATGGCAGCTTTCGCGGGCATTTGCGCACCAATGCGGCGGGGGTGAATCTCAACCGTGAATGGCACATGCCCACGGCTGAAAAATCGCCCGAGGTGCTCTGCGTGCGGAATGCCATGGACGAAACCGGCGTCGCCTTTGCGATGGACGTCCACGGCGACGAAGCGATCCCGGCCAATTTTCTCGCCGGCTTCGAAGGGATCCCGTCCTGGAGCGACGAGCTCGGCGCGAAATATTACGATTTCGGCCGCCGACTGGAGGCGCATTCGCCCGATTTCCAGACCAGCAAGGGCTATGACAAATCGGCCCCCGGCAAGGCCAATCTGTCGATGTCGACCAACCAACTGGCCGAGCGCTTCGATGCTGTCTCGATGACGCTGGAAATGCCGTTCAAGGATCATGATCCCAATCCCGACGCCGAATTCGGCTGGTCGGGCGAGCGCTCAAAGGCGCTGGCGCATGCCTGTCTCGAGGTGCTGGCGCAGGTGATCGACGGGATTTGAACCCTCACTATGTTTGTCATCCCCGCGAAAGCGGGGACCCATCTCCAGCGGAACGAGATGGGTCCCCGCTTTCGCGGGGATGACAATATTTTTTCCAAGATGCGGAGAACCAAATGCCCACGCTCGTCCTGATCCGCCACGGCCAATCCGCCTGGAACCTCGAAAATCGTTTCACCGGATGGTGGGATGTCGATGTCACCGAGAAAGGCGCGGAGGAGGCGCGCGCGGCGGGGCGGTTGATGGCGGAGAAGGGGCTCGATTTCGACGCGTGCTTCACCTCGCTGCAGACGCGCGCGATCAAGACGCTCAACCTCGCGCTCGAGCAAATGCAGCGGCTTTGGCTGCCGGTCGAGAAGGATTGGCGGCTGAACGAGCGGCATTATGGCGGGCTAACCGGGCTCGACAAGGCCGAGACCGCGGCCGAATATGGTGCCGACCAGGTCCATGTCTGGCGCCGCAGCTTCGACATTCCGCCGCCGCCGATGGAGTCGGGCAGCGCCTATGACCTGTCGGGCGATCGGCGCTATGCGGGCATCGCCATCCCCAATACCGAAAGCCTGAAGGACACGATTGCGCGCGTACTGCCCTATTGGGAGGGCCGCATCGCGCCCGAACTCAAGGCTGGCAAGCGCGTGCTGATCTCGGCGCACGGCAATTCGCTGCGCGCGTTGGTCAAGCATCTGTCGGGGATTCCCGATGACGAGATCACCACGCTCGAAATCCCGACCGGGCAGCCGATCGTCTATGAACTCGACGAGACGCTCGCCGCCACCGATCGCTATTATCTGAGCGAGCGGTAGCGGCGGCGGGCCGGACTGTGCTCAGTTCGGCTCGGTTTTGATCGTCGTCGTGGTCTTGGTCGTCACGCGCGGAGTGGGACGCGCAGTTACGTGGCGGACGGTGTGGCGGACGACCTTGCGCTTTGCCACCGGGCGGCGCGCCACCACGACCGGCGCGGTTCTAACGACTTCGGTGGTGACGGTCGTGGTTGGCGGCGCAGGCGGGGCGACCAGCACGATCGGCGCGGGGGCAGCGCGCGCAGCAGCGGCATCGGCCTGGGCATTGACGGCGTCGTGTTCGGCGACAGTGGCGCGGGCATTTGCAGCGGCGGCCTGGGCCTGCGCATCAGCGGCGTCATCGCGAGCATTGGCGGTTGCGGCTTGCGCGTTCATCGCATGCGCGCGCTGTGCTTCACCCATCGCGGTGTCGGCAAACTGACTGGCGCGGTGCGCGGCAGCAATCGCTTCATCCTTGTCACCCCGCGCGAGGCGTTCCTCGGCGGTGCGCAAAGCGGCCTGTGCATCGGCCTGAAGACGCGGCGACTGGACGCTTGCGCCGACCTTGGCTGAAGCGTCGATCTTGGCGCGCGCTTCGGCGATGGCGGCCTGCGCGCGCTCATGCTTGCCGGCGGCGATCGCGGGGGTGGAGAAGATGAGTGCGGCCGACATGGCGGCGACGGAAACGGCGTTGAGAATGCGGGTCATGCAATCGACCTTCTATGGAGGGGAGTGAGCCGCTGAACCGCTGGCAGACCGGCAATGTTCCACTGGCCTGCGGTTGCCCTGTTCCGCGCCGCCCGCTACGCACCGAACATGAGCGCGGCAGAGACCCTCCCCGATGGCAAGATCATGGTTGGCATCATCATGGGCAGCACCTCCGATTGGGAGACGATGCACCACGCCGCCGATCTGCTGACCGAATTGGGCGTGGCGCATGAATCAAAAGTGGTGTCGGCGCATCGCACGCCGCAGCGGCTTTACGATTATGCGAGCAGCGCGGCCGAGCGCGGGATCAAGATCGTGATCGCGGGCGCGGGTGGTGCAGCGCACCTGCCGGGGATGGCAGCGGCGCTGACGCATTTGCCGGTGCTCGGCGTGCCGGTCGAAAGCAAGACATTGAAGGGCGTGGATAGCCTCTATTCGATCGTGCAGATGCCCGCCGGGGTGCCGGTCGGCACGCTCGCGATCGGCAAGGCGGGGGCGAAGAATGCGGCTCTGCTGGCGGCGGCGATTTTGGCGCTGTCCGACGATGCGCTGAGTGCGCGGTTGCAGGCGTGGCGCGCGGCGCAGAGTGATGGCGTCGCGGTCGAGCCGGTATAGGACTCCCCTCCCTGGAAGGGAGGGGTAGGGGGTGGGTCCGCTCGTTATCGGACGCAGCACCCGCCCCACACCAACCCACCCCCCCGCCCCTCCCTTCCAGGGAGGGGAGTAAGATTGGTTAGCGGAAAGGTGCCCATGCCCCCCCTCCCCCCCGGCTCCACCATCG
>JBBQLB010000076.1:0-8994 GCA_038327465.1 Sphingomonadales bacterium | reverse complement strand
TTCAGATCGGTGACGATCCGGTCCATTTCCTCGGGCGGCAGCTGCAGGATTTCGCGGAGCAGGCCGAGCACATGGCCCTTATTCTCGAGCCGGTCGGGGATGATATCGACGCGGAAATCGGTGCGGTTGTTGGCGATCGGCGCGCCGTGGCGATCAACGATCCAGCCACGCCGCGGCGGCACCAGCGTCATGTTGACACGGTTGCTTTCGGATTTGAGCGTGTATTGCGCATTCTCGACGATCGAGAGCCAGCCCATCCGTCCCGCAAGTGCCAGCCCGAACACGCCCTGCGCCACGCCGAGCACAACCGTGCGCCGCGAGAAGCTGTAGCTTTGCGACGCTTCGGTCACCATGCGCTGAGTTTGGGCAAAGGCTGGGCGGTTCATGCCTCCTCCTCATCGCCCGCGAGGATTGCGCAGAGGCGAGCCGCGAACGGAAAAAGCAGGACTGAGATCGCGATCTGGAGCAATAACACCGTATCGACATGCGCCTCGATCGGCGTCGCGATCAATCGCCCGAGAATCAGGCAAAAGCCAATCGAACCCGCAGCGATCAGCCAGTCCTGCCAGAAAGTGCGATATACGATGCGCTGGTCGATCAGGTCGATCATGAAGAAGCACAGCGTCCAGAAGAGCATCGCGCTGCCGAGCGGCTGACCGCTGACCAGATCGTCGAACAGACCAAGCGGCAGCGGCGCCCAGACGCGCAGGCTTTCCGGCCGCGTCAAGCGCCAACCGAGCAGCATCAGCAGGCCGAATGGTGGCAGGATCTGCACGCTGGCAATAAATGGCCATAGCGTCAGCGTAGAGCCCGCGACGACCGACATGGCGGGTGCGAAGCGCGCAAAGCTGCGGTCGGGCGCTTCGTCGAACGGGCCACGGACCGAACTCACCGTGCCGTCTTGCCGGCAGATGGCGTCGCCGATGGAGCCGGCGTGGGGATCGGCGGCGGCTCGGGCATAAAGGCGCGCTGGACGAGGGCGTAGTCGACCGTGTCGGGCTGTGCGAAGCTGCGCCCGATCGCGGCGTCGCGGCCGCGCCGGATGATGCGCGCCACCGGCACATTGGGAGAGTATATCCCGCCGATCCCCGATGTGACGAACACATCGCCCGGCCCAAAGTCGGTCGTCGCGAGGGCTACCGACTTCACGTCGATCAGTCCGTCGCCGCGCCCGGTGGCAAGCGCTGGCATGCCATCGCGCGTGCGGCGAACCGGCACGATGCTTT
Organism: Sphingomonadales bacterium; assembly: GCA_038327465.1. GTDB lineage: Bacteria > Pseudomonadota > Alphaproteobacteria > Sphingomonadales > Sphingomonadaceae > Sphingomonas. The sequence continues at coordinate 7,768 of JBBQLB010000076.1, read as the reverse complement.
CCGGATCGGTCAGCAGCAGCACGCGCGCGCTGTTCGGTCCGGTTTCGAGGACCCGCCCGATCAATCCTTCGGGGCCACGCACGGGCTGGCCTTGCGCGACGCCCTGCCACGATCCGGCGTTGAGCACCGCGAAGCGGCGCGTGCTGGAGGCCGAAGAACTGACCAGTCGCGCCGCCACTACCGGCTCTGCGATCCGTTCGCGCAAGCGCAGCAGCGCGAGCAAGCGGCGATTGTCATAGGACAGTGACCGCGCGCGCATGAACAATGCATGCTGGTCGGCGAGTTGCTTGCGCAACGCCGTATTCTGATCGCGCACCGCGACGTAGTCACCGATTCCGCCGGGGATCGATCCGAGCCAGCGCCCGACGCCGGAAATGCCTGAGGAGACTGGCGTGGTTACCTCGCCGACGCTCGCGCGCAATGCTGCAAAGGCCGTCGGGTCGAGTGTCGACAGAGCGAGCAGCACCGCACCGACGAGCGAGCCCGCCACCGCGATGACATATCCCAAAAAGAGGCTGTATTGCGCCCGCCGCGAAAAACCCGGGCGCCGAGTGCGAGGCGGCGCCATTCTACCCCCATCCAAAAGCCCGAGGGCCGCCAAAAAACTAGGATTGCCTTACGCGATGTAAATCGGCCTGAGTAGGGGGGAACCCGCTATTTCATCCCGATCGACGTGTCATTTCAGTGCGCGGGGCACAGTTTGTGTCACGCGCTGTGCAATACGCCCCGGAACACCGGATCCTCGAGCGCACGGCCGGTGCCGAGCGCGACGCAGGTAAGCGGGTCGTCGGCGATCGTCACGGGCAGGCCGGTCTCGTCGCGCAGCACTTCGTCAATGCCTTTCAGGAGCGCGCCACCGCCGGTCAGCACGATGCCCTGATCGACGATGTCCGCCGCGAGTTCGGGCGCGGTGTTCTCGAGCGCGATGCGCACGCCCTCGACGATCTGGCCGACCGGCTCGCTCAGCGCTTCGGCGATCTGGCCCTGGTTGATCTGGATTTCCTTGGGCACGCCATTGACGAGATCGCGACCCTTGACGTTGATCGTGAGGCCAATGCCATCGGCCGGCGGCTTGGCGACGCCGACTTCCTGCTTGATCCGCTCGGCCGTAGCGTCGCCGATCAGCAGATTGTGGTTGCGCCGCACATACGAAACGATCGCTTCGTCCATCTTGTCGCCCCCGACACGCACCGAGGTGGTGTAGGCAAGGCCGCGCAGCGACAGCACCGCGACTTCGGTCGTACCGCCGCCGATATCGACCACCATCGAACCGATCGGCTCGGTAACGGGCATATCGGCGCCGATTGCAGCTGCCATCGGCTCTTCGATCAGCCAGACTTGGCTGGCACCGGCATTCGATGCCGCATCGCGGATTGCGCGGCGCTCGACCGAAGTCGAACCCGATGGCACGCAGATCACGATCTGCGGCCAGCGCATGAAGCGCCGCTGCCCGCCATGGACCTTGTGGATGAAGTGCTTGATCATTTGCTCGGCGACATCGATGTCGGCAATCACGCCGTCGCGAAGCGGGCGGATCGCCTGGATGCTGTCGGGGGTCTTGCCCATCATCAATTTGGCGTCGTCGCCGACCGCCTTGACGCGCTTGACACCGTTCAGCGTCTCGACCGCGACCACCGATGGCTCGTTCAGCACGATGCCCTTGCCGCGCAGATACACCACCGTATTGGCGGTGCCGAGATCGATCGCCATGTCGTGGGAAGAAAAGCGGAAGAGATTCGAGAAAAAGCCCATGGATCGTTCCGTTTCACGCCGGACTTAGTGAACTGCCGACAGGTCGTACCTTTCCCGTACGTCGCTTACATCCGGGGCTTTCAGGGCGGGAAAACCACGCTCTGATACTCGGTTGAATGCGGGTCGCGGGATGCCGTCGCTTGGGCTAGAGAAAAACCTATGTCAATACGCCGCCTGCCCGAACATCTCGTCAATCGTATCGCAGCGGGTGAAGTGGTCGAACGCCCCGCCAGCGCGTTGAAGGAATTGGTCGAAAACGCGATCGACGCGGGCGCGACGCGGATCGCTGTGCGGCTGGCCGGCGGCGGGACCGATCTGGTCGAAGTGACCGACGATGGCTGCGGGATGACGCCGTCGGATATGGCACTCGCGCTCGAACGGCATGCCACGTCGAAACTGCCCGATGAGTTTATCGAAAACGTCGCGACGCTCGGATTTCGCGGCGAGGCGTTGCCCTCAATTGCAAGCGTTGCACGGATGACGCTGGAAAGTCGGCCGCTTGGGCGCGAGGGCTGGGCGCGCGTCGTCGATAATGGTGTGCTGTTGTCCGAAGGACCGGCTGCGATCCCTCCTGGCACGCGGGTGCGGGTCGAGCGACTGTTCGAGCGCGTGCCGGCGCGGCGGAAATTCCTGCGCTCGGCCCGCAGCGAGTTCGCGGCGTGCATGGATGTTGTCAAACGGCTCGCGATGGTGCGGCCCGATATCGGCTTTTCGCTCGAACATGACGGGCGGCGCGCGCTCGGCGTGACGGGGGGCGAGAGCCTGCCCGACCGCGTCGCGGCGCTGACCGATCGCGCGCTGATCGACAATGGCGTCGGCGTGGATTTCGTGCGTGAAGGCATCGCGCTTGGCGGGATTGCGGGCTTGCCGACCTTCAATCGCGGTGTCGCCGACCACCAATATCTGTTCGTCAACGGGCGCCCGGTGAAGGATCGGCTGCTGATCGGCGCGATCCGCGGCGCCTATGTCGAAATGATGCCGCGCGACCGGCATGCCGTGGTGGCGTTGTTCCTCGACGTGCCGAGCGATGCGGTCGATGTGAACGTGCACCCGGCCAAGACCGAAGTGCGCTTCCGCGAACCGACTTTGGTGCGCGGGTTGATCGTCAGTGGTTTGCGGCGGGCGCTTGATGAGGCGGGGCATCGCTCGCAGCATGTACCGAAAGCGGCGATGGCGGCGTGGACGTCCGAGCCGGACCGTCATCCCCGCGAAGGCGGGGACCCCGCTTCTTCGGCGACGTCGTATCAAGGGAGCGGGGCCCCCGCCTTCGCCGGGGTGACGGGAGGAGTTCGCGACCGCCGCACCTTCTTCACCCCACCTCCGCAAGCCCGCGCCGAACCCGCCTATGCGCCACCGCCCGAAACGATCGACTACCCGCTCGGCGTTGCGCGGGGGCAGGTCGCCAAGACCTATATCGTCGCCGAAAGCCCCGACGGTCTGATTCTGGTCGACCAACACGCCGCGCATGAACGCCTCGTGCTCGAACGGATGCGGAAAGCCATGGCGAATGGCGGCGTCGCGTCGCAGGCTCTGCTCCTGCCCGAAGTGGTCGAGCTCGACGAACCCGCCTGCGACCGGCTCGAAGCGCGGAGCGCCGAACTGAGCGAATTCGGCCTCGACCTCGACCGCTTCGGTCCGCGCGCGATGCTCGTGCGCGGCGTACCCGCATTGCTGGGGCAGGGCGACGTGATCGGCCTCGTCACCGATCTCGCCGACGAACTTGCCGCGTTCGACGAGGCGCTGTCCTTGAAAGAACGCCTCGACCATGTCGCGGCAACGATGGCGTGCCACGGATCGGTGCGGGCAGGGCGTGTGCTCTCGGTTGCCGAAATGAACGCACTGCTGCGCGAAATGGAAGTCACGCCGCATTCGGGGCAATGCAATCACGGTCGCCCGACCTGGGTGAAGCTGGCGCATGGCGATATCGAGAAATTGTTCGGGCGGAAGTGAAGCAATTGCTCAGGAGTTTGCCTGCGATCACCGCATGGCGTTGGTGAACAACGCGTCCAGTTTATCCATGATCTTCGCGGAAGCGGGGCCCGCAGGGGGCAAGTGACACAGCGTTGACCGTTGGCCGACCAGCAAGCGCAGGCATTTCTTCGCATAGCTTTCGATCGCACCCTGAAGCCGAATCAGGATGACCTCGCGCGCATCCTTATTGTCCTGAAGGTTGTGCTGCATCAGATCGTAATGGGACAGCGAATTTCTGGCATAACCGTCGACCTCGGCCCATTTCGCGTCGAGCTGGGCGCGCTGATCCCGACAATAGGTCGTCCTTCGGGTATATTCAGGCTCGTCAAACGTGCCGCTGCAATAGTTGTTCAATTCGCCCCGGACGCGAATAATGTCATCAAACTGTTTGGTGAAGGTCTCGGCAAAGGCCCCGTCGATCTTCTCGCCGGTTTCGAACGTGTCTTTCTGGCTAAGATTGGCTTCCAATTTCGCCATGAGACCCGAGATTTCGGCTCGGACTTCGGCTAATGCCGGGGCGGGCGCGGCGCGATGCGCCGGTGGAGCGGCACGACCCGGCGCCGAGGCGACCAGCAATAGTGTCGTCGCAACGATTGCCTTGATTGGTCCCATCTCGCCGCCTCCTCAAAAAGTTGGGGCAGCAATCAGCCCCGATATGTACCGCTGCTAAGTCCGTGTTTTCCAAAATCTGTCGTAGGCAATTGCCCATTGTAGCGGAGCGTAACGATCTTCGGCAGGTTGCATAGACCGGATCAGGCATCCCCGAAAATCAGCAGGATGGGGGCGCAACCAATTCAGCGGCTTACGCGCACGAAAACAATCCCCTCAATTTACCGCTAAAATAAAACGGTTCATCGTATTGAAACCATTTGGGCGCATCCATATTTGCAGGGTCAGAGGTTCTGGATTTCAGACCCGCAACACAAAGCGACCGCGATCATGAATAAGCTTCTTCCGGTTTTCCTCGCCCTCATCCCGTTCGCGGCTTTGGTGAGTGCGTGCGTGGTGACTGGATAACAGCGCTCCGCTCCAGCCCCCCAATCCCCGGGGCGGGGACATACGAAAAGGGCCGTCCGGATCACTCCGGGCGGCCCTTTTACGTTGGGGTCTGCAAACGGCCTTAGCCCTCGGCGGATTCCTCGGCTGCCGGTTCGGCGGGGGCGTCGCCGCCACCCATCTCGGCCGTCGCGCCGGGTTCGGCGTTCGGGTCGTAGGCCTCGACGAAGCCAGCCTCGTCCTTCTCGAACATGGCGGCCATGACATCGACGCCCTTCGACTGCATCTCCGCCTCTTCGGGCGAGCGTGCGACGTTGACCTTGATTGTCACCGACACTTCGGGGTGCAGCGCAACCTTCACTTCGTACAGGCCGATCGCCTTGATCGGCTTGTTGAGCGCGATCGCCGACTTGGGCAGCTTGTGACCATCGGCCTCGAGCGCGTCGATCAGATCGCGCACCGCGACCGAACCGTAGAGCTGGCCGGTGTTCGACGACTGGCGGATCAGCGTCAGCGTGATGCCGTCGATCGTCTTGGCTTCCGTCTCGGCTTCACCGCGACGCACGGCGTTGTCGGCCACGATCTTCTCGCGGTTCTTTTCGAAAACCTTGCGGTTGGCTTCGTTGGAGCGAAGCGCCTTTTTGTTCGGCAGCAGGAAGTTGCGGGCGAACCCGTCCTTCACCTTGACGACATCGCCAATGTTACCGAGCTTTTCGACGCGCTCCAGCAGGATGATATCCATGGGGTGCGCTCCTTACTTAACGATGTAGGGCAGCAAGCCCAGATGGCGCGAACGCTTGATCGCCTGGGCGAGTTCGCGCTGCTTCTTGCCGCTCACCGAGGTGATGCGGCTCGGGACGATCTTGCCTCGCTCGGACACGAAGCCCTGCAGCAGACGGACATCCTTATAGTCGATCCGGGGGGCATCCTTCGCCGAGAACGGGCAGGATTTGCGGCGGCGGAAAAATGGGCGTGCCATGGTCTATAGCTCCTTATTCGCCGTCAAAGCTGCGACGCGGGCGGTCTTCGCGGTCGCCGCGGTCGGGACGGTCGCCACGGCCCTCGCGGCCGCCTTCACGATCGCTGCGACGCTCGCGGTCGCGGTCCGACTTGCGCATCATGACGCTCGGGCCTTCTTCCAAAGCGTCGATCTTGACGGTCATGTAGCGGATGATGTCTTCGTTGATCTGAACCTGGCGCTCAAGTTCTGCGATCACGTTGCCCGGGGCATCGATCTCGAGCATCACATAGTGCGCCTTGCGGTTCTTCGCGATCTTGTAGGCGAGGCTGCGCAGGCCCCAATTCTCGGTCTTTACGACGCGGCCGTCATTGCCGTTCACGATCCCGGCGGCCATTTCGGCCAGTGCGTCCACTTGCGCCTGTGCCAGATCCTGGCGCGCAAGGAACACGTGCTCATATAGAGCCATGTTGCTTTCTCTCATTCTTGGCCGATCGCTGACGCCCGCACCATGCGAAACGCCCCTCCGGCTATCGTCTTCCGCTGAAATAGCGACCGGGGCGGAAAGCGTATGCTTCCCACCCCGATGGCTGGTCCCTTAGCGAAATCTGGGCGGAAGGCAAGCCCGCCGCGCCGATTGGAACCGCTCCGGTTGACGGCATGCGTCGCGCGGGCCTAACCCGCCGCGCCAAAGGAGTTTGGCGGATGCGGGCGTTCATTTTTCCCGGGCAGGGGATTCAGGCAGTCGGGATGGGCAAGGCGCTGGCCGCAGCAAGCCCGGTGGCGCGTGCGGTGTTTCAGGAGGTCGACGATGCGCTCGGCCAGCATCTGTTCCGCCTGATGACCGAGGGGCCCGAGGACGAGCTCGAGCTGACCGAGAATGCGCAGCCGGCGATCATGGCGAATGCGATTGCGACGCTCAGGGTGCTCGAAACCGAGGGCGGTGTGCGGCTGGCCGACAAGGCCGACTATGTCGCGGGCCACTCGCTCGGGGAATATGCCGCGCTGTGTGCGGCGGGGGCGATCGATCTCGCGACCACCGCGCGGCTACTGAAGCATCGCGGTCTCGCGATGCAGGCGGCGGTGCCGATCGGAATGGGCGCGATGGCAGTGCTGCTTGGTGCCGATCTCGCCAAGGCGCGCGCGATTGCCGAGGCGGCGGCGGAGGGCGAGGTGTGCGCGATAGCCAACGATAACGATCCGTCGCAAGTGGTTCTTTCAGGCCATCGTAGCGCGATCGAGCGCGCGGTCGCGCTCGCCAAGGAAATGGGTGCCAAGCGCGCGATTCTGCTCAAGGTGTCGGCACCGTTCCACTGTGCGCTGATGCAACCCGCCGCCGATGCGATGGAACAGGCGCTAGCCGAGGTAAGGATCGACGCGCCGCTGGTCCCGCTCTTCGCCAACGTCACGGCGGCTGCGGTTGCCGATGTCGATACGATCCGCCGCCTGTTGGTGGAACAGGTCACCGGCATCGTGCGCTGGCGCGAATCGGTGCTGGCAATGCAGGCGGCGGGGGTCGAACGCTTCGTCGAATTTGGCGGCAAGGTGCTGAACCCCATGGTCAAGCGCATCGCGCCTGACGCCGTGGGGACGAGTGTCGTCACGATGGACGATGTGGAGGCTTTGGCTAAAACCCTATAATCACCTGCATCCCAGCGACTGCTTGGGTTTGGCGGTGATGTCGCGCCCTCGCGGGGTAAGTTCCCAGCCTTCGCTGGGATGACGAACAGGAGAATACGATGTTCGACCTAACAGGCATGACCGCGCTGGTGACGGGCGCTTCGGGGGGGATCGGCTCTGCGATCGCGCAAGCGCTGGCGGCGCAGGGGGCGCGGTTGGCGGTTTCCGGGTCGAATGTTGCCAAGCTGGAGGCATTTCGCGACAGTTTGGGCGGCGATCACGTCGCGCTACCATGCGACCTTTCCGATGGCGCGGCGGTCGATGCGCTCGTGCCCGCCGCGGTCGAGGCGCTCGGCAAGCTCGATATCCTCGTCAACAATGGCGGCATCACGCGCGACAACCTCGTCATGCGGATGAAGGATGACGAATGGGATGCGGTGATCCGCGTCAACCTCGAGGCGGCATTCCGGC
>JBBQLB010000075.1:0-9052 GCA_038327465.1 Sphingomonadales bacterium | reverse complement strand
CCGCAGCGGGCCTTTCAATTGTCCCGTTCGCGCCCGGCGTTTCGGTGGCTAACCTTGACGCGGGAATCGTCCTGTGGGGCGCCTGCGAAGCGCTGACGATCGTGCTCGTGTTCCTGCACGGCTGGGCGGCCAATTCGATGCTGCCGCTACTCGGCGGGTATCGTTTCGTCGCGATCGCGCTGCCGGCGATGCTGCTCAGCATGTTCGTGCTCATCGGCACTGCGCTGCCCGCGCGGTCGCTTTCGGTCGAGGCCGTGGTCGAGGCGCAGACCTCCTTATGGAATGTCGTCCGTCAGCCATTGGGATTTCCGCTGTTCCTGCTGCTGGGACTAACGATCGGGCTGCGCGGGCCGTTCGATTATGCGGACAGTACCGATCTCGCGACGGGCACGTCGGCCGAAGTCTCTGGTCGCGCACGGCTCGGGTGGCAGGTTGCGCGCCTCGCCATGACCACTGCGTTCGCGGCGATGGCCGCGAGCGCGTTCCTTGGCGGCTATCTCGGGCCGTGGCTGCCCGGTCCCGTGTGGCTGATCCTCAAGACGGCGCTGGTGCTGATCCTGCTGGTTGTGCTGGGGCGCAATCTCGCGCGGATGCCGGCCCCGCGGATGATGACGCTGCTGTGGACGGTACTGCTGCCGCTTTCCTTTCTCGATCTCGCCGTCGCCGGCGTTGTGGCGCTGCCATGAGTCTGGTCGATTTCGCCTTCTTCGTCCTCGCCGCGGTCGCGGTCCTTGCCGGGTGGCGCGTTTTCCGGACTGACAGCATGGTGCGCGCGAGCTTCCTGCTGCTGGTCTCGTTCATCGCGGTTGCGGCCATCATGCTGCTGCTCGCTGCGCCCTATATCGGGGTGGCGACCATCTTCATGATGGCCGTGGAGATGATGGCGATGGCACTGTTCATGGTGGCCTTCATGATGAACCCGGCCGGGCTCAATCCGATGATGATGGTGCATCAGCACGGGTTGGCGATCGCGGCGGGTGTAGCCGCCTTTGCTGGACTCACCGTGGCCGCTCTCCTGACCGACCTTCCTATCAGTGCCGTGCCGCCGGGTGCGCCGGTGATCCACGATCTCGGCGTCGAACTGCTTGGCCCTTCGATGCTGACGTTCGAAACCGCCGGCGTGACGCTTCTCGCGGCAATGATCGCGACCGTCGTCCTGTCCGCCCGCAGCGGCCGGTTCGGCCCCTCGGATGAAGGATCGCACCCACCCGGCCTGAAGCCGGGAGGCGCCCCCGCTGGACGCATCCCCGACGAAGAGAAGGACGACGGCCAGAAAGACGGCGCTCAAAGTCATGGAGGCCACCAATGAGCCTAATCTCGATCCTGGTGCTTGCCGCGGCACTGATCGGCATCGGGCTTTATGGCGCGCTGTCCCAGCAGTCGTTCGTCATGCTGATGATGGGGTTCGAGCTCATGCTGAACGGTGTGTTGCTGGCGGTGATCGGCTTCTGGTCGCTTGGTGCGGGCGGCACCCCCAAGGGACAGCTGCTCGCCATCATCGTGATGGCGGTGATGGCGGTCGAGATGGCGGTCGGGTTCGCATTGGTCACGGCTGTCTACCGCCGGCGGCAAGCCGACACGACCGAAGGCATCGGAACGTTGAAGCGATGATGCTTTGGCTCGCCTTTCTGATTCCGTTGCTCGGCGGGGTGGTGCTCCTCGTGGGTCCGCGCGAGCGGCTCTGGCTGGGCGGCGCGTCGGTCGTCACGTGCGGGGCAACGCTGGCCGTTGCGATACTTGCCTTCGGAGTTTTGCCGACCGCCGTACTCGAATGGGGCGGGCCGCTCCGGCTGACGGCGACAGTCACGCCGCTTTCCGGGCTGGTCGCGATCATTGTCCCCATCGTCGCAGCGGCCGTGATCGCCTATGCCGCCGCGCACGAGCATCAGCCGGGCCTGCGCCGGCTAGTCGGTTTGCTGGTTCTGTTCGTTGCGGGGATGGAGCTGCTGCTCATCGCCGACGATTTCCTGACGCTGCTGATCGGCTGGGAACTCGTTGGTGCCTGCTCATGGGCGCTAATCGGCCACCGGTGGCGTGAGCCCGAAGTGGGACGCTCGGCGATCTACGCATTCATCGCGACGAGGCTGGGGGATCTCGGCCTATTCATCGCAGCGATTGCGGTCTTCGCGGGAACAGGCTCGTTTGCCTTCGCCGGCCTTGCGCAGCTCCCGCCCGCTCGACTTGTGCTCGTCGCCGCCGGTGTCATCCTGTCAGCTGCCACCAAATCGGGGCAAGTCCCGTTCGCACCATGGCTGTTTCGCGCCATGGCAGGGCCGACGTCGGTATCAGCGTTGCTCCATGCTGCGACGATGGTGGCAGCGGGGGCCTATCTGTTGATTCGCCTGCAACCGATGCTCGCGATCGTCCCTTGGTTCGGAACGGTCGTGATCGCGATCGGGCTCCTGACGGCACTCGCCGGCGGCATCGTCGCTCTGGTGCAGCCGCATGCCAAGAAGCTGCTCGCCGCGTCGACCTCCGCGCATTACGGCCTGATGTTCGTTGCCACCGGTGCGGGATTTCCGATGATCGCGGCGTTGCATCTCGTCGCCCACGCGCTGTTCAAGTCGCTTCTGTTTCTTGTCGCGGGGATCGCCGGCGAACGCGCCGGTGATTATGCGCTGCGCCACATGGGTTTCGCGAAGCTGATGCCCGTCGTCGCTTCGGCGAGCGCGGTCGGCTCCCTGGCGCTCGGCGGTGTTCCGCCACTGGGAGGGGCATGGACGAAAGACGAGATCATCAACGCCGCGAGCGCGCACGGATGGGCGCTCGCCATCCTCGTCATGATAACAGGAGCGCTTAGCGCGGCTTATGCCGCCCGCTTCCATTTGATGGCATTCGGTTCGGTCAAGCGCGAAGGCGAAACCGATTACCGGCCGGGTTTGATCGAGCGGAGTGCACCTGCCTTGCTCGCCCTCGCCAGTGTGGCTCTCGGCGCGCTCTGGCTCGGCGGCATCCATGAGTCGGCTACTCGGCGCTTGGGAGGAGAGCTGCCGCCGTCGCACGCCTGGGCAATCATCCTATCGCTCACCCTCGTCGCGATCGGTGTCGGCACCGGGATCGTTGCGTCGCGCCGGCGTGATCTTGGCACACGGGGCGCGGCCGCTTTCTGCGCTGACTGGCTAGGCTTGCCGTTGCTGATCAACGTCTCCGTCACGCGGCCCTCGCTTGCACTCGCCGATTGGGCGGCGGAGGCCGATGATCGGATCATCGATGCCGGGGTGGACATGGCCGCGGGCCTGGCGCGCAAGATTGTCTCTTTGGCTGCGAGGAGCGACGATCGAGTGGTGGACGGCGGGGTGCGGGCCACAGCCAGGCTAGGTCGTCTGCTCTCGCGCGTCAGCGCGAACATGGGCGAGACCGTGACCGACGGCCTGCCGGCGCTGACCGCGCAATTCGTCTCGACTGGCGGTCGACAGGCGGTGCGACTCCAGAGCGGTATGACTCACCATTATTATGCGCTGATCACGGGTGGACTCGTCGTCGTGATCGCATTGACGCTGCTGGGAACCTGACATGCTGACGCTTGCGATCCTCGTGCCTTTGATCGGCGCTGCCGTCCTCGCTTTCAGTCCGAATGCCAGTCCCGTTGCGGCGCGCGTCGGCGCCATCGTGACAGGGCTTGTGCCGTTCATCGTCCTGGTGATCGTCTGGCTTGGCTTCGATACGTCGCCCGGCGCCGCCACATTTCAGGCAGTCGAGGATCATGCATGGATTCCCAGCCTGGGGGTCGGTTGGCGAGTCGGTGTTGATGGCATCGCGCTTGTCATCGCGACTATGAGCGCACTGGTATTTGCCGCGTCGATCGCCTGGCCGATCGAGCTCGATGAGCGTGCGCGCCAATATTATGCCTGGATGCTGTTCCTGCAGGCGGTCTCGCTCGCCGTGTTCCTGGTGCTCGACCTGCTGCTCTTCTACGTGTTTTTCGACCTTAGCCTGGTCGGCATGTTCTTCCTCATCAGCCGGTGGGGACACGGAGACGAGGCCAAGGCCGCCGCGCTCAAATTCTTCCTCTATACCTTCGTCGGCTCGCTTGCGATCCTGCTTGCGATCATTGCGCTGGTACTCGCGAGCGGTGGTCCACTGTCGTTCGACATGCGCGTCCTGATCGCCCGACATGCCTTCGCCGGGGGCGGCTGGCCAGCGGGTCTCGTGCTGCTGGGGTTCGTGTTCGGCTTCGCGATCAAGACCCCACTGTTTCCGGTCCATACCTGGCTGCCGCCAGCACACGTCAGTGCGCCCGCACCCGCCTCGGCGATACTTGCCGGTGTGATGCTCAAGATGGGGACGTACGGGCTCGTCAGAATTCCGATGTCGATGATGCCCGAAACTTTCGCGCGCTACGCGCCAGTCCTGGGACTGTTCGCGCTGGCGTCGATCCTATGGGGAGCGTTGGTCGCGCTCGGCCAGGGCAACATGAAGCGACGGATCGCTTATACGTCGATCAACCACATGGGATATGCCGTCCTCGGCATCGCCGCGGCGGCCTCGTTTTTCGCCGGCGCGGCAGGCGCGCGCCAGCTGGCGCTGACCGGCTCTGTCGTGGAGATGGTCGCCCACGGACTGATCACGGGCGCGCTGTTCCTGATGATGGGGTCATTCTGGCAGCGCACCAAGAATTATGAGCTGGATGCCTATGGAGGACTCGCGGGCGTCGCCCCCAAGCTGACGGCTGCGTTCATCCTTGCGGCATTTGCGAGTCTTGGGCTCCCGGGCCTTGCCGGGTTCGTTGCCGAGTTCCAGATCTTCGCGGGCACTTTCGCCGTCTATCCGTGGCTGGCCGCGCTTGGGTTGATCGGCATCCTCATCACGGCCGCGTTGTTCCTGACGATGGTCCAGAAGGTGTTCTTCGGGGCACTTCCGGAAAGGCGACGCTCTTTCCCCGATCTGAAACCGGCAGAGTATGCGATCCTGGCGGTGTTGCTGACGCTCGTGGTTCTGATCGGCGTGTATCCGCGCTGGCTCCTGGGGCCGATCATGGCAGCCGCGGGAACGATCACGAGGGGTCCGCTCGGATGATGCCGATCGGCGACGTCGGGCCGGAGATCGCCCTGATCCTCGCGGCCGTCGCCGGGCTTCTGTTGTCGAGCTTCGTAAGCCAAGCGCGTCAGTGGCTTGCGATCGGGCCGGCGGCGATCGGCATCGCCATCGCTGCGGTGCTCTGCGCCATGCAGCTCCAGCAGGCGCCGAAACTGAGTTTCTCGGGCACATGGGCGCTGGACGACGTAGCGATCTGGGCGCGGCTGTTAATTCTGGGCTCGACCGCGCTGGTCTTGCCACTCATCCCCGATTGGCTTCGGACCGATCGCCGGCATGGCGAGTTCTACAGTCTGCTTCTCCTCTCGGCAGCGGGCGCGATGCTGCTGGCGGGCGCCGCGGACCTGCTGCTGCTCTCAATCGCGGTCCTTCTCTCCTCGATCACCGGCTATGTGCTCGCCGCCTACCACCGCGACTGGTCGATCTCGGTCGAAGCGGGAATGAAGTATTTTCTGATCGGCGCCTTTGCAAACACGCTCCTGATGATCGGTGTGACGCTTCTCTATGGAATGCTCGGGCAGACGGGCTATGCGCCGATCGCGGCCGTTCTCGCCGCCTCTCCGGTCGCGTCCCCCCTGCTGATCGTCGGCGTCGCGCTCGCAATGGTCGGGCTCGCGTTCAAGATGGGCGCGGTGCCGATGCACATGTGGATGCCCGACGTCGCGGAGGGTGCACCGGCGCCATCAGCAGCGTTTCTCATGGTGGTGCCCAAGATCGGCGGCGTGATTGCGCTGGCACGTCTCGTAACGCTGTTTCCGACGGACGTGATCAATTTGCGCCCGCTGATCGCGGCGCTGGCGGTCTTGACGATGACTTTAGGCAATCTCGGCGCACTTTGGCAGCAGGATGTGCGCCGCCTGCTCGGCTGGTCGTCGGTGTCCCAATCGGGTTACGCCCTGATGGCGGTTGCAGTGATCGGCCTGACGCCGCAGGCATTGCCAGCGCTATTGCTGTTCCTCGCAGGTTATGCGGCCGCGACGCTGGCCGCCTTTGCAGTGGTGACGCATCTGCGCGGGCGAACCGCAATCGACGACTATGCCGGGCTCGGCAAGGCGGAGCCCTGGGCCGCCGCGGTGCTGGTCATCGCGTTGCTATCGCTCGTCGGTATCCCTCCGCTGGGCGGGTTCGTCGGCAAGCTGATGCTGTTCCTAGCGACGATCGATGGCGGCTATGCATGGCTCGCAGTCGTGGCAGTCGGCAACGCCGTAGCTTCGCTTTTCTACTATTTGAGGGTTGCATCACCGATTTATCTGGCTCCGCAGGAAAAGGAGGTCCTAGTAATGGGTAATTCCACTTATTTCGCCCTTCTGCTCGCGGGCGCTAGCGTTTTTCTGATCGGCATTGCCGCGCAGCTTTTGCTTGGTGCCTTTGGCAACGCATCGTTTGTCAGCGTGGGGTGATTGCGGCTGTTGAGGGCGTGCCTCTTTCGCCGGCGGCTCCATGTGCGATGCCACGCAACGGTAACGATGCGGCCGGTTCATTTCGACCAACAATCGCAAGGTCAAAACAGGACGCCGCGCCCATTTCGCGGCGCTCTATTTTGTCAACTTTACTTGTAACTCCCAAGCACTTACCCTGAGATCAGCGCGATGAGTTCGGATGGCTGGGCAGTGAGGGCGTCGAGGATGTTGGCGCCGTGTTTTCGAGCGGTTGAGACGACCGATCGGATCGTGGCGAAGACGGCGGCGCCGTGGAAGGTTCGGAAGCCGCCGGATATTTTCATCTTGACCTTCATCATGCGGACGTCCTGCTCGGCCTGATTGTTGGTGAAGGGCACGGCGAAGTCGTGGAGGAAGCGCAGGACATCCTGCCTGAAGTCGCGCAGGCGGATCAGGAGATTATGTCCGGGGCGGCGGGGCGGCCTGCCGCGCGCGCCGGGCTGCCGTTCGAGGACGGGTTGTTGGTCATGGAAGGCAAGGCCGGAGGCGACGACGGCGTCGTAATGGGCGAAGATGCGGGTTCGGTCGGGTTCCGGCAGGATCCTAGTGCCCGCGGCCTTCGCGCTATGGACGGTCTTGTTGGCGTCCAGCAGCAGGTCCGACATCAGCTTGGCCCACGGCTCCTTCTCGATATCGATCAGGGCCTTCAACTCCCGCAGGTGATGAGCGTTACACAGGGCGTGGGTGAGACCGGGCAAGGTATAGTAGGGTTTCCAATGATCGTGGACGATGACGCCATCGTCGAGGAACCGGGGCATGTCACCGCGTCTCGCACTGACGCGATAGTGCGTCAGGGCGGCAGTCGAGGCGTTGTGCAGCCAGCAGGTCTTGCCGCCGACGCGAAAGCCGGTTTCGTCGAGATGGCGCACCGGCGCCCGGGCGAGACACGCGTCGATATGCGCCGTCACCGGCCCCAGCGCCTCGGCCTTCTTCGTCGCCCAGGCGACGACGCTGGCCGGGCACAGGCTGGCGGCGCCGAACAGATCGGCCATGGTCTCGCAGACCCGGTCCTCGGGGGTCAGCTGCTGGACATTCAGATAGACCGCCGCCGCCCGCACCCGCGGACCGTATTGGACATGCGCATTCACCCCCGCCGGAAACGCCGCCTTCGTCACCCCGTGGCAATGGCGGCATCGGTAGACCGACGCCTGGTGCTCGGTCACCTCCAGGCGCGGGTCGGGCAGGTCGAACACCTGGCGCGTCTCCACGCCGGTCGCCATCGCCGCGCTCAGCCCTTCATGGCAATGGCCGCAGGTTTCTGCCTCATGGCGCTCGACGATGTCGGGCTTGTCCACCGGCCGCAGCGTATCTCCCTTGTGACCGGGCTGCCCCCCGCTTTTCTTTCCCGACCGTCCGCGCAAGCTCCCCAAAACCCGAGGCGGCTTCTTCAACCCGTCGCTCGACGGCGGCTTGCTGCTGTTCCCGCTGTTCTTGTCCAGGCGCCGGCGCAGATCGGCATTCTCCTGCTTCAGCGCCGCGACCTCCTGTCTGAGAGCGGCATTTTCCAGGCGGAGTTCCCCGACTTCACGCCCGAGCGCCGTGATCAACTCGCGAAGGGAGGAAAGGTCTTCCACCCGCACCTTGACTCACATCACAGAAATCCGCGCCAGCAAAAACCTGCATGCGCCGAAAATCTATCCCGTGCTGTGGCATGGGGGACTCACATCCAGACAATTACGGGGTGCTTGGGAGTTACGAAAAAAGGTGTTATGCTACGAGACGGCCATTCGGTTGTACGGAGCAAACAAGCCAGAGAGACTAATCATAGATAGAGATTAACCATGAAGTTTCTGGCCAGAATTACACTCGCGCTGTTTGTAGTGGCCGTTATCGCGGTCGGCGGCGGATACATATTCTACAAAAAAGATCCCGCGAACGCGTCGAAATACGGAGGGTTGGCTCTAAACTTCCTGAAAACGCTGAATGCGCCCGACGGAACGATAGTTGTCGAGCGAAATCCGAACTATCAGCCGAACACGCAATTGGCCTCGGCGAATGGGACGCCAAGGAGAGCGGCGACCGCGCTCTCTTCCTCACCCACAAGCAATCCTGACCGGGTATTCGCCGCGACAAGCGACGTTGCGGTCACGAACCCGACAGCAGGTCAGCCACTTGCGACCGAATGGGCGAGCTACAACCGCACACCAGACGGCAACCGCTTCTCCCCCCTCGACCAGATCAACACCGCCAACGTCGGCGATCTCAAGGTCCGGTGCACCTACGACGTCGGCGGTTTCGTAGCGTTCGAGACTGGGCCGATCATGGTCAACGGCGCGCTGATTGTCACGACCGAAAAGGACACGATCTCGCTCAACCCTGACACTTGCAAGCAGAACTGGCGGGTCCACGAAAATGTCCCGTCGACCGAACTCGCGGTGAATCGCGGCGCGGCCTACATGGGCGGAATGCTATTCCGCGGCCTGCAGAATGGCGATGTCGTGGCCTACGATTTTGGGACCGGGCGCAAATTGTGGACAACCGCGATCGCCGACATGAAGGCTGGCGAAAGCGTCCCTTCGGCTCCCATTGCCTGGAATGGAATGGTTTTCGCCGGAAATGCTGGCGGTGACAACAAGGGC
>JBBQLB010000074.1:0-9114 GCA_038327465.1 Sphingomonadales bacterium | reverse complement strand
CCACATGTCCCTTCATCTAAACCGACAATGTCAAAGAGCGCAAAAGACCGACGCCTTGGTAAACCCTCTTTTCGAGGGCGACCCGAGCGCCTGGCTATTTGGTGACCGTAGAAGCGAACCGTGTGGTCCGTCGCTGCGGTGGACCTCCTCTACGGGCGGCGTTGGATTCGGTCAAACGCTTTTTTGCACTTTTCTTTCAATGATGCGTCAAACCCGCAGAAATGCTGGGATTTAAGGGTCATTAAACCCTTGTCGGCTAGGCCCGATTGGATGAACGCCGCCGCCAAAAGCCCGAATCACACCGCCGACTCGCTGTCGAATCAGGTCCGCAATGCGGTAATCTGGCGTTCGGGCAGCCAGATTGTCGCGCAACTGGTGCAGTGGGCAGCCACCTTCCTCGTGATTCGCATTCTGGATCCGCACGATTACGGGTTGTTCGCGATGACCGGGGTGGTGTTGGTCTTCCTCAATATGCTCAACGGTTATGGTCTGGCGAGCGGGCTGATCCAGAAGCCGGACATTACCCAGCGCGACATTCGCCAGCTGTTCGGAATGCTGCTGCTGCTCAACGGCGTGCTCGCGGCGGCGCAGGTGCTGATCCTCGCCCCCGTCGCCGCAGCCTATTACCGTCAGCCGATCGTCGCGGACATGCTGCGTGTGCAGGCGCTCTTCTATTTCGCCACGCCGTTCATCGCGCTCCCCTATGCGCTGCTGTCGCGCTCGCTCGATTTCAAAGGGCAAGCGCGGGTCAACATCATCGCCTCGGTTGCGAGCGCGAGTGCAGCGCTCGCGGGGGCGCTGCTGGGGCTCGGCGTCTGGACTCTGGTGTTCGCGCCGATGGTGCTGTTCGGGGTCCGGGCGGTCGGCATGACGATCGCGGCGAAATCGCTGATCTGGCCGAGCTTCGATTTTCGCGGCTCGGGCAGTCTGGCGCGCTATGGTGGGGTGATGGCGGTCGGCCAGCTGTTCTGGTTCGCGCAGAGCCAGGCCGATGTGTTCATCGCCGGACGGCATTTCACGCCGCATATGCTCGGCATCTATACCGAGAGCCTTTTTCTGACGCAGGTGTTCGTCTCGAAGATCGTGCCGCCGCTCAACGAAGTCGCCTTTTCGGCGTATGCCCGCATCCAGCATGATCGCGCCGCCGTCGCCTTCGCCTTTGCGCGCAGCGTACGAATCATCATGGTCGCAGCACTTCCCTTCTATTTCGGGCTGGCGGCTACGGCCGAGCCGCTGGTGCTGACGGTGCTGGGCGAGAAATGGGGCGAAACGGCAGCCGTCGTCCATTTGCTCGCGCTCGCCATGCCCTTCATGACGCTGCAAGTGTTGCTGCAACCCGCATGCGACGCGCAAGGCCGCCCCGGCATCGGGGTCGGCAATGGCGCGGTCGGCGCGGCGATCCTGGCGATCGGCTTTTTGATTGGCGTGCAATGGGGGGCGCCTGGACTCGCCGCTGCGTGGATCTGCGGCTATCCGCTCTATCTCGGCGTCAGCCTGTGGCGCTCGCTTCCGGTCATCGGCACGTCGCTGCGCGCAATTGCCGATGCGATTGCGCCGGCCTTGCTCGCCGCGCTGGCCATGGCGCTGGCGGTGACTCTGGTCGACGGCGTTCTGCCCGTCCTGCATCCGGCGTTGCGCTTGCTCATCCTCGTTACTGTAGGTGCGATCGTTTATGGCGGGTGGCTTGGGGTGTTCGCACGCCCGGTCCTGCGCGAGTTGCTTGCGGTGGTGCGCAAGCAACCGATCACACCGGTCTGAAGGGTATTACGGCAGACGCGCCGCGGCAAAGCCGCGTCGTCGGTCCTCGCGGTGCGAGGCCGTCCGGGCTGTCGCCGTCTCGGGTTTAGCTTGCGCTAAACGCGTGCGGCTCAAGCACTCTGAATATAACTCCGCATCGCCTCGGCGTCGGCCTCGATCCGGTCGATGCGATATTTGGCGAGGTCGCCGATCGACACCAACCCGATGATGCGCCCGCCCTCGATCACCGGCAAATGCCGGATCCGCCGACGCGTCATCAACGACAGCGCACCGATCACCGGGTCGCTCGGCCCGACCGTGATGGCGGGTGCGGTCATCGTATCGCCGACCTTGCGCGCCATCGCGTCGGCACCGTGTTCGGCGATCGCGTGGATGACGTCGCGTTCGGAAAAAATGCCGATAACGTTAGGGCCGTCCATTACTGGCACCGCACCAACGCGCCGCGTCGCCAGCACCGCAACCGCATCGCCGACGCTTTGATGCGCCGTGATCGAGATCACCTCGCGCCCTTTGTTTCCCAGGATTGCCGCGATCGTCATCGTCTCTCTCCTCCTCCGCTCGAGTGTCCGAGTCTGGAGACCCTTGAGGATTCCACGTTTGCAAGCATATGGGAAGCATGACGATTCCCCCCGGCCTCTCCGATCCCACTTATGCCGCCTTCGCATGGCGTCGCTTTCGCCGCATTCTCGGGTGGATGGCGGTGGTCGCGGCGGTGTTCATCGTGGCCGCGATCGTGGTGCTGCAGCAGGTGTACGGCCCGATGAGCTGGGTCGCGATCCTCGCCGTGATCGGCGGCGCGGGCGGATCGATCATGCTGGCGGCGGTTTTGATGGGGCTGGTTTTCCTGAGTTCCGGCACCGGGCATGACGAAGCAGTCGCGGAGCTGGATTAGGCCATCTGACCGCTGCCCACGCGGTCGCGGGCGATCAGCACCACGCCAAAGGTGAGTTCTGCGGCGACGACCAGCGGCGGTGCCCAGCCTTGCAACGCGCCGACAACAAGATCGCCAACGCCGATCGCGGTGATGACCGCAGCCAGCACCCAGAACAGCCGGTCACCATAGACCGTTTTGAACACGGCATAATGCGTGCCCACCGCGATTGCGGAGAGCGGCAAAACCAGCATCGGTTTCGAAGCCAGGAACAACCAGGCGGCGAACAGCCCTCCGATCATTGCCACCGTGCTTTCCAGCGCTGCCATCCCAAGCGGATTGCGAGCTTCCTCATTCGCCCGGCGAAACACGAAGCGGCAGATCAGCTTGCTCAGCGGAAAGATCAGCATCCCGCCGACGAAGAGCGCGGCGAACGCCGGGCCGATGCCGTACAAACTCTGCACAACCGCCGTGATGGCCCAGACCGCCCCTGAGACTATAACGCCGGGTCCGCCCCCGACATACGCACGCCGCAGGTCGCGCTGCGCGTCTGATACGTCCATTCTTGCCCCCTTACTCCTCGTCGCGCATCCGGTACCCTAAAGTTCGGCTGCCATTGGCGGGGATTTCCACGCTCCACAGCAATTTGCCGTCCTTGCGCGTGAGTTTGCTCGTCAGCCGTGACATACGTGACAGATCCGCAAGCGCGAATTGCGCTTCAAAAGTAACGGGATAGGGATTCGCATTGCTGGCAGTGAGGACATAGCTCTCCCATCCCTTGCCGCTTTCGGGATTGTCGCTGTCGATGGTCACTTGCGTCGCATCGGCGATTTGCGCCTCGACCTCCTCGCCGATCGCCTTGTCGGCAATCGCGCCTTCTCCGATCAAAAGCGAGGTTCCCCCGCGCGGCTGAAACACCGCGACCGGCCCGGCCGGGAGCGGCACGCCTAGCCCCGCTTCCTTGCGATTGAGCCAGCGCAAGGTGATTCGCGGCGGGTCGGCATCGCCGTCGCCGTCGACCTTGGCGACATAGACGATTTGCACCGGGACGGCGGGCTTTTCGAGCAAGGCGACCTGCTTCTGCGCGAGCGCGGCGACGGTGGTGCGATCGGGCACGCGGTAGAGTTTCAGGTCGCCGAAATCCTCCTGCCGCACGATGCGGCTGCCGGTGACGACGATGTCCTGCGCCTCATAGCCCGGTGCCATCGCCATCGGCACGGGGACCGGCTCAGGTGGCGGGGGCGCTGCGACTGCCGGGTAGCTTGCCACACCTCCGAAGCAATGCAGCTCGAATTCCTCCCCCTCGTCACCGTCGCCATACGGCGCATGATCCTCGCGCTTCACCTTGCCCGCGACGACCATCGTCTCGGCATCGGCGAAGCTGGTCGTGTCGCTGCTGGCGAGCGTCACCCAGGCGATCAGATCGGCGCTTTGCCCGCCAGGGCGCAGCGTCGCGACATAATTGGCTTGCCAGTCGAAGCCCCAGGCGAGGTAGGACAAGGTCACCGTCACGTCAGCGGCGCTTGGCGCGTCGAGTTCAACCGACAGCGTTGGCTTGGCGGACAGGCTTGAGGGAACCTCGGGATAGATCAGCGAGTCGGTCTGCGGCCCACAATTGACTGCCTCGAACCCCTCCTTGGTCTGCAGGATCGCCGCGCCGTCCGGCCCCGAGCGGATGATGCCGGGGACTTCGACCACCTTCTTGGCGATCTCGCGTCGGATCGTGACGGGTCGCCCGAAGCTGCGCGCGAACAGGCTGCGCGGAGACAGCAGATCGGCATCGAGATTCTTCTCGCGCACACCCTGCGGCAGGCCGGTGACGATCGCGCTTTCGGGCAGAATTCCCGCCGCCACGCCTTCGAAGCGCAGCACGCTCCGCCCGGCGGGCACGCGCACCCGGCGCTGTTCGGTGATGAGCGCATAGCCTTGCAGCCACTCGCGATCGATCGCTTCATCGGCGTCGCGGTAGGGCGCGCGGTAGATCGTCACGGCGACCTTGTCAGGCGCGGGCGATGTGGTTTGGGCAGCGAGCGGGGCTGCGAGGAAGGCGATCAACGCGATAAGTGATGCCCAGAGCTTCGTCATGCCGAAATCAGCCCTTCCCCGGCGAAGGCCGGGGCCCAGTATCGCAGGTTGAGGTAACGGCGTGCAGCGCTTGCCTTCCAACGTTCCGCGACTGGGCCCCTGCCTTCGCCGGGGAGGCGGTTCTGCTATGCAGGCGCATGCCCGCCCCGCTCAGTAGCGCGTTTCGAAGATGGCGGTAACGCTCGCCGATCCGTTGGCGGGCACCTTGACTTGCCACATTGCCTCATCGGCGTCGGTGCGTTCGCTCGGCTGGCTTTCGCTCACGATCTTCGTGTCGTGCCAGTAATTGTCGAGTCCCGCCTGAACCAGTTCGACCGTCGCCTCGCTGCCGCGCGCATTCGTGAGCTGGTAGCGCATCGTCGTGCGCCACCGATTTGCCGAGAGCGCCTCACGCTTCTCGATCACCGGCAGCACCTTCACATCGAACGCCTCGCCCGTCTTCAACGCCAGTTTGGAGCCCATCGGCGTGTGCGGGATCGCGCTTTCGCCGATGAATTGCGGGTTGCCGCGTGCGTCCCTCATATAGACGCGTACCGTCCCGGCCGGCAGCGCGTCACCCAGACCACCGTCGCGCGACGAGCTGAACTTCAGCACGGTATCGACGCTCGCCGCTTCGTCGAGCTTGCCGAGCCACGGATTGCGAAAGAAATACGCTTTTGCCGCCGGCGCGCCACCGACGTCGAGGAAACTAACTTGCTTGGTCTGCGCGTTCGCAATCGTCGTGCGTTCGGCGAGCGGATAGATGTAGAAATCGCCGAGCTGCTCGCGCCCCGCGGTCTCGGTACCGGCCTGATTGCCGCGCGGCCTGACCGAGGGGCGCGGGTAATTCGGGCGATAGCCTCCGTTGTTCGACTCGCCGACCGAACCTGCCACGAGCAGCGTCTTCGCCGCCGCGAAAGTCGTGCCACTGGTGTTCGTCAGCGTGATCCAGCCCTGCACGTCGAGCTTGCCCGCTTTTTCATCGAACAGCGCGACATAATCCGCCTTCCAGCCGAGCCCGCGCGACAGATAGTTGAGCGTGGCGGGGCGCGTCCCCGCGCTCGCGCTGTCGAGCGTCACCGACAGCGTCGGGCGCGCACGCAGATTGGCCGGCAAGCTCGGGAAGATCACGCGCCCGCCGGACCGTTCCAGCACCTCGATGCGGCTGCCGATCTGAACGACCGTACCGTCATTATTGGCGAGGATGCGGGCGCTTTCGCGTGTCTCTGCCCCGCTCGCCGGGTTGGTGCGGACCAAAGTCACGGTCTGACCGACCGCCTTGTCCATCAGCTTTTCGGGCGAAAGCAGATCGTAATCGAAATTCTGTTCGACGATGCTGGTGCCCGCCGCGGTGAGCGTCACCGTCTCGGGCCGGATCGCGGCGGAGACGTCGGCGAATTCCTGGACGCTACGCCCGCGCGGCAACGCGAGCTGGCGTGTGTCCTGCACGAGCGCGAGATTGTTATTGTAGATTGTCACCGCGACATCGCCCTGCGCGGTACGGGTCGCGACCTCGGCAGAGGCAGGGGCTGGTCCGTCCTGCGCGTGTGCCGAGATCGGCAGCGTCGTGATCATTGTCCCGAGCGTGGCCGCAAGCGCCTTTAACGCCAGCCGGACCCGAATATCCTCTGCCATCGCGCCTCTCCCATGTCGCCGTATTAGGCTATGGATATAACAGCCGGGTTACAATCCCCTGCATCCCGGCCCTTGCAGCCCGGCCGAGATCACTCGCTGGTCGTGACAGCATTTGCGGGCGGACGGCCACGGCGGCGGCGCGGCTTTTCGGCCAATTCCCCACCATCGCTATCGCTATCGCCATCGCTATCGTCCATCGCCGATACGTTGAGCGACGGCGGCAAGCGTTCGGCCATAAAACCGACATTCTCGAGACCGGGTGCGTCGGCCTCCACCGGCGCGACGTCACGGCGCGGGCGACCGCGACCACGACGCGGTAGCTCAGCGACTTCGGGCGGAGCGGCCTCGACCGCGACGGGCACGTCCTGCTCGACCGGCTCTGCGGCGCGCGGGGCACGCTCGGTCCGTTCGTAACGGTCGCGCCGTGGGCGGTCGCCCTGCTCGTCGGGCTGACGCTCGGAGCCGCCCTCGGCCACGTTGCCGTTACCGTTGACGCGCGCGCGATTGTCATAGTCCTGGCCATTGCCGCGCTGCTGATCACCGCGCGTGTCCGAAGCACCATTCTGGTCGCGCTGCGCGTTGCCGTTCTGGTTGTAGCCGCGATTGCCGTCCGGTCGCCCGTCTTGACGGTATCCGTTTTGCTGACCGCGCTGCTGTCCGTCGCGGTTCTGCCCGTCACGTTGCTGGCTATCGCGCTGCCCTTCGCGCTGATAGTCGCGATTCTGGCCCTCGCGGTGCTGGCCACGGTTCTGGTCGCCGCGATTCTGCTCAGGCTGCGGCTGTTCGCCGCGTTCGCCGTCATCCTCATAATCGGGCTCGTCCTCGTCGAGCGTCGCGCCCTGGATGCGCCGCGTCGAAACCGCTCCGCCATTTTCCTCGAACCGCGCGCGCGTTTCGGCGAGCACGCGGAAATAATGGTCGGCGAATTGGAGATAATATTCGACGTTGACGCGGTCGCCCTGCATCTGCGCGTCGCGCGCGAGCGTTTTGTATTTTTCGAGCAATTGGGCGGCATTGCCGCGCGCGCGATTGTCGATGCGATTGCCGCTATCCTGGCGACCCGGATTGCCACCCGACGAGCGCTGTTGCTGCCCGCCACGGCCGCGACGGCGACCGGCCTGACGATTATTGATCAAGTTCTTTTTGTCCTGTCTTCAGAAACCAAACTGGCCGTGCTCCAGAATATGGATGCAAATGCCCCCGGCCCGACACCCGCCGATCACACGGCGGAGAGAGCCTGCCACGGTCGCCGGACGACAGCGTTTCCATGACTAAAGGAGCGGACAACAGCCCATTTTCAATGCGTTAATATGAAAATGCGTGCCCCTGCGTGGTGCAATAGCCGCTTCGTCCCCATTCTCCAAGCGGAATGTTGTGGCAATCGTGCGACAAATCATGTCCGGCGCGTCGCGACCAGCGCGCGCGGGTTTCCGCCGAGATCGTGGCGCAGCGCGACGGCGAAGCCCTCCGCTTTGAGGAGCGCGGTGACGGCAGCGGCTTGCGTCGCGCCGATTTCGAGGATTGCCGCGCCGCCGGACGCGAGCAAGGCGGGCAGTTGCGGCGCGATGATGCGGTAATCGGCGAGACCGTCGGGACCGGCGAAGAGGGCGACATCGGGCTCGTACGCGCGCACTTCTTCGGGGAGTGTTTCGCCCGTGCCGATATAGGGCGGGTTGGCCAGGATGAGGTCGAATTGCCCGGTAAGCCCGGTGGCCCATTCGCCGCGCGCAAACTGCGCGCGGTCGGACATGCCCAAGCTCGCGGTATTGCGCTTGGCATAATCGAGCGCGGCTTCGGAGGTGTCGATCCCGATTCCGTTGGCGTCGGGCCATTGATCGAGTGCGGCGAGCAGCAGTGTCCCTGGCCCCGTCCCCAAATCAAGGATCGTCGCGGGCGCACGCTTCCCGAAATGCTCGACCGCAGCCTCAAGCAACGTTTCGCTATCGGCCCGCGGGACGAGGACGCCGGGGCCGACCAAAAGCTCGATCGTCCAGAACGCGCGGGTGCCGGTGATGTAGGCGATCGGCTCGTGGCGCAGACGGCGCGCGAGGAGCGGGGCAAAGGTTGCGGGTTCGGGGGTGTCGAGATGGGCGAGGAGCAGGGTCTCGCGGGAAACGCCGAGCGCGTGGGCCATCAGGAGTTCGGCATCCAGACGCGGCGTTTGGCTAATTGCGGCGAGGGCCGAGGTGGCGGAAGCGAGGATACTTCTTACTCCCTCTCCCCCTTGGGGGAGAGGGTCGGGGAGAGGGGCAGTATCGAGCGACATCCTTCGCAACTGCCCCTCTCCCGACCTCGCTTCGCTCGGCCACCAGTTTCGGGTCAACCGTGCCCCGCACGGTTGAGGATCGTCCGGGGGACGATCCAACCCGAAACTCCCCCATGGGGGAGACGGAAATTGCGCCTCACCCATCCAGCGACGCCAACCGTTCCGCCTCGTCCTGCGCGATCAGCGCGCCGACGAGTTCGTCCATCTCGCCCTGCAAAATCTCGGGCAAACGGTGCAGCGTCAGATTGATGCGGTGGTCGGTTACACGGCCTTGCGGGAAATTATAGGTGCGGATGCGCTCCGACCGGTCGCCCGATCCGACCATCGATTTGCGCGCGCCTGCCCGTTCCTGATGCAGTCGGTCGCGCTCGGCCTCATAGAGGCGGGTGCGCAACACGCGCATCGCCTTGGCCTTGTTCTTGTGCTGCGATTTCTCGTCTTGCTGGATCACGACGAGGCCCGAAGGAATATGCACGATCCGCACCGCCGAATCGGTGGTGTTGACCGATTGCCCGCCGGG
>JBBQLB010000073.1:0-9288 GCA_038327465.1 Sphingomonadales bacterium | reverse complement strand
CGCGGCAATTATGCCTGCGGCCTGAAGGAGCAATTGGTGTTCCCGGAAATCAGCTATGACCGGATCGACAAGATCCGCGGCATGGACGTGATCGTCACGACGACGGCACGGACCGACGACGAAGCGCGCGAGCTGCTCCGTCTGTTCGGCTTCCCGTTCCCGCCGGAAGTACCTGAAGACGCGACCGAAAAGAAGGCGGCATAAGATGGCGAAGGTAAGTTCTGTCAACAAGAACGAGCGTCGCAAGATGCTCGTCAAGAAATACGCCCCGAAGTATGCGGCGCTGAAGGCAATCGCTGCCGACAAGTCGCTGAGCGACGGTGAGCGGATCGAGGCGCGTCTCAAGATGGCTGAGATTCCCCGCAACGGGAACCCGACGCGCATCCGCAACCGCTGCGAGCTGACGGGTCGTCCGCGCGCTTATTATCGCAAGTTCCGCCTCTGCCGTATTCAGCTGCGCGATCTGGCCAATAAGGGCCTCATCCCCGGCGTTACGAAGTCGAGCTGGTAAGGATCAACAGATGGCATTGACCGATCCCCTGGGTGATATGCTCACCCGCATCCGCAACGGCCAGCGCGCGCGCAAGGACTCTGTCCTGACGCCGGGCTCGAAGCTGCGCGCCCGCGTGCTCGACGTGCTCCAGCGCGAAGGCTACATCCGTGGCTATAGCGAAGAGCAGATGGGCCCTGCGGCCGGCATTCGCATCGAGCTGAAATATTTCGAGGGCCAGCCCGCGATCAAGCACGTCGCCCGAGTCTCCAAGCCCGGTCGCCGCGTCTATTCGGGTTCGACCGAGCTGCCGCGCGTCATGAACGGCCTTGGCATCACGATCGTCTCGACGCCCCGCGGCGTTCTGTCCGACGCGGAAGCGCGCGAACAGAATGTTGGCGGCGAAGTCCTCGCGGAGGTGTTTTGATATGAGCCGCATCGGTAAAAAGCCGGTCGCGATCCCAAGCGGTGTCACCGCGACGATCGAAGGCCAGCAGCTCACCGTGAAGGGGCCGAAGGGCACCCTCGCGATGCCGCTGCGCGAAGAGATCAGCTATGTGCTCGAAGAGGGTGGCGTTTCGGTCAATCCCGCGAACGAAACCAAGCGCGCTCGCGCGTTCTGGGGCATGCAGCGGACGTTGGTGCAGAACCTCATCACCGGCGTTTCGGACGGCTTCACCAAGAAGCTGCTGATCAACGGCGTCGGGTATCGCGCTGCCGCACAGGGCAAAAATTTGAACCTGAAGCTTGGCTACAGCCACGACGTCAACATCGACGTGCCGGAGGGGATCGAGGTTAAGACCCCCGACAATACGACGATCGAGATTTCGGGCACCGACAAGCAGAAGGTCGGTCAGCTCGCCGCAGAAATCCGTCGCTGGCGTAAGCCCGAGCCGTACAAGGGCAAGGGCATCAAGTACGACGGCGAGTTCATCTTCCGCAAGGAAGGGAAGAAGAAGTAATGTCGACCAAGGGTATGTCTCTTTTCGAGAAGCGGCGCCGCCGCAACCGCACTGCGCTCCGCGCGCGTGGATCGGGCCGTCCGCGGCTCTCGATCCATCGCTCGGGTCGCCACATCTATGCGCAGATCATCGACGACGCGCAGGGCGTGACGCTCGCTGCTGCTTCGACGCTGGAAAAGGACGTGCGCGACACGTCCGGTGCCAATGTCGATGCCGCAACGGCTGTCGGCACGCGTATCGCCGAGGCCTGCAAGGCGGCGGGCGTGACGCAAGTCGTGTTCGATCGCGGTGGCTTCCTGTTCCACGGTCGCGTCAAGGCGCTGGCGACTGCCGCGCGTGAAGCCGGATTGGAGTTCTAACTATGGCCGACGACAACATTCCAAACGACGCCATTGCATCGCCGGACGGCGCGCCCGCAGCGGAAGCGCCGCGTGGACGCGGTGGTCCTGGCGGCGGTCGCGGCGGCCCTGGTGGCGGTCGTGGTCCTGGCGGCGGTGCAAACCGTGGCGGACGCGACAATCGCGGCGGTCGCGACAACCGCGGCGGTCGTCCGGGTTCGGACGATGGCGGCGAAGAGCTGATCGAGAAGCTGGTTCACATCAACCGCGTCTCGAAGACGGTAAAGGGCGGCAAGCGCTTCGGCTTTGCGGCACTCGTCGTCGTCGGCGACGGCAAGGGCCGCGTCGGCTTCGGTCATGGCAAGGCGCGCGAAGTGCCGGAAGCCATTTCCAAGGCGACCGCTGCTGCCAAGAAGGCAATGGTCCGGGTTCCGCTGAAGGATGGTCGCACGCTGCATCATGACGGTAACGGTCACTTCGGTGCCGGCCTCGTTACGTTGCGCTCGGCGCCGCAGGGAACGGGCATCATCGCCGGTGGCCCGATGCGCGCCGTGTTCGAATCGCTGGGTGTGGCAGACGTCGTGACCAAGTCGGTCGGCACGTCCAACCCGTACAACATGATCCGTGCGACCTTCGAAGCGCTGACCAGCCAGGTTAGCCCGAAGTCGGTTGCGCAGCGTCGTGGCAAGAAGATCGCCGATCTGCTCGGTCGTGGTGGTGCGGAAGCGCCTCAGGCTGAAGCCGAAGCGATCGTGGAGTAAACGATCATGGCAACCATCAAAATCACGCAGACCGGTTCGCCGATCCGCCGCGAGAAGGACCAGCGCGCAACGCTGGTCGGTCTCGGCCTCAATAAGATGCACCGCACGCGCGAACTGGAAGACAGCCCCGAGGTTCGGGGGATGATCCGCAAGGTTGCGCATATGGTGAAGATCGAGGCGTAAGAAATTTCCCTCGCCCGCTTGCGGGAGAGGGTGGCCGAGCCGAAGGCGAGGTCGGGAGAGGGCATGATCTCGGACGGCTGTTCGCGTGACTGCCCCTCTCCCCGACCCTCTCCCCGCAAGCGGGTAGAGGGAGAAGACAACATCAGCGCGACAAAAGCGAAAGCGAGTGCACGACCCTGAAACTGAACGAAATCCGCGACAACGATGGTGCCCGCAAGTCCCGCATGCGCGTGGGCCGGGGTATCGGTTCGGGCAAGGGCAAGACCGCAGGGCGCGGGCAGAAGGGCCAGAAGAGCCGCGAGGGCGTTTCCATCGCCGGCTTCGAAGGCGGCCAGATGCCGCTCCACATGCGTCTGCCAAAGCGCGGCTTCAACAACATTTTCGCGAAGGATTATGCCGAGGTGAATCTCGGCGCGATCCAGAAGGCGATCGATGCTGGCAAGATCGTGGCTGGCGCTTCGCTCGACCATGACGCGCTCAAGGCCGCTGGTCTGGCGCGCGGCGGCAAGGACGGCGTCCGTTTGCTCGGCAAGGGCGAACTGACCACGGTGTTGAAGTTCACCGTCGCCGGTGCCTCCAAGGGCGCGATCGAAGCGGTCGAGAAGGCCGGTGGTTCGGTTGACGTGATCCATGTCGTCCCCGCCGCCGAGAAGGCCGCCGCCAAGAAGGGCGTCAAGTATCGCGAGCGCAAGGCGCACAAGGAATCGTTCAAGGCGTAATTCCGCTGTTCCCCGCCTCCTCCGGGGAACAAAATGCTGCATCGGTTAGACAACCGGGCGAGCGTGACTATATGAGCGGCGGGAGCGGGTAACATCGCAACCGCCGTTTTCGTTTTAGGGCAAACAGCACCCATGGCATCCGCAGCCGACCAGATGGCCTCCAGCATCAGCCTGTCGAAATTCGCACAGGCAACCGACCTCAAGAAGCGCTTGTGGTTCACGATCGGTGCGTTGATCGTGTTCCGGCTGCTGAGCTATGTTCCGTTGCCCGGGATCGATCCCACCGCGCTGACCGCGCTGGCGCAGCGCACCTCTGGCGGCGTGCTCGATTTCTTCAATGCGTTTTCCGGCGGTTCGCTCAAGCGCGCGAGCCTGATTGCGCTTGGCGTCACCCCCTACATCACCGCCTCGATCGTGGTGCAGCTCGCGACCTCGCTGTCGCCAACGCTGGCGGCGATCAAGAAGGAAGGCGAGAGCGGGCGCAAGCGGCTCAACCAATATACGCGCTACGGCACGGTCGCGCTGACGGTGATCCAGGGATATTTCCTGTCGCTCGGTTTCGAGAGTCAGGGCGTCGTGGTTGAACCCGGCGTCTTGTTCATCGTCGGATCGGTGATCAGTCTGGTTGGCGGCACGATGTTTCTGATGTGGATCGGCGAGCAGATCACCAGCCGCGGGATCGGCAACGGCATGTCGCTGATCATCATGGCGGGCATCGTCGCGAATTTGCCGACGACGCTATACAACCTCGCGCAGACCGCGCGGACCGGCGGCGGCAGCGTTACCGGCTTTACCGTCGTGCTGATCGCGGCGGCGGTCGCGGGCCTGATCCTGTTCATCTGCTTCATGGAACGCGCACAGCGCCGCATCCTGATCCAATATCCCAAGCGCCAGACGCAGCGCGGCATGCAGGCCGACCGCAGCCATTTGCCGCTGAAGATCAATACCGCGGGCGTGATCCCGCCGATCTTCGCGTCGTCGCTGCTGCTGATGCCGCTGACGATCACGCAGTTCGCGGGCAAGAACGTGTCGGGTGACAGCTATTGGGGCTCGGCGATCATCTGGCTCAACCAATATCTGCAGCATGGCAGCATTGCGTACATGACGCTGTATGGCGCGGGGATCATCTTCTTCTCGTTCTTCTACACCGCCGTCGTGTTCAATCCGGAAGAGACTGCCGACAATCTCAAGCGCTATGGCGGGTTTATCCCCGGGATACGGCCCGGCAAGAATACCGAGAATTATTTCGATTATGTGCTGACGCGCATCACCGTGATTGGTGCGGGGTATCTCGCGATCATCTGCCTGTTGCCGGAATATCTGGTGTCGGCGCTGTCGATTCCGTTTTATCTGGGCGGCACGAGCCTCCTGATCGTCGTCAATGTCACCATGGATACGGTGACGCAGATCCAGTCGCACTTGCTGGCGCACCAATATGGTGATCTGATCAAGAAAGCGAAGCTCAAGGGCGGACGTCTCCGCTAGAGGGACGCCGGATACACCCGATACTGGGGCGGGCCAAACGGGAGTGGCGGCTTGAATATCATTTTGTTGGGACCGCCGGGTGCGGGCAAAGGCACCCAGGCGAGCCGCCTCGAAGCGGATCGCGGCATGGTCCAATTATCGACCGGCGACATGCTGCGCGCGGCGGTAAAGTCGGGCAGTCCGGTTGGCCTGAAGGCGAAGGCCGTGATGGAAGCCGGCGAGCTCGTTTCGGACGAAATCGTCTCGGGCATCATCGATGAGAAGCTCGGCTCCCTCGAGTCGCGCCAGGGCGTGATCTTCGACGGCTATCCGCGCACCGCCGCGCAGGCCGAACAGCTCGACGCGATCCTGACG
Organism: Sphingomonadales bacterium; assembly: GCA_038327465.1. Taxonomy (GTDB): domain Bacteria; phylum Pseudomonadota; class Alphaproteobacteria; order Sphingomonadales; family Sphingomonadaceae; genus Sphingomonas. The sequence goes on along the minus strand of JBBQLB010000073.1, from coordinate 3,996 downwards.
AACCATGGTCGCACCCTCAATCATGTGATCGAGCTCGAAGTGAATGAAGACAAGCTCGTCGAACGCATTGTCGGGCGGTTCACTTGCGCCAGCTGCGGCACCGGCTATCACGACGTGTTCAAGCAGACCAAGGTCGCCGACACGTGCGACGTATGTGGAAGCCACGAATTCAAACGCCGCCCCGACGATAATGAGGAAACCGTGCGCACCCGCATGGCCGAATATCGCACCAAGACCGAGCCGATCATCCCGATCTACGAAGCGCGCGGCCTGCTCGCACGCGTCGATGGCATGGGCGAGATCGATGCGGTGACCGCCGCGATCGAAGCGATCCTCGACCCGTTGTAAGAGATTGCCTATGCTCCTCGGCGGTTCGCGCAAGGAGATGGCGATGAAGGTCGGAGCAGCTTTGTTTGGGGCGGCGATGCTCGTGTGCACCACGCCGGCGTCGGCAGAGGTGGTGCAGGCGACTGCGGCCGGCTTCGAGATATCCCAGGCCGTGACGATTGACGCGCCGATCGGTCAGACTTGGGCGACACTTATCACCCCCCAGAAATGGTGGGACCACGAACATACCTATTCCGATGACAGCGCAAACTTGCGGCTCGAAGCCGCGGCGACCGGGTGTTTTTGTGAGCTGATTCCCAGCGGCGGAGGCTCGGTCGAACATGCCCGAATCGTCTATTTCCAGCCGCCACGGATGATCCGGATGGTCGGCGCGCTTGGCCCGTTGCAGGCCGAGGCGGTAATTGGAACGCTCACCTTTCGGCTCGATCCGGTGACGGAGACTTCGACAAAAGTAACGCTGACCTATGTGGTGGGCGGCTATGTTCGCGCGGGCGCGGATTCCTGGGCGCCGAAGGTCGACGAGGTGCTGGCGACGCAAATGCTCGGGCTGAAGGCGGCGGCCGAGGCCGGTGGGGTTCCTGCGGCGAAACCCGAACCGGGGCGTTAAACGCAGTGCTCGTCCCTCCCTGCAAACGCGGAGAGGCTCAATACATGACAGCTTCTTCACGGTTGCGTCATCGGAGCGTGCGCCGCGCCGGTGCATAGCCGTCACGGCCGCTGCACGCAGCCGCTGACGTGATTTGACGAGATCGGCACTCGCACTCCCGGGGGTGTCGTTGGCTGGCGGAAGGCTTGCTTTCCGCCGGCCTTATTTCTGTCTAGGCTCGAGGGGAAACCGCCCGGAATGCCGCCTGTGACTCGCAAGATCCTGATCGTCGAAGACGATTCCTCCACCGCCGCATACCTTGCCAAGGGGCTGAGCGAGGGCGGCTATGCGGTCGAGACTTGCAATGACGGGCGCGACGGTCTGTTTTTGGCGAGCGAGGGCATTTTTGACCTGATCATCGCGGATCGGATGCTTCCCGGGCTGAATGGTCTGGCGATGCTGGGCGCCATTCGCGCAGCAGGCGTGCGCACGCCGACGCTGATATTGTCGGCGCTCGGCACGGTGGATGACCGGATCGACGGTTTGAATGCCGGGGCGGACGATTATCTGGTCAAACCCTTTTCCTTCGCCGAACTCACCGCACGGATCGATGCGATCTTCCGCCGGGTTGACCGTGGCGGGTCCGACGGGCAGCCGACGCGGCTGTCGGTCGGCGATCTGGAGATCGACTTGCTTGCGCGCACCGTTGCGCGTGGCGGGCGTTCGATCCAGCTTGGCGCGCGCGAGTTCAACCTCCTCGAATATCTCGCGCGGCACGCCGGGCAAGTGGTGACACGCACCATGATGCTGGAAAAGATCTGGAACTATCATTTCGACCCCGGATCGAACGTGGTGGATGTCCATATCGGGCGGTTGCGGCGCAAGCTCGAGGAAGGGTTTACAGCACCAATCCTGCACACGGTGCGCGGGGCTGGGTATCGCCTTTCGGCTGAGGTTTGACCGGCTGACGTGAAGCTGCGCCTAACCTTTACGACGCGGATCGCGTTGCTGGCGATCGCGTTGGCGCTGACATCGAATATCGTGCTCGTCGCGTTCGTGTGGAAGCTCGTACATGACGATGCGATCGAGGCGCTGCGCCGCGACACGATCGCGGAATCGGATGCGCTAGTCGCGGTGTATCGCACCGGTGGGCTGGCGGCTCTCGGTCAGACCATCGCTGACCGGCGTTCCCCCGCCGACCCGTCGCGCATCCTCGCGGTGATCGCGCCCGATGGGCGGCGCGTGGCGGGAGGCGGACCCGATTTCGCGCATGTCGCGGCGCTGCAACCTACGTTGTTCCAGATCGGTCGGATGAGCGATTGGCGGCTGTGGTCGGAGCGTGAGGCGGGTTACGCGGTGCGGCGGATCGATTCGTACCGGCTCGTCAGCGGGCGCTTGCTTGACGATTGGGAGCAGGAGCAACGCGGGATCGAGCGCGCTTTGCTGACCGCGATGGCGCTCTCGCTCGCGCTCGGTGTCGGCGGTGGTCTGGTGGTGACGCGCTATGTCGGGCGCAGGCTTAACAGCGTGGCCGATGTGATCGAGGGCGTTGCGGGTGGCGATTTGTCGCGACGCGTGACCAAGGTCGCAAGTGGCGGCGACGCATTTGACCGGCTGGCGACACGGCTCAACGCGATGCTCGACAAGACCGAGCGGCTGATGACCGAATTGCGGATCGTCACCGATGGCCTCGCGCATGATCTTCTCTCCCCGCTCGCGCGGTTGCGCGCAAAGGCGGAGGCGGCGGTGTTGCAGGCCGAACCGGCGCAGCGCGAGGCGGCGATGGGCGGGCTGCTGATCGAGACCGATCTGGTGATGCGGATGCTGTCCACGATGATCGAAATTACGCGCGCAGAATCGGTTTCACGCGACCGGTTCGCGTCCGTAGATCCGGCTGCCTTGATGGAGGAGATCGCCGAACTCTACGCGCCCGTGGTCGAGGATGCGGGAATGCAGTTCGAGGCGGTGATCGCGCGCGGAATGCCGCGAATTGTGCTGCACCGCGAATTGCTCACCCAGGCGGTGGCCAATCTGATCGACAATGCGCTCCGCCATGCCGGGGAGGGCGGGGCGATTACGCTCCGCTTGGCGTTGGTCGCAGGGGAGGCGCGCTTCCAGGTCGAGGATCGCGGCCCCGGCATCGCCGAGGCCGACCGCGCGCAGGCGCTGCGCCGCTTTGGTCGGTTGGACAGCGCGCGCAGTTTGCCGGGGGCGGGGCTCGGCATGGCATTGGTCGAAGCGGTAGCGCGGCTCCACGGCGGGCGATTGGAACTCAGCGACAATGCGCCGGGGCTGGTAGCCGCGGTAGTGGTCCCGATGGCGTTGTAGAACCGCTACAGCTTTATCGTCGCTACCACCTACCTCGCTTGACACCTTCCGAATCGGCGCTTAACGACCAACTATTCCGAAACACCGGTCTCCGGCGGCGCTGTTTGCGCTCGCCGGTGTTGTGCGTGTTACACGGTAGGCAACGCGATGAGATGGGGTCTGCAGCCATGCAGCCCTGTGGAGCAGGAGAAAAGTTTCATGGCACGTATCGCCGGGGTCAACATCCCGACCAACAAGCGCGTCGTTATCGCGCTCACCTACATTCACGGCATTGGCAACACCAAGGCCAAGGAAATCGTCACCAAGCTGAACATCCCGATGACAGCGCGCGTGCAGGACCTGACCGATCAGGAAGTGCTCCACATCCGCGAGACGATCGACGCCGATTACACGGTCGAGGGTGATCTTCGCCGCAGTGTGGCGATGAACATCAAGCGTCTGATGGATCTCGCTTGCTATCGCGGTCTGCGCCATCGCAAGGGTTTGCCCGTCCGTGGCCAGCGCACGCATACCAATGCGCGCACCCGCAAGGGCAAGGCAAAGCCGATCGCCGGTAAGAAGAAGTGAGCTTGAGCCGCGGGGGACCGCGGCTCGCTCCTGCAGCAAGGTTAGGACAAGACAATGGCACGTGAACCGCAACGCATTAAGCGGCGTGAGCGCAAGAACATCACCTCGGGCGTCGCCCATGTGAACGCAAGCTTCAACAACACCATGATCACGATCACCGATGCCCA
>JBBQLB010000072.1:0-9313 GCA_038327465.1 Sphingomonadales bacterium | reverse complement strand
CCTTGCGGGTTCATCGATCCATGCTTTGCGCCCAGCGGGTTCCAATGCCCGCCCGCCGTCTGGAAATCGGGCGCATCGCAATGCCCGACGGTATGGACGTGCGCGCCGTGCGTGCCCGGCGTCAGGCCATGGACGTCGAGCGTGAAGCGCAGACCGCCCGCCACTTCGGTCGCGACCGCGCGGCCGACATCGGCGCCATCGGGGGTGCGCAGCATCGCGACGGCTTGCGCGCCCTGCGCGATCGGAGAACCGGTCGCCACCGAATCCTTGTCGCAGGCTGACAACATGAGGGCGGCGAGAGCAGTCGTTGCGAGGGCGAATCGACGCATGCGGGTCTCCTGTGATCGTGTGCGCTAGGTCTTGCTGCGCGTATCGCACAGAACCCACAGCCGGGGGAACCGCTCCGCCACGAAAAAAGGGGCCGCGCGACGCGGTCGCAGTGCGGGAAGAACCGCTTCAAACGAAACCAAGATTCCACGTCGAGGGATTATAGTTCCCGATATTCGGCAACACCGTCGGCATATCGGTGGCGGACACGCCGAACCAGTTCGCCAGCGTCGAGGCATATTGGTCGACCGCGATGGTCGGCAGCAAACGCCCCTGGCCGACATCGTCGGGCGTATTGTTGCCGATCGCCGGCGGCGTTCCGTAAAAACGCTGGCCGCTCACCGCATCGCCCATCACGAAATGCATGCTGCCCCAACCGTGATCGGATCCGTCGTCGTTCGACTGCAACGTCCGCCCGAAATCGGAGGCGGTGAAGGTCGTCACCTTGTCGGCGACCCCCAGCGCTTTGGTGGTATCGTAAAACGCCTTCATCGCATTCGCCAGCAGCCCAGTCTGGGTCGGATGGCCCGAGACGAGCGCATCGTGCATGTCCCACCCGCCGAGCGACACGAAAAACACTTGCCGCCGCGCGCCGAGCTCCGATGACACGGAGATCAGCCGCGCGACAATTTTCAGCTGATCGGCCAGGCTGTTGGGCGTTGGGAAGCCCGGAAAACTGGCGACCGGAGCACCTGCCAGGGCCGTGTTGACTTGCGCATAGGTATCGAGTGCGCGTTTGCTGACACGCGAATGCTCGTTCTGGAAGATGTTGGCTTGCCCGGCCGTCATCAGCGTACGCAGCGTGCTCGCGGCGGTGGTCGATCCGAACACTGTGCTGCCATTGCCCAGCAGCGCGATCGGCCCGCCGGTGCCGACCGAATATTGGATCGCGGTCTTGCCGGTCAGAAAGACGGCATTGCCCGTCGCATTGATGCAGGTCAGCGTGGACGAGCCGTTGCCGCTCTGGAACAAATCGCCGATGCGGCCACCCCAGCCCGAGGTCGCGCCCTCGGGGTTGCTCGCCTGCCAGAAGCTTTGCTGGTCGTTATGGCTGAACAATTTGGGCGGCAGTGGCACCGAAGCGGCGGTATATTGTGCCTTGGTCGTCGGCTGGATCAGCGTGCCGACGTTGAGCGCCACCGCCATCTTTCCGGCGTTAAAAATCGGCAGCAGCGGCGCCAGCGTCGGCGCGAGCGCATATTGCCGCCCCCCGGCCAGCGCCGTCACCGGATTGAGCACCGTCGCACCGAGCGTCGCACGGTCGAGCGCGATGTTGCTGCGGGCCGCCTGATACAGATTGTAGCTCGCCTGATCGTACGGCGGCAGTGTATTGGCGTAATCATTGCCGCCGTACAGGAACACGCAGACCAAGGCCTTATAGTCGCTCGTCACGGCGGCGGCCGCTTCGCCGATCGCGGCGAGGCTGGTGACGAACGGGATCGCGCTCCCGGCAATGCCGAGCGCGGCCGAGCGTTTGAGGAAGGCGCGGCGCGATTGATAGCCGGTGTCGCTGGGGTTCATCGGTCCGGTCCTTACTTAAACGTCAGATAGTCGGGCGAGGCCATCGTCAGCAGGATCGCGGTCATCACGCGATTGCTGGGGCCGGTCGCGCCGCTATTCGAGATGCTGTCGACCGCAGCCTTGATTGCGGCGACCGTGGCGCTCGACAACTGCCCGTTCGCCAGCACAAGATTGACCTCGTCGATCAACGCCTGACTGTCGCCCGATAGCGTCAGGATTGCGGTGTAATCGGCTTTGAAATCACCCGATCCATTGGCGATCAGCGCTTGCATGTAATTGATATAGGCGACGACGCTCAGCTCATTGGTGATCTGGAATTCGGGTGCGACCAGCCCCGCAGTCGAAATCGCGGTGTTCGCCGGGGTGTAGCCGGGGCGGAAGAAGTTGAAGACCGTTGCGCTATGCCCGATCGACTGGGCCAGCCTGGTGCTTGAACTCGATGTGTCGCCGATCGTCCAGGCGTTGGAGGGTGACGTCGCCGAAAAGGCGCGCGCCCAGCCGGTCAGCCGATGGACCGGCTCGCGCAATTTGCCGGTGTTGGTGCCGGTTACGGCGGTCACGTCGCGCGCTTCGGCATCGGTCAGGATCGCGCGGATCACCGCCTTCATGTCGCCGCGCACGCCCGATCCGTTATTCGCGAACACCGCCGAAACGCGCCCGATATAGGCAGCGGAGGGGTTGGACGTTACCATCCGCTGGATCAACTGCTTCGACACGAACGGCGGCACGTTGGGATGCGCGAAGATCGCATCGAGCGCGAGGTTGACCGCCGCCATCCCCTCGGTCCCGGCCGGGATCGTCGTGCCGAGGAAGGTCGCTACGCCCGTCTCATGCTGCGCCGCGGTCATGATCAGCGGCACGCGGTAGCGATCGGGCGTGGTGCTCACCGAAGACGCGAGGTTCAACCCGGTAAACACCCGTGCCAGCCCCGACACATCCGCCGGGCCGTAGGTCTCGAGCGGCTTGCCACCGCTCATCTTGATCGATCCGTCGGCGTTGAGCTGGTTAACGCCCAGCGTGAAGAGCTGCATCAATTCGCGCGCATAATTCTCATCGGGGACCGAGCCGGTCGCCGGATTGGCCTTCTTGTTGCCGAGGAAGGTCAGATACGACGCCATCGCCGCATTGGTGGTGATCGCGCCGATCAGGTTCCGGAAATTGCCGAACGCATTGTCGAGCAGCACGTCGAAATACGCCGCCGCCGCAAACTGTTTCCAATTGAGCGTCAGCCCGTCGACCCCCACCACCAGCATCTCCGACAGCGCGATCCCCACGCGCTGGCGCAACTGGTCGGGCTCGGAGATCATCTGGCGCCAGATCGTCGGATCGAAGCCGGTCGTATTGTTGATATTTGCCGCGACATTATAGCCATTGGCGACCAGCCAGTCCCAATGGCTCGTCGCGCGCGGCTGCGCGAATTGCGCGGTGATCCACGCGTCGAAGCCGAGCGACTGGACGCTCGCAATCTCTGCCTTGGTCGCCCCCATCGTCGCTTGCCCCAGCATACGGCTGGCGGCGGCCGCAGCGATCGGCGTCGGGGTAGGGGTGGGGGAGGGCGTTGGCGATCCACCCCCGGCAATTGGCCCCGTACCGCCGCCGCCGCCGCCCGAACAGGCGGCCAGCGCCAGCGCACCCGCCAGCGTGGAAAGCGATGCGCCCGACAGGTTCGCCGGGGTCGTCAGGTCGAGCGGCTCGGCGGGTGCGGCCTCCGGCTGGATCGTCTCGAGAATCGTTTCGGCCACGTCTCGCCCCCTAAAACCGCGCCCATATCTGCATGGTGCGCTGTTGCGCCTTGTTCGTGCGCTTACGGCATACCAAGCATGGCGGAGCACGCCTAGCGAACTTTGGTCGCAAAGTGTGTCAATGCGTGTTTACCCTAAGCGGGCCGGGGACCCCCTCACGGCACCAGCCCCGCGGCAAGCAACCGCTCCGCCTCCAGCGCCGCCTCGCGCCGCATCCGCCGCCGCATCCCGTCCATGTTCTTGATCAGCGCCGCCGCCACCGCCGCATTATCGGCCGGCAAGTCGAAATGCCCGCCCGCCAGCGCCGCCGCCGCCTTCGCCTCCTCGACCAGATCGCGCTTGCTCTTGTGCGTGCCGAACCGCGCATCCTCGCGCTTCAACGCATCGCGCATCAGCGCATCCGAATAGCGCCTTTTGTGCCCGACGACTTGGCCCGCATGATAGACCGGCTCGGCCACGCCGTTGATCGCGCGGTCGACCGCAATCTGTTCGAGCGTCGGCTCGGCCTTGGCGATCGCCCGGTCGCACGCCGCCGCAAAGCTCGGATAGGCCGCGCGCGCTTTCCGCACCGCCGTATTGGAGATGCGCGCGAGCTTGCACGCTTTCTCAATCTCCCCCGTCGCCGTCAGCGCACGGAGAAACGCGCGCTGCCTGAGCGGCGACAATCCGTCGACGCGCGCGCGGTTGGGCATTTCGCCCGCATCGGGCTCCAGATCGACCGGATCGATCGCCGCCAGCTTCGCCTTCTCGGCGGCGATCTTCGCCCACGGCTTCGCGTCGAGCACCGCCTGCCACCGCGCGGCAAAGTCCGGCTTGCGCTTCCGCCGAAACGCCACGCTGCTATACGGCCGCCCAATCTCCCGACACGCCGCCTTCGCCGTGCCGTGCATCCGCAGCGCGAGCAAAAACGCAATCTCTGTGTCGGCCGTCCAGCGGAGTTTGGTCCGGCGATCCCCGGTGCTGTCCATTGTCCTGCTCCTTCGTTTGAGAAAAGGAGCGGGGTATTTATCGCAGGTTGGGGGCTGTAGGACAGGGGGGCCATGGCGACCGGCAAACGTGACACTATATCTCGACCAAGCGATGTTACCGTGCGCAATGTCATCCGAGCACGAGTTGCGGAGAGCGCGCCGAGCATTGACACTTTATGTTCACAGTGCGCAGATAATCAGTGTTTACAGGTGACCAAATGACCGAATCAAACCAGAGCGAACACACGAGCGAAAAATCAGTCGAATTTGTTCGTGATTCCTCGTTTGCCCGATTCGTCGCGGACGAGGGGCTGGTATTCGGGATAGGCCGTGATCTTGAAGTTGCCTTTATCCAATATGGTCCCGCACTTCTGAACCAAACTCAAATAGATGACCATGAAGTTGTAGAAAGCCGATCAGCGTTGACAGAAGTCGCGCGAATGCGGATATCCTATCCCGCAATGATGAATTTTGTAATGCAGTTTCTTCGGCAAGCAATAGTCGACGGTAAAATCAAAGGGGATAAGGTAGCGGAGTCGATCGCTGAATGGGCTGCGGCTGCTGCCGAAGCCAACGCAGGCGGAGACCAATAATGGGTAGTGCATTGCTATCAGAATCTTGGAATTTCTCATATTCGCAAGATGCCCCAAATTTTGCCGGTGAAAATAGAATTGTAACGAAGACAGTTGGTCAGAATTTACTTTCCGATTATTCGTATGCTGATGACAACAATCAGATAAACGCGCCGCATGAGTATGTTCGGCGATGGAATGTTCCTAAGTCTTACAAGACATTGCTGTCTCCTGCCGATTTAGAATGGTGCGGGCTTGCTGTGTATGATGACACGGAAGCGCAGTCTTGGTTGGTTAGGACCGATGCCGATAGACTCGCAGAGGAACCTGCGTCGACGGTCTGGTTGGAAAGGTTAATTGAGCGGGTCCGGGAGCTTAAGGAGTTATCCGCTGATGAAGATCTTGCATTTTCTCAAAGCTCAGCGGATGAAGCTATCGGGTTTGCAAAAGGGATTCGAGCGTACCGGCTTCCCAGTGCATTCTTGTTAGGTAATGGGAACGTTCGATTGCTATGGACCTCTGGAAAAGCCCAGATTGGGCTGCAATTTCTTGGCGGCGGCACAATTCAGTACGTAATGTTCGCGGATAGGTTGGCGGGCACTGCTACGCATATGGGCACAGACGACGGCGATACGATCCTGCGCCAGATTAGCGTTTTGGGATTGCGGCACCTGTTGTCCGCATGATCTCAGGCGATAAAGAAAATGCTACGCCTATGAGTAGTGACGAAATCGTTGCGCGTTACGTTGGAGGTGCGCACATCGACCACGGTACAGGTGAAGTAAACGGTAGTGCGTTCGAGCGTACGCCTAAGGATACTGACGGCGTATCGCTGACCCGCAGAAATATCTTTTCAAATATCGATGATGAAGATCGTTCCCAAATTCGGACTGTAGTCGGGTCTCGGCTTAGTTTTGGAAAAACTGCGATATTTGCAGAAATTCGCGTATCTGGAATTTTGGCAGCGTTAGAGGAGTTTGAACAGGATATTTATGTCGCTGCGGACCCCTTGCCAGCCGAAGGAGATATGCTCGCCAACCCGGCCCATGCACTCCTTTTGGGCTTCCCATTTAAGGGCGAGCAGATTGGGTCGTTGAAATCTGAGGTCGCTGGCGATCGGCTGAGGCAGTGCATTATCGACAAATTCCCTGCTACGGGGAGCGTTGGTCCATGAACTACGGTTACGGGCCGCTTACCTGCCCGGGCAGCGCCCGCGCGGCATTTTCCGCTTCACGATAGCACCCGCGTCAGGCCTATCAGCGAAAGGACCTGCATGGCTGTCATCGGCAAGGATGCGCTCGGCACCCGCCTAAAGGCGACCGCGCTCGCGGTCGAAGAACTGGACGCCGCAACCTTGCATGCGCTGGCAGACTCGCGGATGGACCCGCGCCACAATCCGCTCGACGCGTTGCTGGACCAAGTCCAAAGCGTCGCACGCTGAACGCTGCCTCTCCCGCGACTGATCCGCACCCTAGCGGTTTCCCCCCCCACTTCCCCCAAACCCCCACCCGCGCTACGGCCCGCCACGACTCTCGCTTCCGCCCGGCCCGGGCGCGCCTGCGCGGCATTTTGCCGCCCCCCGCCGCGCCCGCGTCTGGCACTATCAGGGAAAGGACCCGCATGACTGCCATCGGCCAGGATACGCTCGGAACCCGCGCCACGCTCGACGTGAACGGCGCGCGCTACGATTATTACAGCCTCGCCACCGCGGCGGAAAAGCTGGGCGATATCAGCCGATTGCCCTTCTCGATGAAGGTGCTGCTCGAAAACCTGCTGCGCTTCGAGGACGGCGTCACCGTCACTACCGAGGATGTGCAGGCGATCATCGACTGGCAGCAGGAGCGCAAGTCCGACCGCGAAGTGCAATATCGTCCCGCACGCGTGCTGATGCAGGATTTCACCGGCGTCCCCTGCGTGGTCGATCTGGCAGCAATGCGCGATGCGATCACCAAGCTCGGCGGCGATGCCGCGAAGATCAATCCGCTCGTCCCCGTCCACCTCGTGATCGATCACTCGGTGATGGTCGATGAATTCGGCACGCCTCAGGCGTTCGAGGATAACGTCGAGCTCGAATATCAGCGCAATAACGAGCGCTACGAGTTCCTCAAATGGGGCTCGAAGGCGCTCGACAATTTCAAGGTCGTGCCCCCCGGCACCGGCATTTGCCACCAGGTCAATCTCGAGAACCTCGCGCAGACGGTGTGGTCGTCGACCGCGCCCGATGGCAGCAAGATTGCCTATCCCGACACCTGCGTCGGCACCGACAGCCACACTACGATGGTCAATGGCCTCGGCGTGCTCGGCTGGGGCGTCGGCGGGATCGAGGCTGAGGCCGCGATGCTCGGCCAGCCCGTGTCGATGCTGATCCCCGAAGTCGTCGGCTTCAAGCTCCACGGCAGCCTCGCCGAGGGCATCACCGCGACCGATCTCGTGCTCACCGTCACGCAGATGCTGCGCGCGAAGGGCGTGGTCGGCCGCTTCGTCGAATTCTACGGCCCCGGCCTCGATGCGCTCAGCCTCGCCGATCGCGCGACGATCGCCAACATGGCGCCCGAATATGGCGCGACCTGCGGCTTCTTCCCGATCGACGACGCCACGCTCACCTATCTGCGCCTCACCGGCCGCAGCGAGGAGAACATCGCGTTGGTCGAGGCCTATGCCCGCGCGCAGGGCATGTGGCGGCTGGGCGATGCGCCCGATCCGGTCTTCACCGACACGCTTTCGCTCGACATGGCGAATGTCGTCCCCTCGCTCGCCGGCCCCAAGCGCCCGCAGGACAAGGTCATCCTCACCGAAGTCGACGACACCTTCAACGCCGATCTGGCGAAGGTCTATCATCACGCCTCGGCCAAGCGCGTTCCGGTCGAGGGCCGTGACCACGACATCGGCGACGGCGACGTCGTGATCGCCGCGATCACGAGCTGCACCAACACCTCGAACCCCTCGGTGCTCGTCGCCGCCGGTCTGGTCGCGCGGAAGGCCAATGCGTTCGGTCTCAAGCCCAAGCCCTGGGTCAAGACCTCGCTCGCCCCGGGTTCGCAGGTGGTGACCGACTATCTCGACAAGGCCGGCCTCACGTCGGACTTGAACGCCGTCGGCTTCAACCTCGTCGGCTACGGCTGCACCACCTGCATCGGCAACAGCGGTCCGCTGGCGGCCCCGATCTCCGCCGCAATCAACGAAAACGACATCGTCGCCGCGAGCGTTTTGTCCGGCAACCGCAACTTCGAAGGCCGTGTCTCGCCAGACGTGCGCGCCAATTTCCTGGCCTCGCCTCCGCTCGTGGTGGCGTACGCGCTCAAGGGCACCGTCACCGAAGATTTCACGACCACCCCGATCGGTCAGGCGACCGATGGCACTGACGTGTACCTCAAGGACATCTGGCCCACGAACGCGGAGATCCGCGAGGTCATGGATTCGAACATCGACCGCGAAATGTTCCAATCGCGCTATTCGAGCGTCTTCTTGGGCGACGCCAAATGGCAGGCGATCGCGATCGAAGGATCGGACACCTACGCCTGGCCGCCAGCGTCCACGTACATCGCCAACCCGCCGTATTTCGATGGAATGTCAATGACTCCCGCGCCGGTGCAGGACATTGTCGAAGCGCGCCCGCTCGCTATTCTGGGCGACTCGATCACCACCGACCACATCTCCCCCGCCGGATCGATCAAGGCCGATTCCCCCGCCGGCGCCTGGCTGATGGAACGCCAGGTTTCTCGTGCCGATTTCAATAGTTACGGTGCCCGTCGCGGCAACGACAACGTCATGGTGCGCGGCACCTTCGCGAACATTCGTATCAAGAACGAGATGGTCCCCGGCGTCGAAGGCGGCATGTCGTCCTATAAGGGCGAGACGATGCCGATCTACGACGCGGCGATGCGCTTCAAGGCCGACGGCACCCCGCTCGTCGTGATCGCAGGCAAGGAATATGGCACCGGCAGCTCGCGCGACTGGGCGGCGAAGGGCACCAATTTGCTCGGCGTCCGCGCGGTCATTACCGAGAGCTTCGAGCGCATCCATCGCTCGAACCTCGTCGGCATGGGGGTTCTCCCGCTGCAGTTCGCGGAAGGGGTCGACCGCAAGACCTTGCAACTCGACGGTTCGGAAAGCTTCACGATCATGAAGGTCGCCGAAATCCGCCCGCGTCAGGATGTCGAGGTCGTGCTGACGCGCGCCGACG
>JBBQLB010000071.1:0-9396 GCA_038327465.1 Sphingomonadales bacterium | reverse complement strand
CAGGCGGCCCTGCATCTGGCCGCCGACGCAGCGTAGCGCCGCCGCGGCGAGGACACCCTCGGGCGCTCCACCGCTCCCCATATAGACGTCGATCCCGGTGTCGGGGTCGGCGACCGCGATAACCCCGGCGACATCGCCGTCGGGGATGAGCTTGACCGCGCAGCCCAGGCCACGGAGCGCGGCGATGATCTCGGCATGGCGCGGCCGGTCGAGCACGCAGGCGATGATTTCATTGGCTTTCACGCCCTTGGCGGCGGCGAGCGATTCGATGTTCCACGTCGTCGACTTCGACAGGTCGATGGTGCCGTCGGGGTAGCCCGGGCCGATCGCCAGCTTGTCCATGTACGTGTCGGGGGCGTTGAGCAGCCCGCCTTCCTCGGCGATCGCCAGCACCGCGAGCGCGTTGGGTCCGGCCGTGGCGCAGATCGTCGTGCCTTCCAGCGGATCGAGCGCGATATCGATCTTCGGTCCCTTGCCGATCGCCGAGCCGACCTTCTCGCCGATGAACAGCATCGGCGCCTCGTCGCGCTCGCCCTCGCCGATGACGACGGTGCCGTCCATATAGAGCGAGTTGAGCGCGGTGCGCATCGCGTCGACTGCTGCTGCATCCGCCGCCTTCTCATCGCCACGCCCGGTGAGGGTGGAGGCGGCGATCGCGGCGGCCTCGGTCACCCGGACCATCTCGAGCACGAGGACACGGTCGAGCGTTTGCGAGCGGTCGGTGGTCATGGGTTGGTCCTTTTCTCTCCCCTCCCGCTTGCGGGAGGGGTCGGGGGAGGGGAATCGGGAATACTTTAGTTGATCTCGGGGAGCGACATGCCCTCCCCCAGCCCCTCCCGCAAGCGGGAGGTGAGCAAGAGAGGATCGCTTTTGCCTAATCCCGCAACAACTCGTTGATGCTCGTTTTCGACCGCGTCTGCGCATCGACGCGCTTGACGATGACGGCGCAATAGAGCGCAGGCTTGCCGTCGCCGCCGCCGATGCTCCCCGGTACAACCACCGCATATGGAGGCACTTCGCCGCGGAAGACCTCGCCCGTCGCGCGGTCGATGATCTTGGTCGACGCGCCGAGATACACGCCCATCGACAGCACCGCGCCTTCGCCGACGCGGACGCCCTCGGCCACTTCCGCGCGCGCGCCGATGAAGGCACCGTCGCCGATAATCACCGGGTCGGCCTGGAGCGGCTCGAGCACGCCGCCGATGCCGGCGCCGCCCGAAATATGGACGTTGGCACCGATCTGTGCGCAGCTCCCGACCGTCGCCCAAGCGTCGATCATCGAATTTTCGCCGACATAGCCGCCGATATTGACGAAGCTTGGCATCAGCACCGCGCCCTTCGCGATGAACGCGCCGCGTCGCACGATGCTGCCGGGCACGCTGCGGAACCCGGCATCGCGATAGCGATTTTCGCCCCAGCCTTCGAATTTCGACGGGACTTTGTCGAACCAAGTCGTGCCGCCGGGGCCGGGGATGATGGCGTTGTCGTTGAGGCGGAAGCTCAGCAGCACCGCTTTCTTCAGCCACTGATTGACGCGCCAGCCGCCCGCGCCATCCGGCTCCGCTACGCGCGCAGTGCCCGCATCGAGCATGTCGAGCGCGGCATCGACAGCTTCGCGCACTGCGCCGGTCGTCGTGAAGCCCAGTTCCGCGCGCGCTTCCCACGCGGCATCGATCGTCGTCTGCAAATCGCTCATGCTTCCCCCGTATTTTCATGCAGCCACGCGGTCAGGTCATGCGTGGTGAAATCGATATAGCTGCGGTCCGCATCGGCGGTCTGTTCGGAGCCGTTATCGACCCACACCGTCGTCATGCCGATCGCCTTAGCCGGCGCAAGGTTGCGCGCCATATCCTCGACGAACAGCGATTGCGCGGGGTCGAGATCGAACGCCGCGCACAGCCCGGCATAAGCCGATGCTTGCGGCTTGGGGCGCAGATCCATCGCGTGAATGTCGTGCACCGCCTCGAAACTTTCGCCAAGGCCCAGCCGGTCGAGCACGCGGCTGGCATAAGGCGTATCGGCATTGGTGAAGACGATCTTGCGTCCCGGGAGCCGCGCAATCGCGGCAGCGAGCGGGGCGTTTTCCTCGAGCACGTCCATTTCCACGTCATGGAC
This sequence comes from Sphingomonadales bacterium, assembly GCA_038327465.1. GTDB lineage: Bacteria > Pseudomonadota > Alphaproteobacteria > Sphingomonadales > Sphingomonadaceae > Sphingomonas. Next base: position 7,281 of record JBBQLB010000071.1, on the reverse strand, counting down.
ATAGTCGAGAAAGGCGTGCGGATCGACGTCATGTTCGGCCATCAACCCAGCGAGCGTCGTGCCGTGGCCGTGGAAATAGGCCTTCTGGATGCGTCGTGCCTCGATGAGATCAACCTCGAACTTCGCGGCAATATACGCGCCCATTTTGGCGTCGATCTGGTCGAACAATCGGGCGCTCGCCGGGTACAGCGTATTGTCGAGATCGAATATCCAGTTGCGGATCGGGGCGAGACGCGCGAGCATATGCGCGCGGCCTTACGCCGGGCATCGGGCCGGGGCAAGGCAGGGACTTTTCGGGATAGAATAGGGTGGCCTCGGAAGGCGATGACGGCTCGGGATCGAGTACGATTATTGCAACGAGGGGCGCGCAGGGAACAGGCTGGCCGACATGACCACGAACCTCAAAATGCGGCTTTTCCAGACGGTCGCGCTGAGCGCGTTCATCGGCGTTGCCGCCTGCAGCGGTGGATCGGGCGTCGGCGGTACCCCGACCCCGCCGCCGGTCGCCGCGACCCCGACGCCAAGCCCCACACCGACGCCAACCCCGACTCCCGCTCCAACCCCGACCCCAACGCCGTCACCGACGGGTATCTTTAACACCGCCGAATATCGCGCGACGGCGGGGGCCGTGTCGGCCAATGCCTTGGTGCTGTATCAGGCAGGCGCCACCGGCGCGAATGTCACGGTCGGCGTGGTCGATAGCGGGATCGATCTGCAAAGCGCCGAATTCGGATCGCGCATATCATCCGCGTCCGCCAATGTCGCGGGCGGAACGACGGCGGATGACGAAGGTGGCCACGGCACCGCCGTCGCCTTCACGATTGCGGGGCGGCGCAACGATGCCGGCACCCACGGCATCGCCTTCGACGCGACCCTTGTCGTCGCGCGTGCCGATACGCCGGGAAGCTGTGCCACGACGACCGGGACGACTACCGAAAGCGGCTGCAGTTTTTCCGATAGCGCGATCGGGCGTGGGATCGATCTTGCGGTCGCCAATGGTGCGCGCGTAATCAACATCTCGCTCGGCGGGTCGACCGCCGGGTCGCCGGTCATCAATGCGATCAACCGCGCGACGGCTGCGGGCGTCATTATCGTCATCGCGGCCGGCAACGACTTCGAGAAGGATCCGACGGCCGCGGTCAATCCCGACCCCTTCGCGCAAATCGCGAACACGTCCCAGGCGCGGGGCCTGGTCATTATCGCCGGGTCGGTCGGCGCGAACGACAGCCGAACGCCCGGCGCGGACGTCATCTCCAGCTTCAGCAACCGCGCGGGAAATTCGCAGGCGCATTATCTGACGGCGGTGGGGGAGCGCGTCCGCGCGCCCGATGCCGCGAACGTACCCTTCCTGTGGACCGGCACCAGTTTCTCCGCGCCGCAGATTTCGGGCGCGATCGCTTTGCTCGCGCAGGCCTTTCCCAATCTGACCGGCGCGCAGATCGTCAGCATCCTGTTTGCCTCGGCGCGTGACGCGGGGGCGGCTGGGGTCGATGACGTTTATGGCCAAGGCGTGCTCGACCTGACCCGTGCGTTCCAGCCGCTTGGCGCAAGTGCAGTGGCGGGCACGCATTCGGTCGTTTCGTTCGGGTCGAACGCGGTCTTGTCGGCGCCGATGGGCGATGCGCGCCAAGGTTCGCTCGGCGCGGTGATCCTCGATGGCTATGACCGTGCCTTTGCGATCGATCTGGCGCAGACGATCAACCGCAGCGGTGCCGCGCGGACGCTGACCGCGTCGCTGCAAAGCCAGACGCGCAACTATTCGGCCAGTTTTGCCGGCGGAATGAGCGTAGCGTTGACCGTCGCGCCGGTGCGCGGCGGTGGGGCGGCGGTGTCGCGCACGCTGCTCAGCTCCGATCAGGCGCTTACCGCGCGCGCGATTGCGGGAACGGTCACGAGCCGCCTCGGTTCGAAGGCCAGCTTCGCCTTCGGGTTTGCCGAGGGCGGTGCGACGCTGACCGCGCAATTGGTCGGGCAACGCGACCCGGCGTTCCTCGTCGCGCGCGATCCTTTGCTTGGTGTCGGGTTTGACAGCGCGGCGCGGGGTTCGACGGCATTCCGGCGGCAGCTCGGGAGCTTCGGGCTGACCGCGGCGATCGAAAGCGGCGACGTGCTCACGCGCGACCCCGAGGCATTGCTCCCGCTGCGTGGCCGCTATCGTCGCTACGGCTATGACCGCGCGTCGCTTGCGCTCGACCGGCGCTTCGGTGGCCTCAACTTTGCGGTGACCGGAACACAGCTCAATGAACACGCTACCGTGCTCGGGGCGCGCTTCGGCAATGCGCTCGGGGCGACCCGCGCGACGAGCTGGTTCGTCGATGGCGCGGTGCGGTTCGATTTCGGGCGCGGTTGGACGCTCGGCGGGTCGATGCGGCAGGGCTGGACCAATGCTGACGTGCGCGGCGGCATTACCGGTGGTGGGCTCATTCGCACCAACGCCTTTGCCGCCGATTTCGGCAAGGACGGCGTGTTCGCGCGCGGCGACAGCCTCGGTCTGCGCGTCGCCCAGCCGTTGCGGGTGGCAAGCGGCGCGATCGCGTTGCGGCTGCCGACCAATTACGATTACGACACGCTGGCGGTCAGCGAATGGACCACGCAATATCTCAACCTCGCCCCGACCGGGCGCGAGGTGGATATGGAGGCGCGCTACTCACGACCGCTTTGGGGCGGGGCGCTGCAGACCAATCTGTTCCTGCGGCGCGATCCCGGCAATTTCGCGGCGTTGGGCGACGATGTCGGTGCGGCAATGCGCTGGTCGGTCGCATTCTGATTTGGGTGGCAAACCGCTACCGTCATGCCCACATGCCCTGACATGACACGCTATTCCCTGCTCGATCTCGTCCCCGTCGTCGAAGGCGGCACCGTGCCGCAAGCGCTCGCCAACGCCGCCGATCTCGCGCGCCACGCAGAACGTCTCGGGTTCCAGCGCTACTGGACCGCCGAACATCACGGCATGGCGGGCATTGCCAGTGCGGCCACGTCGGTAGTGATCGGCCATGTCGCCGCTGCCACGTCGACGATCCGGGTCGGGGCGGGTGGCATCATGCTTCCCAACCACGCGCCGCTCGCGATTGCCGAACAGTTCGGCACGCTCGATGCGCTGTTTCCCGGGCGGATCGATCTCGGGCTCGGGCGCGCGCCGGGGTCGGACCAGATCGTCGCGCGCGCGATGCGGCGCAATCTCGACAGCGATGCCAACGCCTTCCCGCAGGATGTGCTGGAACTGCAAAGCTATTTTGCCGATGATGGCCAGACCGGCATCCGCGCGACCCCCGGCGCAGGCGCGGACGTTTCCTTGTGGATTCTCGGGTCGAGCACCTTCGGTGCGCAATTGGCGGCGATGCTTGGCTTGCCTTATGCCTTTGCCTCGCACTTCGCGCCCGATGCGCTGATGGCCGCAATCGAGATCTACCGGCGCACCTTCCGCCCGTCGGCAGTGCTAGCGCGCCCACATGTAATGGCCGGGTTCAACGTCTTCGCCGCCGACACCAATGCCGAGGCGGAACTGCTCGCCAGTTCGCAGCAACAGGCGTTTGTCGCTTTGCGCACCGGCAACCCGCGCCAATTGCCGCCACCCGTCGCAGGCTATCGCGAGAGCCTTGGGCCGCAGGGTGCAGCGCTGCTCGACCATGTCCTGTCCTGCTCGGCGGTCGGCGGCCCGACCAAGATCGCGCGCGAGATCGCCGCCTTCGTCGCGCGGACAGGCGTTGACGAGCTGATGATCGCGAGCTCGATCTACGATCACGCCGCGCGCAAACACAGCCTTACGCTTACGGCCGAGGTTATGCGCGATCGTGCCGTCGCGGCCTGATCAGGGCGCACTGGTCTGAAACCGAAAGCGGCCGCAGTGGACGCGGTCGCTCAGTTCGCGGCCGGCAGTCGTAGCCTGACCAACAACCCGCCGAGATCTTCGCTCTCCTCGAGGCTGACCGTGCCTTCGTAGATTTCGGCGACATCGCGCACGATCGCCATGCCGAGGCCCGTGCCGGGCTTGCCCGAATCGAGCCGGACGCCGCGATCAAAGATTCGCAGCCGCTCCTCCGCCGGGATGCCGACGCCGTCATCCTCGATCAGGAATTCGACGAAGCCGGAATGTTTTGCGACCGTCACGAACACGCTGCCGCCGCCATATTTCGCAGCATTCTCGATCAGATTACCGAGCATTTCGTCGAGATCCTGGCGTTCGACATGGACTTGCAGATCCTTCGGCCCATCGGTGTCGATCCGGACATGACGATACAGCACGCCGACCGCGCGTTCGACCGATTCGAGACTTGGCCACACATCGGCACGGCTGTGCGCGGAACCGCGCCGACCGACCGCGCGCGCGCGCGCAAGGTGGTGATCGACTTGCCGCCGCATCGTCCGCGCCTCGCGCACCACCGTTTCGCCGAGATCGTCGGCTTGTGCGGTCGCGGCATTCATGATGACGGTGAGCGGCGTCTTCAGCGCATGCGCGAGGTTCCCGGCATGGCGTCGCGCTTCCTCGGCCTGGCGTTCGTTGTGCGCGATCAGCGCGTTCAATTCCTCGACCATCGGCGCGACCTCGATCGGCATCGGCCGCTCGATCTGGCGTGCTTTGCCCGCGCGCATCCGGGCGATTTCCTCGCGCACCTTGCGTAGCGGCCACAGCCCGTAGAACGTCTGTAAAGCTGCCATCACGATCAGGCCAAAACCGAGCAAGGCGAAGCTGCGGACCAGCGTCTTGCGCAACACCTTGATCTGCGCGTCGAGCCCCGTGCGGCTCTGCGCGACCTGAAACCGCCACCACACCGGCGACCCGGGCAATTTCACATCGCGTTCGACAATCCGCAGCGTTCCGTCATGTTCGGTCTCCTCAGCGACCGTAGCCGCTGCGGGTTTGCGCGCGTCGGTCTTGTCGACGAATTGGTCGCTGTCATAGGCATGGATCTCGCGGTCGCGGTGTGGGCTCCCATAAGCGAGCTGCCGGTCCCAGAGCGAGCGCGAGGGATACGGCTCCTGCCCGGGCGCGCTGACCTGATAGTATAGCCCCGATCCGGGCTCAAGAAAGCGCTGGTCGGCGAGCTCGCGATTGTTGATCACCTCGCCCATCGGTCCCACCTCGGCAGAGGTGATCAGCGAATTCAGCACATATTCGATCTGATCGTCGAAATTGCGCGTGACGGCGGTGGTCAGCACCCGATCGAGCGCGAAGCCGCCGCCGGTCAGCAGCAGCAGGATCCACCCCGCCGCAATCACGATCATGCGACGGCTGAGCGAGCCTGTCGTCCGCATTGGTGTTGCGGGGCGCGGTTCGATATCGAGCGCGGGAAGGGGAGGGGCTACCCGTTCGGAGGGGTCGGCTTCAGCCACACCCGCCACCGCGTGTCACAATATGGTCGGGCAGATCACGCATTCGTATCCTCAAGGCTATACCCCAGCCCACGAATCGTGGTGATGACATCCTGTCCGAGCTTTTTGCGGATGCGCGTCACGAACACTTCGATCGTGTTCGAATCGCGGTCGAAATCCTGGTCGTAAATATGTTCGATCAGCTCAGTGCGGCTGACCACCTTGCCCTTGTGGTGGAGCAAATAGCTGAGCAATTTATATTCCTGCGCGGTCATCTTGACCGGCTCGCCCGCGAGCGTGACCTTGCCGCTGCGCGTGTCGAGCCGGACATCGCCTGCGGTCAATTCGGCCGAGGCATTACCGGCAGCGCGGCGGATGAGCGCGCGCAGTCGAGCGATCAATTCCTCCGACTGGAAGGGTTTCGCGACATAATCGTCGGCCCCGGCATCCAATCCGGCGACCTTGTCGGACCAGCTGTCGCGCGCGGTCAGCACCAGCACGGGTGCGGTGCGGCCTTCCTTGCGCCAGCGATCAAGCACGGTCAGCCCGTCAATCTCGGGCAAGCCAAGATCAAGGATGATTGCGTCATAATTCTCGGTTGAGCCCATGAAATGGCCCTCCTCGCCGTCGGTCGCGAGGTCGATCGCATAGCCTGCCCCTTCGAGCGTCGCCTTCAATTGCTGGCCGAGATTGGGTTCGTCCTCGACGATCAGAACACGCATGCGATTTTTCCCTTTGGACGGCGCGCTTTCGCGCTCAATTGCCGGTGCGGCCGATGATTTGCCCCGAACTCCCATCGACCTCGACCCAGATAACGGTTCCATCGCGCAGGAATTTCAGCGTGTAAATCCCGCGATCGGTATCGAAGTCGAAGCCGAGATACTGGCTGCCGCGCATCGACGGCAACACGCGACCCTCGATTTCGCGCAAGGGCAGGATACGGCCCTGCTGGCGCGCGCGAAACGCCTCGCGCTGGTCGCGGTGCTGCAACTGCGCGCCTTCCGCAGGCACGGGGGCAGTTGCGGTCGCAAGTCCGATCATAAAGGAAAAGAGCATCGTCATGGGCGTCGCATACGTGGCACGCATTGAACAGCTTGTGAATGCGCCGCTCAGCAACTTGCAAGGTTGCGGGTTATGCTGCACCGCAGTAACGCCATCGACATGGCCGCTGCACCAATCCTCGCATATGAAAATCTCGGCGTTATCCAAGGCTCCGGCTGGCTCTTCCGGGGCTTGGATATCCATGTCGGCCCGCGCGACCGGCTCGCGCTGATCGGGCGCAATGGCGCGGGCAAGACGACCCTGATGAAGTTGCTCGGCAACATCATCGATTCGGACGAGGGCCGCCGGACGATCGTGCCCGGCACGCGCGTGATCCTGCTGGAGCAGGAACCGGCGATGACCGGCTTTGCGACGCTCGCCGATTATGTCCTGTCGGGCGACGATGCCCCGCAGCGGCACGAGGCCGAGGCAATCGCCGATCAGCTCGGCATCGATTTGACGCGCGAGGCCGCCAAGGCCTCGGGCGGTGAGCGCCGCCGTGCCGCGATCGTCCGCGCGTTTGCGCAGAATCCCGACGTGCTGCTGCTCGACGAGCCGACCAACCATCTCGACATCGGCGCGATCGAATGGATCGAGGAGTGGCTCCAGCGCTTCCGCGGCGCGTTCGTCGTGATCAGCCACGACCGCACCTTCCTGACCAAGCTAACCAAGCAGACGCTGTGGATGGACCGTGGCAATTTACGCCGCGCCGAGATCGGGTTCGGCGGCTTCGATGCCTGGACCGAGGCGGTCTATGCCGACGAAGCGCGCAATGCCGAGAAGCTCGACGCCAAGCTAAAGCTCGAAGAACAGTGGCTGCTGCGCGGCGTCACCGGGCGGCGCAAGCGCAACCAGGGCCGCCTGACCAAGCTGGTCGAGATGCGTGCTGAACGTGCATCAATGGTCGGGCCGCAGGGCTCGGCCAATCTC
>JBBQLB010000070.1:0-9969 GCA_038327465.1 Sphingomonadales bacterium | reverse complement strand
ATTCATCGACAGCCTCAACTTTCCCAAATCCCGCCATATGTTAATGTGCCGTTTGAGATTGAACCAAGCAGCGCGCGCTCCGAACGTTTATCATGACAGGGATATTGTCGCCGATTAACAGTTCGGTCCCACGGAACCATCTTGTTGGTCGTTGGCTGTGGAAGAACTCGAAGAACAGGTAACCGAAAGTGTTGCCGATGCGACAAATACCGGGAGTCAACCTGAGGAGTATCCGTGGCAACCAGCGAGCAGAGCCAATTGCCACGGACCTTGATGGCCTTCACGCTGGTCGTCCCGGTGGCGATTGCCGTTCGCTACTTGCTCGATGCGCCGCCCCTTCTGCTGTTCGGGATTGGCGGCACGGCGATCGCCGTGCTTGCCGAATGGATGCGGCGCGCGACCGAACAAGTTGCGGCCCACGCCGGGCCCGCCGTGGGTGGCCTGATGACGGTCAGCTTCGGCAGCGCGGCCGAGCTTATCCTTGCGTTATTCGTGATCGTCGAAGGCCATCCCGATGTCGTGCGTGCGCAACTCACAGGATCGATCCTCGGCACGAGCCTGCTGGGCATCGGTCTGGCCTGTTTCGTTGGCGGGATCGGGCGGCGCGTGCAGCATTTCCCCAAGCCGCGTGCGCTGCTGCAATCGAGTCTGTTGCTGATCGTCACGCTCGCGCTGTTGTTACCCGCGATCTTCGACCGCGCGGAGATCGCACGCGCCGCGAGCGGCCCGGTTCGCGTACTAGGGGAATTTCACCTTAGTATCGGCGTCTCGATCGTGCTGCTGCTGGTCTATGCCGGCTATCTGGTTTTCACGCTGGTAACACACCGTGACGTCTTCACCCGCACCGACGATCCGGACGAGGGCGCCCAAGACGATACCTTGGAAGACGGCGAGAGGAAGGACGGGGGATCGAAAGACGGCGGATCGCAGGGTGCCCCGCACTGGAGCCTGATGACCGCGATAATCGTGTTGATCGCCGCGACCATTGCGGTGGCGTTCTGCGCTGAATTCGTCTCGGGCGCGCTCCAGTCCTCGGCATCGACGCTGCACTTGCCGTTATTGTTCGTCGGCGTGGTGCCGCTGGCGCTGATCGGCACCGCCGCGGACCTATTCGCAGCGGTCGGGTTCGCGCGCCAGGACCGGATGGGTCTGGCGATGTCGATCTGCGTCGGCTCGACGGTTCAGGTCGGATTGGTGATCGCGCCGTTGCTGGTGCTGATATCCTGGGCACTCGGCGAGCCGATGTCGCTGATCTTCCCGAGCATCCTTGATCTGTTCGCGATTGTCGGCGCGGTTTTCGTGGTCCGCTCCATCGCCGCCGATGGCGAAACCAACTGGTTCGAAGGGCTGATGCTGATCGGCGTTTACGTACTTCTGGCACTCGCCTTCCTGTTCATTGCGACGCCGTGAAGTGCGACGTCGATGAACGTGTTGGCGACACCAATAGTAGTTGGTGCGGTACCGTCGTCGATGATTTGGTCCTTGCGGCCGAACTGCTGTAGGATTTTGCCCAGTTCACGCTGCGGCGCGGCTGTGGGATTCCTTTCCCGCGTCAGCACTGCAAGCGATCTGGCGCATGCCGCGCGCAACAAGGTTCTAATTACTACCGGCATGGGACCGTCCGTACCGCGCTACTGGAGAGCAGATCATGAGATATAGATATTCGAATAGTTTGCTGATCGGGACGGGGGTGCTGGCCCTGCTAGCGGCCTGCTCGCGGTCGCCGGACGCGGGCCAAACGTCCCGGACGGCCCTACCGGCCGGAGCGTCAGGATCATTACAGTCTTCGGGCGACCTCGAATGCCCCGTCGCACCAAGCAAACAGGCTGGGGGAACGCTCGGGGAGACGTCCCGACAGGTTGATAGCTTAGGTCAGCAACTCGGCAGCGGTGGGGAGAACGGGATCAGCAGTGCAGTTGCTCAACTCCGTTCGCGTCATCCGACTGCCTCGGAAGGCGACATCGTCAATTACCTCATTACCGCCTACTGCCCGACCATCAAAGCGCGGTCGGGCATGAGCCTCGGCGACAAGCGACAGGCCGTTCGCACTTTCGCCACCCAGGCGCGAAAGTTCGCGAGTCACGTTTGACCGCGACGTCGGAGACCATTGTCGGCGATGACCGAGCGCATGCCGTCGTTCTTGGTAACCGGACCTAGGTGAGAGAGACGAGAGGTCCCCTGCAGATATTTTTCCCAGCACCGGAACCTTTCCTTTTCCGATTGCTTAGTCAAATAATCGCGGCTCCGCGCTGCGCGCGAAAGGAATATTTTGAAGATCGGCCTGCACTTCCAGGCGAAGAACATTGTGCGACCCGGCGTGGGCCTCATCGCCGGCTGCATGCTTATGATATCGGGCTGCTTGGATAAGCAGGCGGCGGCCCCGGCGCGTCATCCGACTGAAGCGATCGGCGGCGCTCGAGGTTCATTCAACACGGCGCCCAGGTCCGTTCCCGGTGACTGGACCAGTCAGGCGGGCGATTTCGCCAACAGCCGCTACAGCACGCTCGATCAGATCAACACCACCAACGTCGCGCGGCTGAAGACCGCTTGGACCTTTTCCGACGGCGCGCATTACGGGCATGAAGGCGCGCCGCTGGTCGTCGGCGACACGATGTACACCGTCTCGCCCTTCCCCAATCGCGCCTATGCGCTCGATCTCACCAAACCGGGCGCGCCGACTAAATGGGAATTCGACTCCAATCCCGCGCCAATGGCGATCGGCAAGGCGTGTTGCGACGCGGTGCTGCGCGGCTGGGCGATCGGCGACGGGAAACTGATCTACAATTTGCTCGACGCCCATACCGTCGCGGTCGACCTCAAGACCGGCAAGGAAGTGTGGCGCACGGCGATGGCCGATGTGTCGAAGGGTGTGACAATGACGATGTCGGCGTTCGTCGCGGACGACAAGGTCTATGTCGGCAATTCGGGCGGCGAGCTAGGCGTATCGGGCTGGATCGCCGCGCTCGACATCCACACCGGAAAGCAAGTGTGGCGAGCCTATTCGACGGGTTCCGATAAGGACGCGCTGATCGGGCCGCGCTTCAAGCCACTCTATCCGCAGTATCAGGGCAAGGATCTTGGCCTGAAAACCTGGCCTGTGGGGGCAGCGCCCAAGGGCGCCGGCGCGGTATGGGGTTTCATCAGCTTCGATCCCGAGCTGAACCTAATCTATTACGGTACGTCGAACCCGGGGCCGCGCGTGCCCGCCCAGCGGCCGGGCGATAATCTGTGGACCAGCGCGATGTTCGCTCGCGACGCGGACACTGGTGAGGCGGTGTGGGCGTATCAGTTCACCCCGCACGATCAATGGGACTATGACGGCGTCAACGAAATGATGCTGCTCGATTTGCCGATCAACGGCAAGATGCGGCGCACGATCGTACATTTTGACCGCAATACTTATGCCTATGTGCTCGACCGGCAGACCGGCGAAGTGCTCAAGGCCGATACTTTCGCGCCGCAAAACTGGTCGACCGGGTTCGACTGGAAGACGATGCGCCCCAAGATCAATCCGGCGAAGGAGCCCAAGGTCGGCGGCAAGGTCGAGCATATCTGCCCGCCCGATATCGGTCAGAAGGATTGGGAGCCGCCATCGTTCAGTCCGCGCACCGGCCTGATCTACGTAGGCATTTTCAATATCTGCATGGACCTTATCGACCATAAGGTCAGCTATATCGCCGGGACGCCCTATGACGGGATGGAGATGACCCGCCACTCGGTCGACGGCAAGGATGGCGATTGGGGCGCGCTGGTCGCCTGGGATCCGGTCGCGGGCAAGGCAGCGTGGCGAATCCCCGAGAAATTCATGGTGATGTCGGGCACCATCGTCACCGCCGGCGACGTGATGTTCTACGGAACTACCGACGGCTGGTTCAGGGCCCTCGACGCACGAAATGGCAAGCTGCTCTGGCAGCAGAAACTATCCTCGGGCGTCATTGGCCAGCCGGTTACCTATATCGGTCCCGACGGGCGGCAGTATGTTGCAGTCGCAAGCGGCGTCGGCGGCGCGGCGATGGTCCAGAAGGGCCGTCCCGGACTGCCCGCGCGCGGATCAACCCTTTACGTTTTCTCGATCGACGGCAGCGGAGTTACCGCCGCGTCCGGGGGGAGCAAGTGAAATGAAGGCCCCCGGCGTGGTTGCGATCGCGCTTGCCGCCGGTGCGTTCGGCGCCAGCATCGCGGGCTGGATCGTGGCGCATGAGCGTGCGGCGCCGCGCGACGGCGTGGTTCCGACCAATATCGGCTATCAGGGGCCTGCCTCGGTTCCGCTCGGCGACATCGCAGGGGCTGCGGTGCCTAACGGAGCGATTGACGTGCCTAACCCGTACGGCGATTCCCCCGTCTCGATCGCTGACGGCAAAAGATTATTCGCTGCGATGAACTGTGCTGGCTGCCACGGCTATACCGGCGGGGGCGGCATGGGTCCCGCGCTCAACGATCATTACTGGCGCTATGGTGGCGCGCCGTCGCAAATCTACAAGTCGCTTTATGAGGGGCGCCCGCAAGGAATGCCGGCTTGGGGTCACGCTCTGCCCGCCGATCAGTTGTGGAAGCTTACCGCTTTCGTCAGTTCGCTCGGCGGTGGCGTGAAACCCGAAAATTCCGTCGCCGCGCTACGTGGTGACTCTCCGCCCGCCGACGCGAACGCAGCGCCGAACCCAGACGAGGTCGGCAGGGCGGCCGATGATCAATGACCCGAGCGCGGGGCCTGGCATTGATGGCGCTGTTGCCGCCGCTAACAGGCTGCGCCGGAACGCCGCTGAGCTACATGACCGGAAGCGGCAGCGCGAGCGGCGACACGCTGCAATGGATCGCTTGGGGATTTTCGGGAATTGCGGTCCTTGTCACGCTGATCATCACCGTGATGATCGGGCTCGCGATCCGCGCTTCGCTACGCCGCGCGCAGCTGTCGAGCAGGGACTCGGTGTCGCGAGAAAGCGACGGGCTCGGCTTCATCTATTGGGGCGTCGGGCTGTCGATGCCCGTGCTGGTGGCGATGGCAATCTGGAATTTTGTCGCGACCCGCGCAATCGCGGCGCCGGGCACGCCGACGCAGATGACGGTCGAGATCACCGGCCATCGCTGGTGGTGGGAAATCCGTTATCGCGACGCCGATCATCCCGATCATATCGTCACCACCGCCAACCAGCTCGTGATTCCCACCGGCGTACCTGTGCGGATCGATTTGACCAGCGCTGACGTGATCCACGATTTCTGGGTACCAAAACTGGGTCCCAAGATGGATATGATTCCGGGCAAGACCAACGTCACCTGGCTAAATGCGCGCGATCCTGGGACCTATCGCGGCCAATGCGCCGAGTATTGCGGGCTCGAACATGCGCACATGGCCTTCGAAGTCACTGCCATGCCGCCCGCCGAGTTCGCCCGCTGGATCATCGCCGAACGCGCACCGGCTGCCGTGGCAGAGACACGCGGACGCACAGTGTTTCTCAATATGTGCGCCGCCTGCCACACGGTGCGCGGGACGGCTGCGGCTGGGATCTACGGCCCTGACCTCACCCATTTCGCGAACAGGCCGAGCATCGCAGCGGGCTTGTTGCCCAACACCGTCGCGGCGCGCGACCTCTGGCTCGCCCATACCCAAAGCGTCAAGCCCGGAGCGCTGATGCCGCAGGTGCCGCTTGACGACGTCGATCGCGCCGCTGTCGTGCGCTATCTCGGGGCGTTGAAATGAGCACGACGTTTGACGATGTCCGGGAAACCGGCGCCCAGCTGGGTCCGGTCGATCCCAAGCCACCGATCTCGCCCAACCCGCCTGAGATTGCCGAGACGCTTGAGGCGGCGTGGGGCGAGGCGCCAGGACTTAAGGGATGGTTCGGGAGCGTCGACCACAAGGTCATCGGCATCCGCTACCTGTTCACCGCCTTCGCGTTCCTGGTCATCGGCGGACTCGAAGCCCTGGTGATGCGCATCCAGCTTGCCCGACCAAATGCGTCGCTGCTTACCCCAGAGCAGTACAACCAACTGTTCTCGATGCACGGCGTGACGATGATCTTCCTCTACGCGCTGCCGATTCTGTCGGGCTTTTCCAACTATCTATGGCCACTGATGCTGGGCAGCCGTGACATGGCGTTCCCGCGAATGAACGCGCTCAGCTACTGGCTCTTCCTCGCCGCCGGAATCTTCCTCTATATCAGCTTCCCGCTCGGTGCAGCGCCAGATGGCGGCTGGTTCGCTTATGTTCCCAACACCGCCTCAGAATTCTCGCCCGGCCCCAATATCGACGTCTACTGCCTTGGCCTAATCTTCCTTGGCATATCTACTACGGTCGGATCGGCCAATTTCGTCGTCACATTGCTTCGGTTGCGCGCGCCGGGGATGTCGATCAACCGGCTGCCGATCATTGTTTGGGGGACGATGACCGCGAGCGTCGCCAACCTCTTCGCGGTGCCGGCGGTGAGCCTGGCCTGCCTGTTCCTGTGGTTCGATCGCAATCTGGGCACGCATTTCTTCGAAGTCAGCGGCGGCGGCCAGCCGTTGCTATGGCAGCATCTGTTCTGGTTGTTCGGCCACCCCTGGGTCTATGCGGTCGTGCTGCCGGCAATGGGAATGGTGTCCGACGCGCTGCCGGTCCATTGCCGCCGTCCGCTGGTGGGCTACACGCTCGTCGCGATGGCGACCGTCGCGACGATGGTGGTCGGGTTCGGCGTGTGGTTGCACCATATGTTCGCCACCGGCGTGCCAACGCTCGCGCTTAGCTTCTTCTCGGCGGCCAGTTTTGTGATCGCGATCCCATCGGCAGTGTCGGTATTCGCCTGGATCGCGACGATCTGGACCGGGCGGGCGCGGATTACCGTGCCGTTCCTGTTTTTCACCAGCGTCATCCTGCTGTTCGTGATCGGCGGCGTATCGGGCGTGATGACCGCCAGCCTCGCGCTCGACTGGCAGTTGACCGACACCTATTTCATCGTCGCGCACCTCCATTACGTGCTGATCGGCATCAACCTGTTCGCAGTGGCGGGCGCAATCTATCACTGGTTCCCCAAAATGAGCGGGCGGATGATGGACGAGCGGCTCGGGCGCTGGGTGTTCGGGCTGATGTTCGCCGGGTTCAATCTCGCCTTCCTGCCGATGCACTGGCTCGGGCTCGCGGGCATGCCGCGGCGGGTCTACACCTATCCTGCCGACATGGGCTTTTCGACCATCAACTTGGTCGTATCGATCGGCGCGTTCCTGTTCGCGTTCGGCATCCTGCTGTTCTTCATCAACATCGCGCTGGGGATCCGCAACGGGCGCGTCGCCGGTCCCAATCCGTGGGATGGGCCGACGCTCGAATGGGCGGTGTCCTCGCCTCCGCCGGTCTATAATTTTGCGGTGATCCCGCTGATCGCCTCGCGTCACCCGCTTTGGGAGGACCGGCTCGACGACACTAAGGACAAGAGCCTGTTTGCGGAAGGTTTCCTGCTAGATCGCGGCAAGGAGACGTTGGCCGTCACCCCGCTCGACGGCGAGCCCGACGTGATCCTCAAGATGCCAAGGGACAGCTGGCTGCCGTTCGCGCTGTCGGTCGTGATGCTGCCGCTGTTCGGTGGGCTGCTGCTCCATTCGGTGGCGATCACGGCCTTGGGCGCGCTGGCGACGCTGACGATCCTCATCCTTTGGTACGCGCCTCAGTCCGAGACTGCGGCAAACGAGGCGGTGCGCGTGTATGGCTGAAGCCCGCACCCTCGACGAGCTTCTTCCGGTCCACGGAATGGGCCGTGTCGGCACAGGGTGGTGGGGCATGTTGTGCCTGTTCGCGACCGAAGGCATTCTCTTCGCCTATCTGATCTTCTCCTACGCCTACCTCGGCAGCCAAGGCTATCAAGCATGGCCACCGACCGGCGGACCGCCGAGCCTAACGCTCGCGCTCCCCGCCACAATCCTGCTCGTGGGATCGAGCTTCGTCCTTGAATATGCGAAACGTCGCGCACGCAATGGCGTGATCGGCGTGGCGCGCGTGGCGCTGGCGATCGGCATCTTGATGGGCGCGGGCTTCATGGCGCTGAGCCTCAAGGAATGGTCGGACAAGCCGTTCAAGCTTGCCACCGACAGCTACAGCTCGATCTATTTCGTCCTAACCGGCACGCATCTGGCGCACGTCGCTATCGGACTGATCGCGCTGATCGTGTTGCTGGTGTGGAGCCTAATCGGCAAAATCAGACCCGGGCATGAGCAGCACCGCACGCTGGTGACGCTGTATTGGCACTTTGTCGATGTCATCTGGCTGTTCGTGTTTGCCACCGTCTATCTGGCGCCGCGGCTGGCATGAGCGACCTGCATCCGCTCGCGCGCGCCGTAAGCCATCCCTCTCCGGGCAAAAGCGACGTGTCTATGTGGCGAATCATCGGCGGGGTCACGCTCGCGCCCTTCGCATTTTCACTGCAGGTGATCGCAAGCTACGTCATCGCCGCGAATGGCTGCGGTGCCGGGGCCGCGCCCAGCGGTTGGTTGGTGGCCATCAACCTCGTCGCGCTCACCGCGACAATTGCCGGAATTACACTCGCCATCGCCAATTTCCGCGCTACCCAGGATGAGAAGGCAGGCGGCCAGAAGCGCGTCCAGGAAATCGGCGAGGGGCGCACGCGATTTCTTGCTTATTGCGGGCTGTGCGGCAGCGCAATCTTCGGGCTTGCGGTGATCGTTCAGCTCACCGCTATCTTCACGCTGTCGGCATGCCTCGGCTTAGCTTCGTTCAACTGATCGCCGCGCTCGCGCTGATCACACCCAGCATGGCGCAGGCGCATGGCGGGGAGAGCCATGGTGAGTGGAGCATCGAGCCGATCGCGCTCGCGCTACTGATTGCGTCGGTCTCGCTCTACACAATTGGGCGCGCTCGGATGACCATGGTCCAACGCAAGACGATCGCGCCTTGGCCCCGTGCGGCGTACTATTGCGGCGCCGTGGCTATATTGGTCGCGGCTCTGTTCTCGCCGATCGACGCCTATGCCGACAGCAGCTTTGCGTGGCACATGCTTCAGCATCTGCTGCTGATGCTCGGCGCTGCGCCGCTGATGGCGACGTCGAACACGCATCTGGTCGCGCTGTTCGCGCTGCCGATGGGACCGCGCCGGTGGATCGGGAGCCGGGTCAATCGCACCCCAGGCGTCAAAGCGGGCGGCTCTAATCGTATGGCGCCGATCATCGCGGCGACGCTGTTCGCACTTGGGCTGTGGATATGGCACGCGCCGCATTTATACGAGGATGCGCTGGCTAACGAGCAACTCCACACGCTCGAACATCTGACTTTCCTGATCACCGCCGCGGTATTCTGGCGGATGATCTCGACCAGCGGTGACCGCCGTCTCGATGCGGGCACCGCGATTCTGCTCCTCACGCTGGTCGGTCTGCAAGGCAACCTGCTCGCCGCGCTGATCACCCTGGCGCCAAATCCGCTTTATGTAAGCTATGCGTCGCAGCCACTGGGGGATCAGCAGGTCGCAGGGATGCTGATGTGGGTGCCCGCAGGGCTGATCTATCTGGGTTCGACGGTGTTCGCGATCGCGAGGCTCCTGCGCCATGATCCGCCGTTACGCGGCGCACGCATCGGCTCGGGGTTAGGCAAATCATGATCCTCGAATGGCTGTGGGAAAATCCGGGAACACGCTAGTGACGGGTCATGAACCAACCGCCCAAAGAGCCGGTCGAGGGGGGTAACCCCGGCGCGTCCGCCTGCCGGGCTCGAGCCGAATTGTTACACGCGCGGCGCGCGGGGCGAGTTCCGATGACTTTGGTATTGTCGCCGGCTCGAGTGAGTTTGCGGCCTTCTTCTCGATCTTGTTGCTGCGCTGCTTCGTTGCTCTCAGAGCCTGATCCGAAAGTTGTTGAGGGCTCTGTCAGACCAATGTGGCAGTCCCGATTGCTGGGTGATAGCAGGCGGTCATGAGCCGTAAATCTCGAGCAAAATCGCCCAGCCCGTTTCGCTGTTTCAATTCGTCACCCGAGGTGATCCGCCTGGCGGTGCTGATG
>JBBQLB010000069.1:0-10043 GCA_038327465.1 Sphingomonadales bacterium | reverse complement strand
GAGGCGGGTGCGCAACACGCGCATCGCCTTGGCCTTGTTCTTGTGCTGCGATTTCTCGTCTTGCTGGATCACGACGAGGCCCGAAGGAATATGCACGATCCGCACCGCCGAATCGGTGGTGTTGACCGATTGCCCGCCGGGTCCCGACGAGCGGTAGATGTCGATGCGGAGGTCCTTGTCCTCGATCTTGACGTCGACTTCCTCGGCCTCGGGCAGCACCGCGACGGTTGCCGCCGAGGTGTGGATGCGCCCCTGCGCCTCGGTCGCGGGGACGCGCTGGACGCGGTGGACACCGCTTTCGAACTTCAGCTTGGCGAACACGCCCTTGCCCTCGACCGAGGCGATCGCTTCCTTGAAGCCGCCGCTTTCGGATGAGGAGGCGGAGATCAGTTCGACCTTCCAGCCCTGTGATTCGGCATAACGCTGATACATGCGGAACAGGTCGGCGGCGAACAGCGCGGCCTCGTCGCCGCCGGTACCGGCGCGAATTTCGAGCATCGCGGCGCGCTCATCGGCGGCATCGCGCGGCAGCAGCGACAGCGCGAGCGCACGCTCGGCCTCGGGCAGACGCTCACGGATCGTATCGATCTCCTCGCGCGCCATCACCTTGATTTCGGGGTCGTCATCGCCCTCCATCCCAGCCAGCACGCCGAGTTCGGCGCGCAACCGCCGCACCTCGCCCGCCGCGCGCGCGACGGGTTCGAGCTCGGCATATTCCTTGGAAACCGCGACGAAGCGCTCCGACGGCAAATCCCCCGACGCCATCAACGCCGAAAGCTCGTCACGCCGCGCCTCGATCTGCAGGATGCGTTCGGGGGAGATGGAGGTCATGCGCGCCCCACCACCCGCCGTGCTCCGGCGAAGGCCGGAGCGCTGGGTTGCAAAAGACGGCGCCTAGAACCCAGGGCTCCGGCCTTCGCCGGAGCACATGCGGTGTGCGCCTCAATCTGAAAGGAGATGTAGGTCATGCGTCGCTCTGAAAACCAAAGCGAGCTGGTAAACGAGCATGCAAATCCTCCAGCATGCTCGCAGTCTGCTCGTCGTCGCGGGACAGGTGATAGAGGTTCAAGTGAATCTTCGAGCCTTCGCCGTGGCGAACGTACAAGATCGCCTCCGCGCCAAGTCGCTCTGCTAGAGCCGCACCCTTCTTTACGTTAGTCGAATATGTGTATTGGCATCCAAGCCCTGTTGCCCGTAGCGCCGTAACAATCGCTAAAGTGTCATTGATCGCAGCTTGACCGTCGGATGCGACAACTACAGCAACTTTGCTTGCCCGTGGTTCCTCAAGCAGCATAGCAAGCCGCTCGATCCCTGCCGCCCAGCCGACGCCCGCCGTCTCCGACCCGCCGAGCGAACCGATCAGCCCGTCATAGCGTCCACCCGCCAGCACGGTGCCTTGCGCGCCCAACCGGTCGGTGACGAATTCGAACGCCGTGTGCCGATAGTAATCAAGCCCGCGCACCAGCCGGGCGTTCCGCGTCCATGCCACGCCCGCCGCATCCAGCCCCGCCGTTACGGCATCGAAGAAGGCGCGCGCTTCGGGCGTCAGATAGGCATCGATATCCGGCGCGCTGTCCGCAACAGGCCGATCGCGCGGGTCTTTCGAGTCCAGAATGCGCAGCGGGTTCTTCTCCAGCCGCGCGAGGCTGTCCTCGCTCAGCACGTCGCGATGCGCCTCGAAATGCGCGACCAACGCCGCCCGCCACGCATCGCGCGTGTCGGCATCGCCCAGCGTGTTGAGTTGGAGCGTCACGCCGTCCGCAATGCCTAGTTCGTGCAGCAACTGATCCGCCAGCACGAGCAATTCGACATCCGCCGCCGGTTCGGCAGCACCAATCACCTCGGCGTCGATCTGGTGGAACTGGCGGAAGCGGCCCTTTTGCGGGCGTTCGTAGCGGAACACCGGCCCGTGCGTCGCGAGCTTCAGCGGCGCATATTGCTGCCACCCCTCGGTCAGATAGGCGCGCGCGATGCCGGCGGTGAATTCGGGGCGGAGTGTCAGCGAATCGCCGCCGCGATCCTCGAACGTGTACATTTCCTTCGACACGACATCGGTCGTCTCGCCGAGCGAGCGTGCGAACACGGCGGTTGCCTCGAACACCGGCACTTCAACGCGCTGAAAGCAATAGAGCCGCCGGACACGCTCGAACGTGTCGACGACGCGGGCAAAGCGGCGCTGGTCATCGCCGAAGATGTCCTGCGTACCACGGATGCGTTTGGGAGTTTCGATACGAGCCATGAAGCCGCGCTGTCTAAGCGAAGCTCGCGACGAGCGCCAGATGGTTGTGGGCCGGGGTTCGACTCGCGGCCGCGCACCCCTTCGTGACCCCGGCCTTGAGCCGGGGCCCATGGTGCCGCGTTCGCAACCGGCGGTGTGTGCGCTGAACGATGGGCCCCGGCTCAAGGCCGGGGTCACGAAGGGGTGGTTGATGCTTGACACGCTTCATTCCTCCCCGCAGCAAAGCACTCAAGGGGGGCGACAACAGCCCCTTGCAGCATCCGCAGGATTCCCGGACTCATTTTCCGAAGGTATTCATGCGTCCTTTGAAGTTGCGCCGACCGTGAGCCTCTTGATCGAATGGGGTCCGGCGATCCTCGCATTGTTGGCGGCCGGATTGTTCGCCGGGTTCGCCGCCGGACTGTTTGGGATCGGCGGCGGATTCGTCGTCGTGCCCGCGATGGTCGCGTTGCTGCCGCTGCTGGGTGGAGCGCGTGCCGAAGATACCCATGTCGCGATCGGCACGTCGTTCGCCACGATCGTCATCACGTCGCTGCGCTCAACACTCAGCCATGCCAAGCGCGGGGCGGTGGATTTCGATATCTTGAAAAGCTGGGCGCCGTGGATCGTGCTCGGTGTTGGGGTGGGCGTGCTGCTCGCCAGCCGCCTCACGGGCACGACGCTGACGATCATCTTTGCGAGCGGCATCGCGGTGATGGCGATCAATTTCCTCGTGCCCAAACTCGCGCGGAGGCAGATCAGCGACACGATGCCGACGGGGGCGGCGCGCGCCGGAATCGCCGGGAGTTTGGGCCTGTTCTCCTCACTGCTCGGCATTGGCGGCGGGACGGTCGCGGTGATCGTGATGACCTTGTGCGGTCGCACGATCCACAAGGCGATCGCGACCGCCGCCGGGTTCGGCTTCATCATCGCGGTGCCCGGCACGATCGGCTGGACGCTGATTGGCCTTGGCAAGTCCGGTCTACCGGTCGGATCGGTCGGCTACGTCAATCTGCTGGGGGCGGGCGTCATCACGTCGATGTCGATCCTCACCGCGCCGCTCGGCGTGGCGGCCGCGCATGCGCTCCCCGCCGAACCGCTCAAGCGCGTGTTCGGCGTGTATCTGCTGTTCATCGCGGGCGTGATGCTACAGCGCGCGTTGCATTGAGGGGGGCGGGCGCGGTAGCACTGCCCATGACCCTCAATCTCGGCCAGAAAATCGCGCCGCCACGCTTCATCCTGTTCACGGCTTTGTTCGTGGGCGGGCTGTTCGTGGCGATTCCCCAATACGGACTTGGGCTTGGCTGGGGGCGCGGCATCATGACCGCGTTCGACGTGGCGGCGGCGGTGTTCCTGATTGCGATCTCGACCTTGCTGCGCAAAGGCGAGGCGGCGCAGATGCGCAAGGCGGCGCAAGCCAATGACGCAAACCGCGCCGGGCTGCTGGTGCTCACCGGCGTAACGATGGTCGTGATCCTGATCTCGGTCGCCAAGGAATTGCAGGGCAAAGCCGACACCTTCGCGATTGCCTTGGTGATCGCGACACTGGTGCTGGCGTGGCTTTTCTCAAACACCATCTATGCCTTGCATTATGCGCACCTGTTCTATTCCGACGGTGACGGGAAGGACGCAGGCGGCGTCGATTTCCCGAAATGCGACGAGCCAGATTATTGGGACTTCCTCTATTTCAGCTTCACGCTCGGCATGACGTTCCAGACCTCCGACGTGGAGATTTCGTCGCGCGCGGTGCGCCGCGTCGTGCTCGGGCAATGCCTTGCCGCGTTCGTGTTCAACATCGGCGTGCTCGCCTTCACGATCAACGTGCTCGGCAGCAGCAGCGGATCGTAGCGCTTGGGCTGGACGCCAGCCGCAATGCCCGCTTACACAACCGCAAATTTCTGTCTCAGGGGCATAATCATATGATTCGTCGCGCCGCGTTTACCCTCATGCTGCTTGCTTCCTGCGCTGCCCCGGCGCTCGCGGAGAATTCCAAACCGCAGCCAGTCCCTTACGTCGATACGATCCCCACAGCGCGCGACATCCCCTTTCCCGGCCGGATCGAGCTCGACATCGACGCGACCGACACCAAGCGCGGCATCTTCACGACACGCGAGCGGATCACCGGCGTTGCAGCGGGGCCGATGGTGCTGCTCTTCCCGAAATGGCTGCCGGGCAACCATTCGCCGACCGGGCAGATCGACAAATTGGCTGGCCTGCACATTCGTGCCAGTGGCCCAAATGGTAATCGGGAAATCGCCTGGACGCGCGACCCGGTCGACGTGACCGCCTTCCATATCGACGTGCCCGCGGGCGCCAACAGCCTCGACATCGATCTGCAATTCCTCTCCGCCACTGCCGCCGATCAGGGCAATATCGTGATGGGGCCCGACATTCTGCGGCTACAGTGGAATTCGATGAGCCTGTATCCGGCCGGATATTTCACGCGGCAGATTCCGGTGCAGGCAAAAGTCACCTACCCCGCAGGATGGACCGCCTCATCGGGCCTGCCGTCCAAGGCGACGGGGTCGGTCTACACGTACGAGCCGACCAATTACGAAGTGCTGGTCGACTCACCCGTGGTTGCCGGACGCTATTTCAAGCGCTGGGCGCTGTCGCCGCGCGTCAATCTCGACGTTTATGCCGACAAGCCCGAGGAACTGGCTGCGACGCCCGAACAGATCGACGCGCACAAGAACCTTGTGACGCAGGCGGTGAAGCTGTTCGGTGCAGAGCATTACGACAATTACACCTTCCTGCTGTCCTTCTCGGACCAGATCGGCGGGCAGGGCCTCGAGCATCATCGCAGTTCGGAAGACGGCGTGAAGCCCGGTTATTTCACCAAATGGAAGGATGGCCCGGGATCGCGCAACCTGCTGCCGCACGAATATACCCATAGCTGGGACGGCAAATTCCGCCGCGGTGCCGATCTCTGGACGCCCGATTACCGCACCCCG
Source organism: Sphingomonadales bacterium (assembly GCA_038327465.1). GTDB lineage: Bacteria > Pseudomonadota > Alphaproteobacteria > Sphingomonadales > Sphingomonadaceae > Sphingomonas. Next base: position 4,871 of record JBBQLB010000069.1, on the reverse strand, counting down.
ATGCGCGATTCGCTGCTGTGGGTGTATGAGGGGCAGACGCAATTCTGGGGCTATGTGCTACAGGCGCGATCGGGGATGGTGTCGAAGCAGGATACGCTCGACGGCTATGCCGCGATCCTCGCGCAGCTCGACAATCGCCCCGGCCGCAACTGGAAGCCGCTGATCGACACCACCAACGATCCGACCATGTCGCAGCGCCGTCCGCGCGGCTGGGTCAGCTATCAGCGCTCGGAAGATTATTACAATGAGGGCCTGTTGGTGTGGATGGAGGTCGATTCGATCCTGCGCGCACAATCCGGCGGGACCAAGTCGATCGACGATTTCGCGCGCGCCTTCTTCGGTCTGACCGATGGCGATTATGGTGAGGTGACCTATACGTTCGACGATGTCGTCGCGACGCTCAACGCGGTGCAGCCTTATGACTGGGCGAGCCTGCTCAAGCAGCGGCTGACCGAGACCGGCGCGCCCGCCCCGCTGAAAGGGTTCGAGGCGAATGGCTACAAGCTCGTCTATGACGAAACGCCCACCCTTGCCTTCAGGAATGCCGAGGCGGCGCGGAAAAATACCGATCTCAGCTATTCGCTTGGGCTGACGATCAACAAGGATGGCGGATTGACCGGGGTGAGCTGGGACGGCCCTGCGTTCAAGGCGGGCCTGACCCCCGGCGACACGATCGTCGCGGTCGATGGGACGGCGTTTTCGAACGAAGCGATGAAGGCCGCGCTGACCGCCGCCAAGACGCGCAAGGAACCGATCGTGCTGCTGATAAAGGCCAATGAAACGATCGCGCCGGTCAGCATCGACTATCATGGCGGCCTGCGCTATCCGCACCTCCAGAAGATCGGCACCGGAGAGGGTGGCCTGGATCGCTTGCTGACGCCCCGGTAAGGGGCGCGGCGGCACCGTGTTTCACATCAAGGATTTCGCATGCGCATCGACATGATCCCGGTCGGCAAGAACCCGCCCGAAGACCTCAACGTCATCATCGAAGTGCCGAGCGGCGGCGAGCCAGTGAAGTATGAATTCGACAAAGCGAGCGGCGCGCTGTTCGTCGACCGCATCCTGCACACGCCGATGCGCTATCCGGCGAATTACGGCTTCATCCCGCACACGCTGTCGCCCGATGGCGATCCGCTCGACGCACTCGTCATTGCGCGCTCGCCGTTCATTCCGGGCTGCGTCGTGCGCGCGCGGCCGATCGCGGTGCTCAATTTGGAAGACGAAGCCGGCGGCGACGAGAAGCTCGTCTGCGTGCCGGTCGATTCGACCTTTCCCTATTATTCGAACGTCAATGAGCGCGGCGACATGCCCGACATCGTTTTCGAGCAGATCGAGCATTTCTTCACGCATTACAAAGATCTGGAAAAGAAGAAGTGGGTCCGCATTGGCACCTGGGGCGATGCGGCTGAGGCAGCGCGCGTAACGATCGAGGCGATCGCGCGCTATGAAGCGGCGAAAAAGGCTGGGGACGCCGTCAAGGGCTGATCCGCCAGGGGCGGGACTCAGTCCCGCCCCGCAAGTGCCGCAAGCGCATCGCCGGTGACGCGGTAGACGGTCCATTCGTCCATCGGCTCCGCACCCATCGCGCGGTAGAAGCGAATCGCCTTCTCGTTCCAGTCGAGCACCGACCATTCGAAGCGCGTGCAGCCACGTTCGATCGCCAGCCCAGCCAGATGCTGAAGCAGTGCCTTGCCGACGCCCGCGCCGCGCGCCTCCGGCGTGACGTAGAGATCCTCGAGGTACAGCCCGCGCCAGCCGGTCCAAGTCGAGAAATTGTGGAAGAACAATGCCATGCCGACGGGCGCGCCGTCGAGCTCGGCGATCACCGCCTCGGCCGCCGGATGCGGGCCGAACAGCGCCTCGAACAGCATCGGCTCGGTGGCGATGACCTTGTCGCTCTCGCGTTCGAACGCGGCGAGATCGCGCACCAATTGCAGGATCAGCGCTACATCGGCGGCGGTGGCGGGGCGGATTTGGGTGGTCATGCGGCAGCCTCGGTTTGCGGCGCGGGGGCAGCGGTCGATCCTCGTACTGCGACGATGCACCCGGCGATGATTAGCGCCGCACCGGCGACCGTGTAGAGCGACACGGTCTCGCCGAACACCCACCAGCCGAGCAACGCCGCCCACACGAAGGCAGTATATTCGACCGGTGCCAATACTTGCGCCTCGGCATGCCCATAGGCCCAAGCGAGCGCCATGGCCGAGACCGATCCGAGCGCGGCGGCACCAAAAATGTGCGGGATGTACGCGACCGCGGGAAACGCCGAGAACCACGGCGCGCCGAACAGCAATATACCGCCCAGCACGATCGAGGTGAACAAGGCGACCTCCAACGGATCGGCGACCTGCGCTTGTTTCCGCAGCAGGATCAGGCTGCCGGCGTAGAGGATCGAGGCAAGCACCACCGCCACCGAGCCGAGCACGACCTCTGCCGAAGCGTGTGCCTGGACTTGTCCCGCAGCGATGACCAATACGCCCACGCTAGCGACGACCGATCCGCCGATCGCAGCGCGCCGGATCTGCTCACCAAGCGTCGCGGCGGCGAGGAACAGGGCGATCAGCGGGGCGAGGAAGGTCAGCGCCACGCTTTGCGCCATCGGCACGCGCACCAGCCCCCAGAAGAACAATAGCACGGATCCCCCCGCAACGGCGCCGCGTGCGATGTGCAGCGTCAGCGCCGCGCGCCCCGGCCATGCTTTGCGCCGCGCAAGGAAGACCGGCCCCAGCAGGAACACGCCCGCCACAGATCGCCACAGCACCGCGCTATACGCGCCATGCAGGATCGACATGTCCTTCATGATCGCATCCATCACCGAGTAGCTGGCGATACCAGCGGCGGCGACGGCGAAGGCAAGGTTGGCTGACACGGCTTTCATCGGGGGCGTCGATAGCGCCACCGACGCCGCGTGTCAGGGAAAAGATACTAGGTCGGACAGCGACCTATTCCAGCGTCATCATGTCGTCGCTGATCTTCACCGTGTCGATATGGCGAAGATAGGTCTGCCCCAACAGCGACATTTCGCTGTCTTCGAGCACCACCGCACGCACATCGGATACGCGTTTGCCGTCGAGCACGATGTCGGCGATCCGCACTTCCTGTCCGCGGACTTCGCCGGCCGCGCCCTTGCCGACGATTTCGAACCGATCAGGATCGAAATCGACATGCGCGCGTCTGGCATCCTCCATCGTCAGCGCGACGATATCGGCGCCAGTATCGACGAGGAAGCGGATCGGTTCCTTGTTGACCTCCGCCACGGTGAGGAAGTGGCCGCTATTGCTGCGCTCGATCCGCGTCGGCACTGGCACGTCGCGCGGGGCCTCGGCGGTCGCCGCGACCGCTGCGGGTGCAGGCGCGGGCGGGCGCTTGGCAGCGGGCAAAGCGAGCCCGATGCCGATCCCGACGACGATGACAGAGCCGAGCGCGAGTTTCATGGCGGTAAGCGTACCGCAGCGGCTTTAGGGCGCGGCTAAAGTTTACGGATAACGAGCGGTAAAGACGGCGCGGTCGCGACCCGAAGCCCTATTCCGCCGCCACCGCCTGCACTCCTGCCACCGCCGCGTCATGCGCTTCGATCGCCGCCGCTTTTTCCTCGACCAGCTTGACGATGTGTTCGAGCATATCTTCGCTATTCACCGTGTGATCGGTCACGCCCGACAGATACACCATATGCTTGCCATTGCCGCCGCCGGTCAGGCCGATATCGGTTTCGCGCGCTTCGCCGGGGCCGTTGACGACGCAGCCGAGCACCGAAAGGCTCATCGGCGTGCGGATGTGCTGGAGCCGTTCTTCGAGCGCCTGCACGGTGCGGATCACGTCAAAGCCCTGCCGCGCGCAGCTCGGGCACGACACCACGCGGACGCCGCGGTTGCGGATGCCGAGCGCCTTCAGGATTTCGAAGCCGACACGCACTTCATCTTCGGGCTCGGCCGAGAGCGAGACGCGGATTGTGTCGCCAATGCCGTACCACAAAAGCGAGCCGATCCCGATCGCCGATTTGACCGTCCCGCCGACGAACCCGCCCGCTTCGGTGATGCCGAGATGCAACGGGCAATCGACCAATTCGGCAAGTTGCTGATAAGCGGCGACCGCGAGGAAGAAGTCCGACGCTTTCACCGCGACCTTGAATTCGTGAAAATCATGGTCCTGCAACAGCTTGATATGGTCCATCGCCGATTCGACCAGAGCATCCGGGCACGGCTCGCCATATTTTTCGAGCAAATGCCGCTCGAGGCTGCCGCCATTCACGCCGATGCGAATCGCGCAGCCGTTCGATTTGGCCGCATCGACCACTTCCTTGACGCGTGCCGCCGAGCCGATGTTGCCGGGGTTGATGCGCAGGCACGCCGCCCCCGCATCGGCGGCTTCGAGCCCGCGCTTATAGTGGAAATGGATGTCGGCGACGATCGGCACGCGGCTCGCGCGGACGATTTGCTTGAGCGCGGCGGTGCTTTCCACATCGGGGCAAGAGACGCGGATGATGTCGACCCCGGCCTCTTCGCAGCGGCGGATTTGGTCGATCGTCGCCTTCGCGTCGCTGGTCGGGGTGTTGGTCATCGTCTGGACGCTGACCGGCGCGTCGCCGCCGACGGGGACGTTCCCGACCATGATCTGGCGGCTCTGACGGCGGTTGATGTCGCGCCACGGGCGGAGGGACATGATCGATTTCCTCTGGTTGCCTGCGCGCTATAGCGCCGTTGTCGGCCAATCGAAATAGCTTGCGATTGGACGAACGCGATGCGGAGTGGCGGAGTGTTGGAAAACGCGGTGAGCCGCGTTTTGGCGGTGCCGGCCCGCTCCCCCACCCGGCCACCCACAGTATATCCAGAATGGGGGGGCGGGTGGGGGAGCGGGCCGGCAACGCGAGTAAA
>JBBQLB010000068.1:0-10378 GCA_038327465.1 Sphingomonadales bacterium | reverse complement strand
TTCAGCTTCGGCGCGCTGTTAAGCGGGCGGCGGGCGGCATCCTCGACCAGCTCGCCATAGCGCAACGAGCGGCCAGATTTGGCGTGAATGACCTTGCTGTCCGCCGTGGTCAGCTCGGCCGCAGGCACGCCGAGGCGGCTTGCGGCGGCATCGACCAGCGCCAGACGCGTTGCCGCGCCAACCACACGCATTGCCTTTTGGCCGGTAAAGCGCAGCGCGGAGGAGCCGCCGGTGATCTGCAAATTCATCGACCGTGCGATCGCCGACAGGATCGACGTCGGGATTGCCCCAACCACGCCGGGATAGCCCGTCATTTCGGAGAGGAAGCCACGTCCTAGCGCGACGTTGGCGAAGCTTGGTTCTGCGGGGGCCGAGAGCACTTCGACATGCGTCCACGCCGCATCGAGCTCATCGGCGAGCATCTGCGCCAGACCTGTGTTCGAGCCTTGCCCGATGTCGGTATGCGGGGAAAACACCGTGACCTTGTCATCGGTGCCGATCCGCAGCCATGTCGCGAAATTATGCGTGCCATCGCTCTCGGTCAGCTTCGCGGCGGACGATCGCGCCGAACTGTCGGCATATTCGATCGCGAAAATGCCGCCGCCGACCACTGCCGCCCCACCGATCAGGAAGCTTCTGCGCAAAACGCCCATCGTGCCGCTCCTCAAGCCTGGCCGGCGACGGCGTGGATCGCCGCGCGGATACGGGGATAGGTGCCACAGCGACAGATATTGGTCATCGCCGCATCTATCTGCGCGTCAGTCGGTTTAGCGGTCGCGGCGAGCAAGGCGGCGGCGGCCATCAACTGGCCCGACTGGCAATAGCCGCATTGCGGGACTTGATGCTCGATCCACGCGGCCTGAAGCGCGTGAAGTGTACCATCGGGCTTGGCCAGACCCTCGATCGTCGTAATTTCTTTGCCTGCAATATCGCCAATTTGCACGCTGCACGAGCGCACCACTTCCCCATCGACATGCACGCTGCACGCCCCGCACGCGGCAATGCCGCAGCCGAATTTGGTGCCGGTCATCCCTAGCTCTTCACGGATCGCCCACAATAAGGGAGTATCGGGTTCGACCTGAAAGGTGACGGGCTTCCCATTGACTTTGGCTTGGATTGGCATGGCGCTCCCCCGGCTCCTGGCCGCAACTTCCGTTGCATATAGCAACCCGTGTCGCGTAATGCCACGGCCATATGACCCGAGGTTGCGCTACGCCCCTTCGGGAGGTTGGCCATTCCCGACACTTCCAAACCGACATGCCGCAGCGCGATATCTTCCGATGTTCCGCAAGCCGCCCCGCGCCCAATCGGCCGCCGGATAGACCCACCTCGGGAGGAGCCTATCGCAGCGTCATGACGTCCGGTGCGTTCTTCAAGTGAGGAGACGTCACCAATATCTCGCCGTCGCGATCCGAGCGCCCTCTGCAAGCACAGCCATTTTCGCCCAGACGATATCGCGATCGACTCCGCCCGATCCGACATGCACGGAAAAGCCGCAATCGACGCCCGCCATGACATTGTCCCGCCCGACCAGATCGGCATAGCGACCGATCCGCTGCGCGATCAGCTCGGGATGCTCGATATAGTTCGACTGGCATTCGACGACGCCGGGGATCAACACCTTGCCCTCGGGGAGGCCGATTTCCTTGAACATCTCAAATTCGTGTGCGTGGCGTGGGTTGGCGGCCTCGAACTGGATCGCATGCGGGCGTGCGCGCCAGACGAGGTCGATGATGTCCTTGAAAGGTACGTCGCAATGGTGTGGTCCAGGATAATTGCCCCAGCACATGTGCATCCGCAATTGGCTTTCGGGGATGTTGGCGGTCGCGCGGTTGAGCGCTTCGATGTTGAGCATCATCCGGTCGCGGAATTGCGACAGCGTCAGGTCGCGAAACTGCGTGTGGCGACCCATCGCCAGATCGGGGCAATCGATCTGGAGTGTGATGCCAGCGGCGGCGATCGCTTCATATTCGTGGCGCAGCCCTTCGGCGAGCGCGAAAAGATAGGCCTCGTCGCTGTCGTAATAGTCGTTGGCGAAGAATAGCGCTGTGACGCCAGGCGAGGCTGCGCTCATGAACGCCTGCCGCGCTGGATGTTTGGCGATCGCCGTGTTCAGCGTGCGTGTATCGGCTTCGACCGCAGTCATGTCCTTGACAGTGATCGGCGCGTTGCAGGCAGGTGTCTTGCGGTGCTTGCGTCCCGCGTCGCCCGAGATGCGTTGCTTGACGCCGGGGAAATCCTCGACATCGGCGAAGACATAGCTGTTGCCGCTGCCGCCGAAGCCGTTGAGCCGATCCTTGATATAGGTCGCATAACTCGGCTTCGACTGTTCGCCATCGTTGACGATATCGATACCGGCTTCGGCCTGTTTAGTGACGACATAGTCCACGGCGGCTTCGATCCGCGCCTCGACTGCGCTCGGATCGAGCGGCAAGCCTTCTTCCTTGGCGAACATCAGCGCGATCAAATCGTCCTGGCGCGGCAGGCTGCCGACATGGGTGGTAAGGAAACGCCCCGCGCTCATGCCAGCTCTGCCCGGACGATCGCGGCACCTTCGGCCATGGCCTTCATCTTGCCGAAAGCGACGTCGCGCGGCAGGTACTTAAGGCCGCAATCGGGCGCGATCACCAGCTTTTCGGCGGGCACGTACGGCAGCGCGCGGCGGATGCGCGCGGCAACCGTCTCGGGCGTCTCGATTTCGTGCGTCGACAGGTCGAGCACCCCGAGGATGATCGTTTTGCCAGTCAGCTTCTCCAGGATGCTGCAGTCGAGGTTGGACTGCGCGGTTTCGATCGAAATGTCTGAGAGGTCGGTATCGGCGAGTTCGGGCAGAAAATTATACCCTTCCGGCCGCTCGTGAATGATCGCCGCATAGCCAAAGCAAATGTGCAGCGCGGTCCGACCGGTCACGCCTTCGAGCGCGGTGCGCACCGCATCGAGCCCGAATTCGCGCGCTTTGGCGGGCCGCGCTTGCATATAAGGCTCGTCGATCTGGACGATGTCGGCACCGGCGGCGAACAGATCCTTGATCTCGGCATTAACCGCTACCGCATAGTCATGCGCCATTTCCGCCTCATCGGCGTAGAAGTCGTTCTGCGCTTGCTGTGACATGGTGAACGGGCCCGGTACGGTGATCTTGATCATCCGATCGGTATTGGCGCGCAGGAACGCCACATCGCCCGCTTCGACCGCGTGACGACGGCGGATCTTGCCCGTCACGCGCGGCACCGGGTTGGGCTCGCCACTGCGATCGAGCGCGACACCCGGATTGTCGAGATCGACGCCGTCAAGTGCGGTCGCGAAGCGGTTCGAATAGCTCTCCCGCCGCATCTCGCCGTCGGTGATGATATCGAGCCCGGCGCGTTCCTGGTCGCGGATCGCGAGAATCGTCGCATCGTCGAACGCCTGTTCGCGCCATTCTGGGGCGACTCGCCAAAGCTCGGTAGCGCGCACCCGGGGCGGGAAGCGTCCGGCGAGCTTGACCTTGTCGATCAGCCAATCGGGCTGGGTGTAGGAGCCAACGAGCGAAGTCGGGAGCAGCATGGTTCGTGCCTTTTAGTGAAGGATCAGGGTAAGGAAGTCAGCGAGCACCGCGTTGAAGTGTGCGGGATTGTCGAGATTACAGAGATGGCCGGCATCAGTGATCGAAACGACCCCGCCTAGCGGCGCCGTCGCGCCAATGAAGGCAGCGACCCGGCGCCGCCACGCCGTGTCCTGCGCCCCGGCCATCGCGAGCACGGGCATCGGCAATGCAGCGATATCGGCGGCGGTGATCGTTATCGCGGCCTGCACCGCGCGCAGGTCGCGACCGTCGTAGCTGTCGAGCATCGCGGCCAGCAGCGGCCCGGCGGTAGGCGATGTGCGAGTCAGCGGGTGTGCGCGCCATTCGGCCTTCATCGCCGCCAGCCGCCCCGCTGCGACCATCGCGGCATAGCGACTGCGAGGCAGGACATCCTCCTCGTGATCATGGGCGACGGCACCGTGCAGCGGCGCGCCGACGAGCACCAGCCCGGCGAGCCGATCGGGTCGGCGCCGCGCATAGTCGAGCGCAACCGACGCGCCCTGCGAGAGCCCGACCAGAACGAAGCGTTCGCGCTCAACCAAATGATCGATGTCCTGCCATTCGCGCGCGAGATCGGCGGGCGCGGTGGATTGCCCGAAGCCGCGTCGATCGGGCATCACCAGCCGGGCTGCGTCGGCGATCGGCAATTGCGGTGCCCAATTGCGGCGATCGAGCGTCCAGCCGTGCAGCATCACGATCTCCCCGCCATGGCCCGCCACCGAGACACAGAGCGTGCCGTCGCCGACATCCACGTCGCGCTCTGCCGCCGCAGCCTCCAGCACCGCGCGCGCCCGGATCAGATCAATGCGCGGCTTCGGCCAAATGCCGCACGTCGTTATTGGGGCGATGATCGCCCGCGAGCCAGCGCTTGAGCTCGCTATGCGCATCCTGCAGGCGAAGCGCATTGATCTGCGGCGCATGGTCGGCGTCGCAGGTAAATTCGAGGATCATGCCGTCGGGATCGGTGACATAGACCGAACGGCAATAACCATGTTCGAGCACATAGGTGGCCGGTTCGACAAACCCGGCGGCGGCAATCCGGCGCTCGAGCTCGGCCTGCGCTGCCGCATCGACGGTGAGTGCCAGATGGCGGAACGGGCTCGACGGCAATTCAGGGCCGAATTCGGCCTGATCGGCGGGATCGGCGAACGAGAAGAATGCCATCGCGCTGCCATCGGGCAAGCCGAAAAAGCAGTGGCAATAGGTGCGTTCCTTGCCGAACAGATCTTCCTGCTCGCACCAGGTCGCGGTCAGCGGGAAGCCGAGAATATCTTCATAAAAATGGCGCGTCGCCTCGAGATCCTTCGAGACATAGGCGGTGTGGTGCAAGCGGCTGGGCAAATGGGCGCTCATGATCTGCTCCTGTCGATTCGAAAAGTGCGGTCGGTCAGCTCGTCAGTTTCTGCGCGATCCGCGCGACATGGTCGCCTTGAAAGCGCGCACCTGCAAGTTCGTTGTCGCTTGGCATCCGACTGCCGTCGCCGCCGGCGATCGTCGTCGCGCCATAGGGTGTCCCGCCGCTGATCTCGGTCATGATCGAGTTGCCGGCGAAGCTGTATGGCAAGCCGACGATGACCATACCGTGATGGAGCAAGGTAGTGTGGAACGAGGTGATCGTGGTTTCCTGCCCGCCATGCTGGCTCGCGGTGCTCGCGAACACGCTGCCGACTTTGCCGACCAACGCACCGCGTGCCCACAACCCACCGGTCTGGTCGAGGAAATTGCGCATCTGTGCTGCCATATTGCCGAAGCGCGTTGGCGTGCCGAAGATGATCGCGTCATAGTCGGCGAGCTCGTCGGGCGTCGCGATCGGCGCCGCCTGATCGAATTTCATCCCAGCCGCCCGCGCCGCGTCTTCCGCCATGATCTCGGGGACGCGCTTGAGCACGGCTTCGCAACCGGGAACGCCGCGCACGCCCGCCGCGACCGCGTGCGCCAGCGTTTCGACATGGCCATAGGAAGAGTAATAGAGAATCAGGACGCGGGTCACGGAAAGTCTTTCCTTCAGAATTTGACGGTGCCTTCGAGCCCGAAAATCCGCGGCCGCGCCTTGAACACGAAGCCGCCGGGCGAGAACTCGGCATTGTATTTCTTGTCGAACAGATTGCTCGCGAAGGCAGTGACGGACCATTTGCCACCGTCGAGCGAGAGACGGGTATCGACCAGATCGACTGGGTTGCGTGAGGTCGAATTGGTGACATCAAACCAGGTGCGACCGGTGCGACGATAATCGACACGCAGCCGCGCCTTCAGGTCGCCGCCGTTGATTCGCGACTCATACTGCCCGCCGACATTAAGCGTGTAGCGCGAGATGAAGGGCGCTTCGTTGCCGATCACGGTCGGATCGGGGAAGCGCTTGATTTTCGAATAGGTAACGCCAAGCCCGACGTTGAATTCGAGCCCGCGCGCAGGGTGGATGGCGGTTTCGAGCTCGAACCCGCGCAGCCGGGCCTCGGGCACATTGCCAAGATTCTGCGTCGAGTTTGCCGCCAAGAAGACGAAGAAATAGCCGTTCTTCGATTGCGTCGTATAGGCGCTGCCGTTGAAGGTCAGCAGATTGTTGAACAGCGTGCTCTTAAAACCAACCTCGAAAGTATCGGCGGTCTCGGCCTGATAGATGTCGCCGACCCCGACCACGCCGGTCCCCGCCGCAACCGCGCCAACGCCGGTCTGGTTGAAGCCGCCTGAACGGAAGCCGCGGCTAAACCCGCCATAGAGCGTCAGATTCTTGGCGGGTTTCCACGTCACCGTCACCTTTGGCTGCCATGCCGAGAACGACCGATCGCGCACCTGGCCTGGCGTTCCCGCCGGGAAGCCAGTGACGACCGGGATGAAGGCGGCGGGCGTCAGCGTGGTGTTGCTGCGATTATCGCGGTCGTAACGGAGCGATCCGTCGATCCGCAACTGCTTGGAGAATTCATACCCAAGCGAGCCGTATATTGCCCAGGCGAAATTGTCCTGACTGTCGGCAAGGAAGGTCGCCTGCGGGTTGAGTGGGTTGGTGCTCGGCGTGCGATAGACTGCCGTGACGCCTTTGCCGGTATCGACCAGATTGCCCGTCGAAATATAGCGGTCGGTCTGGATCAGATAGGTGCCGAGCGACCAGGTGAAGGCCTGATTGTCGGGTGAGGAAATCCGCAGATCCTCGCTGATCGCCTTGACCTCGAGGAACTGGCTCTGGTTGAGATCGAAGCCGAAAAAACGGAACAGCAGGGATTCCGGAATTGGCAGAAAGTCGAACGCGTCGCCGGTCAGAATTTCGGTGACCTTGTCGTACGAAGTGACCGACCGGATCGATCCCCAATCCGCCTTGTAATCGAGCTTTAGCGACACATTGTAGATATCGCGATTGTCGATCCCGGCGTTATTGACGCGCACCGGCAAGCTGACGTCGTTTACGTCGGTGACGATGTTGTAGTAGAACGCCTGCGTCTTGAGCAGCGACACGAAGCCGCGCAGATCGGCGCTGAAGTTGTCGCTCGGCTGCCACAACAGCTTGGCGCGGATCGAGAAATCCTTGACCGGATCGGCATCCTTGCCAAGGAAAGTGTTAGGAATATAGCCTTGGGTATCACGCCACGAGCCAGACACGCGGAATTTGAGCGTGTCCGCGATCGGCCCGCTTAGCCCGGCGCGGACGGTGTAGCCGAAGCCATTGTCGATCCCGGCCATCACGCGGCCTTCGAATGTGTCGGTCGGATCCTTGGTTGTGATGACGATCGCGCCGCCGATGGCATTGCGACCATAGAGGCCGCCCTGGGGCCCTTTCAGGATTTCGATCTGATCGATATCGAACAGTTCCTGATTGAACTGGGCGGCGTTGACCTGCTGCACCCCGTCGACGACGACGGCGACCGATGGCTCGGAATTGCGGTTCTGCGTGATGCCGCGAATGATGACGAAGGCGTTGCCGACATTTTGCGTCTCGATCAGTTGGACGTTCGAGGTCAGCCCGATGAAATCGGCGGGCTTGTCGATGCCGGCGGCTTCGATTGTCTTGGAATCGAAGGCGGTGATCGTAGCGGGGGTGTCCTGCAGCCGTGTATCGCGCCGCAGCGCCGTTACCACGATGTCATTGGGATCGGTTTCTGCCTGTGGCGATGGCGGCGCATCCTGCGCCAATGCGGGCATCGCCACGCTCATCGCCAATGCCGAGATTGATCCTGCCAACATGGCGCGTGTCCAAAGAGCAGCCTTTTGCACCCGAAATCCTCCCCCGAAACCGGTGCATGCCTTGCCTTTTCGCCAAGCGTCACGTCACCAAACCTACCTGCGGGTGATTAGGTTATTTCGTAATTCGAAGTCAAGTTCGATATGCGAACTTTTGACGCGCTGCGTGGTCCGTAGGTGCCAGCCGATCGCTGGCCTACTACGCTCGGTGTAGCGCGCTCAGTTCTGGTGGAGCGAGTGAATCAGCGCGGGCCAGCGCTGCAGCGCGTGACCGATTTCGACCGCCGCCTCGCGCAGCATCGGCAACCGGGTTCGCACCAGTTCGTCCTGCGAAATGCGCGTCGTCGATGTCGAGCAGTTGATCGCCGCGACGATCCGCCGGTCGGCATCCAGGACCGGCACGGCTACCGAAACCAGCCCGTAATCAAGCTCGTCGAGCGCGGAATCGTAACCGGTCGTGCGGGTGCTGGAGAGGCGTTGCTCCAGCGCTGCGCGCGTCGTCACCGTGCGCTCTGTGAAGCGGGTAAGTTCGGCGCGATCGAAATAGGCAGCGATCAGCGCCTCGTCTTGAAAAGCGAGCAAGACCTTGCCGAGCGAGGTCGCGTGCAAGGGAAATCGCGTGCCGACCGTCGCGCCGAGCCGGATCCGCCGATTGGTCGAAACATGCGCGACATAGAGAATGTCGTCGCCCGACAACACCGCCATCGACGAACTGTCACCGGTATCGTCCCGCACCCGCTGCAGCGGCGGCAATACGACCTGATCAATATTCATCGACGACAAATAGCTGGTGCCGAAGCTCAGCACTTCGGGGCGCAGCAGAAATTTGCGCCCGAATTGCGCGACATAGCCAAGCTGGACCAGCGTGTTGAGGCAGCGCCGGGCGACCGCAGGACTGAGCCCGGTGATCTGTGCGACTTCGCTCAACTGCATTTCCGGGTGCGTCGCATCGAAGGCGCGCAAAACGCGTAAGCCCCGCTCGAGCGTCGAGAGATACTCGCTGTCCTTGGGCGGTTTGGCGAGGCCGGGCATGGCCCGCGTTACCGGGCGGCGCCGGGTTGGGCAAGCATAGGACTGCGGTCGGCTACGGCGTGGCTGCAAGGCGTTCGCCGAGCAGCAGGTCGTTGTGCTGGCCAAGCGTCGGCGGTGCGGTCACCTCGAGCATGCGCTCGCCGTCGAAGCTCAGCGGTGAACGGATCGTGCGGAAAGTGCCATGCGGACCCGCCGGATCCTCGATGCACAATTGCAGGTGCTGTGCCTGCGCGGTCTCGATCACTTCGGGCGCGCTGTAAACCGGCGAGTGCGGCACTTCGAGCCGTTCCAGCACGGCGCACCAATCGGCGCGATTCCGCGTCGCGAAAATCGGGGCAAGAAACGCGGCGACCTTTTCGTAATTGTCGATCCGCGCGCTGCGGCTCGCGAATTCGGGGCGGTCGAGCATGTCGGGCTGGCCGACGGCTACAGCCAGATTTTCCCAAAATTTGGGCGGCGATGACATGTGCAGTGCAAGCCAGCCGGCGTCGCTGCATTGAAAGACATAGGATTGCGAGACATTGGGGCGGCTGTACGGCCCCATCACTTCGCCCGCCGACAGATAATGCGTGAAATCGTCGAGGTTGAAATGCGCCATCGCCTCGAACATCGACACTTCGACCAGACGCCCGTGGCCGGTGCGCTCGCGCTCGTGCAGCGCTGCCAGCACGCCGTACGCGCCGTAAAAGCCAGTGATCGCATCGGCGAGCGCCGGGCCGACGACGCGCGGATTGGCGGGATTGACGAGTAGGCGGAGGAATCCGCTCGCGGCTTGTGCGACGGTGTCGAACGCGGGCCGATCGCGATCGGGGCCGGTCGCACCAAACCCCGAGATCGACAGATAGATGAGCCGCGGGTTGATCGCGCGGAGTCGATCGGGGTCGACATTGAGCTTCGACGCGACCCCGGGCCGGAAATTCTGGATAAAAATGTCGGCGTCGGCGATCATGCGGTCGAACGCCGCCAGATCATCGCCGCCACGCGTATCGAGCGTGACCGAGCGTTTGTTGCGGTTATAGGTTTGAAAATGCGGGCTGTAATGTCCGCCCTTGAAGGCTCGAAACGGATCCCCGCCATCGGGCCGCTCGATCTTGATGACGTCGGCGCCCAGATCGGCGAGCAGCATGCCGGCCGCGGGACCGGTTATGAACGTCCCCATTTCCAGCACCGTGACATCGCCGAGCGGCTTGGCCATATTGACTACTCCTTGGCGCAAGGCATAGAAAATTCGATATACGAAATCAACTTCGTAAATCGAAGTTCACGGAGCCCGCGCGATCGGGCCGTTTAGGGAAAGGCCTGACAGGCATGCGTATCGGCAAGCAGGATTCACCCTTTAGCGCGATTTGCACCTCCGATGCCGACACCATCACAGTGCGCGGGCACGATCTGTGTGGGGACATTATCGGCAAGATGGATTTCACGAGCTACTTCTGGCTGCTCGTTACCGGTGCCACACCAAGCGAGACGCAGCGCTTCTTTGCCAATGCCGTACTCGCGGCGATCGCCGAGCATGGCCTGGTGCCGAGCGTCGTTGCCGCACGCATGACCTATGCGGCCGCGCCCGAGGCGTTCCATGGCGCGGTGGCGGCGGGTCTGCTCGGCTGCGGATCG
>JBBQLB010000067.1:0-10807 GCA_038327465.1 Sphingomonadales bacterium | reverse complement strand
CGTCGGTCTCGATATGCCCACGGTCGGTCTCGACGCCGAGCGCTTCCAGCCCGATATTTTCGCTGTTCGGCACAATCCCGATCGCGACGATCGCGTGGCTGAACTCCTCGGCGGTGACGGTGCCGTCCTTGCCCTTGATCTTGGCGGTCACGCCCTTCGCGGTCGCATCGAGTGCTTCCAGCCCGGTGGCAGTGCGCAATTTGATCCCTTGCTTGGTCAGCGCCTTATCCATGAACGTGCTGACCTCTTCATCCTCCACCGGCAGGATGCGCGGGAGCATTTCGACGATCGTAACATCCGCGCCCATATCATTGTAGAAGCTCGCGAATTCGACGCCGATCGCGCCCGATCCGATCACCAGCAGCTTGGTCGGCATTTCGCTCGGCACCATCGCATGGCGATAGGTCCAGATGCGCGCGCCGTCCGCCTTGGCGAAGGGCAAGTCGCGCGCGCGGGCACCCGTGGCGACGATGATGTTCTTGGCTTCGAGGTCGCTCGTTTTGTCGACTTGCTTGACCGTCACCTTGCCGACGGCGGTGATCGTGCCGGTGCCCTCGAACACGGTCACCTTGTTCTTCTTCATCAGGCCCTTGACGCCCATATTGAGCTGCCCCGCGACCTTGCGGCTGCGCTCGACCACCTTGGTCAGGTCGAACCCGACATTGTCGGCGCTGAGCCCGTAATCGGCGGCATGCTGCATGTAATGATAGATTTCCGACGTGCGCAGCAGCGCCTTGGTCGGGATGCAGCCCCAGTTGAGGCAAATCCCGCCCAAGCGCTCACGTTCGATGATCGCGGTCTTGAGCCCGAGCTGCGCCGCGCGGATCGCCGCGACATAGCCGCCGGGGCCGGAACCGAGGATGACGAGGTCGAAAGTGTCGGCCACTGGGGAGTTCCTTATACCATCTCTTGTAGCGGCCGCGGTCGGTCATCCGCGCCCATCGAAACCAACGTAAAGCGCCCGTTCGCGGCGAGTTCGCTGCCCTCGCCGTGCCGGTCGCGCCGCCACACCGCGACCGCGACCGTCATCGAGGTCCGCCCGGTGCCGACGATCTCGGCATAGAATGACACTTCATCGCCGATGCTGACCGGTGCGGTGAAGCTGAAACCGTCGGCCGCGACCACCGGTGCCCGCCCGCCGCAAAACCGCGACGCGACCGATCCGGCGGCGAGCGCCATTTGCCCCATCAGCCAGCCGACGAAGATCTTGCCGTAGGGATTGGCATCGCACGCCATCGCCGTCGCGCGAATTGCGGGCATGGCTTCGGGCGCTTCATCCATCGGTCGAGCGTCGGTCTGCCTTCGCCGCTGCGACGAGCGGGCGGATGCTCATCGCCACCACCACCGCCATCACGCCGAACATCACCGCCCAGATCGTGTCGCTGGCATGCGGCAGCGACCACACCGCGCCATAGGCCATCACGGCGGCCCCGGCGACGCCGATCACCAAATGCAGCAGCTCGATGAGGGTCCGCCGCCCGATCATGTCAGGTGGGCCATATCAGGCCAGCATCGCCAGCGGCGCTTCGACCAGCGCCTTGAACGCCTGCATCAGTTCGGCACCGTCCGCTCCGTCGATCGCGCGATGATCGAAGCTGCCCGTTGCCGACATCACCGTCGCCACGCCGAGCGCATCGTCGATGATATAGGGCCGCTTCTCGCCCGCGCCGATCGCCATAATCATGCCCTGCGGCGGGTTGATCACCGCCTCGAACTGCTTGATCCCGTACATGCCCATGTTGCTGAGGCTGGCGGTGCCGCCCTGATATTCTTCCGGCTTCAGCTTGTTGTCGCGGGCGCGTGCGGCGAGATCCTTCATCTCGGTCGAGATCGCGGCGACGCCCTTGGTATCGGCACCGACGATGATCGGCGTGATGAGGCCGTTCGGCGTCGAGACCGCGACCGAAATGTCGGCACGGGCGAACGAGATCAGCTGATCGGGGGTGAACATGACGTTGCACTTGGGCACCTGGATCAGGCTGACCGCGAGCGCCTTGATGATCAAATCGTTGACCGACAGTTTCACGCCACGCGCCGCGAGGCCAGCGTTGAGATCGCCGCGCAGCTTGAGCAGCGCGTCGAGCCGGATATCGACCGTCAGATAGATGTGCGGGACGGTCTGCTTCGATTCGGTCAGGCGCCGCGCGATCGTCTTGCGCACGTTGGAGAGCTTGGTCGCTTCGTGCGGAATGTCGGGGATTGCGGCTGGCTTGGGAGCTGGCACTGCCACCGATGCCGATTCTTCCTGCTTCCCCGGCGTAGGCCGGGGCCCAGTATCGGCGGCCTGCGCAACTGGCGATGAATCCAGATCGGCCTTCACGATCCGCCCGTTGGGCCCGGAGCCGGTCAGCGTAGCGAGATCAATGCTCTTCTCCGCCGCAATACGCCGCGCGAGCGGGCTCGCCTTGATGCGTTCGCCGGAGGGGGCAGCCTTCTTCTCCCTCTCCCCGCTCGCGGGGAGAGGGTCGGGGAGAGGGGCAGTGGGGGGCGGTGCCACCGAGGTCGGTACGGGCTGAGACGTCCCCTCTCCCAACCCTCTCCCCTGAAGGGGAGAGGGCTTTTCCTGACCACTCTCCCCCTCCACCGTCAACGTCGCGATCACCGTCCCGACCTTCACATTGTCGGTACCCTCGGCCACCAGAATCTTGCCGATCACGCCTTCATCGACCGCTTCGAACTCCATCGTCGCCTTGTCGGTTTCGATCTCGGCCAGCAGGTCGCCCGATTTGACGGCGTCGCCTTCTTTCACCAGCCATTTCGCCAGCGTGCCTTCCTCCATCGTCGGGGAAAGCGCTGGCATCTTGATCTCGACCGGCATCAACGCGTCCTCATCTGACCGAATCCGTTCCGCCGTCTCTCGCCCCCCCGGTGCGAACGGTCAAGACCGCGACTTGCGCGGGCGCGCGCTTGGCCTCACCATGGCGGGATAATCTCCATGGAGAGGAGAGCCCGTATGCGCATCTATCTGGTGGTCGTCGACGAGACGCCCGAAAGCGGCATCGCCTTGCGCTTCGCCGCACGCCGCGCGGTGAAGACCGGCGGCGGCGTCGAAATCCTCGCGCTCGTGCCGCCGACCGAATTCACGCCCTTCGGCGGCGTGCAGGCGACAATCGAGGAAGAAGCGCGGCTGCATGCCGAGGGGTTGGTGACGGGTGCTGCGGGCACGCTGATCCAGGAATCGGGCCTCAAACCGATCATCACCGTCCGCCAAGGCGAAGGCCCCAAGGTGATCCGCGAGATGATTGCCGCCAATCACGATATCGCAGCGCTCGTGCTGGCGGCGGCGGCGAGCGGCGCACCGGGGCCGCTGGTCAGCCACTTCGCCGGGACCGATGCGGGGTGTTTGCCGATCCCGCTGATGATCGTGCCGGGGAGCTTGGATCGCGAGGCGATCGACCGGTTGAGTTGAGGTGTGATGATGATCTTGGCCGCTTTGCTCGTCGCGGCGCAGGCCGAACTGCCCGCGCTTCCCAATGCCTGGGCGCGTTTCGAACGCTCGGGCGCGCTGACCCGCATGGGTGAGACGGTGGAGATTGCGAGCGATGGCTTCGACGCTGGTTCGAAAGCGATTGAATACAAGCTTCGGCTGACCCGCACCGTTCGTGGCGATACCGAGACCTTCTGGGCCAACAGCCGCTCCTGCCCCGCAATCCGCCCGCTCCTGATTGCCATGCGCGACATCGAAATGCCGCGCCCCGCACCTTATGGCATCAAGGGGGAAGAGTCCGAACTCGTTTTGGATGGTGCCAAATACCTGCTCCATGCCCCATCCAATTTTTCGATGGGCGACTTAACAATCACTTCCAACGTCCTGTCTCCGCTGTCCCGTTGGGTCGATCGCGCGCTTACCGCGCTCGATCGCTGCTGGTCGAAAGTGGAGTTGCGCTTTCCGCCTGATCGCTAAGCGGGCTTGAACCATAGCCCCTTCCCCGCCACGATGCCGCGATGCGCACCCTCCCCCCGCTCGCCCTCGCTCTTGCGATCGTCGCCACCCCCGTTTTCGCCAAGGATGCGCCCAAACCCGCGCCCGACGCGGCGCGCCTGAAGGCAACCGTCGAGAAGCTCGTCAGCTTCGGCACGCGCCACACGCTTTCCTCGCCCGATCACCCGACGCGCGGGATCGGGGCGGCGCGAAGCTGGGTCGGGGGCGAGCTGACGCGGATCGCCGATGCGTGCGACGGCTGCATCACCGTCGCCAATATCGCGCGCACCTTCACCAATGCGCGCGCGCCGAACGGGGTCAATGTGGTCGACGTGCTCGGTTTCCAGCAGGGGCTCGACCCCAAGCGCGTGATCATCGTCGGCGCGCATATCGACAGCCGGATCAGCGACGCGATGGATTTCACGCACGATGCGCCCGGCGCGAATGACGATGGATCGGGCGTCGCGCTCGTGCTCGAGACGGCGCGCATCCTGTCGAAGGAGAAATTCCGCGCGACCATCGTTTATGCGGTCTTCTCGGGCGAGGAGCAGGGGCTGTTCGGCGGCACGCTGCTCGCCGAAACCGCAAAGTCACGCAACTGGACGATCTCGGCGATGCTCAACAACGACATCGTCGGCAATACGATGGGGCAGAATGGCGTTCGCGTCGCCGACCGCGTCCGCGTCTTTTCGGAAGGCATCCGCGAGAGCGAGGAGCTACCAGCCCAAATCGCCCGGCGCGGTAATGGCGGCGAGGATGACGGGCCGAGCCGGGCGCTCGCCAAGACGATCGACGGCGTCGCGGCGGGCATCCCCGGTGGGCTCGACGTGTTCGTCGATCGCCGCCCCGATCGCTTCGGGCGCGGCGGCGATCATGCGCCGTTCCTGAAACTCGGCTATCCGGCGGTGCGCTTTTCGGTCGGCGCGGAGAATTGGACGCAGCAGCACCAGGATCTCCGCGTCGAAAACGGCATCGCTTATGGCGACACCGTCGACAAAATGGACTTTGCCTATCTGGCGAAAGTCACCGCGATCAACGTCGCGACGATCCGCCGCCTCGCCACTGCGCCAGCCGCACCCGACGGCGTGACGATCGCAGGCGCGCTGAGTTTCGACACGACAGTCAAATGGCAACCGGTCGAGGGTGCTGCCGCCTATCGCATCCACTGGCGCCGCACCGATACGGCCGACTGGCAGAAATCGACCGATGTCGCCGCCCCCGCGACGAGCACCGTCCTAAAGGACATCAGCGTCGATGATCACTTCATCGGCGTCGGCGCGGTCGCGGCGGACGGATCGGAGAGCGTGGTCACTTTTGCCGGGCCGGAACCGCGCGGGGGGTGAGCGCACCCACCCCTCCCCGTTCGCCCTGAGCCTGTCGAAGGGCACCTAACCGCAAGCGCTACGCCAGTTGGGAGGTGTGCTTCGACAGGCTCAGCACGAACGGTCGTGGGCGGTGATCAGCTCCCCATCACCGGCTGCTCGACCGCAACCGCGCGGCGGCAGACGCAGCGTGCGGGGCGGTACACGCGCTTCTTCGCGCGATAGACCCGGCGTGGTGCCACGTAGCGGGTGCGCGTGACTTCCTCGATATATTCGGTCGTGGTCGTCGTGATGGTCGGCGCGCCCTGAATCGTCACCACCGTCGTCGTCGCGCCGGGATAATAATATCCGCCGCTGGCATAACCGCCCGCGCTATAACCGTTGCTGGTCGAATAGCTCGTCACGCCGCCATTTTGCACGACTGGCGGGAGCGTCTGATATTGCTGCTGATACTGGGGCGGATAGGCATAGCCCTGCCCGCCCGCGCCGCCTTGCGCATAGGCATAATCATAACCGCTCTCGGCATAGCCGCCTTCGCCATAGCCGCCGTCCCAATCGATCCCATAAACCGAATCCTGCACGCGGCCGCGCGGATCAACGAGCACGGCGTCGTCATAATAGCGCTGCCAGCCATAGCCCTGCGGCGGGGCATAGAGCCCGTAACCGCCGAAATCGCTGATGAAGAAATTCGGGCTGACCCAATAGCTCGGCAAGCGATACCCGCGCGAGGGGCGACGATAGGCGTTCCAGCCGCCCGGTGCATTCATCCCGCCCGACCAATGCCCGTTATACGACCCGCCCCAGCGCGTCCCGCCGCCGTTATAGACCGGACGCGGCCCTGGATTGGGGCGCTGCGGGTTCATCTGGCCCGGATATGGGCGCGGCATGGTGTTGATTTGCGGCGGCGGCGGATTCATCGGCATGCCCCCGCCCGGCTGCTGCATCACGGGCATGTTTCCCGGAATTGGATAGGATGCGCCGGGATAGGACCTGCCGCCCGCGAGTCGTTGCGCATCGGCCGCGCTGGCACCGAAAACGGTAACCATCGTGAGCACCGAAAGGGCTAGGGTTCGCATGGTAAACACTCCGGTCGCGGCGCAGTGCGAGGGTGCACGTCGCTCGGCTATTAACCCGCGTGTTACCATTTCGCCCCATTTTACTCTAGGTTAACGCGTGTCCCGAAACGGATCAGCCCACCAGCCGGGGGCCAAGCAGCGCGACCAAAGCCTCGCACCCGGCGGCATCCGCAGCATCAAAACGCGCTGGCGTCGGGCTGTCGAGATCGAGCACCCCGATCAATTGCCCCGCGTGCACGATCGGCACGACCAGTTCCGACCGGCTCGCCGCATCGCAGGCGATGTGGCCGGGAAAGGCGTGGACGTCCTCGACGCGTTGCGTCTCGCGCGTCGCGGCCGCCGCACCGCACACCCCGTCGCCAAACGCGATGCGGATGCAGGCGGGCTTGCCGAGGAACGGCCCGACAATGAGTTCGCCGCCGACATTGCGGTAAAATCCCGCCCAGTTGAGATCGGGCAGATACTGCCAGATGAGCGCCGCCGCATTGGCCATATTGGCAATGGCATCGCTCTCCCCATCGGTCAGCGCGCCGAGCGCCGAATGCAGGTCGCGGTAGAGCTCGGCCTTGGAGCTCTGGTCGATGGTAAAGTCGTACATGCGCGCATCCTATCCACTCCGTTCCCCTCGCGAAAGCCGCCCGCTTGTTTTATGGGCGGGCAATGGCCGCAATCCCCGTCACCCGTTCGATCAGCATCGACAGCGACGAGCTGGAGGAATCCTTCACCCGCGCCGGTGGCCCGGGGGGGCAGCACGTCAACACCACCGACAGCGCAGTGCTGCTGCGCTTCGACGTCGCCAACTCGCCATCGCTGCCCGATGCGGTAAAGACCCGCCTCGCGGTGCTGGCGGGATCACGAATGACGCGGGACGGGGTGCTGGTGCTGCGCAGCGAAGGCGCGCGCTCGCAATTGCTCAACCGGCAGGATGTGCGCGAACGGCTTGTAGAACTGATCCGTGAGGCAACAGTTGTCCCCAAACGCCGCCGCCCGACAAAGCCGAGCAAGGCGGCGAAGGCCAAACGGCTGGATGGTAAGACCAAGCGGTCGACGGTTAAGTCACTGCGGGGCAAGGTGACGGATTAGCCCCGCTGTCTCCCCTCCCTGAAAGGGAGGGGCTGGGGGTGGGTCGGGTCGCAAGGGTCGCCGACGCTCGCCAGGTGCGCTTGCACCGCGCTCGCGATGCAAAATCGCGACAGGCAAAGTCGGAGAATTCCAATTCCCGCCAGTCCGTGCGGAGAGCAACCCACCCCCTCCCCCTCCCTTTCAGGGAGGGGAGAAAGAAGATCACCCCTCCCCAAACCCCGCCGCCGCAAAGCGCGCAGGCAGCGGCGCTTTCGCCACGATCGGCTCCTTGCCGTCGCGCGGGATCGTCAGCTCGGCGGCGTGGAGCAAAGATTCCTTGCCGCCGCTCCCGTACACCGGATCGCCCACAACCGGCGCGCCGAGCGCTTCGGCGGCGTGGACGCGGATCTGGTGCGTACGGCCCGTCTCGGGGATGAACTCGACAAAGCTGCGCCCGTCTTTCACCTCGAGCACGCGCCACGCGGTGCGCGATGCTTTGCCTTTCGGATCGCCGACCATCCGCCAGCCGGTTTCCTCGGTGCTGACCTTGGCCAGCGCCAGATCGATCAGCCCGCTCTCACCCTCCACGACGCCTTCGAGCACCGCCAGATAGCGCTTGCGCACCAGGCCCTGTTCGAACGCCTGATGGAGCTTGGCATGCGCCTTGGGGTTGCGCGACAGCAACAGGCACCCCGAGGTATCGCGGTCGAGCCGATGCACCGGCACCGGCCAGCGTTTGAACCCGAAGGTCAGCCCGTCGAGATGATTTTCGAGAGAGATCGAGCCGTCGCGCGGACGGTCGACCGGGAGCCCGGCAGGCTTGTCGATGACAAGCGCCTCGCCGTCGAGAAAAAGAACATGATTTGCCAGCATATCGGCCCCTTGCCACCACAAGCGCCGACATGCCAGAGTTGGTTCCCGTGAGGGGCAGAAGCAATTGGGCGATTCAAGTCGCATCGGGGTGGTCAGCCCTCGTGTTTGCCGCGTCTCCGATCGCCGCCCAGGCCGCCGCGAGCGAATTGCCGCCGCCGATGCCCGACGGGCGAATGTTCGGCCATTTGCCTTATGCCGAAGCGGCGCGGACCGATCTGCTAGTAGCACCGCCCGGATTTTCGATCGGCCTGCCCTGCCTCGTCCACCGCGATGCCGCGCCGGATCTTACGCGGATGCTCGCCGCGGCCGCAGCGACCCCGGGGGTCGGCAAATCGCTCTATGGTGTATCCTGCTTTCGCAGCGTCACGCATCAGCGCGCGGTATTCTGCCGCAATTATACGCCCGGCATTTGCCGTGATCCGATACCGCGCGCGCGCTTCGTCGGGCCGCCTGGCTATAGCGAGCATGCGACAGGCTATGCGATCGACTTTGGGGTGCGGCCTTCGCCGGGATGTCCCGATGTCGATGCCTGCGTTGCCGCGACCCCGGCCGGGCGCTGGCTGATCGCGCACGCCCCGGATTACGGGTTCGAACTTTCCTTCCCCACCGACAATGCGCAAGGCGTGACGTGGGAGCCGTGGCACTGGCGCTGGGTCGGCACGACGGTCAATGCGTTGGGCGCGGCGCGCGCGCGGCTCACCTTTGCGCGCGCGCGGACGACCTATCCGGGTAGCCCGCGGGTCGGCGAGGTATCCGATGCCTGGCTCGCACCAGCCGTCGCGGTGCCGACGGTTGTGCCGCCACCGTCACGGCCACCGACGGTGCTACCGCCGCCGATCCTCGCCCCGGCAGCACCGCAGATGCCCGAGGGTAGGCGCTGAGCTTGGCCCCCTCCCGCAAGCGGGAGGAGGATTTTACCGATTACTCGCTATCCACCAGCACCAGCTCAGCATCTTCCAGCGCGGTGATGGTGACGGTCTGGCCGCCATCGATCGCTGCGCCGTCGCGAGCTTCGAACGTCTGACCGGCAATCTCGATCCGCCCGGTCGCGGGGACGAGATAGGCGTGGCGGCCGGGGGCAACGTCGTGGGTGATCGTTTCACCCGCGCGCACCATCGCCGCCAGCACCCGCGCATCGGCGCGGATCGGCAGCGCGTCGCTATCCTCCGCGAACCCGCTGGCGAGCGTTACGAACTTGCCCGAACGATCGTCCTTCGGGAACGGCTTGGCACCCCAGGCGGGCGCACCGCCCGTGCGCGTCGGTTCGATCCAGATCTGGAAGATCCGGGTCTGCTCTGCCTCCAGATTATATTCGGCATGGCGAACTCCGGTGCCGGCACTCATCACCTGCACGTCGCCAGCGCCAGTCCGGCCCTGATTGCCGAGCGAATCCTGATGCGTAATCGCGCCCGAACGGACATAGGTAATGATCTCCATGTCGCGGTGCGGGTGCGGCGGGAAACCGCTGTTGGCGGCGATTTCGTCATCGTTCCACACCCGGATCGCGCCCCAGCCCATCCGGGCCGGATCGTGATACTCCGCGAACGAAAAATGGTGGCGGGCATTGAGCCAACCGTGATCGGCATGGCCCAGGCTGTCGAACGAACGTTTCTCGATCATGGCGTGTCTCCTTCTGTTGTCGCCAAGATAGGGATTTTGATCATGCGGTAAATGGAAACACTGGAAACAGATTGTTTCAAATAATCCCCCCTCCCGCTTGCGGGAGGGGCTGGGGGAGGGCATGTCAGCAGCCCAACAACCCCTCCCCCGGCCCCTCCCGCAAGCGGGAGGGGGGAAAGAAGACCAATGCGCCTGCCCGATCTCGAAGCCTGGGCGATCTTCGCCTGTGTCGTCGAACACCGCTCGTTCAGCGGTGCGGCCGACGCGATCGGCGTGTCCAAGGCGACCGTGTCGAAGGCGATCACGCGGCTCGAGACGCATCTCGACCAGTCGCTGTTCCACCGCACCTCGCGCCGCCTGAGCCTCACCGAAAACGGCAAGGCGCTCGCCGAACATGCCGCGCGCATCCTCGCGGAGGCGAACGCCGCCGAGGAAGCCGCGCACGACGCCGCGACCGCGCCCACCGGCCTCGTCCGCGTCGCCGCGCCGATGTCGCTCGGGCTGATCGCGGTTGCGCCGGTGATTGCCGATTTCCTGGTCGAGCATCCCGGTATCGAGATCGACCTGCATCTGTCCGATGCGCGCGTCGATATCGTCGCCGACGGCTTCGACATCGCACTGCGCATCGCCGTCCTGCCCGATTCTTCGCTGCGCGCGCGCAAACTCGCCGACATGCGCATGCATCTCGTAGCCGCACCCGACTATCTCGCGCGGGCCGGGACGCCGACGCATCCGGGGCAACTCGGCGAGCATCGCTGCTTTGCCTATACCAACGTGACCACGCCGTGGCGCTTCGTCGGGCCGGACGGGACCGAAGTCTCGGTCCGCCTGCACGGCCCGCTCGCCACCAATAGCGGGGAGGCGATGCTCCCGGCACTCCGGCGCGGCCTCGGCATTGCGATGCTACCCGATTTCATCGTCGGCGACGATGT
>JBBQLB010000066.1:0-10964 GCA_038327465.1 Sphingomonadales bacterium | reverse complement strand
GATTGGCCGACAACACGCCCGAGCTTTCCGACAAGCCATACCCTTCGACCACACTCGCGCCGGTCACGCTCTCGAACTTCGCCTTCAAGGCGGCCGCGAGCGGCGCGCCGCCCGAAATGCACACGCGCAACGAGGCACAGTCGGTCGTCGAAATCTGGGGATGGTCGAGCAGCGCCTGGTACATCGTCGGCACGCCCGGAAGCGCGGTCGCCTTGGTCCGCGTGATCGCGCCGAGCACCGCGCCCGCCTCGAAGCGCGGCAGCATCACGATGCATCCGCGGTTGAGCACGGTACGGTTGAGCACGCAGGTGTTGGCGAAGACGTGGAACAGCGGCAGCACGCCGAGAATACGGTCGGGTTCGTTCGGGTGCGGGTCGATCCCCATCACCTGCCGCGCATTGGCCGACAGATTCTGGTGCGTCAGCATCGCGCCCTTCGGCGTGCCGGTCGTGCCGCCGGTATATTGGATCAGCGCGACGTCGCGCTCGGAGTCTACCGTCGCGCGCGCATGCTTGCCGTCATTGGCGATCAGTTTCGAAAAGGCGATGATCCGCGGGTCATGCGGGCGCGGCGTCACTTCCTTGCGCTTGAACAGGCGGTAGAGGATCGACTTCGATCGCGGCAGCGCGCCGGCAATCGACCCGACGATCAGCCGTTCGAGGATGCTGCCGTCGAGCACCTTCAGCGCCGTCGGCAGCAGCGCGGTCGCGGACAGCGTGAACAGCACTCGCGTTCCCGAATCGGCGACTTGATGTTCGAGCTCGGCGACGGTGTAGAGCGGTGAGAAGTTCACCACCGTCGCGCCGATCTTGAGGATGCCGTAATAGGCCGCCAGGTAATGCGGGACGTTGGGCAGGAACAGGCCGATCCGGTCGCCTGCGCCATAGCCCAGCGCGGTCAACCCCGCCGCGACGCGGTTGGCGCCATCGTGCGTTTCGGCAAAGCTATAGCGGCGCCCGAGGAAATCGATCAGCGGTGCCTTCCCCATGCGCGCGCAGGATTGATCGAACAGATCGACCATCGACAGCGGCGGAAACGCGCTGTCCCACGGATTGGGGTGACGATAGGATGTGCGCCAGATGGCCTCGGGGGAGTTCATTGACACAGGTGTAAGCAAGCAACCGCCTGCTCGCAAGCTCAGCGAATGTGCTCGCCCGTCCAAGTCACGAGCACGGAGATCGCAACTAGCCCGAGATCGAGCGCTGCCTTCACGTGATGCGGTGCGCGATCGGTCGCGTCGTGCGTCAGAATCTGGATATCTGCGCTTGGATGACGCGCAACGGCGACCAATGCGAGCAAGGCGATAACCCCGACCATGATCCGACGATTGCGCACGCGCGTTTCCTTACCGCACCGATATATCCTTAATGGCAATGCTGGGCAAGTCCGTTACGCGGCCAGCCGATCGGGCAAAGCACGCCCCCGCGCCCGGTCTCGCCCAGCGCTTTTCGCTTCGAACAGCGCGCGATCGGCGCAGGCATAGAGCGCCTTCCAATCGGTTTCGCGCAGCAAAGGGCCGGTGCAGGTGCCGATGCTGGCCGTTACCGAAACGTCGTAAGGCATGCGACCGGCGCGCAGCCGGGCGAGGATTTCGCCGGGCTCGACCGCAAACGCGCTCGGCGTGACGATCGCGAATTCCTCGCCGCCGATCCGTGCGACCAGCGCCTCGGGCGGGAGCGACTGGCGCAGCGTGCGGGCGAAGACGCGCAACACTTCGTCCCCGCCGTCATGCCCGATTGTCTCGTTGACGCGCTTGAAATGGTCGAGATCGGCGATCATCAGGATGTGCTCGCCTTCGCGACCGATCGCGTTTTGCAGGAAGGCGCGACGGTTGAGCAAGCCGGTCAAGGGATCGGTGTCGGCAAGCAGCCGCGCGGCGATCTCCCCTTCGCGTGCGACGTCGCGTTCGATGCTGAGCAAGCGCATGCGATAGGCGATGGCGAGGCTCGACAGCAATGCCTCTACCGACATCGACAGGATCGTCGAATTGTCGAGCCAGAAGCTGCTTCCGATCAGGTTGAGCGCGTTGGCGATGCGGAGGCATGCCAAAGCGATCGGTGCAGCCCATGCGATAGCGAACAGCCAAAGGTAATTGCTGCGCGTTACCCAGGCCCGCCACAGGACCGGCGGGATCACCGCCATCTGTCCCACAAAAGCCCAGCAATATAGCGTATCGAATAGGCGCACATCGTAGGGTGCAAACAGGACATAGGCGAACGTGGCCGCCAGCAATGTCGCAGACGCTATGGTTGCGATTCGCCCGATCCCACCGGCAAAGACGCGCGGCTCGAAAAACGTGCGGGCAAAGGCGAATGCAGCGATCGACGATAGGCCGAGCGTCAGATAATTGATTCGGAAGCGATCCGTATAGGCGAGATCCGGCCACACCCAGGCGAGCACGCCCGAGGTCGAAAGCGCAAAGAGCAGGAGCGCGAACACCATGGCGCAATAGGCCAATTGAAACGGGTGTCGCAGTGCTGCCCACAAGGCGAAATTGTAACACAGCAAAGCGATGCAAAGCCCGGCGAAAGCGGCATAGATCGCGCTCATTTCCAGATTGAACCGTTCGCTTTCGCGCGGTGTCGTGATCTGCGGATCGCGCAGGATCCCGCGCAAATTCGCCGATCCTTCGATATGCCACAGCAGCCGGACGAGCGGTGCGGGGCGCGCGGCAAGCGGTTGCTCGAGAATCCCCCCGAGCGCGAGGTGGCGGACCGCAGCAGGACCATCGAGCGCTGCGGTGACGATCGTCCCATCGGCATAGAGGGCGTGAACCGTGACGCGCTTCTGCCACGAGCTGACCGCACGAATACGCAGCGGCCCGGTGCGCGAAACGGGTCCGGACCGCAGCCAGAAATCGCCGGGGCCGAAGCGCGTCTGCGCGGTGTCGCAATCGAACTTAGCCTTGCCCGCCAGAAGTCCGGTCGGGGTCATGCCGGGCGCGGCGCGGACGATACAGAGCGACACCGCCTGTCCGGCAACGCCGACCTGCGCCTGCGCCGGAGCGGTTGCTATCCAGCCCGCGATCACAGCGGCGCAAAGGGCTAAGACATTGGAAAGAAGGGCGCGGTGCATTCTGCACTCTAACCCACCGAGTCCGAACAGATGGTAAAGATGGCATTCAGCGCAAGGCTGCTGCCAAAAGAACGATGGACCCAGGACGCTCTGCCCGGGCCCATCACGGTGTTCGCTTACTTGGCCGAGGTCGTATCCTTGTCGATCTTGGCGGATGCGCCCTTTTTCTTCGGCTTCTTCGGCGGGGCGGGCGTGATTTCGAACGCCAATGCGCCGTCCTTCATCTTCACCGTCACCTCGCCGCCATGGACGAGCTTGCCGAACAACAATTCCTCCGCAAGCGGCTGCTTGATCTTTTCCTGGATCAGGCGGCCCATCGGACGGGCACCGTAAAGCTTGTCATAGCCCTTGGTGGTGAGCCACGCCTTCGATTCATCGTCGAGGTTGATGTGGACGTTGCGGTCGGCCAGCTGAAGTTCGAGCTGCAGGATGAACTTGTCGACCACGCGCGCGACCACTTCGGTCGGCAGGTAACCGAACGGCACGATAGCGTCCAACCGGTTGCGGAACTCGGGCGTGAACATCTTCTGCACCGCTTGCTCATCCTCGCCCTCACGGGTGAGGTTGCCGAAGCCCAGCGTCTCGCGCGCCATGTCGCTCGCCCCCGCATTGGTCGTCATGATCAGGATGACGTTGCGGAAATCGACCGATTTGCCGTGCTGGTCGGTCAGGCGGCCATTGTCCATCACCTGCAACAGAATGTTGAACAGGTCCGGATGCGCCTTCTCGATCTCGTCGAGCAGCAGCACTGAATGCGGCTGCTGGTCGATCGCATCGGTGAGCAGACCGCCCTGGTCGAACCCGACATAGCCCGGCGGCGCACCGATCAGGCGGCTGACCGAATGCCGCTCCATATATTCCGACATGTCGAACCGCTGGAGCGGAATGCCCATGATGTGGGCAAGCTGCTTGGCGACTTCGGTCTTGCCGACGCCGGTGGGGCCGGTGAACAGATAATTGCCGATCGGCTTTTCCGGATCGCGCAAGCCCGCGCGGCTCAGCTTGATCGCCGAGGCGAGCTTCTCGATCGCGGGATTCTGGCCGAACACCACGCGCTTGAGATCGGTTTCGAGCGATTCGAGCGCCTTGGTGTCGTCGGTCGAGACCGATTTTGGCGGGATGCGCGCCATCGTTGCGATGACCTGCTCGATCTCGCGCGTGGTGATCGTCTTCTTGCGCTTGGCGAGCGGCACCAGCATTTGCATCGCGCCGACTTCGTCGATCACGTCGATCGCCTTGTCGGGCAGCTTGCGGTCGTTGATGTAGCGCGCCGAGAGTTCGACCGCCGCCTTGATCGCGTCGGGCGTGTATTTCACCTTGTGATGGTCCTCGAACGCCGAGCGCAAGCCAGCGAGGATTTTGATCGTATCCTCGATCGTCGGCTCATTGACGTCTATCTTCTGGAAGCGCCGCAGCAGCGCGCGGTCCTTCTCGAAGTGATTGCGGAATTCCTTGTAGGTGGTCGAACCGATGCAGCGGATCGTGCCCCCCGACAGCGCGGGCTTGAGCAGGTTCGACGCATCCATCGCGCCGCCACTCGTCGCGCCAGCGCCGATTACGGTGTGGATTTCGTCGATGAACAGGATCGCATCGGGCAGCTTTTCGAGCTCGTTGACGACCGCCTTCAGCCGCTCCTCGAAATCGCCGCGATAGCGAGTCCCCGCCAGCAACGCGCCCATGTCGAGCGAATAGATGACGGCGGGCAGCAACACCTCGGGCACATTGCCCTCGACGATTTTGCGCGCGAGTCCCTCCGCAATCGCGGTCTTGCCGACGCCGGGATCGCCGACATAGAGCGGATTGTTCTTCGAACGGCGGCACAGGATCTGCACCGTGCGATCGACCTCGGGGCCGCGACCGATCAGCGGATCGACCTTGCCCTTCTTGGCCTTCTCGTTGAGATCGACGCAGAATTGCTTGAGCGCGCTCTCGCCCTTGCCCTTCTCGTTCGCCTTTTGCGGCTTCTCTTCCTCGGCCCCCTTGGGAACGGCTGCCTCGGGCGTGGCGCCGCCCTTGCCGACGCCGTGGCTGATGAAGCTGACCGCATCGAGGCGGCTCATGTCCTGCTGCTGCAGGAAATAGACGGCATAGCTCTCGCGCTCGCTGAACAAGGCGACGAGCACGTTGGCGCCGGTCACTTCGTCACGGCCCGAGGATTGGACATGGAGGATCGCGCGCTGAACGACGCGCTGGAAACCGCTGGTGGGGGAGGGGTCGGTCGCCGCGTCAACCTTCAGCGCCTCGAGTTCGGTATCGAGATAATGGCGGACCGTCGCGGTCAGCTCGGCGGTGTCGACCCCGCACGATTCCATCACTTTCGATGCATGTTCATCATCGATCAGCGCGAACAGCAGATGTTCGAGCGTCGCATATTCGTGGCGGCGCGAGGAGGCGGCTTCGAGCGCCTTGTGCAGCGTGGTTTCCAGCGCGGAGGCGAAGGATGGCATCTTTTCTTACTCCATACGGGTCGCTTGGGACGCGCGACCCTTTCCGTCTATGTCGGAAGGCTGATCCGATGTAACAAGCACTTGAAATTCGCGTCCGGATTTCCTGCGCGCCGGACGTGTACCACTCATGACTTGAACAAATCGTGTGCGGTGGCGCGGTGGTTGACGGCGTGCGCCATTTTCTTGGTGGTCCGGGCGATCTCGCTTTCGAGAACCGCGATCCGCGCCTCGAGTTCCTTGACCGACAATGGGTCGAGATCCTGCGCGGTCAGCGCAGCGAGCGGATCGCCCGCATTTTTCGGGAGAATCTCGTCGAGGTCCATATTTTGGATCGTTGACCCGACGCGGCCCCATGTCAATAAGGCGGCGCAGGGATAGGCAGGTAAAACGGGGCGCGCGACCGATGGACGGAATTCCCGAAACGATGCGCGCGATCGATCCCGAGGCTCCGGGTGGGCCGGAAGTGCTGCGCGTGGTCGAACGGCCAGTGCCCATTGTCGGCGCCGACGAAGTGCTGATCCGCGTGGCAGCAGCAGGCGTCAACCGGCCCGATGTGTTGCAACGCAAGGGTGGCTATCCGCCGCCGCCGGGCGCGCCGTCGATCCCGGGGCTGGAGGTTTCGGGTACGGTCGTCGTGCAAGGTGCCGATGTTGCGGTGGATTTGATCGGGCAACCGGTCTGCGCCTTGCTCGGCGGCGGGGGCTATGCCGACTATGTCGCGGTGGCGGCGGGGCAGGTGCTGCCGGTCCCCCCCGCGCTCTCGATGATCGAGGCGGCGGCGATCCCCGAGACCTTGTTCACCGTGTGGACCAATTTGTTCGAACGCGCCTATGCGACCGAGGGCGACATCGTGCTGGTGCATGGCGGCACCAGCGGGATCGGCACGATGGCGATTGCTTTGGGCGCGATTTTCGGGCTGCGCGTGATCGTGACCGCCGGATCGGACGAGAAATGTGCGGCGGCGCTGAAGCTCGGCGCGGCGCATGCGATCAATTACAAGACCGAGGACTTCGTCGCGCGGGTGAAGGACATTACCGGTGGCGGGGGCTGTGCGGCGGTGCTCGATATGGTCGGCGGGGATTATGTGCCGCGCAACATGCAATGCCTGGCCGATGACGGGCGGCACGTGTCGATCGCGGTGCAGGGCGGGTTGATGGCGACGATACCGATCTTCGAGGTGATGCGCCGCCGCCTGACGCTGACCGGATCGACGCTGCGCCCGCGCGATGCTGCGTTCAAATCGATGGTTGCCGATGAGCTCAGCCGGATGGTGTGGCCGCATGTCGAGGCGGGGCGATTGAAGCCGGTGATCGACCGGACCTTCCCGCTGGAGGAAGCCCCCGCCGCACACGCGCGGATGGAAGCGGGCGATCATGTCGGGAAAATCGTGCTGACGCTGTAGGGTTGGTGGCGGAAAGTTAGGCTAAGGTTAGGCGTAAAACGGTTGCTTTCGCCTATCGTGGCGGTGCGCAGGGGCGGGTGGCGAACAGCGTTTGTTCGGAGCGCGTGTTTGAAGATGAGAAAGAGCAGAGCGGCCGGCATCGCAAATCTCTGCGGTGTAGGACAGTGGCCGGACTTCCGCTTCCGCCCAGTTGCGGACATTTCATTCGGTGATAACTTCATAGCTTGTTGCTAGTTTATCGGAGACGAGAATGTCACTCACGATTGCCGCGATCATTGCAGCCTCGTCGCCTCTGATGGGAGCCTGCGCCAACGAAGTCTGCGTCATGAAAGGCCTGACGAGTGGTCCCAGGTTGCCAAACGACAAAGTGATGAAAGCGGCAAGAGAGTCAGCCATTCCATACTTCACATGTGTCAGTGAGAATTTACTCACCCTCACGAGTATCTGGCCTTCGGGCGACGATATCGAGAACGTCCGATGGGTAGTAGATACAGTATGGAGCGTATGCTCAAAAGAGCGAGCAGTTGCTACCGTGGCAATTGCAGGAGTCTTTCAAAATACGAACCAGTATGCGACGCCCGAGGACGTAAGGAAGGCTGCCGACCGCTACCGCAGTGGGGTCACCACCGCGATTTTCGGAGTCCGCTTTATGAAGATTGGAAAGTTTGTGGCTTTTAAGGCGCTGTAACGAGCGTCAGCTTTCCACCCAGATCGAGACGTTCGTGCCGTTCCGCCTTATCCCAGCACGGTCTTCAAATTCATGAATTCGTGCAGCCCGTACGGCCCAAGCTCCCGCCCATGGCCGGAGCGCTTGATGCCGCCGAATGGCGCGTGGGGGAGGCTGGCGAGCATCGCGTTGACCGCGATCATGCCGGACTCGATGTCGCGTTCGAAGCGGGCGCGTTCGTTGGCGTCGTTGGTCCAGACCGAGGCGCCGAGGCCGAACGGGACGGCGTTGGCGAGGGTGATTGCGGCGTCGATGTCGTTGGCCTTGAACAGCATCGCTACGGGTCCGAACAGCTCCTCCTGCGCGACCGCGTGATCGGTCGGGACGTCGACGAGAATTCCTGCCGACATGAAGGCGCCCCCTTTTTGTCCCTTGGGGCCGGGGAGTGCTTCGCCGCCGAACAGCAGCTTGGCTCCGGCCTCCTCGAACAACTTCAACTGATCGAGCACGGTCTCGCGTTGCGCTGCGCTCGACAGCGGGCCCATGTCGGTGGCTGCATCCATCGGGTCGCCCGCGACCACGGCTTTCATGCCCGCCGCGAATTTTTCGAGGAAGGCGTCGTAGACCTGCGCATGGACGATCATCCGTTTGGCGCAGATGCAGGATTGGCCGGTGTTCTGGATACGCGCTGCCACCGCCGTCTTCGCTGCCAAATCGAGATCGGCGGAGGGCATGACGATGAACGGGTCCGATCCGCCCAGTTCGAGCACGACCTTCTTGAGCGCGCGGCCCGCCGCCTCGGCGACTTGCATGCCTGCACCTTCGCTCCCGGTCAGCGTCACCGCGACGATGCGGTCGTCGGCGATCAGCGCTGCGACCTTGTCGGATTTGATCGGCAGATTCTGGAACAGCCCTGCCGGCGCACCCGCCGCGATCACCATTTCTTCGATTGCGGCGGCCACGCCCTGCACGTTGGAGGCATGTTTCAACAGCCCGACATTGCCCGCCATGATCGTCGGGGCGAGGAAGCGAACCACTTGCCAATAGGGGAAATTCCACGGCATCACCGCGAGCACGGGGCCGAGCGGATGCCAGCTCGCGGTGCCGCCGGGAAAGGCGCGTGGCGCGAGCAACGCGGGACCCTCCTGCGCGTAATAGCGGAATCCGCCCGCGCATTTCTGTACCTCGGCAAGCGCGGCCTTGAAGGTCTTGCCCATCTCGCGCGTCGCGATCTCGGCGAGGCGGTGGGCATTGGCGTCGAATTGCTCGGCGATCCGTTCCAGCAAGGCGCTGCGGGTCGCATAATCGGTGATCCGCCAGGCGCGGAACGCATCGTGTGCGCGTTGCACTTTCATCTCGACCTCGGCCGTGGTGAGTTCGGCGAACGAGGCGCCGGGGCTGCCCGTTGCGGGATCGATGCTGGTGAACATAAGGATTCATCCTGAAAAACGCGGGGACAACAAACGCACAGCTAGCCCAGCGTATCCTTGACCCCAAACACTTGCCTGCCGCATAGCTGCAATATGGACATACCGATCGAAGAGCTGACGTTCGAAGCGGCGTTGAAGGAATTGGAGGGGATCGTGTCAAGGCTCGAGAGCGGCGATGCGCCGCTCGACCAAGCAATTGCGCTCTATGAGCGCGGGGACCGGCTTCGGCGGCGATGCGACGATCGCCTCAACGCGGCACAGGCCCGAATCGAGGCGATCCGCACGGATAGTGAGGGGCGGGCCATCGGCACGCAGCCCTTTGCCGCAGGTTGATAGCGTGACCGCAGCGTCCCTGTCGCTCAATGCGGCCCTGGCCGATGTCGGCAGCGACATCGACCGTCGGCTCGACCAGTTCCTGACGGTTCCCGATGATCCGCGCGGCGATCTCTACCGCGCGATGCGCCACGCCGCGATCGGCGGGGGCAAGCGCTTGCGCCCGTTGCTGGTGTTCGCGACCGCGCGGCTGTTTGCGGTAGACCGCGATTGTGCCGGACGCGTGGCGACCGCGATCGAATGTATTCATGTCTATTCGCTGATCCATGACGATCTGCCGGCGATGGACAATGACGACATGCGCCGTGGCAAGCCGACCGTGCACAAGGTATATGGTGAGGCGACCGCGATCCTGGCGGGCGATTGCCTGCACGCGCTGGCATTCGAGATCCTGTCCGACCCGCTGACGCATGCCGATCCGTTCGTGCGCAGCGAATTGGTGCTCGATCTGGCACGCGCGGCCGGCCCGACCGGCATGGCCGGCGGGCAAGCGCTCGATCTCGAAGCCGAGAAATCTAGCTTCGATTTGCCGACCGTAACGCGGTTACAGGCAATGAAGACCGGCGCGCTGATCGCTTGTTCGGTCGAGGCGGGGGCGATTCTGGGCAAGGTGCCGCCTGAGGGGCGTACGGGGCTATGCGGCTATGCGCGTGACGTGGGGCTCGCTTTCCAGATCGTCGACGACATCCTCGATGTCGAGGGCGACGAGGCCGCGGTTGGCAAGGCGCTGCGCAAGGATGGCGAGGCGGGTAAGGAGACGTTCCTGTCGCTGCTCGGGCTCGATCGCGCGCGCGCGCAGGCCGAGATGCTGGTCGATCAGGCGATCGAACACCTCCAGCATTTCGGTGCCGAGGCGGATCTGCTCCGCGAGATCGCGCGTTTCACGCTGGAGCGGGATTGTTGAGCGAAAGCGGTGGAGTCCGCATTGGCGTCTATCCCGGCACGTTCGATCCGGTGACGCTCGGGCATATGGACATCATCCGACGCGGCGCGAAGCTGGTTGATCGGCTGGTGATCGGCGTGACGACCAACGCTTCGAAATCGCCGATGTTTTCGAGCGCCGAGCGCATCGCCATGATGGAGCGCGAGACCGCCGGCATCGCGGGGGTGAGCGTCGTCGGGTTCGATTCGCTGCTGATGGATTTTGCCGCCGAGCAGGGTGCGAGCACGATCCTGCGCGGCGTGCGCGGCGTGACCGATTTCGAATATGAGTATCAATTGACGGGCATGAACCGCGCGATCAACCCGCTGATCGAAACCGTGTTCCTGATGGCGGACGTATCGCTGCAGCCGATCGCCAGCCGTCTGGTCAAGGAAATCGCCTTTTATGGCGGCCCAATCGTCCGGTTCGTGACCCCGACGGTTGCCGCCGAGGTTGTAGCGCGCGTCGAGAAGATCGGGCGCAAGGGCAGCGTTTGAGCACCGTTTGACCGGGAGTGACGGGCACGGCCCTATTTCTGTCGCCTTTGGCCGCGACACGTTCAGTTTGGCGCAAGCCGCCAGTTGGTC
The DNA here is from genome assembly GCA_038327465.1 of Sphingomonadales bacterium. Taxonomy (GTDB): domain Bacteria; phylum Pseudomonadota; class Alphaproteobacteria; order Sphingomonadales; family Sphingomonadaceae; genus Sphingomonas. The sequence goes on along the minus strand of JBBQLB010000066.1, from coordinate 101 downwards.
TAAGCGACCGTCAACCACCAGCATATCTGCGGGGACTCATGCGTTTCTTTACCCTTTTTATCGCTTTGTTCGCGCTGTTGGCAGGACCTGCCTTCGCCGCC
>JBBQLB010000065.1:0-11193 GCA_038327465.1 Sphingomonadales bacterium | reverse complement strand
ATCGTTACGCCGATCCTGTCGCGCATTCACCGTGACGAGGCGCGCCACGTTCGCCTGTCGCGGCAGCTTGCGACGGCCAGCGGTGACGCCAGCCTGCTGCGCACGGTCGGCGGCGCGGCGCGGGCGGCACTCGCCGATGTCCTGCGTCTCGGTGGTGCGGCGTTCGAGGCGCTGGGCGTCGACCCCGACCTTCTCGACCGCGACGTGCGAACCCTGCCGGTCGGCCTGTTCCCGCGATGACCGACACCCAGGCGTGGCACACCACGCGACCGCTGGCGGTTCTCGGCACCGGGTGGGCGGTCCCCGACGACCCCGTCGGTAGCGACGCTTTGATCGCCATAATGGTCGACCGTTTCGGCTTCGACGGCGCGCGGTCGGCGCGCGCGCTGGCCCGCTCGCTGGGGATCACCCACCGCCACATCGGGCGCGACTTTGCCGCCGCCGTCGAGGCCCCGCGCCCCGGCCAGGCGAACCCGGACCTCGCCGCCGAAGCCGTTCGCGCGGCGCTGGTCGCAGCGGGGCTGCAGCCGCGCGACCTTGGCTATCTCATCGCCCACACGGCGACCCCGGCGCAGGCGTTGCCGCCCAATGTCGCACGCGTCGCCGACCTCCTCGGCTTCTACGGTCCGACGGTCGAGGTGCGGCAGGCGTGCACCGGCTTCGGCAACGCGCTGATGATCGCGAACGGGCTGATCGCCGCCGACCCGGGACGCCCCGTCGCGATCGTCGGGTCGGAAACCGGAACCCAGTATTTCGACCCCCGGCGGCTAAGCGAGCATGGTCAGCTGGTCAACATGATGCAGATGGGCGACGGCGCGGGGGCGATCATCGTCGGCGGCGCGCGCGCCGGATCGCCCGCCATCACCGCGTCGTGGTTCGGCGGCATCGGCCGCGAGCGTCCCCCCGGCATCAGTCGCCGCGCAGCGGCACGCGAATTCGATCACGATTTCGCCGCGATCCGCGCGACGGGGCACCGCTTGTTCGACGCGGGAGCAGCCATGGCGACCACGCTCGGCTGCGCGCCCGCCGACGCCGACCACGTCGTTCCGCATCAGGTGAGCGGGCGGATCGGCGAGCTGGTGGCCGATCACCTCGTGATCCCCCGCGACCGCATGGTCGTCACGGCGGATCGCCTTGGCAATACCGGGTCGGCGGCGATCTGGCTGGCACTGGCCGAGCTGCGTCCGCGCCTTGCCGCCGGCGCGCGTGTCCTGGTGTTGGGGGCCGAAGCGTCGAAGCACTACTACGCCGGGTTCGTCTATGAACACCGCTGAGCCGCTTGTCGAAGTCGTCGGTCTTGCAAAGAAATTCGGCGAACGCACCGTCGTTGAGGGCGTCACCCTCTGCGTCCGGCGCGGCGACATGGTCGGGCTGGTGGGCGCAAACGGCGGCGGTAAGACGACGACGCTGCGGATGCTGGCGAGCCTACTCCGCCCCGACGCGGGCAGCGGGCAGGTCCTCGGCCATCCCGTCGGCGACACAACGACCGCACGGCGGCGGCAAATCGGCTATATGAGTCAGAGGCTTGCGCTCTACGGCGATCTGACTGTTGCCGAGAACCTGCGCTTCCACGCCGACGTTCACGACCTGCCGAACCAAGCCGACGCCGTCGCCGAATCGGTTGTCCGCCATCGCCTCGAAACCGTGCTCGCCACGCGATTCAGTGAATTATCAGGAGGTTGGGCGCGCCGCGTTCAGTTTGCTGCAACCGTCCTCCACGCGCCGCCGCTCCTCCTTCTTGACGAACCGACGGCGGGGCTCGACGTCGCCACCCGGCGCGCCATCTGGGGCTGGCTCGCCGAGCTGGCGGCGGGCGGCCATGGCATCGTCGTCAGCACGCATGACCTCCACGAAGCCGAGCAATGTCCGCGGGTTATCCTCTATCATCAGGGCCGCGCCGGGGTGCAAACGACCCCTGCCGCGCTCGCCGCCGAACACGGCGCCGCGACCCTCGAAGACGCCGTCGCCCGCCTCGGCGAAGGGGCACTATGAGCAGCCTCCGTCGGATCGCCGCCGTTGCACGTGTCGAGACGCTGCAACTCCTCCGGTCGCGCGTCACCTTCACTCTGTTGCTGCTTGTCCCGGCGCTCCAGGTGTTGCTGTTCGGCTTCGCGATTCGCCCGACCGGAGCCGAGATCGCCGTTGCCGTCGCCGCGCAGGAGGCGTCGCTCGCCGCTCCGGTGGTGGCCGCGCTGCGCGCCCAGCCGGGCCTTCGCGTCGACAACGAGGTTCTGCCCAGCGGCGGTGCCGAGGCGGCAGTCCACGCCGGTCGGGCATTAATCGGGGTCGAGGTGCCGATCCCGTCGGGCTTTACCCGGCTGGTCGTCGAGCCACGCCCATTGCGGATCATCGTCGATTCGACCAATGCGGCACTAATCGCGGCGGCGATCCCTGCGATCGAAACCGCCTATTGGCGCGAGGTCGCGACGCGCGCCAACGCGCCGCGTCCCGGGCTGACGATCGTCCGCCTGTATAATCCGGCTGCGCGGGCCGATTGGACTTTCCTGCCCGCGCTGATCGGGGTGACGGTAATGATCGGCTCGATCATGCTCGGGACGCTGAGCCTCGCGCGCGAACGCGAGACGGGGACGTGGGAGGCGCTGCTCGCGTTGCCGTTGCGCGGGGCCGAGCGGCTGGCGGGCAAGCTGATCCCTCACATCGCCCTCGGGACGCTGCAGGGGTGTCTTGTGCTGGCGGCGGCGGTGGCGATCTTCGCGGTTCCGGCGCGGGGGAGCGTGATCGCCCTCGTCGCGCTGCTGCCGCTCTACGCCGCGACGCATCTGGTCATCGGCCACGCGATCGCCGCGCGCGCCCCGACTCAATTGGCGGCGTTGCAAGGCGCGGTCGCCTTCTATTTGCCGGCGATGCTGTTGTCGGGGTTTCTCTATCCTTTCGAGTCGCTGCCGGCGTGGGCGCGGACGGTCGGTGAAGTGTTCCCGCTGACGCATTTCATACGCGCGGCGCGCGAGGTCTTGCTGCGTGGCGACGGCGCAGCGGCAGTCGCGGCGCAGGCGGGGCCAATGGTCGCCGTTCTCATCGTCGCGTCGGCGGTCGCGCTCATCGCGCAGTCACGCCGCCTCGATTGACGTTCGTGCTGTAACCGTGACCCGGCGTCGCGCGAACAAGCTGGTACTGCGCCCTGTGGCGTCCTGAGGAGACCCCGATGTTTCGTACCGCTTTGCCGCTAATCATTGCCCTGACCGCAATCGCTGCCCCGGCAACCGCCGCCGAAGTCCGCGCCTTCGACGCTGCGGGCTTTGCTGCCGCGCAGGCCGCCGGTCGTCCGATCCTTGTCGACGTCAAGGCGTGGTGGTGCCCTGTGTGCGCGTCGCAGAACCGCACGATCAAGGAAGCTGTCGCCGCCCCCGCTTACACCAAGTTGCTGATCCTCGAAGTCAATTACGACAAGCAAAAGGCCGAATGGCAGGCGCTCGGCGTCCGCAAGCAGGGGACGTTGATCGCCTATCGTGGCAAGGCGGAAGTCGGCCGGCTCGAGTTTCAGACCGACCGTGACGCGATCAACGGGTTGCTGGCCAAGACCGCCGGCTGATGATCGGCGGGCTCAACCCACTGCTCGCCTTTGCGGCGGGCGCGCTGACGATCCTATCGCCGTGCGTCCTGCCGCTCGTCCCTATCGTGCTCGGCAGCGCGGCGCAGGCGCATCGCCACGGGCCGCTCGCGCTCGCCATCGGACTGGTTGCATCATTCACCGGCGTCGGGTTTGCGGTTGCGACGCTCGGCACGAGCATCGACGGTGACAGCGTACGCTGGTTCGGGGCCGTGCTGTTGCTCGCTGCGGGGGCGGCGCTCCTTATTCCCGCCATTCAAGCGTGGATCGAACGGCGGATGGCGCCGGTCGCCAACTGGGCCAGCCAGCGTCAAGGCGGCCTCGCCCGCTTCGGTATCGCCGGACAGGCGGGCATCGGCGTCTTGCTCGGGCTGGTGTGGAGCCCGTGCGTCGGCCCGACATTGGGCGCGGCGACCGTCCTCGCCGCACAGGGCCGCGATCTCGGCGCGGTCGCGCTGACGATGGCGGCATTCGGCACGGGCATCGCGACCATCCTCCTGATCATCTCGCTCGCCGCCCAGACGCTCCTCAAGAAGTGGCGCGGGCGGATGATGTCGGCGGGCGGGCGTGGCAAACGCATCCTCGGCGGGCTGCTCGTCATCGTCGCACTGCTTATCCTGACCGGCGGCGATCATCTGATAGAAGGCGCAATCCTATCGGTCTCACCCGACTGGCTGATCGACGCGACGACAGCCGTTTAACCGATGCGACGTTCGCCGCCTTCTGCTGAAGCGCGCGCCGAACGTCGTCTTTTCCGTCACAACCGAACGGTCATGTACTGGTTTTTCGAAGTGACGCTACGGCTGGGACGGGTCGTCCGGATTCCTGGCATCGGCCACGTCGTCAATGATGCCGATCTTGCCCGCGCTATCCTGCTCGCGCCGGATCGCTTTAATTCCCACGATCCCGGCAGCCTGGGCGCTTTGATCAGCGAGGTGTTCGGGCCGGTCGCGCTGATCAACATGGACGGGCGCGATCAGCAACGTCTGAAGCGCGAATTGCTTCAAGTCTTTTCCAGCCGTTACATCAGCTCGATTATCGACGACGTTGCCGGACCTCTTGTTGCTGAGCTCTGCGCACGTTTGCAGCGCGGCGAAACGATCGATTTCGCGGCGTTCATGCGCGACTATGGTGGGCGGCTCGCCTGTGCGCTGGTCGGCGTTTCGCTGCCGACGGGGGCAGAAACCAGCGTCGCCGACGATCTGTTCTGGCTGGCGACGGAGATCATGGCCTTTGCCGCCAGCGGCCGCCGCCGTTTGCGACCGCGCGACCGCGCGACCGCGCAACGCTGTGCGCCTACGCCGACCGGTTGGGCGCCTATATCGCGACGAGCTATGAAGCCTCCGATGGGTGCTGTCAGTCTAACTGCAACTCGTCTCTGATGATCGCAGGATTCCCCAAACCGCCTTGGCCTTAGCCCATGACTGCCCGCCACTCCGCAAGGGCTGCCGTGCGCTGGGCCTTTTAGTCTTGTCGGCTGATGAGGTGGCGGTCGTGGTTGAAGTGGTTGTGGACCAACGCATGGACCGAACTGAATTTCTGTAGGGTGTGCATTTGTCGGAAGCGGAGCATCGCCCGCTCCCGTCGTCGGAACGGCTGGTGCGAGTTCTCGGCCCCGTTGTTCAACCAGCGACCGGTCTCCTGGCGACCAACGTTGCCGATCTCCTTCATCGCGGCACCGTACGACCGCAGCCGGTCGGTCACGATGACCTTGGGCCGGCCATGGCGCTTCATCATCCGTTTGAGAAAGCTCAGTGCTGCAGCCTTGTTACGGGTCTTGGTGGCGTAGCACTCCAGCACCTCGCCTTCGTGATCGACAGCGCGCCACAGGTAGTGCCGCTCGCCGTTGATCTTCACAAACACCTCGTCGAGGTGCCAGCGCCAGTGTGTGTGCACCCGCATGCGATCGACGCGCTTGCGGCGGATCTCGGCTGCGAACATCGGCCCGAACCGGTTCCACCAGAAGCGCACCGTCTCATGGCAGAGATCGATGCCGCGCTCGACCAGCAGATCCTCGACGTTCCGGAGCGACAGCGGATATTTGATGTACATCATCACCACGAGCCGGATCACCTCCGGCGACGAGTTGAAACAGCGGAACGGGCTCGGCGGCTTTGCTCTCGATTTGCGGCTCATCCGCACCAGATACCAGCGCGGCGCACGCCGTGCCACATTGGTCTGACAGTGCCTGCGGGGGGGTGCTTGAACACGAGCGCGATCACGCGTCGCGATGGGCGGCGGTGGTATCGATCGCGGCCAAGATTGGCTGTGCAACGCCGGCGCTGCATAATTGGGTTAAGAAGACGGAGGTGGACAGCGGCCGACGGGTATCGCGGTGCCAGCTCGTTTGATATCCTTGGTCTATGAAAGCTGACTGCTTTGCGGAGTTCGGCTGGCAGGTCAGCCTGTCCGACGACGTACGGATTACGCGAATTGACCGAACTGACGCGACACCGCGCTTGCGGAAGGCACGCGCTCTCATTGCCATACTGGCCAGCGCCAGTGATTTGCGCGCCTCGCGCGGCCAGTTGGCCGGTCTACTGTGGAGTGATCGCATGGCCGAGCAGGCGCGCGCCAGCTTGCGGCAGTGTCTGTTTGAGCTACGCACCGCGGCACCTGGGCTGGTCGAGGCTGATGCCACATGGGTGTGGCTCACCGACGCGAAATTGGTTGCCTGTCAACCTGGGCCTGCGGCAGCGCCTCTTGACCGTTTGACGGGCCTCGATCCCGCGTTCGATCTCTGGTTGGCCGAGCGGCGGATTATCGCCCCATCCTTACCGGCGCACCCGCTCACCTCACTCCAAGAAAAGGCAAGCGTTTCAGCGGTACTGCACCCAAGACGCCTTTGGGGTGTCGTCGCCGTGCCTCTCGCCGTTGCCGCCGTGTGGGCGCTGCGGGGGCAGCGGGAATTGTCGGATGCAGTTGGCCCACCCGTTATCGCCATTGCGCAATTCTCCGCAGTGCCAGCTACTCCGGTGGCGGTCGCTGTGGCTGAGCAGATGGCCGACGACGTGCGTGCCATGCTGCCGCCCGGCCGCGCCATTGTCCGCTTGACCAGTGGCACAGCCGACAGCCGCGAGATCGCCCGACAGCTACGGGCCCAATGGGTCATCACTGGAAGCGCGGACGTCAGGGGCGATGGCCGCTTGGTACGCGCCCGGATCGAGAACGCCGATGGCGGACTGCTTTGGGCGCGCGAATTCGATGCCGCGCACGGTTCTATAGCCGATACCGCCGCGATCGCCGCCACACGGATTGGAGCAACCACCGGCTGCGCCCTGCGTGGACCTCAGTTCCGTAGTGACCCTCGTGTGCTTGGGCTGTTTTTCGACGCTTGCGACCGGGCAGATTGTTCCGGCGACGACTACAATCATCAACAAGCCCTGCTGGCCGCGCAGCGGTTGGCGCAAGCTGCTCCAGACGATGCGCTAGCCCAAGCCTTTCTAGGTGCAAGACTGGCTATGACTGTTGAAGGCCTACCCAAGGCGATCGCTAAAGCGCAAGTTGACATGGCGAAGCGCTACCTCGACCGCGCCCAGCGGCTCGATCCCCGTGTCGGCGAAACGTGGCTAGGCCGCTTCGCACTAGTCGATGATGATCGCGCTTGGACCGTAAAGGAATCAATGCTTGCCCATGGTCTTGCTGTCGAACCAGACAATGCCCTTCTCAACCAATTTATGGCCGAGTTGCTGGCAAACGTCGGTCGCACAGAGGAAAGCCTGGTTTTCGCACACCGGGCGAGGGCAATTGCGCCGGCGGACTTGACTGCGGCCCAAGCACTGGTCGGGATATTGAGTGCTTCCGACCGACCTCGTGCAGCGGTCGTCGTCCTTGACACGATTGATCGACATTTCCCTCGCAATGCCCGCCAGGCAATGCAGCGGCTCGATGCGTCTTTCGATAGCGGAGATACCGCCGGTGCACGTCTCGTCTTGGACCGCGCAAGAGATATTCCGAATTCCTTGAACCGGCAAATGAGGCAATGCGTCGCCGCCTGAGTTTCGGCATCGATGCGCCGCATAGTTCGCTGGCCGACGCCACGGCCCGAGACGAGATCGCGGAGGCTCACACCAATCCTGGCTACTCCTCCCGTGATTTTCTCTTTCTGACGCGCTTGGGGCGCACCGATGACGCCCTGTCGCTCGCAATCGTTTATTTCGTCCGCCCGGAAGTGTTTTCTCGGCCAAAATCCCGGCCGGTGCTGATGAGCCCGCAGTTTCCGAAAGCAGCGCGGCGTTCTGGCATTTGGTACTATTGGCAACATACCGGCCATTGGCCCGACATCTGTAAGGAGCCATCGCTGCCATGGCGCTGCGGCAACGGTGTTACCCAAACATAATCGTGGAGAACGGCGCTTTGGACCGGCTCGCTGTGCTGTTGATTGTCGGGACGAGGTCAAGCTGCATGGTCATCGGGCGTCTCCTGACTTGCCCGGGCTGTGGATCGCCGGGTCATCAGGCTGCCGCCTCCTTTCCTCTCAACATCCTTTTCAAAGAAACGGAGACTACATCGTTTACCGACCCACCAGCCGTCACGACCGATTTCGACGCAATATGCTGCATCCGCCATGGCGCAGGCACCGAACGGAATCGGATGCGAGATCGGCAGCTTTCTTAGTTTGTATTTGGGCCGATTGAGGGTAGCTTTCGCGAACCTGCATACCCAATAAATATCGGTGGGCGGAGGCTAAGCGATTGGCTGCAAACGCATGAATCTACGCTCCTTCACGTCTCAACCCTCGTAAGCTACGCCAGTCTGACCGAACAATTCCAGCGCGACCTCACGATCGGCCATCATGGTCTGGAAGTGAGGCCGACTGTCGAGGCGTTGCATATAGGCCGGCGCCGCTGGAACAAAGCGCTCCAGCATATCATCATCATAGATCGCCAGCGTGGCCTGACGGATCATCGCGAAATGCACATAAGCCACGCAATCCGCTGCGGTGAAGTCGCTGCCGCAGGCAAAGGGTGCGAACTTCGCCAGTCTCGCCACCGCCTGAAGGCCCATGCCGAGCCGTTCCTTCACCTCGCTCTTGGTCTCGTCCGAAACCTTGCCGCCGAAAAAGCATTCCTTGTACAGGCGGCGCGCCACCCATTCGGCATTGATTTCCAGATGCTGGATCAGTTCACGGCACCTGGCCCGTTCAAAAGCAGCGGCGGGATAGAGGGGAATCGCTGGAAAGCGATCTTCCAGATATTCAAGGATCGCCTGCGTTTCTGACAAGCCGCCCACCTCGGTCTCGATGAAGGGTATTTTCCCCATCGGCGAATGGTCAATGAAACTGTCTTTTTCCCACGGATAGACCAGGCGTTCACGGAAAGGGATCTGCTTTTCAAGCAGCACAAGCTTGAGCTTGTTGTAGTAATTGCTGACCCCGAACCCGCACAATGTGATCATGGCGATGCCCCCGCGAACCTGGACCGGGCAAGCATATACGAGATCAGCCGAGGCTGTGGATATCTACGCTTGGTCAGGAGCACCGACGGCGCTGCGCGGGCCCGAGAGATCAAGTCCGCTAAAATGCGATCGCGCCGCATCAATCAGCGCTTGGACGTTTATCGAAGCGCGTCTGTTTGCTTGATAGACGAAGTGAACCGGGATCGGCGGCGGCGCAAGTTCGTCGAAGACAGTCACCAGCGTCCCCGAGGCAACCGCATCGAGCGTCTGATAGGACAGCAGCCGAACGATCCCCAGCCCGTCAATAGCCGCCCTGACTGCTGCATCGGCGGTATTCAGCGTCAGCCGCGGCTCGATCCGGACTGCAATTTTGCCGCTTGGTCCAAACCGCCACTCCAGCGCGCGGTCAATCTCGGTGAACGACAAGAGCGCATGATCGTGCAGCGCTGACACGTTCGCGGGTGTTCCATGCGCCGCGAGATAGGCAGGGCTGGCGACCAGCACCCGGCGCACCTCGGCAACCTTGAGCGCATGAAGCCCTGAATCCGACAGGTCGCCGATCCGGACCGCAACATCGACGCCTTCATCAACGAGGCGAACAACCCGGTCGATCAATGTGAGTTCAACCTTCAGCCCTGGGTTCGCGCGCAAAATTTTGGTCACGATCGGCAAGATATGGAGCCGACCGAAGGTGACCGGCGCGGTCAGCACGAGTGTCCCGCTCGGGGTCGCTCTATCGCCGCGCAGCGCCAGCGCGGCATCGTCGAGTTCGGCAAGCGCGGCTCGGCAATGCTGGAGATAGGCAGCGCCTTCTTCGGTCACGCGCACCGACCGGGTGGTGCGCCGCAAAAGCACGGTGCCCAATGATTCTTCAAGCGTCGCCACAGCGCGACTGGCGGCGGTTGGCGAAATCCGCATACGCCGCGCCGCCTCGGCAAAACTTGCCCGGTCGGCGACTGCCACAAAGGTCCGCAACATATCAAGTCGATCCATGATTATCCCGATAATCGCATGAGTGAAGTGTTGATTAAGGTAATTATCACGAAAAGTAGATTGGCGCATTTTCAATGGACAGACGGCATCCCGCCGCCCGCACCGGAGAAAGCCCATGTCCCGCCTGACCATTCCCGCTCGTGAAGACGCCCCCGCCAAGTCGCAGCCGTTGCTCGATGCTGTTGAAAAACAGCTCGGCGTCGTCCCCAACCTGTTCCGCCTGGTCGGCACCAGCCCGGCGGCGCTCGAAGGCTATCTCGGCCTCAACGGCGCGCTCGGTCGCACGCTTGACGCCAAGACGCGGGAGCGGATCGCGCTGGCCATCGCGCAGGCGAATGGCTGCGACTATTGCCTGTCGGCGCACACCTATCTCGGGCTGAACCTCGCCAAGATCGACGATACCGAAATCGCGCTGAACCGCGCTGGCCACTCGGGCGATGCCAAGGCCGATGCCGCGCTGGTGTTTGCCCGGAAGGTGCTCGATGCCCGCGGCCGCGTCAGCGATTCCGATCTGGCAGCGGTACGCCTGGCCGGCTTCACAGCAGCGCAGGTGATCGAGATTGTCGCCAGCGTCGCGCTCAATGTGCTCACCAACTACATCAACAATGTCGCCCAGACCGACATCGACTTTCCCGTCGTGCTGGCGTCGCAAGCCGCGTGACCGGGAGCCGCCGGCGGGTGCCAATCCCCTCCGCCCGTCGGCGGCAATGCGCAGGAACATGGTCATGACATACAGCTTTCTTGATGTGGCGACGACGCCCAGCGTGCGCGCGGCCCAGGCCGCCAATGGCAGCGCCGGCCTGTATGACAGGATTGCCGCCAGCCGCGTCAGCGATGCGCTCGGCGCCCGAGAGGCCGAGTTCATCGCCGCACGCGACAGTTTCTACATGGCGAGCGTGTCGGAAACCGGTTGGCCCTATGTCCAGCACCGCGGCGGCCCGCCGGGCTTTCTGGCGGTCATTGACGACAAGACCCTCGCCTTTGCCGATTTTCGCGGCAACCGGCAGTATATCAGCCTGGGTAACACTGCCGCCAATGATCGTGTCGCCTTGATCCTGATGGACTATCCGCACCGTCGCCGGATGAAGATTTATGCCCGGATCGAAGCGCGCGACCTTGCCGCCGATCCCGGGCTCGCTGCCCGGTTGGTGCCACCCGATTACCGCGCCGTGCCCGAACGCGCCTTCGTCCTCCATCTCGAAGCCTTTGACTGGAATTGTCCGCAGCACATCACG
>JBBQLB010000064.1:0-11566 GCA_038327465.1 Sphingomonadales bacterium | reverse complement strand
GACTGCGGGCATTGGCGGGTGGCCTATAACAGTTGTCGTAACCGCCATTGCCCGCGGTGCCAGGGCGCCGCCGCGCGCGCCTGGCTCGCCGAGCGCGAGGCCGACCTGCTACCGGTCGGTTACTTCCACGTCGTGTTCACGTTGCCCGCCGAGGTCGCCGATATCGCGTTCCACAACAAGGCGCTGGTCTATGACCTGCTGTTCAAGGCGGCGTCCGAGGCGATGCTGACGATCGCCGCCGACCCGAAGCATCTCGGCGCGCGCATCGGCATCACCGCGGTTCTGCACACATGGGGCTCGGCGCTGACCCACCACCCGCATGTCCACATGATCGTGCCGGGTGGCGGCATCGCGCGGGACGGCACGCGCTGGATATCCTCGCGGCCGGCGTTCCTGCTGCCGGTCAGGGTGTTGGGCAAGCTGTTCCGCCGTCTGTTCCTGACCCGGCTGATCGCGCTCCACGCGGCGGGGCGGCTCGCGTTCTTTCGTGCTCTTGCGCACCTGACCGATCGCCGCGCGTTCCTGCGGCACCTGTCGCCGGTCCGAAAGAAGAACTGGGTCGTCTACGCAAAACCGCCGTTCGCCGGACCCCAGGCAGTGCTCGCCTATCTGTCGCGCTACACCCACCGGGTCGCGATCTCGAACAGCCGGCTACTCGCCTTCGACGAGACCGGCGTCACCATGCGCTACAAGGACTATCGCCGCGACAGCGCCGACCGGCAGCAGGTCATGACGCTAGCGACAGACGAGTTCATCCGCCGCTTCCTGCTGCATGTCCTGCCGCGCGGGTTCCACCGCATCCGCCATTACGGTCTGCTCGCCGGCGCCACCCGCAAGGCCCATCTCGAACACGCCCGCCAGTTACTCGGCGTCGCGCCGCCGCCCGATGACGACACGCCCGACGAACCAACCGATGTCCGCCCGCCGTGCCCGTGCTGCGGCGGGCACATGCTCGTCATCGAGACCTTTGAGCGCTGGCGACAGCCGCGCGCACCGCCGCACGGCATCGCATCGACCGGGACCACCACGCCATGACCCGGCATGGCTCGGCCTCACCGCGCTCCAAAAGTCTTGTGCTTCTGGCGACGATGCCGCTTGCGTTGGCACCTTCGCCGGTCGATCCGGCGACCGTCTCAAGCTCCGATCCGGGCCAACATCTACGCTGCACGCCGCCCCTGCCGGCCACGTCCCGACCGGCCGATGCGCGTCCCGCCAACCGCTGCGCCCGCCCCACAACGCGGCGAAATCCGAAATCCCCATAGCTCAACACGCGTGGCCCGCGGCTTCCTGCTTTGGAGGATATCGTACGCCTACCGGCATCCGATATCCTTCACAAACCCGGTCGTTGAAACTGCCGATCGCCCATCCTAAAATCGGCCATGTGTTCGGCGTATCGGTGGAAGGCGTCATTCGCCAATGGCTCATGACCTCTTCAACTCAGAACATATCAGGATATTTCCATCGCCAAGACGTCCCGGTTTCCCCCAGCACCGCGCGTACCAACTCAGGGAATAGCGCCTCCACCCGCACGTCGTTGCCAAGTAGGACCACACAGCGTTTGCCGCGCCTAACGCACAGCATCATGTTTCCGGTGAAGTCATTGTGCCCGCCCTTGAAGAAGCCCGTGCCTTTTGGACCACGGAAAACCTCGACGCCGAGCCCGGCGGCAAGCCCCTTGATTCGCTGCGCTGGCGGCAGATCGGGCTGAAGGGTGGGGAATTGCGACGCGGTGGTGATCGCTAGTTGCGGACGGATTATCTCCGCACGGCTACGTCGTGACAAGCCCGTGCCGTTCGCTAACGCGGCGGTGAAGCGGGCGATATCGGAGATCGTGGTGTCCATCGATCCGGCGGCACGCGGGCGCCGCTGCATGCTGTGGTTGAAGGCGACGCCATCGATCCGCCAGCCCTGCGCAACATTGCCTTCCCAAGCCGGGCGCCACACGAGACTAGAGCGGGTCATACCCAGCGGCTTGAACGTTAGTCGGTCGATTGCTGCGATCAGATCGATGCCGAGGCCCTTCTCGATCGCGAATTGCAGCAGATTCATGCCTTCGCCGGAATAACTGTAGCGCGTGCCGGGCTCGAAATGGAATTTGAGCTTTTGATCGAGCTCAAGAAACGCAAAATTGGCGAAGCCGGTGCTGTGGGTGAGGATAATCCGCGGCGTCAGTTTGCGCCAGCGTTCGTCGCCGGCAAGATCGCCCCAGTTCCCCGAGCCATCGACATTACCGTATTCGGGCAGTGGCTTGGGCAGCATTGCGGCAATCGGCGTATCGAGCGTGAAGTGCCCCTCATCGACCAGGCGGAGTACGGTATAGGCGAACACCGCCTTAGTGATCGAGGCGCCGTACATGATCGTATCGGTCTGGAGCGGCGCCCCGGCAATGTTCCGGTCGCCATAGGCCCGCACATAAACGACCTTGCCACCTTCGATCACGGCGAGTGCCAGTCCTTTGGCACCGATGCGCGCCATGCCATCGCTGGCGGCGGCATCGATCGCAGCGGCTCGATCCGTAGGGATGGCCTGCGCGAATGCGCCGCCCGGCAGCGCAAGGGCCGCGGCAGCGGCAAGGATCAGCAAGTGCTTCATGGGTTCTCCTCTTTCGTTGCTGCGGAGAAAGGGACTTTGCGTTGCGACCGTCGCTTCAGATTGCTGAAACCGCGCAAAATTTATGAAGTGAGGCGACGCCTATACTCGCTCGGATTGACGCCAAACGCGGTGCGGAATGCGCGGTTGAACGTCGCCTTCGAGCTAAAACCGGCTTCGAGCGCGGCTGGAAGAAGATCATTTATGGTGGCTGGGCTGGCCTCGATGATTCTTGCCACCTCTTCGCTGCGCAGGCGGTTGATCATCTCATTAAAGTTCATCCCGAGCCCGTCATTGATCGCTCTCGAGAGGTAAAGCGTGTTCGTGCCGATGCGGCGCGCGAGTTCGGCCAGAGTCAAATTCGGTTCGCGCCACCACCCCGACTCCCGGGTTCGGGCCTGCCATTGTTGGCCAAGCAAAGCCCAGTCGTGTTGCCTAGCATCTTCTTCGACTGGCAGCGATTCCGGCTGCAAGTCGGGCGGCTGCGTGGTCGCGACTCGCCATCCCTCGATGCCCAGCCAAGCGGACCATAACGCCAGCCAGAGTACATAGGAGCTTGCGTCAAGCTCACCGACGAATGACGTGTAGAAGCGCACTGTCGCGAGCACCGCCAGAGACATCATCAAGGTCGCCAGCACGCGCTGCAACCATCGTGCGTCATGGAGATCCGCGTCGCTACGAAGCGCCAGCAATCTGGCCCGAAATGCCTTCAATAGCTTAAGGCTGGCGACACCATAGCCTGCGAGGGAGAGCAGGACCGCCAACTCGATCAGCGGCTTTACCACCGGGTCGTGAAAGCCTTCCTTCCATGTCTTTTCAAACTGCAAAGGCGCTAGGCTTAGGACGGTCAGATATGCAAACTGCAGGAATGCCGGCGCGAAATGCAGCCAGGCGCTTCGCGGACGGGCACGCTGCGCCGTGCTTCGCGTATATTCGAAGATCAGCGGCCCCAGCGCCAACGGCAGATTCAGCGGCAGAAACGCGAGCCACACGGGCACGTCGTTTCGCCCGTGCCAACCAAGCGGGTAGACCAGCAACATCCCAAGGAGCACCGCCAGTGTGAGGGCAAGGATCCGGTTGCCTGGACGCTCCGTCCGCCCCCAAAGAAAGGTCGCAAGCACCGCGGCCTGCAGAATATACGCCGTTACGAAGCCTGATTGCCACGCCACCGGCTACTCCGCTTCGCCAGCAATGCGGAGAATCGCCCCAACTAACCAGCCTAGTTCGCATGCATCGCACATTTGTCTTTCAGCGATAGCAGATTCGCTTGGCTTGTCCGAGATCGAAAGACGCAGTGGGCAACATTCGGTGAATGCAGCGCGGGCGCTAAAATACGTCTAAGCATCAGCCCGTCCCGGACGACAAAGGCGATTCACCACACACTTCCCTCTGTAAGCTGCCCGTCAGCAAGCGGCCCAACTCTTGCCGCCACTGCAATGTACGATTTTCTGGATCGCGGCCCAATTGCAGACAGTCCGGATTCCGCCCACTTCCCGCCATCCGATTTATGGGTCTATGATCCAGAGTCCGATGACATCGGATGTAATCATCCCCCCTGAGCCGTCATCCTCGCGAAGGCCGTTACCCATATCGACTGCCGCGTCGCGCCCTGACGATCCGCCGAGACTGTCGAGTCCCGCCAGCGCGGGAAGGACAGACATGGGGTACGATGATGCCCTCCCGCGCTAGGCCGTCACCGCCTGCGTGGTCTCGCTCTGGCGTCGCAAATGTTCGCGCCACACGATATAGAGGCCGCTCGCCACGATGATCGGCGCGCCGATCCACGTCGCGGGGCCGGGGAGCGTGTCGAACACGAGCCAGCCGAACAGCGTCGCCCAGATCAGCGACGAATAATCCATCGGCACCACCACCGACACCGGCCCCAGCCCGAGCGCCGAGGTCATCGCGAGCTGCGCCGCGCCGCCGAGCAGCCCGACGCCCGCCAGCAACAGCCAGACGTCGAGCGCATGGGCTTTGAACGCGAAGGCATAGAACACGCCCAAGGGCAGTATCGACAGCGTCGAGAACCAGAACACCGTTGTCATCGCCGCCTCGGTCCGGCCGATCTGGCGCAACAGGATCGAGACGCTCGCGGTTATCAATGCCGCCGCAAGACCGGTGACTGCCCCCCAGATCGGGAAGTGCCCGCTGCCCGGTTGCGCGACGATCAGAACCCCGCCAAACCCGGCCAGCACCGCCAGCCAGCGGTGCCACCCGGTCGGCTCGCCGAGGATCAGCGCGCCCAGGATCGTCGCGAAGATCGGCATAGTGAAGCCGATCGTCGTCGCCTCGGCCAGCGGCAGCGCGAGGATCGTCGCGAAGGTGAAGGCCATCGCCGTCAGCCCCAGCACCGCGCGCAGCAGATGCGCGGGCATGCGCGTCGTCGCGACCGAGCGCCAGCCGGGTCCCGCGAGCACAATCCCGCCGACCAGCACCGCCGCGCCGAATTGTCGCCAGAACAGGATCTCGCCAAGCGCGGCGCCGTGCAGCTCGGCGAGCTTGATGCACACGTTCATCGCCGCAAACGTCCCGACCGAAACGAGCCGCAGGCCGATCGCGGCGAGGATGCGGTCTTCGCCTCTGGTCATATGTCGTGCCCGTCCATGCCCCACGCCAATGGCCGCGTGCGCCCTCATAGACAAGTTGAGGGTGACGGATTTCTTCGGAGCCGCTATCCGCGCCTGCATGATCAAACGCGCACTCCCCGTCACCCGCGAGGCCGATTTCTCCGCCTGGTACCAATCCGTCATTTCGGAAGCCGATCTCGCCGAGGAATCCGGCGTGCGCGGGTGCATGGTGATCCGGCCATGGGGCTACGGCATTTGGGAGCGCATCCAGCGGCTGCTCGACGACCGGATCAAGGCGACGGGGCATGAGAATTGCTATTTCCCGCTGTTCATCCCGCTCTCCTATTTCGAAAAGGAGGCGGATCACGTTGAGGGGTTCGCCAAGGAGATGGCGGTCGTCACGCACCACCGGCTGGTAAGCGATGGCAAAGGCGGACTGATGCCCGATCCGACCGCCCGGCTCGAAGAGCCGCTCGTCGTGCGGCCCACGTCGGAGACAGTGATCGGCGCGGCGTTTGCGCGCTGGATCCAGTCGTGGCGCGATCTGCCGGTGCTGATCAACCAATGGGCCAATGTCGTGCGCTGGGAGATGCGGACGCGGATGTTCCTGCGCACGTCCGAGTTCCTGTGGCAGGAAGGGCATACCGCGCATGCCACGCCGGAGGAGGCGCGCGAGGAAACGCTCAAGATGCTCGAAGTGTATCGCAGCTTCGCCGAGGATTGCCTCGCGCTGCCGGTGGTGGCGGGCGAGAAGCCCGAGAATGAACGCTTCCCCGGCGCAGTCGCGACCTACAGCATCGAGGCGATGATGCAGGACGGCAAGGCGCTGCAGGCGGGCACCTCGCACTTCCTCGGCACCAATTTCGCGGCGGCGCAGGACATCAAGTTCCAGAATTCGGACGGCGTGTTCGAGCTTGCCAATACGACGAGCTGGGGCGTGTCGACGCGGATGATCGGTGGGGTGATCATGGTCCACGGCGACGATGACGGCCTGCGCGTGCCGCCGGTGATCGCGCCGTGGCAAGTGGTGATCGTGCCGATGCTGCGCGATGCGCCCGAAGATGCCGAGATCATCGCTTATTGTAGGAGCCTGCAAACCGAACTTGCCGCGCAGTCCGCGCTCGGTGAGTCGGTGCGGGCGTTGCTCGACCTCAAATTCGGCAAGGCCGCGACCAAGCGCTGGAGCTGGGTCAAGAAAGGCGCGCCGATCGTGATCGAAGTCGGCGGGCGCGATGTCGCGGGCGGCAATGTGTCGGTGATCCGGCGCGATCGGCTCTACCGCGAGGATGGCAAGCTCGACAGTGCAGTGGTTGCGCGGGGTGATTTCGTGTCGACTGTTTCGGCGATGCTGGAGGAAATTCAGGTTGCTCTGCATACCGAGGCGCGGGCCCGACTGAACGTCAACATCACCCCCGCCGCCGATTTCGCCACGCTCGAACGCCACTTTGCCGAGGGCGTGAAGAACCCCGGCTGGCTCGAAGTGCAATGGTCGAAACCGACCGGGCCTGCGCTGGACTCGGTTGTTGAGCGGCTCAAGACGCTGAAACTTACGCTACGCAATGCGCCGATCGAGCAGGCGTCGGCAGACGGACCGTGCGTGTTTACCGGCGAGGCGGCGGTGGAGCGTGTGCTGGTCGGGCGGTCGTACTAAGAGCTGATTCGACGAGTCGTTCCAAAACAGGACGCCCGCTGCGGGCATGATTGCTCGGTCGCCAGTTTGCGTTAACCAAATGCCATGCGCGCCTGGCCCCTGTTTCTTGCGCGCTCGATTCGCGCTGGGCTGACTTTAGCGCTGCTCGCTGCTGCACCCGCCGCCGACGCCCAGACCGCGCCGCGAAGCGAGGAGGCGGTCGACCCTGCCACGATCGACGATGCGGACTTTGCGCGCAATCGCGATCCGGCCTTGTGGCGCGGTCTGTCGGTCCGCCGTATCTCCTTTGTCGAGCAGCAGGCGTCATGGCGCGTGTTTCGCATCGCCAATGATCGCAAGCCCGCGGGGCCGCTCTGGATGATTCTCCATGACAATGAGAACGCCACCTTCGCCGCAGGGCTCGAAGCGGTGCGGTCGTGGGGCGGGGTGGCGATGGTGGTCGATACCGGTCCGAACGACACCGGCTATGACGCGCGCTTCAACGCCGCCGTGACGGACGGCGTGCCGATCGACCCGAACCGCAATTTCTTCGACTGGCTGCCGCGCTATGCCGGTACGCTGCTCGCCGACCTCGGGACCGGTCGGCAGCGCCCGATCATCGCGCTTCATACCAACGCGCGGGGCTTCGATCGCGCGCTGTCGGATTGCTCGAGTCCCGATTCATCGGGCAGCGGCGAGATTTCGGTTGGCCTGTGCAACGCGCGCCATTTGCCGCGCCGCGCGGGCGTGCAACGCTGGCCGTTCGACGATGACGATACGCTGGCGCTGCTCCCATATCCGCGCGGCATGGACGCGCAGCGCGGGTTTTGCGCAAAACGGTTGATGGCGCGCGATTTCAACATTGTGTTCGAGGGCGTCGGGTCGAGTGACGGGTCGCTTTCGAACTACGCTACCCTTCATGGCCTGCGTTACGTCAACCTGGAAACGCGCGAGCGTGGGTCGGATCCGGCGGCGATCGCGCAGGCGCGCGACCGGCTAATCACTATGATCGATGCGGTTATGAGCGAGTGCGTGGCAATCCCGCCGGTTGGCCTCAAACCGCGTCGCTGAGCGGGCGCGGCATCGAGGCGCCGACATGCGCTTCACCGCGGATCGAAGCGAGATGTTCCTGGCGGTGGCGCTCGGCGGCGGACGCGCGCTTGGCTGCGTTCTGCGTCGCGTGGCAGGCGGGGCACGCGACGCCTTCCTCGAACCGGGGCGAGGCGCGATCGGTGGGGCTGACCGGCATGCGGCAGCCCCGACACAGCTCGTGTGTTCCCGGTGCCAAGCCGTGCCCAACCGCCACCCGTTCGTCGAACACGAAGCATTCGCCGTGCCAGCGGCTTTCGGCCTCGGGCACCTCCTCGAGATATTTGAGGATGCCGCCTTCGAGGTGGAAGACGTCGTTCAGCCCCTCTGCCTTGAGGAAGGCGGTCGATTTCTCGCAGCGGATGCCGCCGGTGCAGAACATCGCGACCTTCTTGCCCTCGAGCGCGGCGCGGTTGGCGCGGGCCCAGACCGGGAAATCGCCGAAACTCTCGGTTTGCGGGTCGATCGCACGCGCGAAGCTGCCGATTTTCACCTCATAGGCGTTGCGCGTGTCGATCACGACCGTGCCTGGATCGTCGATCAGCGCGTTCCAATCGGCGGGGGCGACATAGGTGCCGACGCCGCTCAGCGGGTCGATATCAGGCTCGCCCATCGTCACGATCTCGCGCTTCACGCGGACCTTAAGGCGGTGGAACGGCATGGTCGCGGCGTGGCTGTGCTTGACCGCGATGTCGGCGCAGTCGGGAAGGGTGCGGATGTGTGCGATGACGGCGGCGATGCCGTCATCGGGGCCAGCGATGGTGCCATTGATGCCCTCGCGTGCGAGCAGCAACGTGCCTTTGACGCCGTTCGCGGCGCACAGGTCGAGCAGGGATGTGCGCAAAGCATTGGGATCGGGAAAGCGCGCAAAGCGGTAGAGCGCCGCGACGTGAATCATGCGAGCGCCGCCCAGCGCTCCGCGAACAGCGCCTGCTCAGCAGGGGTGAGGTGCAAGCCAAGCTTGGTGCGGCGTTTGAGCACGTCCTCGGGCGTGCGTGCCCATTCGCGGGTACGCAGCCAACGGGCTTCGACTTCGGTGAGGCCGCCGCCGAGATCGGCGCCCAGTGCCGCTTCATCGTTTACGCCCGCGAGCAGCTCGGCGAGCATCGACCCGTACGCATGCGCCATGCGTTCGGACCGCGCCGCGCCCAGAAACGGCCAGGTCGCGCGCACATTTGCGATGAAGGTCGGTAGATCGGCGATCGACCCGCCGGGGAAGACGCGGGTGCGGGTTACCGGGTGCGCCTTGAAGCCCATCGGGCCGCTCAGTTTCTCCAGCGCTTCCTCCGCCAGATGCCGCGCGGTGGTTATCTTGCCGCCGAAAATCGACAGCAAGGTCGGGCCATTTGTGTCGAGTTCGAGCACGTAATCCCGCGTTACTTCCTTGGCCTCGCTGGCACCGTCGTCATAGAGCGGGCGGACGCCGGACCAGGTCGAAGTGACGTCGGCGGGGCTGATCTGCTTGATGAAATGCCGGTTCACCGCTTCGCACAGATAGGCGATCTCATCCGCGTCGATCTGTGCATCCTCGGGCGCGTCGACGGGGATGTCGGTCGTCCCGATTTCGGTAAAGTCGCGCTGATAGGGGATCGCGAAGACGATCCGGCGGTCGGGCTGTTGCAGGATATAGGCATGGTCGCCGTCGAACAGTTTGGGGACGACGATGTGGCTGCCCTTGACCAGCCGCACGCCCGACGCGGCGTTGACGCCAAGTTTGCCGAGCAATTGATGCACCCACGGGCCGGCCGCATTGACCATCGCGCGGGCGGTTACCTCGCGTCCGTCGGACAGCGTTGCGCGCCACACATCGCCCTCGCGTCGGGCGGAGTCGAGCGCGGTTCCGACGACGATCTCCGCTCCGTTCGCCGCGGCATCGACGGCGTTGAGCACGGTCAGACGCGAATCATCGACGAACGCATCCGAATAGACGAAGCCGCTGGAGCCGCCTTTCAGCGGCGCGCTAAACGCGGTGTCGCTCTTGCGGAGCCCGCGCGAGCGCGGGAGCGACATCTTGCCGCCTAGGAAATCGTAAAGGTACAGGCCGATCCGCAGCATCCACCACGGCCGCACCGAATTCTCCTGCGGCAGGACGAAGCGTAAGGGGTGGATGATGTGCGGGGCGGCCTTTACGAGGCGTTCGCGTTCCCGGAGCGCCTCGGCAACGAGCTTGAAGTCGTAATATTCGAGGTAGCGCAATCCGCCGTGGATCAGCTTGGTCGAGGCGGAGGAAGTGTGCGCGGCCAGATCGTCGCGCTCGACCAACACGACGCGCAAGCCGAGCAGCGACGCTTCGCGCGCAATCGCGCACCCGTTGATGCCGCCGCCGACGATGAGCAAATCGTATGTCATCGCTGTCACCTAGCCAGTTTGTCATCCCCGCGAAAGCGGGGAGCCATCTCCGACGGCACGAGATGGGTCCCCGCTTTCGCGGGGATGACAAGGCGCGCGCGCGCGCTGTTGACCTCATCCGAGTCGCATTGTATGCGCACCCCCGCTCGACCGGAAGTTCGCTCCCGGATGAGTGCCTGAACATTGCTGGATGCATTGCAGGGTCCGGGGGGCTTATCGCCTCTGTCGGCCCTTTTGTATTTCGAGCTTTTGGCTCCAGCAAAGTAACCAATTTCTCAAGGTGAAGAGATTCATGCCGACGATCAACCAGCTGGTCCGCAAGGGCCGCGATCCGCAGAAGGCCAAGAACAAGGTCCCTGCAATGGAAGCGAACCCGCAGAAGCGCGGCGTTTGCACCCGCGTCTACACAACGACCCCGAAGAAGCCGAACTCGGCGCTGCGCAAGGTGGCCAAGGTCCGCCTGACCAACCAGCGCGAGGTCATCAGTTACATCCCCGGTGAGGGCCACAATCTGCAGGAGCATTCGGTCGTGCTGATCCGCGGCGGTCGCGTTCGCGATCTTCCCGGCGTGCGCTATCACGTTCTGCGCGGTGTGCTCGATACACAGGGTGTCAAGGATCGCCGCCAGTCGCGTTCCAAGTACGGCGCCAAGCGTCCTAAGTAATTAGCCAGAGTAAGCCCCGAACGCGTTTCGGACCAGGCTGAAGACCAAAAAGGAATTTGAAATGGCACGTCGTCGTCGCCCAGAAAAACGTATTATCCTCCCCGATCCTAAGTACGGTGATGAGGTCCTCTCGAAGTTCATGAATTCGGTGATGCTCGACGGCAAGAAGTCCGTCGCAGAGCTGATCGTGTACGGCGCAATGGAAACCGTCGAAGCCCGTGCGAAGAAGGACCCGGTCGGGGTGTTCCATGACGCGCTCACCAACGTGAAGCCCGGCATCGAAGTCCGCAGCCGCCGTGTCGGCGGTGCGACCTATCAGGTCCCGGTCGAAGTGCGCCCCGAGCGCGCGCAGGCGCTGGCAATCCGCTGGTTGATCGCCGCCGCCCGTGCGCGCAGCGAGAACACCATGTCGGCGCGCCTGTCCGGTGAGCTAATGGATGCCGCGAACAACCGCGGCAATGCGGTGAAGAAGCGTGAAGACACGCATCGCATGGCCGAAGCCAACCGCGCGTTCAGTCACTACCGCTGGTAACAGCGGCGCAATCGGCCTGTTGCCGATGACGTTTAGTACCTATATCGGGCAGGCCGGGGCATAGCTCCGGCCTCTCCACATTCCCAAGGAACCGATCATGGCCCGCAGCCATCCGCTCTCAATGTACCGCAACATCGGCATTATGG
>JBBQLB010000063.1:0-11596 GCA_038327465.1 Sphingomonadales bacterium | reverse complement strand
CATCCCGGCGATTTCCTGCCGTTGCAGTTCGATCACACGGCCAACGCCGTGCTTGGGGTAAACGACATAATCGCCGACGTCGAAGGACAGCGCCTTGGCAGCCATTCCGTAAGACCTTTCTGTGGACCGGGTATACCGGGGGCAACGCACCTGCGGCAGCAAGGCTGCATCGGCGCGCGCGGGGTGTGGGTTGTGTACGTCTCCGTGCCGGAAAACGCGCATGGGATGCGCTTCCGTCGGACGCTGTTTAACACAGTCGTAATAAAATTACCACCCTAACGTGGCACGGTGCGCGACGTTAACGCTCAAATGCGTCCGTTATGTTGCGTATCGGTGGCCCGGAACGGGAATTCTTTCGTGCGGGGCAGGGTAGGGCCGTCGGCAAAGCCGTCGGCCGGGTTCGGCTTGGGCCGACCCGCCGTCCGCGAGCGACGCTGCGGCGGTGCCGCATCGGCGCGGGCGTGGCCGCGCCTGCGTCGCTCAATCCCCCTTGCCTGGCTCCGCCGAGAAGAATTTGTCGAACTTGCCTTCCACGCCCTTGAACGCGTCGGCATCCGCCGGGGTCTGGCCGGTGTTGCGCGTGACGTTGGGCCATTGCGCCGAGAAAGTGGTGTTAACCTCGAGCCACTGCTCCAGCCCGCTTTCGGTATCGGGCAGGATCGCCTCGGCCGGGCATTCGGGCTCGCACACGCCGCAATCGATGCACTCGCTGGGATTGATCACCAGCATGTTCTCGCCTTCATAGAAGCAATCGACCGGGCACACCTCGACGCAATCCATATACTTGCACTTGATGCAGGCGTCGGTGACGACGTAGGTCATTGAAACACTCCCGGAGCAACGAACAGCGACGCTGCTATGCGCGAGCGCTGGCGGCGTCAACGCCCGCGCGCGGTGCGCGCGCATTTTCGATCAGCTCGTCGTAGCAGGCGCGCGCTTCTTCGCTGGGGCCACGGCGGAACGGCAAGGCGACGATTCGCAGCGCGCGGACATGCCCGCCGGGCGTCGCAAAGGCGATGATGCAGCCGATCCGCACCGGCGTCGCCGCCTTGTTCACCGCGCGTCCGTCGATCCGCACATGCCCGCTTTCCGCCATGCCCTGCGCTTGCCCGCGCGTCTTGACGATCCGCGCGAAGCACAGGAACCGGTCGAGCCGGATTGTATCGCCCGCGCTAGATGCCAAGCGGCGCCGTCAGGGCGGCGAGTGCCGCGAAGGCATTGTCCTTGGGCGGTGCTGCCACCGGCGCTGGCGGTCGCCCGCGCCACGTCCAGCGCGGCGTGTCGTCGGGGCTCGCGGCGGGGCGGAAGCCGAACCCGGCCATCAGCCGCTCCAGCGTCGGCCGCGTGATCCCCATCGACAGCGCGAGCGCCGGGTCGAGCGCGAACGGCTTGCGGCCTTCCCCCCTTCCGCCAGCAGCGCCGCGTGTGTCGTGCGCCGCGCGGGCGATGCGCTCGACCAGATCGACCCGCACCGCCTGGCCGCCGACCGGGCGATAGCCATAATCGAGTGTCGCTCCGACCGCGCCGCGCTCCAGCACGGTCGCACCCTGCTGCGCGCCGACCGCGACCGGGCTGCCCTGCCGCGCCGCCAGCACGGCGCGCCGCCAGCGCGCAGGCCCGGGTTTCAAGACGCGCGGATCGAACAGATCGAGCGCGCCGATCGTTACGCCCGCGCCGCGAAAGGCTTTGCGCGCCACCGGATCGAGTCCATCGACCGCCACCGCAATCTCCGCTCGCGAAACCAGCCCTCCTTGCGCGACCAAAGCGGCGGCCACCGCGCGCGACGCGGGCGTAGCGGCGGGGTCGCGCTGGACCGCGTCGAGCACCATGAGCCCGGGTAGCGCGCGCTTGAGCTGCCCCGCCAGCCAATCCCGCAGCCGCGTCTCGATCCGCGCGCGTAACTCGACGCTCAAGCAATCGAGCGCGCGGTCGAGCAATATGCGCGGCCGGACAACGCTCGGCCCTGCGCCAAGTGTCGCCACCGCCAGATCCTTCCAGCGCAGCGTCGGCACTGCGCCCGGCTCCGCCGCAAGCGACAGATCGCCGTCACCCGCCTCGGCGAGCGCCGCCCCGCGCCGTGCGCGCTCATCCCCCAGCCGCCGTTCGGCCGCCGCAAGCAGCAAGCGTTTGTCCGCCGCGCGTGCATCGCCCGCGACGATGAAGCGAAACCCCTCGAGCCGCCCGATCGCATGATCCTCGACCAGCACTTCGCCCTCCGGCCCGATCACCACGGGCAGCGCGCGCGGGTCCGCCCCGATCTGCCGCATCAGCAGCGTCGTGCGCTTATCGACGAAACGCTGCGTCAGGCTCGCATGCAGCGCATCCGACAGCCGCTCCTCGACCGCACTCGCGCGCGCCGCCCAATGCGCTGGCTCTGCCAGCCAATCGGCACGGTTGGCGATATACGACCAGCTCCGCGCCGCCGCGATTCGTCCCGCCAGCGTCTCGACATCGCCCGCAACAGTGTCGAGCCGTGCCAGTTCAGCGGCGAACCAGTCGTGCGGGACATGGCCCGACCCTTCGCTCAGATAACGAAACAGCCGCTCGACGAAGCGCGTGTGCGGATCGACCCCCACTTTGCGGAAATCGGGCAGGCCGCACGCCGCCCATAGCCGCGCCACCATTGCCGGGGAGCGCGCGCGATCGCGCACCCAATCCTCCCCGCTCAGGCGTTTCAGCACGGCCAGATCGACCGCTTGCGGCGCGGCCCAGAGCACGCGGTGCGACGGGCGCGCCTCCAGACTGTCGATCAGCGCCGCGATGTCGCCATAATCGGGCTCGCCTTGCCGCCAATAGAGTTGTTCGAGCGGCGGGAAGCGATGTTCCTCGATCGCCAGCACCTCCTCGGGCGTGAACGCGCCGGGACCTTCCTCGACCAGTGCGCCAAATGTGCCGTCACGCTGGTGCCGCCCGGCGCGCCCTGCAATCTGCGCCATTTCGGCGACGGTCAGGCGGCGCTGGCGGCGCCCGTCGAATTTGCCCAAGCTGGCAAAGGCGACATGCGCCACGTCCATGTTGAGCCCCATGCCGATCGCATCGGTCGCGACGAGATAATCGACTTCGCCTGCCTGAAACATCGCGACTTGCGCGTTGCGGGTACGCGGGGAGAGTGCGCCCATCACCACCGCCGCACCCCCGCGCAGCCGCCGCAGCATCTCGGCGACGGCATAGACTTCCTCGGCACTGAACGCGACGATCGCCGAGCGTTTGGGCAAGCGGCTGATCTTTTTGGCACCAGCATAGGTTAGCGTTGAGAAACGCGGGCGGTTGATAATCTCGATTTTGGGCACGAGCGCCTTGAGCATCGGTCGCAACGCTTCGGAGCCGAGCAGCATCGTTTCTTCCCGACCGCGTGCGCGCAAAATTCGGTCGGTGAAGACATGCCCCCGCTCGGGGTCCGCGCCCAATTGCGCCTCGTCGACCGCAACGAAGGCGAGATCCCGGTCGAGCGGCATCGATTCGGCGGTGCACAGGAACCAGCGCGCATCCTTCGGGACGATCTTTTCCTCGCCCGTGATCAGCGCGACGCGGTTCGCGCCCTTGATCTTGACGACCCGGTCATAGACCTCGCGCGCGAGCAGACGCAGCGGGAAGCCGATCATCCCGCTCGAATGGCCGCACATCCGCTCGACCGCCAAATGCGTCTTGCCGGTGTTGGTCGGCCCGAGGACCGCGGTGACCTTATGTTCATCGTGGCGGTGCATGACAGAAGCGAACATCGCGTGCCCGACGCGCTCGCGCAACCGCTAAGGGTAAATACGGCCTGCCGCCCTGCATTAACTATGTGTAATCAGGGCGCTTCCGGTCGGTTTCAACACCTCGCCGCAACATCGCAACGCTTCGCCGTAAGAGTCTCACCATGGCACAGCGGTTAATTTGACTTTAGGCTTTGGCGGCCACAGTCGTGTGGCTCCACGCTGCGGGGCGTGGGCGGCAGCGGTTTCGAGCGACTTCGGGGGCACAGAAGCCTTGTTCTTGCGTGACGATCATGAGTTCGAACAAGCGGGCGGCAGCGCCGCCGTGCCGTTCGGTCGGACGCTCATTCCGGTCACCGAACTCGGGGCACTCGATAAACTGCGTGCGGCGGCGATGCGGGTCGATTGGGTGCCCGATCTCGGATCGCGCATCGGCTCGCTTGATTGGTGGCGCGGGGCGGCGACCTGTGCCGCTTTGTGCGCCACCGCGATCGCGCTCGCTCCACCGATCGCCAATCCCATTTTGGGGGCCGTGCCCGCCCCGCTTAGCGGCACCGACCGCGAAGAAGCCCGCGCTCAAACCATCGCCCCATTAGCCTGGGGCGCCGACACCGGCCGCCACATGGCCGCGAACGATCTCGTCGTTCCGCTCACCGAAGCGCCCGAACGCCCGATCGAAGAACGTACTGCGACGATCGGCCATGGCGATAGCCTTGGCGGCGTGCTGCAACGTGCGGGGGTGTCCGAACGCGATGCGCAGGATGCGGTCGCGCTGATCGCGGGCGCAATTCCGCTGGGCGATCTGGCGCCGGGCAAGCAAATCCCGATGACGCTCGGACGTCGCCCGAACAAGACCGTTGCGCGCCCGCTCGAAGCGCTGGCGTTGCGTGCGCGACTCGACCTCGAATTGTCGTTGAAGCGCGTCGGCGACACGCTCGTGCTCACGCGGCAAGTGATCGCGATCGACAATACACCGCTGCGCATTCAGGGTCTGGTCGGCAGCAGCCTGTACCGCTCGGCGCGCGCCGCTGGCATTCCGGCCAAGGTCGTCGAAACCTATATCCGCGCGATCAACAGCAAATTCGCGATCAGGCAGATTGGTGCTGGCGACCGCTACGATTTCGTGATCGACCGCAAACGCGCCGCCACGGGTGAAACCCAGATCGGCAATCTGCTGTTCGCCGGGCTCGATCACGGGCCGACGAAGACGCAATTGGTGCAGTGGAACGACGGCACCTGGTATGAGGCGACCGGGCAGGCCGAACGGCAAGGCACCTTCACCATGCCGGTGTCGATGGCGCGGATTACCTCGGGCTTCGGCTGGCGTTTCCATCCCCTGCTCGAATATGGCCGGATGCATAAGGGTATCGATATCGGCACGCCGTGGGGCACGCCGATCCACGCGCCCGCCGACGGCACGATCGTTTATGCCGGGCGCAGCGGCGGCTACGGCAATTTCATCAAGATGGCGCATGGCGGCAATATCGTGACCTGCTACGGCCATCTCAGCCGCTTCGCGACCCGCTCGGGCCAGCGCGTCTCGCGCGGTGAGATCATCGGCTATTCGGGCAATAGCGGCCTGTCGACCGGCCCGCATCTGCATTGGGAAGTGTTGCGCGGCGGCGTCGCCGTCAACCCGCGCGGATTCTCCTTCTCCAGCATTGCTACCCTCTCGGGCGAACAATTGCGCGCGTTCAAGGCGAAGGTGGCGGGGCTGCTCGCGGTCAAGCCGGGGGCGTAAATACGTCGCTTCATGGTTATGGTGAGCGCGTCGCGGCGGAGCCGCGCCGTCGGTCGTCGGGAGGCGACGCCGCCCGGGGCTCGGCTGGTCGCGATTTAGCCTCTGACGAAATCGCTGCCTTGCCCTTACCGCCCCTGCGAGCGCCACCGCTTCAAGGTGCGCGCGATGATGTCGCCCTCGCCACCCGTTTCGCGCCACAGTTGTGAGAAGAGCGGATCGTCCGAGGCCGGACGCTTGTCCTCGTCGAGCGCATCGAACGAGACGCGAATCGGGATCGCGACGCCTTCGCCGCAGATGATGCACTCGCGGTTCCGAAGTGCGGGGATCGCGTCGAGGAAGCCGCGCGCGCCCTCGGGCATCGCCGCGCGCACGAACGCTTGGTCGCGATCGTTGTTGAGGCGCATCGCGATGATCGTGCCGCATTGCGACAGCACGCCTTCCGCCAGATCGGACGGACGCTGCGTGATCAGGCCGAGCGAGACGCCATATTTGCGCCCCTCCTTGGCGATCCGGCTGAGGATTCGCCCGACGCTCGATGCGCCGCCGTCCCCCGCCGGAATGTAGCGATGCGCTTCCTCGCAGACGAGGAGGATCGGGCGCTGCGGCTCGCCGCGCGACCAGATCGCGAAATCGAACACCATCCGGCTGAGCACGGCGACCACCACCGAAGTGATTTCCGACGGCACGCCCGACACGTCGATGATCGAAATCGGCTTGCCGTCGCCGGGCAAGCGGAAGATCCGTTCGAGGAATGCCGCCATCGTATCGGCGACGAGCATGCCGGAAAACATGAAACCATAACGCGGATCGGCCTTGATCTCGTCGATCTTGGTCTTCAGCCGCAAATATGGGGCGGTGTCGCCCGCGCGGTCCATCTTGCCCATTTCGAGCTGGATCAAATTGGTCAGGTCGCTCAACAGATAGGGGATCGGCGCATCGACCGTCAGCTTGGTGATCTCTTGCCCCAACCGGCTCTTGCCGCGCGCCATCAACAGGCATTTCGCCAGAATATCGGCATCGATCTGCTTTTCGGAGCCCGATGAGGTGACGAACACCTCGCAATGTTCCTCGAAATTCATCAGCCAATACGGCATTTGCAGATTGCCGACGTCGTAGATCGCGCCATTGCCTTTGAAGGCGGCGGCATATTCGCCATGCGGATCGATCATCACGATATGCCCTTGTGGGCTGAGCTCGCAAATGCGGTGGAGGATGAGCGCGGCGGCGGTCGATTTGCCGGTGCCGGTCGACCCTAGCAGCGCGAAATGCTTGCCGAGCATCGCATCGACATAGAGCGCGGCGCGAATGTCCCTGGTCGGATAGACCGTGCCGATCTCGATATTGGCGCGGTCATCGGCGGCGTAAATCTGTTTCAGATCGGGGGTCGAGACGGGATACACCGCGCACCCCGGCGTCGGATAGCGCGTCACGCCGCGACGGAATTTGTAGAGCTTGCCGGTCAGTTTCTCCTCATCCCCTTCGCCGAGGAAATCGACATAAGCGGCAATACGATCGTCATGCCCATCGACCACTTTCAGCGACCGGATATTGGCGATCAGCCACGTGCCGCCGACGCGCATCTTGATCTGGCTGCCGACCGAACCCGCGCTCGCGACGACCGGATCGGGATGCGCCAGCGTCGTATCGAGTGCGGCGGGATCGAGCATCACCATGCTGCTCGATCCGCCGATTTCGAACACCATGCCGATGCAGGTTGCCGCCGTCAGTGGTGCGGCGTGCGCGAAAGCCTGGGCGCCCTGCATTTCGGTCATTCGTGGCAGTCCCCGCTCGTGTCAGGGAATTGCTATGGCGGACTATCGGTAAAGATTGCGTGTCGGATGATATCCGTCGGCAAGGGGGTGCTGGCTGGCACCCCCTAAATCAAAAGCGCCGCGCGATTTGCCCCGCCGCCCAACCGAACAGCACCGACAGCGCTACCGCGATCAGCCCGTACAGGATCGCATGCCGATCGGCCGAGCGCGCGACGAAGCGTTCGAAGCCGCTTTTACGAATCTCGATGTCGCGTGTCGCCGCCGCCAGCACGCGCCCGTCGCGGATCAGGAAGGTTTCGGCGGTAAAGCGCCCGACTGGAACGCGCGCCGGAATCTGCACGCGCGCGCGGTAGAGCACGCCGTCGGTAATCTCGACCGCGCCCGGTGCCTCGACATAGAGCCCTGAACGCATCTTGAGCTCGACCAGCCCGCGCGCGAAGCGGTCCTGCTCGGTGACAGGCGCGCTCGACGCCGGGGAGAGCTGCAGGCTCGACACGCCGAGCTCGTAAATCGCCCGGGTGCGCGCATCGAGCATTTGTTCGATCGGCTTGGACGATGCGATCGCATAGAAACTGGGGGCCGATCGATAGCGCAGGCGGTTGGCATTAACCCAGATCAGACCGCCCAATTTGTCCTTTTCGCGCACCAGAATCGATTGCGTCGGCCCTTTGACCACCACCACGATGTCGGTCGGCTTGTCATCGTCGGGCAAGCGCCCCTGCGGATACAGGATCGCGCCGAACAGCAGCAAATTCGCGCCCGTGAAACTGTACTGAATTTCGATATCGCGCTGCGACACGTCGGGCACCAGAACCGGCTTCGACGCTGTTTGCCCCATCAGCAAGGGCGCCAGCAGAAGCGGTAGCCAGCCTTTCCTCACGACAGTTCGACCGAATAAATCTCATCGGGCCGCCACCCGAGGCCAAGCGCGATTCGCGCAGCAACCAGCAGCACGATCACCGCGAGCGCGAGGCGCAGATATTCGGGCTTGGCCTTGCTCGCCAACCGCGCCCCGACTTGCGCACCGGCGACCGATCCGAGCAGCAGCAATGCCGCCAGCACGATATCGACCGCCTTGGTCGTCGTGGCATGCACCATCGTCGCCATTGCGGTGACGAACAGCGTCTGGAACAGCGACGTGCCGACCACGACTTGCGTCGTCATGCCGAGCAGATACAGCATCGCCGGCACGAGGATAAACCCGCCGCCGACGCCGAGTAGAATCGTCAAAATCCCAACCCCGAAGCCAAGGATCAGCGGCGCAAGCGGCGAGATGTACAGGCCCGACCGGTAAAAGCGCGTCCGCAAGGGCAGCGAGGCGACGAGCGGATGGTGACGGCGCTTGCGCGGCTTTGGCGGAATGCCGCGGCGCGTGGCGGAGATTGCGCCCCACGCCTCGCGCGCCATCAGCCCGCCGATCGACCCTAGCAGCAGCACATAGAGGACCGCGATGACGGTATCGATTTGCCCGCTCGCCTGCAGCAACCGGAAAATCCACCCGCCGAACACCGATCCGACCAGCCCGCCCGCGACCAGCACGCCGCCCATCTTGAAATCGACGCCCTTGCGCCGGACATGCGCGAACACGCCCGAAACGCTCGCGCCCGTCACCTGGCTCGCGGCGGAGGCGGCGGCGACGGTCGGCGGGATGCCGTAGACGATCAGCAACGGCGTCGTGAGAAACCCGCCGCCAACCCCGAACATCCCTGACAACAAGCCGACGCCGCCGCCCAGCAACACGATGACGAGCGCGTTGACCGAAAGATTGGCGATGGGCAGGTAGATGTCCATTGCGGTGCAGCGTTACCGCGTTGCGGGGCTGATCGCAAAGCGTGGTTTGCCGGCCGTCGGCGCGCCGCTCAAAAAATCCCCAGAAACTTCTTCCGCTGCCCGTTCCGCTCATCCGACGTCTTCTTGCCATTCTCGGCTTTGGCGGTGGTTCCGTGCCCGACATCGTCACGTGGCCGCCCCTTGGTCGTGCGCTGCGCCGTCGCCGATCGTGCCGCCAGCACCGGGCCGCACGCCGCCGATTTCGCGTCGCCGACATCGACGAACGCAAGCAAACCTGCAGCGGGGGTCGCGAACAGCGCCAGGCCAAGACCCACGCCTGCGCGTTCGAGCAATTGCGGGCTGACCAATTTGATCCCCGGCTTGGCGAAGCTGCCGTTCAGCCCGACCGGCGATTGCCCGGAAAAGATGCTGATCCGCTTGCCGTCGGCACGGACCGCCAGATCGAGCGTTTCGGACTTGAAGCTGAACCCGCCGCGCGCGACGATCACGCTTTTTTCGGTGTCGATCAGAATGGGGTCGGCCGCCGCGACGCCGTTCCGCACGCTGAAGCCGATCAGCCCGCAATTGATCCGCACCGGTTCCTTCAACCGTCCCTGCAACAGCTTTTGCGCAAACGTCCCGATGTCGAGCTCGGCCAGCTGCACGTTCCGCGTCCAGAACGTCCCCTGCGGAATCACGAATGCAATTCGCCCATGCGAGGTGGCGAGCGAATCGTGCAGCGTGTCGCCGACGCCCTCCAATTGCAGCCGCCCTTTGATCACGCCGCTCGTGCCCGCCTGATCGACGCCATAGCCGGCAAACAAACGTGCCATCGGGGTCGGGGCGAGCCGGATGTCATAGCTTGCCTGCGTCGGTCGAGCGCGGGCGTTGAGCACAATGTCGCTTGCCACTTTGCCACGCGCCATCGCGAAGGTGAGCGGCGAGAGTTTGAGCAAACTATTTTTAAGCGACAGCGTCAGATCGACATCCGAAATCGGCACGTTCCGCGATTTCACCACACCGACGGTGTAGCGCAGATCGGCATCGAAATTCTTGAGCGCTTCGACCGGAAGCGAGGCATCGGGCAGGATTCGTGTCGGTGCCGCCCCGGTCGAAGCGGCGGCGGCGACCGCGCCCTTCGCCGCGACGACATCGGGATTATAGCCAATGAACGGCGCGGCATCGATGATATCTAAGCTTCGGGTCGCGAGCTTCGCGCCGATATGCAGCCGTGGCTCCATGACCTTGACGATGAAGCCGCCCGCCAGATCGCTATTGCCGAAGCGACCGGTCAGTTTGGTGAAGTCATAAGTGGCGCCCGACTTCACCATCTGCGCGTGCACGCGGTAGTCCCGCGTCATAGGGATCGCGACCCCGATAATGCCGAGCAAGTCGGCCAGATTGCGCCCGCGCGCGGCCACCTGTAGCGGCACGTTCTCGACATCGGCCAGGCTCGGCAAGGTGCCCGTCATGTCGATATGGTTGCGCGCGGCATCGGCGGCCAGCACGAGCCTGTTCTGGCCGCGCGCCACGGTGCTGTTGGGGGAGAGCAATGCGCCGTTGAGCGTAAACGGCGTATCGCGCGCTTGGCCATTGCCGGTGAAGCGCACTGCATCGCCGATCTTTGCATCGCTCGATGTGATCGTGTTGAAGGTGAGATCGGTGCGTAACCGCATCTGCGGATCGATATAGCGCAGCGTCGTGCCGCGGACCGTCGCAAGGTCGATTCGCGGGAAGTCGAGAGGCTTGCCGCCGGTCTTCGCGCCGAACGTCCAGCTGTTCTGCGTATGCGCCGCATTCCATTCGAGATCGACCGCACTGTCGACCAGATCGAGCGCGTAGAAATGCCGCTTGCCGAACAGCATCGACAGCGGGGCGATTCGCGCATCGATCGTCTTTGCCGCGTAAAGATCAGTCTTCGACGCCCATTCCGGGTTGGACACGCGCAAACCTTCGGCGCGGAAATGAATCGTGATCGGATCGAAATAGAGCTGGAAATCGCCCGCGACGCTCACCTTGCGCTCGGTCTGCGCAGCGGCGATCCGCTCGAAACTGCTTTTCAGGAAGCGCCCTTTGGTAATGTACAGCACCAGCCAGACGAGGAACAGCGCGAGCACCACCCCCAGCACGACGCCCCGCGCGATCCGCCAGGGTCGCGACAGGCGCCCCGGTGCAGGGGGTGGGGGAAGGGGCGGAGCCAAGGGCGGGGTTTCCGCTGGCGTGACGTCGGCGGTCGTATCCATCGCGGGCTTAACCGTTCGGGCAGCGCAACGTTCCGCAGGTGGTTGCATTCGACGCGACTCTCGCCTAAGCGCCCCGCTTCTCACGCGTGTACAGAGGAACTGCCCGGCCGGTATGGGCTGCCGAGGCCGTTCATAATCGCCCGCGACAACGAAAGGACGAAAATGCCCAAACTCAAGACGAAGAGCGGCGTTAAGAAACGCTTCAAGCTCACCGCGACCGGCCTGCTCAAGCATGGCGTCGCGGGTAAGCGCCACCGGCTGATGAGCCATAACAGCAAGTACATCCGCCAGAACCGTGGCACGAAATTGCTGTCCAAGGCCGACACGGCCACCGTTAAGGCGTGGGCGCCTTACGGTCTCGGCTGAATCGGAGGA
>JBBQLB010000062.1:0-11843 GCA_038327465.1 Sphingomonadales bacterium | reverse complement strand
CGCTGTGGGTGGCCGGGTGGGGGAGCGGGCCGGCACCGCGACAAGAACGAGCGCCAGAGGGTCTGTAAGCCGGGTTCTGTCCACCCCGCCATGCGACGGGGTTAGGCGACCATTCCTCTAGGACGACGTTTGCACGCCGCCTCAAGCAATCAACCCGGATGACGAGGCGGAACGAGCCCCATATGCCATCCCTATTCGATCTTGCTCCCGGTGGGGTTTGCCATGCCGCCCCTGTTACCAGGCGCGCGGTGCGCTCTTGCCGCACCCTTTCACCCTTGCCTGTTCCAGTTGCCTGGACATCGGCGGTCTGCTCTCTGTGGCACTTTCCCTGGGGTCACCCCCGCCGGGCGTTACCCGGCACCGTCGTTCCGCGGAGCCCGGACTTTCCTCGCGTGCTTGCGCACCCGCGGCCGCCCGACCCTCTGGCTGGGAGCGCCTTACTCGTCGCCGGTCGGCTTTGGCAACAGCAGCGCGAGCAGGATGCTGCGGCACTCGCCGTCGATGACCCCGTCGATCAGCTCGGGGCGGAAGCGGCGCTGGAACGCGACCACCGCCGCCAATTTGTCGGACACGTCATAGCCGAACCGCTCGAGCGCGACGAGGAAGCCGGCATCGGCCCACATCGGGTCCAGCAGCTTCTGCGTCGGGCGCGGCAAGGCCAAGCGGACCTTGGCGAGGCGGCTCCACGGGAACAGCTCGCCCGGATCCTGCTTGCGCGTCGGCGCGATGTCGGAATGGCCGACGACATTGCCGCGGGTGATGCCGTAGCGCTCCTTGATCCCGGAAAGCAGCGGGATCAGCGCGTCGATTTGCTCCTCCATGAACGGGCGATAACCGAATTCATGGCCGGGATTGACGATCTCGATCCCGATGCTCGCCGAATTGACGTCCTCAATCCCGCGCCAGCGGGATTTGCCGGCATGCCAGGCGCGCTTTTCCTCGGCCACCATGCGCAGCACCTGGCCATCCTCTGCGATCAGATAATGCGCCGAAACCTTGGCTTCGGGGTCGCGCAGCCGGTCGATCGCGGCCTGCGCGGTCTGCATGCCGGTATAATGCAACACCACGATCGAGACGGGCAGCAGCCGCTCGTCGAAATTGGGCGAGGGCGTGTCGATAATGGTCATGGGCAGTCCCCGCGATAGCCGAACGCGGACTTAAGCACGGACGCCGCTGCTAAGAAACCCCGTGCACTGGCTCATACAGACCGCGATAGCGCGTGCTCGGGCGAAACACGTCGGTCTGGCCGATCACCGTCTCGCCGGCCCCGAGCACCAGCACGCCGCCTGGCCGGATCACCGTGGCGAACCGAGCGAACACCTTCCGCCGAAGCTCGGCATTCAGATACAGCAGAACGTTGCGGCACAGGATTACGTCGAACCGACCGATCGGCAGCGGATCGCTCACCAGATTCATCCGGCGAAACGCAATCCGGCGGACGAGTTCGGGGTTGGCGACCCATTCACTGCCCTCGGTTTCGAACCAGCGGACCATGCGCCGCGCCGGGAGCCCGCGCTGAATTTCGAAATGCGAATAGCGGCCCGAACGGGCCCGGGCGAGCGCGATTTCGGACACATCGGTCGCCACGATCTCGGGCGGCAGCGTGTCGCGGCCGATTTCTTTTTCACCGAACAGCATGGCCAGCGACAAGGGCTCCTGCCCAAACGAACAGCCCGCCGACCAAATGCGCGGACGGCGCGCCGGGTGCTCGGCGCGGATCGCCTCGACAGCGTCGGCGACCATGTCGAGCACGGCGGCGTCGCGGAAGAACGAGCTTTCCTGGTTGAGCAAGGCATCGGCGACCTGGTCGCCAATTTCAGGCGAGCGCTGCGCTGCGCTGGCCAGCGCTTCGATGCTGTCGAGCCCGAGGTCGCGTAGTAATGGTTTCAACACGGTTTCCACCCGCCATTCGCGGTTCGCCGCCAGTTGCTGACCAGTGCGCGATTCGAGGATTGCCGTCAGGACGCCCATCGCCCCCTTGTCAGAGGCGCGGGGCAAGGGTTGGCGGGGCACAAAGGCGTCGGCGCGCGGCTCGATCATGCCGGACGCCGCCGCGCAGCGGTGAGACGCCCGATCTCGACAGGCGTCAGCACTGCGCTCGCGATCCCGGCGCTGGCGATCGCACCGGGCATGCCCCACACGACCGAGCTCGCCTGATCCTGTACGACGACCGCACTTCCGCGACCGATCAGGCGATGCGCGCCCTCGCACCCGTCGCGCCCCATGCCGCTGAGCACGATGCCGAGCGCGCGGCTGCCGTAAACTTCGGCCAGACTCTCAAACATCGGGTCGACCGAGGGCATACAACCGCTTTTGCTGGGTTCATGCGTCAACCGGACCGCGGTCGCATCCCCGGTACTGACGACCCGCATATGCGCATTGCCGGGCGCAACGATTACGCGGCCCGGCCGAATCCGCATGCAGTCGGTCGCAACATCGCACGGCCGGTTGGCGAGGAGCGCCACTTGCGCCGCGAAATAGGGCATGAAGGATTCGGGCAGATGCTGGGTGATGAGGATCGGCACCGGAAACGCGGTCGGTACCTCCCGCAGCAGCACGCTCAGCGCATGGATGCCGCCCGTCGAGGCGCCGATCGCGACGATATCGAAGCCGTTGCCGACGCCTACCGACAGGTCCGGCATGTGCCGCTGCACCGGCAGTTCAGCCGGCATTTCGACCGCGAGCAAGCGGGCTAGCTTTTCGACCAAAGCCACCGAAAAACGCCCCGCGAAATCGCCGACGTCGGGCTTTACGAGCGTGTCTGCTGCGCCCAGCGCAAGCGCCTGGATTGTCGCGGCCGCGCCTTCGCTGGCGGAGGATGATACGATCAGCACCTTCGCCCCCTCCCCCGCAGCAATCAAATCGGGCAAGGCGGCAAGGCCGGTGACACCGGGCATTTGAATGTCGAGCACGATCCCATCGACGCGATTGTGCCGCAGAAAATCGAGCGCAGCGGCAGCGCTTGAGACCGCGCCAGCCACCACGAACCGCCCGCCCTGTTCGACCGCGCGCGCGATCACCGCCCGTGCGACCACCGAATCATCGACGATCAACACGCGTGGTGGCGCATCGCTGCTGGAGAGCGGTGTTGGACTGGGAGCGGTGTGGCTCGACATCGTGTGCGGCCTTTTTCAGGCGATGCCGACGATCTGCAGTTTGCTTTCCAGGGTCTCGCGATCGAACGGCTTCATGACATATTCGTCAGCGCCAGCTTCGATCGCGGCGCGGATGTGCGCCATGCCATTCTCGGTCGTGCAGAAAACGACTTTCGGGCGCGTCGGAATGCTGCTGTCGCGCAACGCGCGCAGGAAATCCATGCCGCTCATAACCGGCATGTTCCAGTCGAGCAGAATGACATCGGGCGCGGACGCCAAACACGCATCGAGCGCCTCACGCCCGTCGCCGGCTTCGCTCACCTGAAAGTTGAGCGTTTCCAATATGTGTCGCGCGACCTTGCGGATCACTTTCGAATCATCGACGACGAGGCAGGTTTTCATGAAGTCACCCTGTTTAAGCACGCGTGCGAGCATCTTGCCCGAAAGGGGTAAGCGACCCGTTAATCTGCGACGATTCAGGCGGCGATTGCGACGACGCCCGGGATCAGCGCATCAAGCGCGATCGCCAGGATCGGTTCGCCGTTGCGCTCCACCAGCCCGCGCCCGATCCTGCGCCAGCCCTTGTCGAGCACAATCCCCGCCGAGATCGGCGCAAGATCGAATGGCGCGACATCGTCGAGCGCATCGACCAACACCGCATAATGATGTCCATCGACAATCGTGATGACCGCCCGCGTGGCCTCGCGCGAACCCGCGTCGAGACCGAGCGCGGCGCGGGTATCGATCACGGTGACGACGCGACTGCGCAAGGCCGCAAGCCCGCGCACTTGCCGTTCGGAGCGCGGCACCGGGACGATCGTACCGATATCGACGACCGATTCGACTTGGCCGGATTCGATCGCCACGGTCCGCCCGGCAATCTGCGCGATCAGGAACAGCGCCATTATCGACCTCCCGCCGACCGTGCGACGGCGGCGAGCAAGCCCGACCGGTCGTATCGGAAAATGCTGCTCGCATCGCCTTCGGCCTCGCGGCGCAGGCGAACGATCGTGGCGGACCCGACCGATGTCGCGACATCCCCGTCCATGCGAACCACGACCTGCGCACTTTCGCCGGGGCGGAGCGCCGATGTGACGCGGTATCCGGCCGCTTCGAGAACCGGCCGCAGGAACGTCGCCATCCAGGCCGATTCGGCGCCGTCGAGCAAGCATAATGGTGCGCCGGCGTCCGGCCGTTCCTGCGCATGATGCGCGAAAATCCAGTGGAGATCGACGACCTCGACCTGATCGCCATCGATCACCACCACGCCTGCGATCGGACCGGCTTCGCGGGCAGAAACGATCGCGTCGGGGAGTTCGACGATGTCGAGCGCCTCGCCGATCGCATAGCCGATTTCGAGCCCGCCATCGCGCAGTCGCAAGACAGAAACCGAGGGTTGAGCCGCCCAGTCGCCCAATGCGACAAGCGGAATGATCGCGTCGTCGACCGACAAGTGAAGCTGGCCCGCAGAAAGGCGGATCGCGCTGGTCGATACCGGCTCAACGCGGTCGATCACCGACAGCGGAACGATCCGGCGCGTGCCATCGAGATCATCGAACAAGAGTGCCTGAACACCCGGCACCCTGATCTCGACCGCATGATCGTCCGCCACCGTTTCGCGTCGGAATTCCAGCCCCGCGACGTGCGCGATCCCGGCGCAATCCAGCATCAGCATCGGCAGACCGCTATCGGGTAGGGTTTGGCCGGCATAGATGCCCGTCGCCATGATGGCGGGCGCGGCGGGCTTTATTACCAATTCCTCATGATCCAGCACGGTGTCGACCGCCAGCGCATAGCTGCCGCCGGACACCCCGACGATCACGAGCATCGCCGGCTCACAGGGTTCGAAACCGAGCATCGCGCCAAGGTCGATCAAGGGCATGCGTCGGTCGCGTACGGTCGCGGTCAGCGTGTCACCGAGCCGGTCGATCCGGATCGCTTCCCCGCCAACGCGCACAATCTCTTCGATCGCCTGACGCGAAATCGCAAAGCGCTGATCGCGCACGCCAATCCCGATCGTCGCCATGATCGAAAGCGTCAGCGGCACATGGATCGCGATCCGCAGGCCCTTGCCCGGCGTGTTGAACAGTTCGATCCGACCGCCAATCTGTTCGACGTTCGCGCGGACGACGTCCATTCCGACGCCACGACCGGAGATGGCCGTGACCGTGTCCTTGGTCGATAGTCCCGGCTCGAACACCAGTTCCAGTCTGGCTGGTTCCCCAAGCAAGCGCAGTTCGGCTTCACTGCGAAGCCCGCTGCTGGCGATCTTGGCGACGAGCCGGTCGGTATCGATGCCCTGCCCGTCGTCGCTGATCTCGATGATGATCTGGTTGCCCGATTGCCGCGCCGCGACGTTCAGCCAGCCATTTTCGCGCTTGCCGGCCATCCGGCGCAGCGCCGGTGCCTCGATCCCGTGATCGATCGAATTGCGGATGATGTGGACCAAAGGATCGCGCATCATCTCGATCATCTCGCGATCGAGCTCTACGTCGCTGCCCTCGATATGGAGCGTTACCGATTTGCCGAGTTCAGCCGCCGTATCGCGCACCATGCGCGGGAGCGCCGAGAACAGCGCGTCGATCTTCTGCATGCGCGTCCGGGTGACGGTGTCGCGCATCTCGGCGACGGTCAGCGACAGGCGTTCGAGGGCGGCCTCGACGGTAGGATTCGCGCCATCGTCGCGCATCCGGCGCGCGAGTTCGTTGCGTGCGAGCACCATGTCCGACATGCCGCTCATCATCCGGTCGAGCAGATCGACGTTCAGGCGTACGCTGCGGCTTGGCGCGCGCAGCGCCGGAGCAGTCGCGGCGACGACCGCCTCGGAGCCGGTGTCGAGCGCGGCAATCAGTAATTCTTCACCAGTATCGTCGAGCGCGTGACCGGCATCGATCGCCTCGACGATCTCACCGATCCGGTCGACGATCGCGAGCACGGCGTTAACCAGCCGCGTATCGGGACTGCGCTCGCCTGAGCGGACGGCGGCAAGCACATCTTCGGCGGCATGGCTCAGCCGCGCGAGCCGGGGCAGATCGAGAAAGCCGCAACTTCCCTTTACGGTGTGGACAAAGCGGAAGATCGCATCGAGCCGATCGCGATCGTCGGGCGCGGATTCCCACGCGACGATCTCGCCCGAGAGCGCTTCCAGCGTCTCGCGCGTCTCAGCAATAAATTCCTGTAGCAGATCGTCCATGAGCCCCCGCGGAACAGCACGGGCTTGCATGGGAGGGAAGTGGTTAAGGAGCCGTTTATCCGGCCCCGCCCACCCGACTTTAAACGGTCAGGCGACTTTGAATGCCGCCCCGAACAGCAGCACCGGCTCGCCTGGATCGGACACCTGAACCTCGCCGCCGCCCTCCTGAACGAGCGCGTGCACCAGATAGGCGGCCGCCGCGCGCGGGGTAATGACCGCCTCGCCGTGTGTGCCGGTCAGCGCCGCGCGCATTTCGGCGTCGAGTACGATGCGGGGACCGTCAGCGCGCACGACAATCTCGACCTGGCCATCGACACTCTCCGCGCCGACATCGAGCTGCCCGCCGCGCACCAGCGCGTCACCCGCGATCAGCGCGAGGTTCAGCAGCACCTTGATCGCCGGCTTGGGCAATGTCGGATGCTCGACCAGCCAGCCAAGCTTCACCTTATGCCCATCGCCAAACAGCCCCTCGATCGCCGCGCGGGCCTCCCGCGCATCGACCGTGTCGCCGAAGCCACCTGCCGCACCGAAGGCGAGGCGGAAAAATTTGAGTTTGTTGGCCGACGCCTTTGCGCTGTCGCTCAGCAGCTCAAGGCAGCGCGCGCGCATCTCCGGGTCATGTTCGTCGGCGAGCAATTCAAGCCCGTTGTTGAGCGCGCCCACCGGGCTCAGCAAATCATGGCACAGCCGCGAACACAGCAGGCTGGCAAAATCGGCGGGGGTCATGGTCATTGGAGGCGGAGCTTTCGGATCATGTCGGACGGACAGGCTTGCGCGCTCTTCTGACGATGCGGCGCGGTGGGCGCAAGCACATCACGCTGACGCGGGCGGGCATGCCGCCATCATGCCACCTGACACTAACAAATCGACCGCCTCGCGATCGAACGACAGGAACGTTACGCCGCCTAGCTCCCGGCCCTCATAGGCGATCACGCCGTCGGCGAAATCACCGTCCGCATCCAGCATCAAAAGCCCTGCCGCAAGCGCACCCCGATCAATCCGTACGGTGTCCGCCGAAAACAATCGACGGATCATTGTTGCGATCTCGCGTCGGGGAACCCGGTGCGCACGGCTCAAGACCCAAACCGTTTCGCACAGGGCCGTGATCGGTACCGCGACCCGATGCGCGCCGCTGAGAATCGCACGCGCCGCAGCGCCCTGTACCGGATCATCGTCGACAAGCGCCCGCACCAAGATATTGGTGTCGACCGCGACGCTCATACCGGCTCGCGTCCGCCAGCCCAACTATCGGCGATGATTTCGTTCATCTCCTCGATGGTTACGGTCCGCTGGTCGGGATTTTTGAACATCCCGAACACATCGGAAATACTGCCAGTACCGCGCGCCGCCGCAACTTCGATCCGCCCTTCGGGCAATTTGTCGATGGTGATCCTGTCGCCGGGCTTGACGCCGAGATGCTGGAGCAGCTCTCGCCGCAATGTCACCTGGCCCTTGGACGTTACGGTCAGCGTCGTCATAAATGCCTCTCGGGATAGTAAGGTAGTTTCCCCTTACTATCATTTTCACGCGATAACGACAAGGTCGAGTTCCTGAAACACGCCAATCCGGTCGTTACGCCAAACCCTCGCATCGCTCGTAGTCACGATCATCCACAAGGCCCCATCCCCCATAGCGTTCGCAGCATCGGTTGCCGACGGCTCCGCCCGCCCGGTCGGATGCGAGTGCCAATGACCGAGCAGCGTTGCACCGCCTGCCCGTTCGGCACGTATTGCGGCGAACAGCGCCGCCGGATCGATCTCGAAGTGGCGCCTCGGATCGACCGCGACATTGTCGCAGACT
The DNA here is from genome assembly GCA_038327465.1 of Sphingomonadales bacterium. Lineage (GTDB taxonomy): Bacteria > Pseudomonadota > Alphaproteobacteria > Sphingomonadales > Sphingomonadaceae > Sphingomonas. The sequence goes on along the minus strand of JBBQLB010000062.1, from coordinate 3,755 downwards.
TCGACCGCCTCGATCCGCGCCGGGGTGCCGAACAGCAGCCCACACACCTCACGGTCCGGGGTCTTTTCGGCCTCGTTTAGCAGTCTCGCCAGTAGAGTGCTTGAAATCTCCAACACCATGCCCAGATTCTAGCTCATGAGCCGGGGGGTTGCCACCATCGAAGCACGCGTCTCCGACGCCATGCCAGGCTTGCGCCTCGATCGGGCGCTCGCTGCCGCGCTGCCCGAGGTTTCGCGCGAGCGGTTGAAGGCGCTGATTTCGAGCGGCGCGGTGACCGATGCTCAGGGCAAACTCGCCACCGATCCGTCGGGCAAGGCGGTTCCCGGCGCGACCTATCGGGTCGACTTCCCCGCCGCCATCCCGTCCGAGAATGCCGCACAGGATATCGCGCTGAATGTCGTGTTCGAAGACGAATATCTGATCGTGATCGACAAGCAGGCCGGGCTCGTCGTGCATCCCGCCGCCGGGAATGCCGACGGCACTCTGGTCAACGCGCTGCTGCATCATTGCGCGGGCAATCTGTCGGGAATTGGGGGGGTCGCGCGGCCGGGGATTGTCCATCGGATCGACAAGGATACCTCCGGCCTGATGGTCGCGGCGAAGACCGACCGCGCGCATGAGGGGCTCGCCAAGCAATTCCACGACCACAGCATCGACCGGCGGTATAAGGCGATCGTTTCGGGCCGCCCTGCGCCACCGGCCGGAACGGTCGACGCGCCTCTCGCGCGCTCCCCGTCGAATCGCAAGAAGATCGCGATTGTCCCCGGCGGCAAGCGCGCGGTCACGCACTACACGACGATCCAACGCTTACGCGAAGCGGCGCTGGTCGAGTGCCGGCTCGAGACGGGTCGCACGCATCAGGTCCGCGTTCACATGGCGTCGCTCGGCCACCCCTTGCTCGGCGACCCGGTCTACGGTAGAACAAAGCAAGGTCACAAAGCCGTTCTGGAAACCTTGGGTTTCCGGCGACAGGCGTTGCATGCGGCCCGGCTCGGGTTCATTCATCCTGTTAAAAGTAACGCTTTGTCGTTCGATAGCGAAATGCCTTCGGACATGCAGGAACTCTTCGATACACTCTATCTTTAGATTACCGGGCGGATGCAGCCTATGTCGGAGCATCTGCCGCAAAAAGGGAGACACACCATGGCAGCCCGCAGCAACGTCCCCGCGACGATCCCCGCCCTTGGCGGCGAGGCAAGCCTCAATCGCTATCTGAGCGAGATCAAGAAATTCCCGATCCTCGCGCCCGAGCAAGAGTATATGCTCGCCAAGCGCTTCGAGGAGCATGGCGATACCGATGCTGCCGCGCAGCTCGTCACCTCGCATCTCCGCCTCGTGGCGAAGATCGCAATGGGCTATCGCGGTTATGGCCTGCCTGTCAGCGAGCTGATTTCCGAAGGCAATATCGGCCTGATGCAGGGCGTGAAGAAGTTTGAGGCCGATCGCGGTTTCCGCCTCGCCACCTATGCAATGTGGTGGATCCGCGCCTCGATCCAGGAATTCATCCTGCGCTCGTGGAGCCTGGTGAAGATGGGCACGACCGCCGCGCAGAAGAAGCTGTTCTTCAACCTGCGCCGGATGAAGTCCAAGCTCGATGCGTTCGAGGATGGTGATCTGTCGCCTGAGCATCTCGCCAAGATCGCCAAGGATCTCGGGGTTACCGAAGCCGAAGTGACGAGCATGAACCGTCGCATGGCAATGGGCGGCGACACCTCGCTCAACGTGCCGATGCGCGAGGATGGCGAGGGCCAGTGGCAGGATTGGTTGCAGGACGATGCCCCATTGCAGGACACCGTCGTGGCCGAGGCACAGGAAGCCGATGTCCGTCACGAAATGCTGACCTCGGCGATGAGCGACCTTAACGAGCGCGAAAAGTTCATCCTGACCGAGCGCCGCCTGACCGACGAACCGAAGACGCTCGAGGAGCTTTCGCAGGTTTACGGTGTGTCGCGCGAGCGGGTCCGCCAGATCGAAGTGCGGGCGTTCGAGAAGCTGCAAAAGGCGATGATGCGGCTGGCCGGCGACAAAAGGATGCTGGTCGCGGGTTAAATCCCGGCGGTGGACAGCGCCGACCGGCGCGCTCTAGTAAACGGCATGACCGACATCATGCCTTCCGGGGCAGCTCCCTATCCCATGCCTCTCGCTCCGCTTAAGCCGCGCGGTATCGTGCGGCGCGCGATGCGGTGGATCGTGCGGCTGGCGCTGGGCTTCGTCTTGCTGTCGGTCTTGATGGTCGTCATCTATCGCTTCGTTCCGCCACCGGTCACGCTGACGATGATCGGCGATGCGATTGGCGGGCATGGCATCGACAAGTCGTGGCGGCCCTTGTCGCAGATCGACCCGAACATGGCGCGGGCGGCGATTGCGGGGGAGGATTCGCGTTTTTGCACGCATCACGGCTTCGATCTCAAAGCAATCGAGACCGCCTATAACCGCAATGCGCGCGGCGGGCGGATCCGGGGTGGCTCGACGATCAGCCAGCAAACCGCGAAGAATGTCTTCCTGATCCAGGGCGGCGGCTATGTCCGCAAGGTGCTCGAGGCGTATTTTACCGTCTTGATCGAAGCGATCTGGGGCAAGCGCCGGATCATGGAAGTGTATCTCAACGTTGCCGAGACGGGGATCGGCACGTACGGCGTCGAGGCCGGTGCACAGCGCTATTTCGGCCATGATGCTGGGCAATTGTCGCCGCAGGAGGCCGGGCGGATCGCCGCGATCCTGCCGCTTCCCAAGAAGCGCGCGGCGGTCGCCCCGCGCGGTTTCACCCGCCGCCACGGCAACACCATCACCCGGCGGGTGGGGGTCGTCCGTAACGACGGGCTGGATGGGTGTTTGCGCTAACGCTTATTTGGTCGCGTCGTCGGCTGCCTTGGAGGCGCTGTCGCCGACCTTCTTCGCGCTGTCGCCGACATCTTTCGCCGCGCTTGTCACGGCATCGGTGCGGAGATTATCGTTCTGACTCTTGTTGAAGAGAAAGAATGCGCCGATCGCGACGGCGATCAGCAATGCGAGGCCGATCAGGATCGCCCCGCCGCCGCCGCGACGTTCGATGACGGTGGTGTGTGGCGTGTCGGTGACGTTGTCTGGCATGCTATCCTCCTGTTTTTACTGGAGGAGATAACTTGCATGGCGATGAAACGTTCCCGGTGGGGTTGATTGCGTAGGGCGCTCGCCGTGGGAAAGCCACGGCGTCGGACGGGCGATGCCCGCCGGCCGAGCTTGCGCGAGTCAGCCGAGCGTCGTCGGCTGCCGCGCTGCGCTTAGAACGGCAACTTGAACCCCGGCGGCAATGGAATCCCGCTCGTCATCTTCGCCATTTCGGCACCCGATGCCGCATCGGCCTTAGCCTTGGCGTCGTTGAAAGCGGCGACGACGAGGTCCTCGATCATCTGTTTCTCGCTCGGCTGAAGCAGCGATTCGTCGATCTCAATCCCGATAATCCGTCCCTTGGCCGATGCGCGCACCTTGACGAGGCCACCGCCCGCGGCGCCCTCGACCTCGATCTTGTCGAGCCCGTCCTGCGCCTTGGCCAGTTCGGCCTGGACGTTCTGCGCCATCGCCATAATGTCTTCGATGCTCTTCATGCGCTCTTGCTCCGCTGTTTCATCAAACTCTCGATTTCGCTGTCGGCGATCTCCGCACCGGGAAACGCATCAAGCGCCGCGCGGACCATCGGACTCGCCAAGATTTCGGCCTTAAAGCTCTCATACTGCGCGGCGTCGAGCTCGCGCAGCGTTGCGGCGCCCGGCGTTTCG
>JBBQLB010000061.1:0-11929 GCA_038327465.1 Sphingomonadales bacterium | reverse complement strand
GGTGCATCCGAGGTCAGTTGCTCCCACGCCTTGCTCGCGGTCTTGTCGAAATAGGTTTCGAGGTTCCCGCGGAACCGGTCGTACGTCTGCGTCGTCATCTCACTCGAACCCCAGAAACTCGAAGATCTCGCGGTCCTTCATCGGCTGCGCATCGAGCGGCTCGCACCCGGCCCACATTTGCGCAGCGAGGCGCTTGTATTCGAGGCAGGCGGCATCGACCGCAGGCGAGGAGGGCATCTCGAACAAGGTGCACGTCTTGAGGCGCGAGCGGCGGATCTCGTCGAGATCGGGGAAGTGGGCCAACCGCTTGAGGCCGGTCGCCGCGTTGAAGCGATCGATCTCGTCGCACGCCGCGGAACGGTTGGCGATGACGCCCGCCATGCGCACGTCGTAATTCTTCGACTTGGCCTTGATCGCCGCGACGATTCGATTCATCGCGAAGATGCTGTCGAAATCGTTGGCGGCAACAACGACCGCGCGCTCGGCATGCTGCAGCGGCGCGGCAAAGCCACCGCACACCACATCGCCAAGCACGTCGAAGATAACGACGTCAGTTTCTTCGAGCAAATGGTGCTGCTTGAGCAATTTCACCGTCTGCCCGACGACATAGCCGCCACATCCCGTACCCGCTGGTGGCCCGCCGGCCTCGACGCACATCACGCCGTTATAGCCCTCGAACATGTAATCCTCGGGCCGCAATTCCTCGGCGTGAAACTCGACCGTTTCGAGCACGTCGATGACCGTCGGCATCAGTTTCTTGGTGAGCGTAAAGGTGCTGTCATGCTTCGGGTCGCACCCGATTTGCAGCACGCGCTTGCCCAGCAGCGAGAAAGCGGCGGACAGATTCGACGAGGTCGTCGATTTGCCGATCCCGCCTTTGCCATACACCGCAAACACCTTGGCGTTGCCGATCCGGTCGTTCGGGTCGAGGCCGACCTGAAGCGAGCCTTCGCCGTCGAGTCCAGTGTTTGCGTTGCGTACAGGTGCGTCGAGCAGGGCCATGATCTGTTCCTTATGCCGCCACCGCGACGATACCTTCGAGGCGATCCTCGAGCTCGTCACTGGCGGCATGGAGTGCGGCGAGCGTTGCCGCGTCGGGGGACCAATATTTGCGTTCGGATGCTTCGATCAGGCGGTTGGCGACGCGCGCCGCAGCCTTGGGATTGAGGGCGGCGATCCGCTCGCGCATTTCAGCGTCGAGCACATAGGTCTCGCCGATCCGCTGATAGACCCAAGGGTCGACCTCGCCAGTCGTCGCCGACCAGCCCATCGTCGTGGTGACGCTGCCCTCGATCTGGCGCACGCCTTCATAGCCATGCCGCAGCAGCCCCTCGGTCCACACCGGATTGAGGATGCGCGTGCGCGTTTCGAGTGCGACCTGTTCCTGAAGAGACCGAACCTTACCGACGCCTTGCGTCTGGTCGCCAATATAGACCGGCGCGGTCTGGCCACCCTTGGCGCGGGTCACGGCACGGCTGATGCCGCCGAGCGTATCGACATATTGGTCGATGCTGGTGATGCCGAGCTCGACGCTTTCGAGATTCTGGTAGGCGCAATCGACGGTCTTCAGCGCAGCGGCGAGCACGGCGGCCTGACGGACGGGGGCACCCTTGACGCCATAGGCAAAGCCCTTTTGCCGTTCGAAACTGTCGGCGAGTTCGTCGGGATCGGTCCAGCTGCCATCGTCGATCATCAGATTGACGTTCGCGCCGTACGCGCCCTCGGCATTGGAGAAAACGCGTAGGGCTGCGGTCTCGATGTCGCAGCCTTGCTCTTCGCTGTGCGAGAGCGCGTGGCGGCGGATGAAGTTCAGTTCGAGCGGCTCATCGGCCTCGGCGGCGAGCAACGCGGCCTGCGCCAGCATGCGCGTTTGCAGCGGTAGCAGATCGCGAAACACGCCCGAGAGCGTGACGACCACGTCGATGCGCGGCCGACCGAGCTCTTCGAGGCTGACCAATTCTGCACCCGCCAGCCGGTTATAGCTGTCGAAGCGCGGGCGTGCGCCCATCAGTGCCATCGCCTGCGCGATTTGCGCGCCTTCACTCTTGAGATTGTCGGTGCCCCACAGGACCATCGCCACGGTTTCGGGCAAATGGCCCGAATCGGCGAGGCTGCGGTCGATCAGCCGCTGCGCCTGCTGTGCGCCATCCTTGACGGCATAAGCCGAGGGGATGCGGAACGGATCGAAGCCGTGGATATTGCGCCCGGTCGGCAGAATTTCGGGCGAGCGCAGCAAATCTCCGCCGGTGACCGGATGGATATAGCGACCTGCCAGCGCCAGCACGAGGCCGTCGATTTCGCCGTTGGTCGAGAGCGCCGTGTTGAGCGCGGCCATATCCTTGAGCAGCGGCGTGTCGAGCTTGAGCGCGCCATCGACCAAAGCGACGATCGTGTCGTGCGCCAGCTTTTCGCCGCGCGCGTCGGAGGACGCGGCGATCATGTCGATCCGCTCTTCGCGCGTCGCCGCTTCGCCCGCCACGTGCAGGCCTTGCGGGATCAACTCGCGCTCGATCTCGTAGAGCTTGGCGGCCAGCGCGGTGACGTCGCTGCCATCGAGATCGACCGCTTCGGCCTGATCCGCGATCAACTCGGCCAGATCGCGCGCTTCGTCGCTGTCGGGCGTGGTCGCGCGCCAGCGCTCGACCGATGCCTTTAGCGCGGCCAAGCCCTTATAGACGCCTGAATTGGTGAGCGCGGGCGTCAGATACGACACCAGAGTCGCACCCGAACGCCGCTTGGCGAGCACGCCCTCTGACGGATTGTTGGCGGCGTAGAGATAGATGTTGGGCAGATCGCCGATCAGCCGGTCGGGCCAGCAATCCGCGCTCAGGCCCGATTGCTTGCCGGGCATGAATTCGAGGCTACCATGCGTGCCGAAGTGCAGCACCGCATGCGCACGGAAATCCTCGCGCAGCCAGCGGTAGAAAGCGGCAAAGGCATGCGTCGGGGCGAAGCGGCCCTCGAACAGCAAGCGCATCGGATCGCCTTCATAGCCAAGCGCAGGTTGCAGCCCGACGAACACATTGCCGAATTGTGCGCCGAGAATCTGTACCGAAGTGCCATCCGATTGCAGCTTGCCGGGTGCCGGGCCCCAGCTTGCCTCAATCTCCTTCAGCCACGTCTCGCGCGCGACGATCGTGTCGGCGCTAACCTTGGCATGGACATTCGCCTCGGTCCCGAAGCGCGCGGCATTGCCGTGCAGAATCGCTTCGCGCAGCGCATCGATCGAGGCTGGAACCTCGACGCGGTAACCCTCGCGGTCGAGCCGTTGCAGCGTCGCGTGGAGCGAGGAAAAGACGCTGAGGAACTGCGCGGTACCGGCCGCGCCGGCATTGGGTGGGAAGTTGAACAGAACCACCGCGACGCGCTTCTCGGCATTTTCGGCACGGCGCAGCGCGATGATCTTGCCGACGCGCGCAGCGAGCATTTCGGCACGCTCGCTGCAGGTGTGCATCGCGCGCACTTCGCTCGCCGCCGGGAATTGGCACTGGCGGCTGCAGCCGGTGCAGGGCGTGTCCGATCCGTCGGAACGCCCGCCGAACACCATCGGCACGGTGCCACCATCCAATTCGGGGATCGCGATCATCATCGTCGCTTCGAGCGGGAGCAGACCCTGGCGATTGGCACCCCAGGCTTGCAGCGTCTGGAACTCGACCGGATGCGCCGCAATGTAGGGCACATCGAGCTTCGCCAGCATCGCTTCGGCAGCGGCGGTGTCGTTATAGGCCGGGCCGCCGACCATGCTGAACCCGGTGAGGTTCACCACGGCATCGACCACGGGCGCGCCGTCCTTCAGGAACAGCTGTTCGATTGCCGGACGCCCGTCGAGCCCACCGGCAAAGGCCGGGATCACGTTCAGCCCGCGCGCCTCCATCGCGGCGATGACGCCGTCATAATGGCCAGCGTCCTTGGCCAGCACATAGGAGCGCAGCATCAGCAGGCCGACCGTACCCGCAGCATCGCGGCGGCGCGGCAAGGCGGTAGCGGTGCGCGCGATGCGGTCGGGTAGGGCTGGATGGTAGACCCCGACTTCGGGATAATCGCGCGGGGCCTCGGCCTTCATCGTGCCGCGAAGCGCGCGGCGCGGGCCATCGGCATAGCGATCGACGAGGCCACGGATCATGTCGACGACATTGTCGTCCGATGCGGCGAGCCAATATTGCATCGTCAGGAAATAGGCGCGCACGTCCTGTGCGGTGCCGGGGACGAACTTCAGCAGCTTGGGCAAGCGACGCAGGATCGCCATTTGCCCGGCACCCGAGCTTGCGCCCGACTTGGTCTTGCCGCGCAATTTCTTGACCAACGCGAGCATGCCCGTGGCGGGCTTGTCCATGCGGTAATCGCCCATGCGGGTGAGCTTCACGACTTCGCCCGCCGACATCAGCCCGATCATCGCGTCGCACGCTTCACGGCGCGCCTGCAGTTGCGGCAACACCGCCTGGATATGATCTTCGAGGAACAGCATCGTGCACAGCACGATGTCACCGCGCGCGATATCGGCGCGGGCGGCTTCGAGCGTCTCGGGCTTTTCCTCCCAATCGGCGGCGGCGTGGAAGCCGATCGTCACGCCCGGATTCTCGCGCGACAAACGTTCCTGCGCCCGCAGCACCGCGCCCGACAGATGATTGTCGAGCGTCACGATGACGACGCGCACCGCAGTGGGGGCCGGAATGTTCGCGTTAACGGGCATAATGCGCCTTCGCATCATAGAGCGTGTCGAGCGTGATCGCGGCAATGCCTTGCTCGGTGGCATAGCGCTCGGTGTTCCGCCGTGCTTTCCCCCGCACGAAGAACGGAATTTTCTGGAGTTCGCGTTCTGCTTCGGGAGACCAGCCGCTTTGATCCGCCCCCGCTTCAGCGGGGGAGGGGGACCGCTCGGCTACTTCAGCCGAGTGGTGGAGGGGGCTGGTGCTGGGCGAAACAACTGCGGTTGCTCCCCCTCCACCATTCGCTGAATGCTCATGGTCCCCCTCCCCCGGTTCCCGGGGGAGGATTGGGGAGGAGCCATGCCCCAAATGGCTCGCGCCAGCTGAGTCGCTGAATTCGAAATCGTCGCGGAACATCGTCAGCAGATGTTCCTCCAGCCCCATCACCAGCGGATGGACCCAGGTGTCGAACAGCACGTTCGCGCCTTCGAAACCCATTTGCGGGCTGTAGCGCGCCGGGAAATCCTGCACGTGCACGGGTGCCGAAATCACCGCGCAGGGAATGCGCAGGCGCTTGGCGATGTGGCGCTCCATTTGCGTGCCGAGAACCAATTCGGGCTGGAGCTTGGCGATTGCATCCTCGACTTCGAGATAGTCGTCGGTGATCAGCGGCTCGAGCCCGTAGAGCTTGGCCGCGTCGCGGATTTCGCGGGCGAATTCGCGATTGTAGCAGCCGAGCCCGACCACTTCGAAACCAAGTTCGTCACGCGCGACGCGCGCGGCGGCGACGGCGTGGGTGGCATCGCCGAAGATGAAGACGCGCTTGGCGGTCAGGTAGGTCGAATCGACCGAGCGGCTCCACCACGGGAGACGTGAATCGTCGAGCGCTGCGGCGGGATCGACCCCGGCGAGTGCGGCGACTTCGGCGATGAAATCGCACGTCGCGCCGTGCCCGATCGGAATCGTGCGAACCGTCTTCTGTCCGAAGGTCTTCTCTAACCAGCGGCACGCCGTGTCGGCGATTTCGGGATAGAGGCAGATGTTGAAATCGGCAGCACCCAGTCGCGCGAGGTCGGCCGGGCTCGCGCCAAGCGGGGCGGTGATGTTGATGTCGATACCAAGCGTGCCGAGCAGGCGGGTGATCTCGACGATGTCGTCGCGGTGGCGGAAGCCAAGCGCGGTCGGCCCGAGCAGATTGACGCTGGGGCGGCGTCCTTCGCGCGGGGCCGCGCGAACGGTCTTGTCGGCGAGGGTGCGGACGAGTTGGTAGAAGGTCTCCGCTGCGCCCCAATTTTCCTTGCGCTGATAGCTTGGCAGTTCGAGCGCCACGACCGGGATCGGGAGCCGCATCGCCTCGGCGAGACCGGCCGGATCGTCCTGGATCAGCTCGGCGGTGCACGAGGCTCCGACCAACATCGCTTGCGGCTTGTAGCGTGCGAAGGCATCGCGCGCGGCGCTTTGGAACAGTTCGGCCGTGTCCTTGCCGAGATCGCGCGCCTGAAAAGTTGTGTAGGTGACCGGCGGGCGCTTGCCGCGGCGTTCGATCATCGTGAACAGCAGATCGGCATAGGTGTCGCCCTGCGGCGCATGCAGCACGTAATGCACGCCCTCCATTGCGGTCGCGATCCGCATCGCGCCGACATGGGGCGGTCCCTCATAGGTCCAGACCGTGAGTTGCATCAGACCTTCAACACGTCGCGGCGCCGCAGCGGTCGCGCGAACAGTTCGGCGAGGTCACCCGCCTGATCGAAACCGTGGATCGGCGAGAAGACCAATTCGATCGCCCATTTGGTGGTCAGCCCTTCGCTCTCCAGCGGGTTGGCAAGGCCTAGGCCGCAGACGGTAAGATCGGGCTTGGCGGCGCGGACGCGGTCGAGTTGCTTGTCGACGTCCTGCCCTTCGCTGATCACGGTCGATGTCGGCAGCAGCGCGAGGTCCTGTGCAAGGTGACGGCGGTGAAGATACGGCGTGCCGACTTCCAAAGGCACCATGCCGAGTTCCTGCGCGAGGAAGCGTGCGAGCGGCACTTCGAGCTGCGAATCGGGCATGAAGAAAATGCTCTTTCCCTCAAGCTTTGTGCGGCAATGTTCGATCGCGCGCTTGGCGCGCTCGCGACCCGGCGCGATGACCGAGCGGAAGTGCATTTCATCGATCCCGAACGCGACCGCTGCGGCGTGCAGCCAGCTGGTCGTGCCTTCCGCGCCGAACGGGAACATCGCGTCGAGCCGCACCGCGCCGCGATCTTCGAGCGCGCGCGCCGTTTCGCCGAGGAAGGGTTGGGCGAGCAGGAAGCGCGTGTTGGGGCCGACCGGCGGCATCTCGCCTGCGCGGCGGGCCGGGAGCGAGCGCACGGTCGTGATGCCGAGCTGCGCGAAGATCCGCAGGAACTGGTCCTCGACGACATCGGGCAGCGCGCCGACGATCATCAATTCGGGGGCGGCCCCCGGCGCACTCGCGGCAAGGTCGGGGACGAGCGCGGCGAGGCACGCATCTTCACCCTCAGTGAAGGTCGTTTCGATGCCCGACCCCGAATAATTGAGGATCTTGGTCTTTCCAGCATGCTTTACCGACAGCCGTTGTCCGGCGCGCGACAGATCGAGCTTGATCACTTCGGACGGGCACGATCCGACCAAGAACAGCAGCTTGATATCGGGGCGCCGCGCGAGCAGTCGATCAACGACGCGGTCGAGCTCTTCATTGCAATCGACCATCCCGGCGAGGTCGCGCTCCTCGATGATCGCGGTGCCGAAACGGGGCTCGGCAAACACCATGACGCCGGCCGCCGATTGCAGCAGATGCGCGCAGGTGCGTGATCCGACGACGAGGAAAAAGGCGTCCTGCACCTTGCGGTGGAGCCAGATGATTCCGGTCAGGCCGCAAAACACTTCGCGCTGCCCACGCTCGCGCAAGACCGGCGCGCAATCGGCACCGGTCGGGGCGATGAGGGGCGTCATCACGGTCATGCCGTTGCCGTCTGGAACGTGGATGATGCTTCGGCGGCGCTTTGCAGCCGCGCCGCACGCAACTTCAGGATGAACTGTCCGGCGTTGATCGCATAAGTGGCATAAGCGGCGAGCGCGAGCAGCATCCGCTCCCGCTCAGTGCCAAGATCGCCGATCAGCATCACCAGATAGGCGGTGTGCAGCGCAAGCACGAGGAAGCTGAACACGTCCTCCCAGAAGAACGCCTCGGCGAACAGCCATTTGTCGAACACGACCTTTTCCCAGATCGAGCCCGTAACCATGATGGTGTAGAGCGTCATCGTCTTGATGACGATCGATACGGTCGCGGCATAGGCGCCCTCGCCGGTCATTAGATAGCGCACGACCAGCGCCGCGCTGATCAGGAACACCAGGAATTGCAGCGGCGCAAGGATTCCCTGGACCAGCGTCCAAGGTGTCGAGTCGCGGCGAATGCGTTGCTCGGGCGTGTATAAAGGAGCGGCGGATTGCCGCGGCTTTTTGGGTGCCGAAGGGTCGTCTTGCCGCATCGTTTCGATCCGCCTCTCTCCCACGGAGACTAGGTCGGCGGCGGATAAAGTGTCAACAAAAATTGACGTAAAGAGAATTGGACAGTTGCTGCAGTGCGGCATCGATAGAGCGTTGCCAGAAACTTTCAAGACGCATACGCTGCGAGTCGCCGGGGAAGCCAAATATGGTGTGTCCGACCGCTTAATGGGTATCTAACCACTGGGGATGGCAGGTATGGCTTCAGCGATGCGGATCGAACAGGTCGCGTGCACTGACGGCAAGCACGCTCCGCTCGGTGGCAGTGGTGAGAAACTGGTCGATTTCCAGCGTCGCGCCGATGTCGAATATGCCCGCTCGCTCACGCGCCTGATCGAAAGCGAAATCATTCCGCGGTTGCTGGTTGCCCATGCCACTGGCCCGCACACCGATGTGGATGCCGATGCCGAACGCTCGACCGTCATTTCGGCGGAAGAGATCAAGGCCTTCGCGCCGCTGGCGCTGCAAGTCGAAGCCGACGAGTTGCTCGATTATGTCGATGGTCTGGTCGCGCGCGGGGTTCCGCTCGATTCCTTGCTGGTCGATTTGCTCGCTCCTGCCGCGCGCCAGCTCGGAGAATTTTGGGAGGATGACCTCTGCGATTTCATCGATGTGACGATGGGTCTGTGGCGGTTGCAGGAAGTGGTGCACGAACTTTCTGCGCGGATGCCGCAGGACCATAGCCGACCGTTCGGACAGGAGCGCCGCGCGCTGTTCGCGTCGCTCGAAGGCGACCAGCATAGCTTCGGCACCGTCGTCGTCGACGAACTGTTTTGCGCCAATGGCTGGCTGACCGATCGCCTCAACGAGGCGACGACGGTGGAATTGCTCGAGCGTGTGCGCGATGAATGGTTCGATTTGGCCGGATTGACGATTACCTGCGACTGCCATATCGCGCCTCTGCCCGCGATCGTCCGTTCGATCCGCGGGTCGTCCAGAAATCCTCGGATTTGTGTGATGGTCGGAGGAAGGGTGTTTGCCGAAAATGCGGATCTCGCCGCATCGGTCGGTGCGGACGGGACAGCGCCCGACGCAAGGGTCGCGGTACGCGTAGCCGGGGAACTGGTCGATGCCGTGACACAGGAGTTGGTTCAGCCAATGACCGGTTGACCCCCCAATAGGGTCTGGCGGTGCAGGGTGAGCCGCGAGACGTAGGATTTCAGGAGCATGAACGTTTCGTTTATGAACGATCGTCCCACCTTTGCTGCACCCAATGCATTTTCGAATCCTGAACTGCTTTCAGGTGCCTTGTCACCACAGGTGGCCGTCGCTTTGCTGGCCTCGGTCGGTGATATCGCGCTGGTGATCGACACCGGCGGGGTGATCCGCGATGTTGCGATTTCGAATAGCGAATTGATGACGCAAGGCTTTGCGACCTGGCTGGGTCGACGCTGGGACGAGATTGTCACCGCCGAGGGCAAGCCAAAAATTGTCGATATGCTTACCGAAAGCGGCGGCACCGGTCCGGCGCGCTGGCGCCAGGTCAATCATCCGACCGCGAGCGGCGACGTTCCGATCCGCTATCTGGTGATGAAAATCGGCCAGGACGGCAGCGCGATCGCGATCGGGCGCGATATGCGCGCGGCGGCGGCGATGCAGCAGCGTTTGCTCCAGACGCAACAATCGCTCGAACGCGACTATATCAAGCTTCGCCAGGCTGAGGCGCGGTACCGCTTGCTGTTCGATCTCGGAACCGAGCCGGTGCTGATCGTCGATGCCGCGACTCGCCGGATTCGCGAAATTAATCCCGCGGCGCTGCGGCTGATGGGGGTCAAGGAAGGCGCACTCGCCGACCGGCCCATTGGCGAGATTGTCGATCCGGCTGACCGCGACGGTTTCATCGCGCACCTGGGGGCGGCAAGCGCGAGCGACGATCTCGCGCCGGTTGCGGTACAGCTTGCCGATGGGAATGGTGAGGTCGAAATTTCTGCGCGGCTGTTCCGCCAGGGTCGCGCCGCCTTGCTATTGGTGCGGATGGTCGCGACCGAACCGGCGGTCGCTGCCGACGATTACCACGCCACGATGGGCGATGTGATCGAGCATATGCCCGATGCGTTCGTTTTGGTCGATTCGGCGCTCAACATTCTCGTCGCCAATGCGGCGTTTGTCGAATTGTCGGGCGCGCCGTCGATCGATCGCGTGACGGGCGAACCGCTCGCGACATGGCTCGGGCGTCCGGGGATCGACCTCGAACTGATCCTCGGCCAATTGCAGGAGCATGGCTCGGTCCGCAATGTCGCGACGATCCTGCGCGGCAGCGGCGGCGGGCAGGAGGAAATCGAGGTTTCGGGCGTGCTGGCACCGCATGGCGACAGCGATTGCTATGGCTTCACGATCCGCAATGTTGGACGGCGCCTGCGCGGGGCGCCCTCGGTCGAGCGCGATCTGCCACGCTCGGTCGAACAGCTGACCGAATTGGTCGGACGCATGTCGCTTAAGGACATCGTGCGCGAATCGACCGATTTGATCGAACGGCTCTGTATCGAAGCGGCGTTAGTCTACACCTCGGACAATCGCGCGTCGGCGGCGGAGATTCTCGGGGTCAGTCGGCAAAGCCTTTACTCGAAACTGCACCGCCATGGACTCGGCAATCTCGTTTCGGGCGATAATTGACCCGGAATTTTCGCTGAAAAGTGTCAATTCGGTTTGACGCCTTTGTGTGTCAAGCTTAGCCTCTTGGCATGGCACGCGCAACGACTCCCACTCCTGCATCGGTTCCGCTTCCGAAGTTTCGCGACGTCGCGGAATTGCTCAAGCCGATCACGTGGTTCCCGCCGATCTGGGCGTTCTTTTGCGGGACCGTCTCGTCGGGAATCCCGGTCGAGACGCGGTGGCCGTTCCTGATTGCCGGCGTGCTGCTGGTCGGGCCGTTGGTGTGCGGGACGAGTCAGGCGGTGAACGACTGGTTCGACCGGCATGTCGATGCGATTAACGAGCCGGGTCGCCCAATCCCGTCGGGCCGCATCGCCGGACAATGGGGACTGTGGATCGCGATCATCGGTACTGTCGCATCGGCGGCGCTTGCGGCGGTGATCGGGAGTTGGGTGTTCGCCGCGACGCTCGTCGCGTTGTTTTTCGCCTGGGCCTATAGCGCGCCGCCATTTCGGCTCAAGACCAGCGGCATTTGGGGGCCGATTTCGGTTGCGCTGACCTATGAGGGGCTGACCTGGTTTACCGGGGCGAGCGTGATGGCCGGCGCGCTGCCGCCGACGCCGGTCCTGATCATCCTGACGCTGTACAGCGCGGGCGCGTTCGGCATCATGACGCTCAACGATTTCAAGGCGGTCGAGGGCGACCGGGCGATGGGCATCCGCTCGCTGCCCGCGACGCTCGGTGTTGATCGCGCTGTGCGGATTGCGTGCGTCGTGATGGCGGTGCCGCAAGTCGTGGTGGTCGCGCTGCTTTTGAGCTGGGGCCACATGCTGGTTGGTGGAGTCGTCGCGGTAATGTTCGTGGCGCAGTTGGCGCTGATGCCGCGGCTGCTGCGCGATCCGCTCAAGGAGACGCCGTGGTACAATGCGACCGGCACGAGCTTGTACGTGCTCGGGATGCTGGCATCGGCGTTCGGTTTGGGCGGAGTGCTCGGGCTGTGACGCGCGCGCCGCTCGGCTGGATCGGCATCGTCCGGCTCGGGCTGGTGCAAAGCGCGATCGGGTCGATCGTGATGCTCGCAACGTCGCTCCTCAACCGCGTGATGGTGGTGGAATATGCGCTTCCCGCAGCGCTGCCTGCTGGGCTGGTCGCGTGGCATTATGCTGTGCAACTCTCGCGCCCGGT
>JBBQLB010000060.1:0-11935 GCA_038327465.1 Sphingomonadales bacterium | reverse complement strand
GTGGCTGGCAACGGCGTCGTCCTGGCAATCTCCTGGCAAGCACCGCACCGGAAATGGGCGGTAACCCAGGGAAACTGGACGACTATTTAAAGCACTGATTTTTAGTAAGAAACCCACACACGGAAACCCACGGTAACCTGCAGAATCGCCCTGCTCAGACTTGGTAAGGCTGAGGTCGTGAGTTCAATCCTCACCGGCAGCACCATTTTTCAGGTATTGGTTCCTGGAGACGAGGCGTCCTGATCGACATGATCGCTGTCGGCGGTCACGATCCGATCGCTGCGTGGCCGTGGAGCATATGCCACGGCGCACTATGGGCCGATTAGCGGGCCCTCCCCCGGCCTGTTCAGCGCAGTCTCGTCCATAAGGCCGGGTCGCGCGGCTGCACCGGATAGAGCGACCGCCGCTGCAGCGCTTGCCCCCAGGCGCGGCCCATCATGCCGATCTTCGCCACGCCCGACGTCGCCACCCTTCTGTCCCACGCGCGCGGGCCGAGCGCCGCAACTTGCCGCGCAATCGCCCCGTAAATATCCGCCGCCGCCAGCACCGCCCAGGCCGACCGAAATGACAAGGCCGACGTCCCGAAGCGCGCGCTCGCTTCATACGCCGCCGCGCGTTCGGCGAGGCGCGCGCCCAGCCGCCCGAGCGCGTCGCGATATTGCGGTGCCAGCAGATCATCCGCCGGAATCCCTGCTTCATCAAGCCAGTCCTGTGGCAGATAGCAGCGCCCGGCGCGCGCATCCTCGCCCACATCGCGCGCGACATTCGCCAGCTGGAAGGCGAGCCCGAGATCGCACGCGCGATCGAGCGTCGCGTCGTCCTCCGGCGCGACGCCCATCGCCAGCGCCATCATGCACCCGACGACCCCCGCGACGTGATAGCAATATTGGTAGAGGTCCTGCTCGGTCTGCGGCCGCCAGTCGCGGGCATCGAGCGCAAAGCCGGCGATCAGGTCGCGCGGCAGGGCCGGGGGCAGCTTCACCTCGGCCGCGAACAGCCGCAACGCATCGAAAGCCGGATCGCCGATCACCGCCCCCGCCAGCGCCGCCTCGGTCTTGGCGCTGATCTCCGCCAGCCGCGCGGGGCCATCGCTGACGCCGGTCATCCCGTGGCCATGGTCCTGCCCGTCGGCGATATCGTCGCACGCACGGCACCAGGCATAAAGCAGCCACGCGCGTTCGCGATTCTGCCGCCCGAACAGGCGGCTGGCGGCGGCGAAGCTGCGCGATCCCCGCGCGATCGCTTCCTGCGCGGTCGCGACGATCGCAGCGCGGGTGGGTGCGGCGTGGGTCATCCCCCTAACTCCGTTCACCCTGAGCCTGTCGAAGGGTCGTGCCTCTTGCCGATCCGGTCGCGGGGAGAGACCGGGCTTCGACAGGCTCAGCCCGAACGGAAGTTTGGCACATCACAAATCCTTCGCACCGATCTTGGTGATCGTCGTCACCGGCACGTGGCACGCCATCTGCGACAGAAGCCCGTCAAGTGCTGTATCGACGAGCATAATGTCGCGGTGCTGCGCGCGCAGGAAGCCGACCTCGGCCATGTGGCGATAGAAAGCGATCAGATGGTCGTAATAACCCGCCACATTGAGCAACCCGACGGGTTTCGCGTGATAGCCGATCTGCGCCCAGGAGAGCGCCTCCCACAATTCGTCCATCGTGCCCGTTCCGCCGGGCAGATTAACGAAGCCGTCGCTGAGGTCGGTAAAGGCCTGTTTGCGCTGGTGCATCGTGCCGACGACGTGCAGCTCGGTGCAGCCTTTGTGCGCGACCTCGGCATCGACCAGCGCCTGCGGGATGAGCCCGATCACCTCGCCCCCCGCCGACAGCGCAGCATCCGCCACCGCGCCCATCAGCCCGAGCCGCCCGCCGCCGTAAACGACGCCGATCCCGCGCTCGGCGAGCGTACGCCCGACTTCGCGCGCGCAGTCGATATACACCGGGTCGGCGGGCGTGGCAGAGCCGCAGTAAATGGCGAGGCGTTTCATATCCAATCCTCCCCGGCACGGGGAGGGGGACCCTTCGCCTCTTCCGGCGAAGGGTGGAGGGGGCGTGCCACAGGCGAAGCGCTCGTGGTGAGCCCCCTCCACCGCTGCGCGGTCCCCCTCCCCATACCGGGGAGGAATGCAATCCCTCTCACCGCCCCCCCTCCAGCATCAACGCCGCCGTTGCCTTGGCGCTCCCGACCACGCCCGGAATCCCCGCGCCCGGATGCGTGCCTGCCCCGACGAAATACAGGTTGGGAATATGGTCATCGCGATTGTGCACGCGGAACCAGGCGCTTTGTGTCAAAATCGGCTCAAGCGAAAACGCGCTGCCGAGATGCGCGTTGAGATCGCCCGCGAAATCCTTCGGCGTGTAAGAAAATTTGGTGACGATCCGCGCGTGAATGTCGGGGATCAGCCGCCGCCCCACCTCATCGAGAATGCGCTTTTCGAGGATCGGGCCGATCTCGTCCCAATCGACCGGGAATTTGCCGAGATGCGGCACCGGTGCCAGCACATAGAAGGTCGAATGCCCCTCGGGTGCCATCGACGGATCGGTCACGGTCGGATGGTGCAGATAGAGCGAAAAATCCTCCGGCAGCACGCCGTGATCGTAAATGTCGGCCATCAACCCCTGATAGCGCGGTCCGAACAGGATCATGTGGTGCGGAATGCCCGGCCAGGTCCCCGTGATCCCGAAATGCACGACGAACAGCGACGGCGAATAGCGTTTGCGCACCAGCGCATTTTTGGTGCGCTGCGCACTGCGCGAGGATTTGAGCAAGTCGCGATAACTGTGCATCACATCGCCATTGCACGCGACCATGTCGGCATCCTTGTGCCATCCGCTCGCGGTCGTGACCCCCGTCGCACGGTCGCCCATCGTCGCAATGTCGACCGCCGGATCGCCCAATCGCAGCACACCACCCAATCGCTCGAAATGCGTCACCAGCCCGGCGATCAGCTTGTTCGTGCCGCCCATCGCGAACCACACGCCGCCATCCTTCTCGAGCTTGTGGATCAGCGCGTAGATCGCGCTCGCGGTCATCGGGTTGCCGCCGACCAGCAGCGTGTGGAAGGACAGCGCCTGGCGCAGATGCTCGTCCTTCACGTACGAACTGACAACCGAATAGACCGATCGCCACGCCTGATATTTGAACAGCCCCGGTGCTGCCTTGATCATCGCCGCAAAGTCGAGAAAGGCGACATGGCCGAGCTTGCGATAGCCCTCCTCATACACGCCCGCCGCATACTCAAGGAACTTGGCATAGCCCGCCACATCCTCGGGGTTGAGCTTGGCGATCTCGGCCTTGAGCGCGCTTTCGTCATTCGAATAATCGAACGACACGCCATCGGGCCAGTTGAGCCGGTAGAACGGCATGACCGGCACCAGCGTCACATCCTCGGCCATGTCGCGCCCGGTCAGCGCCCAGAGCTCCTGCAGACACGGCGGATCGGTGATCACAGTCGGCCCGGCGTCGAAGGTGAAGCCGTCTTTCCCCCACACATAGGCACGGCCGCCGGGCTTGTCGCGCGCCTCGACGATCACGGTTTCGACCCCCGCCGACTGCAGCCGGATCGCCAGCGCGAGCCCGCCGAACCCTGCGCCGATGACGATGGCCGTGCGCCCGCTCATGTTTTTGCCGGCGGCAGCAAGCCGATCGCACGCATCGCCCGCGGGATTGTCACCGGCGGCTTGCCGCTCAGCACCCGGACCTTGTCGAACAGCGTCGAGCGCCCCGCATAGAAACGCCGCACCAATTGCGGATTGAGCCGGTAGAAGCGCTCCAGAACACGGTAGCGCTCGTCGGGGTCGGCAGCGCGGAACAGCATCTTGTCGAGCATACGGTAAAAGCCGCGTTCCTTCCACGTTTTCCGCGCAAAATCGTGCGTCAGGCTGTGTAGCCCGGCGCCTGACAGGTCGCTCGCGGTGGCGATCAGCGCCGCCATCCGCACCGCATCGGGCAGCGAATAGCCTGTGGTCGGGTGGAACAATCCGGCGCGCATGCCCGCCTTTGCCACCTTATTACCGCCCGATTGCCAATAGGCCTCGAAATCGCCGCCCATCGTCACCGGCAACACGCCCGATTCCTCGCGCACGATATGCTGCGTCTGCCACCCATGCGCTGCGGCATATTCGAGCACGCGCTCGGCGATCGGATCGGCATTGCTGCCCCCCACACCGCCAACGCCGGGCTTGGGGCGGTACAGATCGGGCGTATCGCTATAATAGGTGTCCTCGACGAACAATCGCGTCGCCGAAAAGGGCAAGGTGTAAACGAAGCGATAGCCGTCGATTTGCGGCACCGTCGCATCCATCACGATCGGGTGGGTCAGATCATGCGGTTCGTCGAGCGCGAATTCCATGCCGACGAACTTCTGCCAGCCCAGATCGAGCAGGCTAAGATCGCCCGGGCCGCGCGCATCGATCACGCCCTTTGCCTCGATCCGGTCGCCATCGACGAGCACGACGGCGGTCGGGCTGGCGGCAAGCACTTTGCGCCCGGTCATCAACGCTTGCGGCGGCAGGGTTGCGCGGACGACCGTGTCGAGCCGCTCGGACTCGATCGAATAATAGGCGCTTTTCAGCGTCCTTTTGTGCGCCGGAAACGCAATGTCATAGTGCGTCCAGCCGTACGAAACGAGCGGCGCGACAATCCAGCGATTGCCCTCTTCAATGTCGCTCGCAAAAAACGACCAAAGATGATTGCCCCCGATCGAATCCGCCCCCTCGACGATCCGCACATCGAGGCCCGGCTGCTTCTTGGCCAAAGCAAGCGCAATCAACCCACCGGCCAGCCCGCCACCGACAATGGCCAAGTCGCAAGTGTGGGTGGTCGGCATGGTGAGAGCGATACTAGAAATGCGCGGTGGCGCAAGCGCGCGCGCGTGACGGATTGGTTTGGCGCGTGTAGCGTTCGCGGCGATGACCACGCTCTTTACCATCCCGCTCGCAATCCCCGTCGCCATCACCGCTTCGGCGCTCGTCATGTCGCTTATCGTCGGGATTCGGTACCTGATCGTGTCGGGCGCGTTCGATGTCGCGACGCGGGCGAAATATCCTGGCCTCTATACCGGCCTCACCCCGCAGATCCGGCGCGAGATCGCCTGGAGCCTGGCCTCGGCGCTGATTTACGGCGTCCCCGCCGGAGTGGTCGCCTGGGGGTGGCAGAATCGCGGCTGGACGATGATCTATGCCGATCTCCATGCCTGGCCCTTATGGTATTTGCCGGTCTCGGTTTTTCTGTATCTTTTCGCCCACGATAGCTGGTTTTACTGGACGCATCGCTGGATGCACACGCCGCGCGCGTTCCGCATCGCGCATGCCGTGCATCATGAAAGCCGCCCGCCGACCGCCTGGGCCGCGATGGCGTTTCACCCGATCGAAGCGGTCACCGGTGCTGTGATAATTCCGCTACTGGTCTTCCTGATTCCGATCCATGTGGCGGCACTTGGCTTGGTGTTGACTATAATGACGGTTATGGGTGTTACAAATCATATGGGGTGGGAGGTTTTTCCTGCATTCATGTGGAAGGGCCGAGTGGGCGGTTGGCTCATCACCGCGAGTCATCATCAACGCCACCACGAACTGTATCGGGGCAATTATGGACTCTATTTCCGTTTCTGGGACCGGCTTTGCGGCACCGACCGCGGGGTCGGCGATTTCGCCAAAAGCCATGCCAAGGCTGCGCAGGCTGGCGCTGGCAAGCGGCCTGGGCGCGGCGGCGCTGCTGTCGCTGCCCGGCGCGGTGGCGACGGGTGAATTGTCGGTCGATGTCTCCAATTTGCGCTCGCACAAGGGCTTCGTGCGCGTCTGCCTGACCGCCGACCCCGATAACTTTCCGGCGTGTATCGACGATGCCGAGGCGGTGACGCGCTCGATCCCGGCGAGCGCGACCAACATTCGCTTCGACGGCCTCGCGCGCGGGGATTATGCGGTCGCCGTCATCCATGACGAGAATGGCAATCGCAAGCTCGATACCTTTGCCGGAATCCCGCGCGAAGGCTATGGCTTTTCGCGCAATCCCCCCGTCACCTTCGGGCCACCGCGCTTTGCCGCCGCGCGCTTCACGCTGACGCGTGATGCCGAAACGCAACAGGTGCGGATGCGGTATTTGCTCTGACGGACGCTACCGGACCCAAATCATAGCGCTTGCGTTGAGCCGTCTGAGTTTTTCAACCTGGAGCCGCCCGTGATCGACCGCCGCCTACGTATGTCTGCCGCATGTTTCCTCGTCCTTGGCGCAGCCCCGGCTTTCGCGCAGGACATATCGCCTCCACCGCCGCCGTCTGCAAGCGAAGCCGATCCTGCGCTCGATTTTGGCAAGGACACGCTCACGGTCGGCATTCTTGGTGCGTATATCCCGGATTATGAAGGGTCGAACGACTATCGTTTGTCGCCCGCGCCGGTCGTGGTCGGCTCGCTTGACCGGTTCAATTTCACCTTTGTCGGCAATCGCGCGAGCCTCGATCTCCTGCGCGATCGCCGCGGCAGCACGATCGATGTGCAGTTCGGGCCGATTGCGAAGATCAATTTCAACCGAGCGACACTCAGCCAGATCGACGATGTGCGCGTCCGCGCGCTTGGCAAACGCGCCACCTCGCTTTCGCTCGGCGGCTATATCGGCATCGGCAAGACCGGCGTCATCACCAGCCCATATGACAAGATCGCGGTGTCGGTCAGCTATCGCCAGGGCGTGGCGGGGTCAAATCGGGGCTATACATGGGAACCCTCGATCACTTACGCGACGCCGCTCAGTCGCAAACTCGGCGTGCTGCTGACGGGGTCGGCAAGCTATTCGAGTGATGGCTATGCAAATGCCTATTTCAGCATTTCGCCAGGCGAGAGCCTGGCCAGCGGTCTTCCCGTCTTCACCGCACATAAGGGCTGGCGTGACTATACGATTGCCGGGCTCGCGACCTATTCGATCACTGGAAACCTGCTGCACGGCTTCAAGCTCGTGGCGGGCGGTAGCTACTCGCGCCAGATGAACGATTTTTCGTATAGCCCGATCGTGCGCATCGCCGGGTCACCAAACCAATGGCTTGGTTCCGCCGGTGTCGCCTATACGTTCTGAGGATCGCGGCGTCGGCCGCGGTGCCGTTCGACGCGGTACCGCGGTCCCGCAACGCGACCAACCGTCGCAAAGCGGGGGCGATCCCCCAATCCCGGCTTGCGTCGGCGCGCGCGAAATGCCACGCCGGAACCGCCAGTTGGCGCGTTTTCTTGGATGAAGAGGGTCCGCCCGATGACCGATACTGCCCCCGACACGATCGCGGAGACGCTACCCGACACTTCGGGCGACACTGGCGCTGCGGTGATCGCACAGCTTGAGGCACGCGCCGAACGCCGCAGCGAGCGCCGCGAATTCTTTCGCACGGCGCTGGGAGCCGGTGCCGTCGCGGCGGTTGGTGCGGCTGCCGTAACACTCGGATCGCGCGCCACTGCGCAATCGGTCAACGACGCCGCCACACTCAATTTCGCGCTCAATCTCGAATATCTCGAAGCGCAATTCTACAGCTTTGCGGTGTCGGGCGCGGGCCTGTCCAACACGCTATTGACCCCGGGCAGCGCCAGCACGACGACGCAAGGGACGGTCACCGGTGGGCGTCAGGTCAGCTTCGCCGATCCGCTCGTGGCGCAATATGCGCGCGAAATCGCCGCCGACAAAGCCGCGCATGTCGCCTATCTGCGCAGCGTGCTCGGCACTGCCGCCGTCGCGCAGCCGGCGATCGATATTGGCAGCACCGCGACCAGCGCGTTCAGCGTTGCCGCAGCCGCGGCTGGCTTGGTCGCGACGGGCGCTGCGTTCGACCCCTATGCCAGCGACGAGAATTTCCTGCTTGCCGCCTTCCTGTTCGAAGATGTCGTGGTGACAGCCTATCGCGGCGTCGCGTCTCTGCTTGAGAGCAAGGTCTATCTTGACGCGGTAGCCGGTCTGCTTGCGGCACAGGCCTATCATGCCGCGATCATCCGCACCGTTTTGTATCGCAAGGGGCTCGACACGCCATCGCTGCGGACCTCGGCCGACGCGCTGTCGAATGCGCGCGATGCGCTCGACGGTACGACCGATGACGATCAGGGCATTTCGCCGGTTACCCTGACCAGCACATTGACCGGGTCCACGCCGGCCGGCGCCTATGCCCCGCAAGTGCCTGCGGCACTGCTCGGCACCGCCTCGAACATCGTGCCGAGCGGGCCCGACGGTGTCGTCTTCGGTCGCGCGATCGGCACTGTCCTCAATATCGTCTATTTGAACCGGCTGGCGGTGGCGAAGGGCGGGTTCTTCCCGAACGGCGTCAACGGCAGCTATGTCACCAGTTCCGCCAGCTGATTTCGGTACGACGCCAGTTAGTGCATATTCCGATCGGAGTTCCCCAGTGATCGACAGCGACATTCTCCTTCAGGCGATCGATGCAAGCGAACGTCGTCGTTCCGAACGCCGCGCCTTCCTGCGCACCGCCGGTACAGCGACGCTTGCGGTGGGCGGCAGCGCGCTGCTTGCGGCGTGCGGCACCGCAACGCCCACGCCGACCAGCACGGTGACGCCAACGCCGAGCCCAAGTTCGGCCGCAACGCTGCAGGATCAGGATACGCTCAACTTCGCGCTCAACCTCGAATATCTCGAGGCGCAATTCTACAGCTTCGCCGTCACCGGTGCGGGCATTCCGAACGTGCTGCTCGCCAATGGCAATGGCAATACGACGGTACAGGGAAGCGTTACCGGCGGCCGTCAGGTGACCTTCACCGATCCCGTCGTCCAGCAATATGCGCGCGAGATTGCCGCCGACGAAATCGCGCACGTCGCTTTGCTGCGCTCGGCGCTCGGCGCAGCGGCGGTCGCGCAGCCCGCGCTCAACATCGATGGCAGCGCGACCGGCGCCTTCACCGCGCTCGCCCGCGCGGCCGGGATCGTCGGCCCGACTGCAACCTTCGATCCTTATGCCAATGACGAGAATTTCCTGCTCGGCGCGTACATTTTCGAAGATGTCGGCGTAACAGCCTACAAAGGTGTCGCCGCGCAGATCAACACCGCGCTGCTGATCGATGCCGCCGCCGGGATCCTCGCGGCCGAGGCGTATCATGCCGGGCTGATCCGCACCGTGCTTTATGCCAAGGGCCTGACCACGCCGAGCTTGCGCACCAATGCCGGGCTGATCAGCGATGCACGCGACGGCCTCGACGGCACGACCGATCTCGATCAGGGCATTATCGGCGACGCGACCACCGCGAACGTCGTGCCGACCGACGCCAACGGCCTCGTCTTCGGCCGCACCGCCGGGCAAGTCCTCAACATCGTCTATCTCAACCGCAACGCGGTGGTCGGCGGCGGCTTCTTCCCGAACGGCCTCAACGGCAACATCAAGACCAGCGCAGCGAACTGAGCGCGGCGCGGATCAGCCGCTGGCAGGCGGCGGCAGCGCGGGGGCGTCCGGGGCAGGCGGAGCGGGCGATGTGTTGCCAGCGTCGCCGGTCGCCGCATTATCGCCGAAAAAGCTCGTCGCCCGCGTCGACAGCCACTGCGCCACCCGGTCCGAAAACATCCCCGCCAGCACGCCGATCGCGCTGAACGCCTGAACGTTGGCGGTGCCTTGCGAAAAGGCGTTGTCGGTGCCGAGCACCGCCGTACCGCCGCCCAGCACGATCAGCACGCACAGCGCGATCAACCCGCCGAGCATGATCCGCTCGCCATAATTGCCGCCTGGCCGCGTAAAATTGAGGTCGCTGTTGGGATAGACCACCAGCACCAGCGTCAATAGCAATGCGCCGAACATGCCCGAGATCAACGCCGACACGATCTGCATCATCGCCGGTGGCAAGACCGCGAGCCAGCTGGTGAGCGGAACCCTCTCGCTGATCACCTCGAGCGACGCAAAGGCGTCGGTCTGGACCTTGGCGGCGGCATCGGAATTGGCGATCGATGTCATGCGGGCCTGAACGCGCTTCAGTCGGTTATCTTGCTCCTGCGCTTCCGCCCGAGCGGCAAGATCGGCCTTTGCCGCGTCCTTCACCGCGGTTTCACTCTCGATCGCGGCCCCGATTTCGCCCTTCATATCGTCGGGCATCGCGGGATTGGTCGCTGCGCAACTTTTGATGGCGTCGAGATTGGCGGCAACGTTGGTGCTGTTCAGCGTATCCGGCGCGGCGACACGACATAGCCGCGCGCCGTTCAGCGTCTCCATCACGCTGCGCAAAGCGGCGGTGGCACCGCTGAACCGGTCGGACGCCTGCTGGCGGGCGAGATCGGCGGTCTGCGCCCTTTCTTCGGCCTCGGGCAATTCACCGGGGCGGAAATCTTTGTGCAGGGCTGCGGCTTTCTGCCATTCGCCATAAGCGACGCTATACCCGGCAGCCTTGCCGAGCTGGGCGACGGCAGCGCTTTGCGCGGTGGTAATCATCAGCACGATGACGAAGAGATACGCAATCGCGCCAGCGCCGATCAGTCGCAGCGCGGCGATCACAGGGGCGGGGAGTGCGAAATCGTCGCTGTTGCTCGGCTGATTCTCCGCCATTGTTTCCCCCGTTTCGGCCCCGTCGGAAAGTGTCGCACCGTCATGCCGCGACGACAAGGCGATATCGCCGTAGCGGATGTGTTGGCATCGCGCAGCGCCGCGCCTATACCGGCGTCATCCCCGGGGGGCTGCTGATACGGCAGCTGAGAGGCAGGCACGAGCCAGCGACCCGTTTGAACCTGATCCGGTTAACACCGGCGGAGGGAAGGGAGCGGTTTTCACCCCGAAACCCGTGGCCTGACCTCCGATTCTTTGGAGCTTGAGCCATGGCCGACATCCCAGCCCGTACTGAAATCGGCGTCACCACCGGCGCAATCCGTGGCAGCCGCAAGATTTACGTTCCCTCGCCGGGCATCCCCGGCGCAGGCGTCGCGATGCGCGAGATTATGCTTGAACCGAGCTGCGGCGAGCCACCGCTCCGCGTCTATGACACCAGCGGCCCCTAGACCGACCCGACTGCGCAGATCGACATTTCGGCTGGCCTGCCCGCACTCCGCCGCGACTGGATCCTCGCGCGCGGCGATGTCGAATCGTACGACGCGCGCGAAATCCGCCCCGAGGATAACGGCCTGACCGGCCCCGATCGCTCCGCTGGGGTGCCCCAATTCCCCAATGTCGTGAAGCGCCCCTTGCGCGCCAAACCCGGCATGAACGTCAGCCAGATGCACTATGCGCGGCGCGGCATCATCACCCCCGAGATGGAATATGTCGCGATCCGCGAGAATCTCGGCCGCGCACAAGCCAAGGAAGCGCTGATCCGCGACGGCCAGGATTTCGGCGCGTCGATCCCCGATTACGTCACCCCAGACTTCGTCCGCGACGAAATCGCCCGTGGCCGCGCGATCATCCCCAACAACATCAACCACCCCGAATCCGAACCGATGGCGATCGGCCGCAACTTCCTCGTCAAGATCAACGCCAATATCGGCAACAGCGCGGTCGCCAGCAATGTCGCGTCCGAAGTCGACAAGATGGTCTGGTCGATCCGCTGGGGCGCGGACACGGTCATGGACCTCTCTACCGGCCGCAACATCCACGACACGCGCGAATGGATTATCCGTAACAGCCCCGTGCCGATCGGCACCGTGACGATCTATAAGGCGCTTGAGAAGGTCGGCGGCGTGGCAGACGACCTCACCTGGGAAATCTTCCGCGATACGCTGATCGAGCAAGCCGAGCAGGGCGTCGATTATTTCACGATCCACGCCGGCGTCCGCCTCGCTTACGTGCCGATGACCGCCAAGCGCGTCACCGGCATCGTCAGCCGCGGCGGCAGCATCATGGCGAAATGGTGCATCAGCCACCACAAAGAGAGCTTCCTCTACGAGCATTTCGACGAGATCACCGAGATCATGAAGGCGTATGATATCGCCTACAGCCTCGGCGACGGCCTCCGCCCCGGCAGCATCGCCGACGCGAACGACGAAGCGCAATTCA
>JBBQLB010000059.1:0-12234 GCA_038327465.1 Sphingomonadales bacterium | reverse complement strand
TCGACCGTGATGAGCCCGCGCACCGTCATCACCTGGGCGCAGAACACGCTGATTTTCGGCGATGTTGGCTTCGCCTTCCGCCTGTCCTTCCTCAACAAATGCGACGAGACCGAGCGTGCTTTGGTCGCGGAATATTATCAGCGCGTGTTCGGCAAGGATTTGCCCGAGAGCGTGGTCGGGAAGTCGTGATCCTCGCCTTGCTCCTGCAGGCCGCCGTCGCACCGCCCGTGCCGTGGGCGGTGACGACGCGAGCCGATAAGGCGAGCATTGCGACCACGAGTTCGGCCTGGTCGGCCGACAATAAGGCACGGCTCGTCGTGCGCTGTGACGTGACGAACGAAAAGATCGTCTCGATCCAGTTCATCCCCCGGCCTGGTTTCGCCGCCGCGCTGCCGCGCCCGGTGTCGATCAAGGCCGATGACGATGGCTGGCTCGGCACCAATTGGCAGTTCCCCGGCGCCGGCGCGTTCATCAGCCAGGATGTGATCGTCACCAACCTTGCGGTCGTGATCGCACACGGCAAAACGATCCACGTCCGCGTGATCGACCCCGACAATGCCGTGGTCGAGGCAAGCTTTACTGGCCCCGGCGAAGCGCCGATCCGCCAAGTGCTAAAGGCGTGCGACTATGAATTCGGGGTTGCCCCGCCGCGTTTTGCGGTGCCGGTCGCCCCCGCTGCCACGCCCGATGCCAAGCGCGCGCCCGACCCCGACGAGGAGTAAGGCATGAGCGGCGCTACCCCCACCCTCGGTCGCTTGAACCATGTCGGCGTGGCGACACCCTCGATCGAACGCTCGATCGCGATGTACCGCGATCTGCTTGGGGCGACGGTGATCGGCGCTCCGTTCGATTTGCCCGCGCAAGGCGTGAAAGTGTGTTTCATCGACACGCCCAACACGCAGATCGAACTGATCGAGCCGTATGACGAAAGCTCGCCGATCGCGGGTTTCCTGCGCAAGAATCCGGCGGGGGGGCAGCATCATGTCTGTTTCGAAGTCCCCGATATCGCCGCCGCCGTCGCCGATTTGAAAGCCAAGGGTGCGACCGTGCTGGGCGAACCGCGCATTGGCGCGCACGGCACGCTGATCGTGTTCATCCACCCCAAGGATATGGGTGGCGTGCTGGTCGAGCTGATGGAAACCCCCGGGGCAGGGCACTAGCGGAAGGCGCGCGAAGGGAATATCGTGGCGCAATGAACAAGCCCGTTCCCGATCTTCGCCCGGTCGATGACGACCTCGGTCCCCTTGACGAGCATGGCCAGCAAATCTGGTCGCCGGAGGAGGCCGAAGCGATCGCGCGGTTGCAGGCCGATCCGGAATTCTGGGCTGGGCTTGAGGAAGCAGAAGACGATGTTCGGGCGGGGCGGTTGTACACCTCCGAACAAGTCGCTGCCCATATGGCGGAATTGAAGCAACGCTGGCGGGCTGAACGCGGCCTGTGAAATTGCTCTGGACTGGGCGGGCCCGGACCGATCTCGATCGAGTCTGGTTGTTTCTGGCCGAACGCGACATCGCTCTGGCTGACCGCGTCACGAGAGAAATTCAATTACGCCGTGATCGCTTGGTGGAATTCCCGCGGATTGCGCCCACGGTGATCCGCAACATTCGGCAATGGTTGATGCCAAACATCGGCTATGTCGTGACCTATACGATCGATGGCGATCAGATCCGCATCAGGCGCGTCCACCATGCGCGAGAAGACAGGGAGAGAGCATGACCTACGAAATGATTCTGAGCGGGCGGCGCGGCGATGTGCTGGTGGTGACGCTAAACCGGCCCGAGCGGCTCAATGCCGCGCCGCCGCAAGCGTTCGAGGAGATCGCGCATGCGCTCGCCAATCTCGACGGCGCGCGCGCGGTGTTGTTCGCCGGGTCGGGCCGTGCCTTCTGTTCGGGGGCCGATGTCGGCGGTGGGGCGCTTGGCAGCGACGACCCCGGCAACGCGACGTTCACGGCGCTGACGCAGAGCTATAACCCGACGATGGCGGCCATCGCCGATCTGGCGGTGCCGGTGGTGAGCGCGGTGCGCGGGCCGGCCGCCGGGATCGGGTGCAGCCTCGCGCTCGCCGCCGATTTCTGCGTGGCCTCCGAGACCGCCTATTTCCTGCAGGCGTTCGTCAATATCGGACTCGTACCTGATGGCGGGGCGAGCTGGATGCTGCCGCGCCTAATCGGCCGTGCGCGGGCGAGCGAAATGATGCTGCTTGGCGAAAAGGTCCCGGCGGCGAAGGCGCTCGACTGGGGGATGATCCACAAAGTCGTGGCGGACGACGCGCTCGACGCCGAGGCGTTTGCGCTCGCCGAGCGGCTGGCGGCGGGGCCGACGGTGGCGATCGGCCTGATGCGGCGGCAAATCCGCAGTGCGTATGAAAGCGACTATGCCGCGGCGATGCTACAGGAGGCGGAAAACCAGCGCGCGGCGCGCGGCACGGCGGATTCGATGGAGGGCGGGATTGCGTTTCTGCAGAAGCGGAAAGCGGCGTTCCGGGGGGCGTGAGTCCCTGTACCACCCCGGCGAAGGCCGGGGCCCAGTTGCGCTGCCTTGAGTTGTCAACGGATGCATGTCGTTACATAGACCGTCGCAACTGGGCCCCGGCCTTCGCCGGGGTGGAGCGTTATAGTGGCTGAGAACAAACCTACCCTCCAAGACTGGCAAGCGCTCGCCGCGAAAGAGGTGAAGGGGCGCGACCTCAATTGGCCGACGCCCGAGGGCATCGCCGTCAAGCCGCTCTACACGGCGGAAGACACCGCCGAGATCGACCCCGGCCTCCCCGGTTTCGCGCCGTTCACGCGCGGCGTTCGCGCGTCGATGTATGCCGGGCGGCCGTGGACGATCCGGCAATATGCGGGTTTTTCGACCGCCGAAGCGTCCAACGCTTTCTACCGCCGCAACCTCGCTGCCGGGCAAAAGGGGCTGTCGGTCGCGTTCGATTTGGCGACGCACCGCGGCTATGACAGCGATCATCCGCGCGTCACTGGCGATGTCGGCAAGGCGGGCGTCGCGATCGACACGATCGATGACATGAAGATCCTGTTCGACGGCATTCCGCTCGACAAGATGAGCGTCAGCATGACGATGAACGGCGCGGTGATTCCGATCCTCGCTTTCTTCATCGTCGCGGGCGAGGAACAGGGGGTCCGCCAAGATCAGCTCGACGGCACGATCCAGAACGACATCCTCAAGGAGTTCATGGTCCGCAACACCTATATCTACCCGCCCGAGCCGAGCATGCGGATCATCTCGGACATCATCGCTTACACATCGGCGCACATGCCGAAGTTCAATTCGATCTCGATTTCCGGCTATCACATGCAGGAAGCCGGCGCGACGCAGTTGCAGGAACTCGCCTTCACCATTGCCGATGGCCGCGAATATGCCAAGGCGGCGATGGCGTCGGGGCTCGATCTCGATGCATTTGCGGGGCGGCTGAGCTTCTTCTTCGCGATCGGCATGAACTTCTTCATGGAGGTGGCGAAGCTCCGTGCGGCTCGGAAGCTGTGGCACCGCGTGATGACCGATCTCGGCGCAAAGGACGAGCGCTCCAAGATGCTGCGCACCCATTGCCAGACGTCGGGCGTGTCGCTGACCGAGCAGGATCCGTATAACAATGTGATCCGCACCACGGTCGAGGCGATGGCGGCGATGCTGGGGGGGACGCAAAGCCTCCACACCAATGCGCTCGACGAGGCGATCGCGCTGCCGACCGATTTCTCCGCCCGGATCGCGCGCAACACGCAGATCGTGCTGCAGGAGGAAACCGGGATGACGCACGTCGTCGATCCGCTCGGCGGCAGTTACTATGTCGAGGCGCTGACGCAGGAATTGTACGACAAAGCGTGGGAAATCATCGAGCGCGTCGAGGCCGATGGCGGCATGGCCAAGGCGGTCGCGCATGGCTGGCCCAAGGCGATGATCGAGGAAGCCTCGGCTGCACGCGCCGCGCGGGTGGACAAAGGCGAGGACGTCATCGTGGGTGTCAACAAATACAAGCTCGCCGAACAGGATGCGATCGACATCCTCGACGTGGATAATGTCGCGGTGCGCGAGTCGCAGATCGCGCGGATTGCACGGTCGAAGGAGGGGCGCGACGAGGCGAAGTGTCAGGCGGCGTTGGACGCGTTGCGTGAGGGCGCGCGCAGCACGTCGAACCTCCTCGCCCTCGCGGTCGAATGCGCGCGACAGCGCGCCACGCTCGGCGAAATCTCCAGCGCGATGGAGGATGTGTTCGGCCGTTATGGCACCACCCCCACGCCGGTCTCGGGCATTTACGGCGGCGCGCATGAGTTCGACGCGGCGTGGCAGGGCTTGAAGGAAGGGGTTGTCTCGCTCGAGACGCGCAACGGCCGTAAGCCCCGCATGCTCGTCGCCAAAATGGGGCAGGATGGGCATGATCGCGGTGCCAATTTGGTGTCGTCGGCGTTCAGCGATTTGGGGTTCGAGGTCGTTCCGGGGCCGCTTTTCCAGACACCATCCGAAGCTGCGCAACTGGCAATCGAAAGCGATGTCGATGTCGTCGGCGCATCGAGCCTCGCGGCGGGGCACAAGACACTGATCCCCGAGCTGATCGGCCATCTGCGCGAAGCCGGACGCAGCGATATCAAGGTGATCGCAGGCGGCGTCATCCCCGCGCAGGATTACCAATATCTGCGCGACGCGGGCGTGCAGGGGATTTTCGGACCCGGTACCAATCTGGTCGAGGCGGCGGGCGAAGTACTCCGGTTGCTCGGGCATAATATGCCGCCGGTTGAGGAGGCTGCGGAATGAAACATCTCGTGATTCTGGCGGCGCTGCTGTGCGCGGCCCCCGCGGCAGCGCAGACCCAGGCCGAAATGAACATCAGCGCCGGCACCGCCTACGCCAAGGCCGATGCCGCGATGACCGCGCAGTGGAAGATCACGCTTGTCCGGATGAAGCTGCTTGATGACGCGGATATTTCGCGCGGCGGCGGGTTCGGCTATGCCGCCGCGTTGCTCGAGAGCCAGCGCGCGTGGCTCAAGTTTCGCGATGCGCAGTGCGCGATCGAGGGTGGCGAGGTCGCCGGCGGATCGATGCAGTCGATGGTGATTGCGGGGTGCAAGACCGATCTGACCAAACAACGCACCGTACAGTTGCACGATCTGGAGTGGCGGCGGTGACGGGCAGGACCGACTGGACTCGCCAAGAAATCGCCGCTTTGTTCGATTTGCCGTTCGACGACCTGATGTTCGAAGCGCAGAACGTCCACCGTGCGCATCATGCGGCGGGGGAGGTGCAGCTTTGCACTTTGCTGTCGATCAAGACCGGCGGATGCCCGGAGGATTGCGGCTATTGCTCGCAGTCGAAGAGCGCCGACAGCGGCGTGAAAGCCACCAAGCTTATGGATGCCCGCGCGGTGCTGCAAAGGGCGGCGCAAGCGAAGGACAGCGGATCGCAGCGTTTCTGCATGGGGGCGGCGTGGCGTAACCCCAAGGACAAGGACATGCCTGCCATCGTCGAGATGGTGCGCGGCGTGCGCCAGATGGGGCTGGAAACCTGCATGACGCTCGGCATGCTGACGCCGAAACAGGCGGGCATGCTGGCCGATGCGGGGCTCGATTATTACAACCACAATATCGATACCTCGCCCGAGCGGTACGATCAGGTCATCACCACGCGAACCTTTGCGGATCGACTGGAGACGCTCGAGCATGTGCGCGAGGCCGGGATCAACGTGTGCTGCGGCGGGATCGTGGGGATGGGCGAGACGCGGGAGGACCGCGTCGGCTTCGTCCATGCGCTGGCAACCTTGCCGCGCCATCCGGAGAGCGTGCCGGTCAACGCTTTGGTCCCGGTGAAGGGCACGGTGCTCGGCAACATGCTGGCGGACACCCCGCTCGCCAAGATCGACGATATCGAATTCGTCCGCACGGTGGCGGTCGCGCGGATCACGATGCCGCTGAGCATGGTGCGCTTGTCGGCGGGGCGCGAGAGCATGTCCGAGGCGACGCAAGCCTTGTGCTTTATGGCGGGGGCGAATTCGATCTTTACCGGGGACAAGCTGCTGACCACGGGAAACCGCGGTGACAGCGCCGATGCCGCGATGTTCGAACGGCTTGGGCTGCGGGCGATGACGGGGGCGGAGCCGATGCGGGTGGTGGCGGCGTGAAGGCATACCCCATCCGTCACCCCGGACGTGTTCCGGGGTCCACTCCTCCGCTTGAAATGCCGTCCTTTGTGGCACGGTGGACCCCGGAACACGTCCGGGGTGACGAAGGGAGGCTGGCGCGGTGAAAGCCACGCTGGCCATGATCTGCGGGTTGATGCTTGCGAGCTTTCTCTTTCTAGGGATTGTGGGCCCGGCGGCGCTCAACAACTTCGCGGACTTTCACGCGGAAATGGTCAAGGCAATCCTTCTATCGACTTTGTGTCTCGCGCTCACGTTTATCCTATTTCGCTGGCTGTTCGGCCGCTTGGGGCTTCGCTAAATGTTCAAGAAAATCCTGATCGCCAACCGTGGTGAAATCGCCTGCCGCGTCATGCGCACGGCCAAGAAAATGGGCATCGCCACCGTCGCGGTCTATTCGGATGCCGATGCGCGCTCCCCGCATGTGTTGATGGCGGATGAGAGCGTGCGGCTCGGGCCGCCACCAGCAGGGGAGAGCTATCTGCTCGCCGATCTGATCCTCGCCGCGGCGAAGCAGACCGGTGCGGACTGCATCCATCCCGGCTACGGCTTTCTGTCCGAGCGTGAGAGCTTCGCCAAGGCGTGTGCCGAGGCGGGGATCGCCTTTGTCGGGCCGCCACCCAATGCCATCGCGGCGATGGGCGACAAGATCGAATCGAAGAAGCTCGCCAAACAGGCGGGCGTCAATGTCGTCCCTGGTTTCCTCGGCGAGATCGACAGCACCGATCATGCGGTCGAGATCGCGAGCGGCATCGGCTATCCGGTGATGATGAAAGCCTCGGCCGGCGGCGGCGGCAAGGGGATGCGGCTCGCTTATTCCGAACAGGATGTGCGCGAGGGCTTCGAAGCGACCAAGCGCGAGGGGCTGGCGTCCTTCGGCGACGACCGCGTGTTCATCGAGAAATTCATCGAATCGCCCCGCCACATCGAAATCCAGGTGATGGGCGATCAACACGGCAACATCGTCTATCTCGGCGAGCGCGAATGCTCGATCCAGCGGCGGCACCAGAAAGTGGTCGAAGAAGCGCCGTCGCCCTTCGTGACGCCCAAGATGCGCAAAGCCATGGGCGAACAAGCGGTCGCGCTGGCGCGGGCGGTGGGCTATTATTCTGCGGGTACGGTCGAGCTGATCGTGTCGGGCGCGGACACCACCGGCGAGGGCTTCTACTTCCTCGAGATGAACACGCGGCTGCAAGTCGAGCATCCGGTGACCGAGGCGGTGACCGGGCTCGATCTGGTCGAACTGATGATCCGGGTGGCGGCGGGCGAACCGCTTGGGTTTACGCAGGACGATGTGACGCTCAACGGCTGGGCGGTGGAGAATCGCGTCTATGCCGAGGACCCGTATCGCGGGTTCCTGCCGAGCATCGGGCGATTGGTGCGGTATAATCCGCCGGAGTCGAGCGAGACTCCGTACAAGTCCCCCTCCCCTTCAGGGGAGGGGTTAGGGGAGGGGCTGTCCATTAGCGCAGCGTCTGCGATTTCCCCTCCCCCGACCCCTCCCCTGAAGGGGAGGGGGGAAGCGGAACCCTACACCCGCGTCGACGACGGCGTCCGCGAGGGGGGCGAAGTCAGCATGTTCTATGACCCGATGATCGCGAAGCTCATCACCTGGGCCCCCACCCGCGAGGAAGCAATCGATGCGCAGATCGACGCGCTCGATCGGTTCGAGATCGCGGGGCCGGGCAACAATATCGACTTCCTCTCGGCGCTGATGCAGCATCCGCGCTTCCGCTCCGGCACCATCACGACGGGCTTCATCGCCGAGGAATATCCCGACGGCTTCCACGGCGCGCCGCCGTCGCCCGAGCTGGTCGAGGCGCTCGCGGCGATTGCCGCCTTTGCCGCCACCGCCGAGGCCGACCGCGCGCGGCGGACCGACGGGCAGCTTGGCAAGCGGCTGCGCCCGCCGTCGGACTGGTCGGTCAAGATCGGCGAGACCGAACATCTCGTCGCGATCTCGACCGATGGCATCACGGTCGATGATTCGGACCTTGATATCGCGCTCGAATATACGCCGGGCGACCGCGTAATAGAGGCTGAGCTTGACGGCGCGCCGCTCACCGTCCGCATCGCGCGCACGCGCACCGGCTTTACGCTCACCACGCGTGGCGCGAGCCATGTCGCGCGCGTCCTGCCCGCGCATGTCGCGCCGTACGCGCGGCATTTGATCGAGAAGGTCCCGCCCGATCTGTCGCGCTTCCTGCTGTGCCCGATGCCGGGGCTGCTGATGCGGCTCGATGTCGGCGCGGGCGACAAGGTCGAGGCGGGACAGCCGCTCGCGGTGGTCGAGGCGATGAAGATGGAAAACATCCTGCGCGCCGAAAAAGCGGGTACGGTCAAGTCGGTCAACGCGGCACCCGGCGATAGCCTCGCGGTCGATGCGGTGATTTTGGAAATGGAATAGCCGCACTCCGCGACAAACTCCGACAAAATACCGTTGGACCGCGCGTGGTGTATTAAGCCAAAGGAACACCATGCGCTTTCCGGTCCCTGTGTTGCTCGCTGCCTCGCTGTCGCTCGCGGCGTGCACTGTGGGTCCGAACTATCGCGCGGCGACGCCGTCAACGCTCGGCGTGCCCGATAGCTTTTCGGTCGCTGCCGATGCACGGGCGCAAGCCAACCTTGCGACATGGTGGACGAATTTCGACGATCCGTTGCTCGTCAGCATCGTCGAGCGGGCGCGCGTGAACAATCTCGACATCGCGCAAGCTGTCGCCCGGTTGCGCCAGGCGCGCGAGTCGCTGGTTCAGTCGCGCGCGCAATTGCTGCCGTCGGTCAGCGGGTCGTCCAGTTACACGCGGTCGCAAAGCATCGTCGGGGGCACCACCACCTTGCCGGGCGGCGCGACGGTGATCACCGGGCGCGGATCGGGCGATACGATTTCGGTCGGGCTCGACGTGTCGTATCAGACCGGGCTGTTCGGCGAGTTCCGGCGCGGCGTCGAATCGAGCCGCGCACAGCTCGCGGCATCGGGCTTCGATGTCGCCGGGGTGCAATTGTCGACCGAGGCGGAAACCGCGCGCAATTACATGTTGGCGCGGCTGTATCAGGCGCAATTGGCCAATGCCAAAAGCTCGCTCGTCATTCAGGACGACAATCTGGAGATTGCGGGCTTCCGCGTGCAGGCCGGGCTCGTCTCCTCGCTCGATGCCGAACAGGCGCGTTCGCAGCGCGCGAGCACGGCCGCGACAATCCCGACGCTTGAGCAGAATTACAACAGCGCCGTGTCGCGCCTCGGCGTGCTGACTGGGCAGGCGCCCGGCGCGCTCAAGGCCGAATTGGCTGAAACCAAGCCGATTCCGGTAGGCCCCGACAATAGTACGGTGGGCATTCCTGCCGATACGCTGCGCCAGCGCCCCGATGTGCGCGCGGCCGAGCGGCGGCTGGCCTCGGCCACCGCGCAGATCGGCGTCGCCAAGGCCCGGCTCTACCCCGCCCTGTCGTTCAGCGGTAGCATTTCGACCGATGCCTCCAAGATCGGCAATCTGTTCGAAACGATCGCCGGCCAGGCCTTTGCCAGCCTCACCCAGACGATCTTCAACGGCGGTCGGTTGCGCTCACAAGTGCGGGGTGCCGAGGCGGCGGCCGACGGGGCCTTTGCCTTATATAAATCAACCGTCCTTTCGGGCCTTGAGGATGTCGAGAATGCGGTCGTCGCACTCGATAGCGCCAAGCGGCGCGTTGCCCAATTCACCATCGCGCTCGATGCGGCGAACAACAGTGCGATCCTGTCGCGCAGCCAATATCGCGCCGGTCTGACCGATTTCACCACGCTCAACACCGCCGAGAGCAGTCTGTTGTCGGCGCGCAATGGCCTTGCCCAAGCGCAGGCCGACCGCGCCAATGCGCTGGTGCAACTCTATCTCGCGCTCGGCGGAGGCTGGGACAGCGCCGCCGATCCGACCGCTCTTGTCACGCAGGAACGCTAAATGGCCGATCCCGTTCGCACCGATCTCAACGATTTCCTTGGTGCCAAGCCTGTTCCAGCGTGGCGGCGCTGGGCGAAATGGGTGGGCGTCGCGGTCGGCATCCTGCTGCTGCTGCTGTTGCTGAAAAGCTGCTTTGGCGGTGCTGAGAAGCCCGTCTATTCGAGCGAGGCGGTCACGCGCGGTTCGCTGTCAGTCAGCGTCTCGGCAACGGGCAAGCTCGCGCCGACCAATCAGGTGCAGGTCGGTTCGGAACTGTCGGGACTCGTCATCAAGGTCGCGGTCGATGTCAACGACCGCGTCACCAAGGGTCAGGCACTCGCGCTGATTGACCCGTCGCGCTTTCAGGACAGCGTCAATCAGAGCCGTGCTGCGCTCAATGCGGCGCAAGCGACGGTTGCGCAAAATCGGGCGACGGTTGCGCAATCCTCGGCGCAGCTCGCGCGGTTGCAGGAGGTGAGCCGCCTGTCGGGCGGGCGCGTGCCGGCCAAGACCGAGCTCGAACAGGCAGTGGCCGATCGCGACCGGGCGATCGCCAATCTGCGCGCGGCACAAGCCAATGTTGTTTCGGCGCAAGCGACCTTATCGTCGAACAGCACGCAATTGGTGCGCGCGGTGATCCGCTCGCCCGTCAATGGCGTGGTGCTCGCGCGGCAGATCGAGCCGGGCGCGACCGTTGCCGCCTCCTTCAACACGCCGACCCTGTTCGTCATCGCCGAGGATCTGTCGGCGATGAAGCTGGAGGTCGCGATCGACGAGGCGGATGTCGGATCGGTCAAGGAAGGTCAGAGCGCGACCTTCACCGTCGATGCGTTCCCCGGCAAGACCTTCCCGGCGTCGATCACGCGGGTCGATCTCGGCTCCAATCTCAGCGCGCAATCGACCACGACGACGACCACCACCACCGGGCAAGTCGTGTCCTATGCTGCGACATTGAGCGTCAGCAATGCCGATCTGCAATTGCGTCCGGGCATGACCGCGACCGCCGACATTACGACCTCGGCCAAGACCAACGTCCTGCTCGTCCCCAATGCGGCTTTGCGCTTCAAGCCGAGCGGTGAGGCGACGTCCGGCGGCGGGATCGCCGTGGCGATCGGGCCGCCGCGCGTGCGGCGTGGTGCCGCCGCTGCCGACAAGGGTGTGAACGTTAAGCGCGGCGGCACGCAGACGGTGTATATCGCCGATGCGAACGGCACGCCCAAGCCGGTCGATATCACCACCGGCGAGACCAACGGCGCGATGACCGAAGTGATCGGCGGTGCGCTGAAGCCCGGCGACAAGGTCATTACCGGCGAACTCGCCAAGGGCGCGAGCGCTGCCGCAAGTGGCACCAAGCGCCGTACCGGCTCGGGCGGGGCGAGCGGTGGCCAGTAACGCGCGTCTCGCCGTCGGCATTGCCGCGCCGGCCCGTAACGCGATCATCTCGCTGCGCGGGGTGACCAAAGCCTATGGCGAGGGCGCGACCGCGTTCCTCGCGCTCAAAGGAATCGATCTCGACATCACCGACGGCGATTTCGTCGCGGTGATGGGCGCGAGCGGATCGGGCAAATCGACCACGATGAACATTCTCGGCTGCCTTGATGTGCCGAGTGCCGGGACGTTCCAGTTCAAGGGCGTTCATGTCGAGACGCTCGACCGCGACCAGCGCGCCTTGCTGCGGCGCAAATATCTCGGCTTCGTGTTCCAGGGCTTCAATCTGCTCGCGCGAACGACGGCGCTCGAAAATGTCGAATTGCCGTTGCTCTATCGCGGCGACGCCAAGAAATCGCGACGCGATGCCGCGATGGCGGCGCTCGACAAGGTCGGGCTGACCGACTGGTGGGACCACACGCCCGCCGAATTGTCGGGCGGGCAGCAGCAGCGCGTCGCCATCGCGCGCGCGATTGTCACCGCGCCCGCCGTGCTGCTGGCGGACGAGCCGACCGGGAACCTCGATTCGGAACGCTCGATCGAGATCATGGAATTGCTCGCCGGGCTCAACCGCGACAGCGGCATCACCGTGATCATGGTGACGCATGAGTCCGACATGGCGGCATTCGCGCGGACGATCGTGCATTTCAAGGACGGGCTGGTCGAGCGGGTCGAGGCGAAGCATGCGGCTGGCGGGGTGGTGGCGTGAGAGCCGTGCGTCTGGCATCTCCCTCTCCCCTAAAAGGGGAGAGGG
>JBBQLB010000058.1:0-13214 GCA_038327465.1 Sphingomonadales bacterium | reverse complement strand
TGTACCTGTCGTTCTGCCAAGAGCGCAGCAGGGTAGCTATGTATGGACGGGATAACCGCTGAAAGCATCTAAGCGGGAAGCCTCCCTCGAGATAAGATTTCATAGAGCCGTCAGAGACCATGACGTTGATAGATCGGATGTGGAAGTGGAGTAATCCATGGAGCTAACCGATACTAATTGCTCTATTCGCGCTTGAGAGTCCCACCATCAATGACAATTCTGGGCAACCGGCATTGATCAGACGATGCGTCGGATGATTAAGAGCAACGCCTGATAAAACTACGTAACACATGGTAATGCGTGCATCGATTTTAGGGCTTTCCTAGCAACGGGAAAGCCATGAGAGAACCAAAATCCCGCCGTTCACCGGCTTCATTGCTTGGTGGCTATAGCGTCTGTGCCCCACCCGATCCCATCCCGAACTCGGCCGTGAAACCAGACTGCGCCGATGGTACTAGCACTTAAGTGCTGGAAGAGTAGGTCGTCGCCAGGCATTGTAGCCGGTGAATAGCGCGGATTTTATCTCAGAACCCATTCCTATGTTTCGCCCGCGAGGGCCGCGCGCCTCCGATTCGTCGGAGGCGTTTGCGTCTCTCCGGGTTAGATGGTGACGCGGGGTGGAGCAGCCCGGTAGCTCGTCAGGCTCATAACCTGAAGGTCACAGGTTCAAATCCTGTCCCCGCAACCAACCGACCATATTCCAAACCGTCTCAGGCTATCCCGAGGCGGTTTTTTTTGTGCCTTTTTGCGCTTTGGCTTCAAACACATTGAAATGATACTCGTGCCTGGACCCCGCTGTGGGGGATCGTTCGGGCCAAAGCGGCCCATGTGCCGCTATCCTGTTTGCGACCGTTATAGCAGCCGGGAATCGGTGGTCATAACGATGATCGCTCCCGCCCACCCGATAGCGCCGCCGTCCGCCGTCGCGCCTTGCGGCCGCGCGCGCCCATCACAGCGCGGGTAAGGCGATCTCGAACAAATTGGGCCAGTTCTTGCCCGTCGCATAGAGTTTGCCCGTATCGCGGTCGTAGGCGATGCCGTTGGCAACCGAATCGCGGTCCGTGAGTGCGACGTGCGCGATCAGCGGGGTGAGGTCGATGATGCCCTTGACCCGCCCCGTCATCGGATCGATCCGCACGATGTAGCGCGTCATCCAGACGTTCGCGAGCAGCTCCCCCCTTACATATTCGAGTTCGTTGAGCCGCTCGAGCGGGCGACCCTCGATCGTCACGGTCAGCCGCCGAACGACCTTTTGCGTCACGGGATCGAGAAAGCGGAGCACTGGCGTCCCGTCGGATAGGATCAGATTGCGCCCGTCATCGGTCATCGCCCAGCCTTCGCCGGTATAGCGAAACCCGCCGCTGCGCTTCAGCGCGGGGAGCGTCCAGCGAAAACCTTGCCCGCCATGCCAGGTGACGCTGAATAAATGCTGCCGCCATGCGACGATGCCCTCGCCAAACAGGCTCGGCGCAAGCTTCACACGCGCAAGCACATGGCCCGTTTTCAGATCGACGCGGCGGATGTCGGATTGCCCCTCGCGTCCGGTGCTTTCGTAGAGCTGCCCGTGGTCGATCAGCAGCCCCTCGGTGAAGGCGGACGTATCGTGCGGATAGGTCGCGACGATCCGCGCCTCCTCGATCGGCGGTGGCGCGGCGGGGTCGGGCGCGGCTTGCAGCGCAAACAGGCCGACCATAAGCAAGGGACGGATCATAAGGAGCGAATCAAGGTAGCAGCCACGCCGATCCATGCCGGATCGGCGACGATCTGTTGACGTGCGCCGGGGCCGAGCGGCAGCAAGTGGAGTTTGCCATCCTCGCGCCCGATCAGTCGCCCGAACAGGAAGCGTCCGGCCGGCCGCGGCACGAGCACGTCGCGGTTGAGCGCGCTGGCGAAGCGATCGGGCGCGATCCGCGAGCACCAGATTTCGTCGCCCGCGCGGTAATCCCCCACCCCGGCCTGGACCGATACCGCAACATGATCGGGCGCGGCGGTTGGAGGGACGATATTGGCGGGGCGTTTGGGGGCATGCGCGCCGCTCGGGTCGAGCAAGGCGGCGACCGCGATATCGGCGCGATCGGGCAAGGTCACCAGATCTGCCGCGCGCACGCCAAGCGCACCGGCAATGCGGTTAAGCCAGCCGACTGAAACGGTCCGCGTACCCGTCTCCAGCCGGCCGATCGT
This sequence comes from Sphingomonadales bacterium, assembly GCA_038327465.1. Lineage (GTDB taxonomy): Bacteria > Pseudomonadota > Alphaproteobacteria > Sphingomonadales > Sphingomonadaceae > Sphingomonas. The sequence continues at coordinate 11,033 of JBBQLB010000058.1, read as the reverse complement.
CTGCGCGGTGGTGGGCGGCATGCACGCGCGTGCGACATCGTCGAGCGTCATGCCCTTGGCGCGGCGGACTTCGCGAATGGCGGTGATCATGGGGGCGTCTCTTAACCAGATCGGTTTTTTTACTGTCCTACAATCTTGCCGCCATGGCAACCGCCTTTGTGAATCGGAAGCGGGAGGTGGAGTGATGCGAGAGCTGGCGGAACGCGCGATCGACGGGAGCGATGCGCCCGCGCAGTCGCGGCGAAGCGTGGCAGTGAATCTCGCCGAATCGCCGCTCGGCTGGCTGCGCTCGCGCGCTCTGGTCGATGCGCGACAGTTCGAGGCGGGCGAGCGGTTGCGCGCGGATTATGAGATGGCGGCGCTCGGCCCGCGCGTGACGATGCGCTGGGCGGCGCGCGTCGATGGCGGTGCGGCCGGGCTCGACCCGACACTCGCACAGATCGCCGCCAAGCGCCGCTTCGACGCCGCGATGGAGGGCGTCGGTCGGGGCCTGCGCGATATTTTGTGGCGGGTGGTGTGCGCGGGCGAGGGGCTGCCCGTCGCCGAAAAAGCGCTCGGCTGGCCCCAGCGCGCCGGCCGGATCGTCCTGACACTGGCGCTCGACCGGTTGGGGGATCATTACGGGTTGGGGTGAGGGAGCGGTGGGGATCCGATACCGCGAATAAGACGACACTCCCCCCGGTCATCCCTGGATTGTCAGATTCCGATTTTCCTAAACCGACGATTTTCGAGCAATGTCCGTTCAGGCATCCTCTCGGCACGCCCAAGTTCTGCTACGGTGGATTTGCACCTTGCCTTGTTACGCATTGCCATTGAGCGGGAACCGGGGCAATTTGCGCGCGAGTACGCTCATCCAGCATCGACCTGGATCGACCGAGGGAGAGACTGATCATGGCGACCGCCTTCAAGCAGATTGAGGACGAGGCAATCGAAGCCGCCCGTTCGATCGCCTATTCGATGCCGATCGAAGACATCGACATGACCGACTCCACGCGCTTCGTGGATAACACCCATTGGGCGTTTTTTGAGCGGCTCCGTAAGGAGGCTCCGGTGCATTATTGCGCCAATGGCCGGTTCGGGCCATTCTGGTCGGTAACGCGCTACAAGGACATTATGGCGGTTGATACGAACCACGCCGTCTTCTCCTCGGAAGCGCATCTCGGCGGGATAACGGCGAAGGACCAGGATGATGATTTCATCCTGCCGATGTTCATCGCGATGGATCAACCCAAGCATGACGTGCAGCGCAAGGCGGTGTCGCCGATCGTCGCGCCGGCCAATTTGGCCGTGCTCGAAGTGCTGATCCGCGAGCGCGCGCAGAAGATTTTCGATAATTTGCCGATCAATGAACCGTTCGACTGGGTCGACCGCGTCTCGATCGAACTGACGACGCAAATGCTCGCGACGCTGTTCGATTTCCCGTGGGAGGACCGGCGCAAGTTGACCTATTGGTCCGACGTGACGACGATCGACGTTAGCGCACCCGATGCCAAAATGACTCGCGACGAACAGCGCGCGATCCTGATCGAATGCCTGACCTATTTCACCGGCCTGTGGAACGAGCGCGTCAATGCGCCTCCGGCGGGCGATCTGATCTCGATGATGGCGCATAATCCGTCGATGCGCGAGATGCAGCCGATGGAATATCTGGGCAATTTGTTGCTGTTGATCGTTGGCGGTAATGATACCACGCGCAACTCGATCACTGGCGGGCTGCTGTTCCTGAACGAGAATCCGGGCGAGTATCAAAAGCTCCGCGATAACCCTGCGCTGATTGAGTCGATGGTGCCGGAGATCGTCCGCTATCAAACGCCGCTCGCGCATATGCGGCGGACGGCACTGCAGGATACGATCCTCGGCGGGCAGCACATCAAGAAGGGCGACCGTGTCGTGATGTGGTATGTCTCGGGCAATCGCGACGAGACCGAGATTGAAAATGCGGACGCGTTTATCATTGATCGCGCGCGGCCACGCCAGCATCTGTCGTTCGGCTTTGGCATCCATCGCTGCGTCGGCAATCGTCTCGCCGAAATGCAGCTGAAGATCGTCTGGGAAGAAATCCTAAAGCGCTGGCCGGTGATCGAGGTGATTGAGCCGCCGGTCCGAGTGCAATCGGCCTTTGTCAAAGGCTATGAGCGCATGATGGTGCGGATTCCGGGCTGATCCTCGCTTTGATTGTCGATCTACCACATCACTGAATTTCGGGGGACTTCATGCCGCGCGTCACTTTTGTTGAACCCAATGGTACCGAACATCCGGTGGAGATTGCGAACGGCTATTCGGTTATGGAGGGCGCGCTCAATAACAGCATTCGCGGGATTGATGGCGATTGTGGTGGCAATTGCGCGTGCGGCACCTGCCATGTCTATGTCGCGGCCGAATGGCGCGAGCGGACCGGCACGCAGAGCGAAATGGAGCATGACATGCTCGAATTCGCCGAGGGCGTGCGCGAGGATAGCCGGCTCTGCTGCCAGATTGAGATGTCCGATGCGCTTGACGGTCTGGTTGTGCATATCGCGGATTCGCAGCACTGATCGGATCACCCTTCTGAGCACCAGCCAAGCTCTTCGTTAAAGGGCCAATTCGAACGCCGACCGAGCCCCAACCAACCAATCCAGGTCGAGAGCAGTAAGTCTGTAACCTACACCCCACGGTGGCTCTGCGCGCGGTTCCGGTCCAATATTGCTGAACTCCAGAAAGGACCCTCCGATGCCCGTAAAGCGCGAAATGCTGGTACGCCGTGATGAGCTCACGCAGATCGCCGTCAACGAAACGATTGCGCCCGAATGTGCAGCAGGCGAGATCCTGCTCGAAATCGAGGCGTTTGCCGTTACTGCGAACAATGTGACCTATGCGGTGGTTGGCGAGCAAGTCGGCTATTGGAATTTCTTTCCCGCGCCCGAAGGCTGGGGGATCGTGCCGGTGTGGGGCTATGCGCGCGTGATCGCCTCCGCCGTGCCGGAGATTGCGGTGGGCGAGCGCGTGTATGGGTATTTGCCGATGGCATCGCATCTCATCGTCCAGCCGGGCAAGATCTCGGCCGGGCTGTTCCGCGACATGGCGGCGCATCGTCAGCCGATGAGCGCGGTCTATAACCAGTATCGCCGCCTCGCCGCCGATCCGGCACATGACCCGGCACGCGAAGACATGCGGATGCTGTTCGAGCCGCTGTTCCTGACGAGCTTCCTGATCGAGGATACTTTGCGCCGTGCGGGCTGGCATGGTGCGGACAGCGTCGTGCTGACCAGTGCGTCGAGCAAGACCGCGCTCGGCACCGCTTATGTCTGCCGCGCCAACAGTCCTTCGGTGCGGCGGATCGGGCTGACGGGGCCGGCGAATGTTGCGTTCGTCGAGCGGACCGGATTGTATGACCAAGTAGTGTCGTATGACTCGCTGGAGAGACTCGACGGCGCGGGCGAGACGGTGGTGATCGATTTTGCCGGAAACATGGCGCTGTTGCGGTCGCTCTACCAAGGCTTGTCCGGGCGGTTGGCGCAGTGCCTGCGCGTCGGCGTTACGCATCATGACGAACGCGGCGATGGCGAGCCGCTGCCAGGGCCGAAGCCCGTCTGGTTCTTCGCGCCCGATGCCGCCACCGCGCTGATCGGCGAGATCGGGCAGGATGGCTTCAACGCCGGAGTCGCGGCGCAGTGGCGCGGGTTCGTCGATACTGCGGCTGGATTGGTGAGCGTGGAGCAGGAGAGCGGGATCGATGCGTTGCAGCGCGTGTGGCGCGCGCAGGTGGCGGGGCAGGCCAAGCCCGATGTCGGGTACATCGTGCGGATGTAACGGCGCACACACTCTAGTTTTGAATTGCAACTTATGTTAGTGTTGCGGATCAAATGAGAGAGGGTGCCCGCGATGATCATCTATGGTTCGAGCCTGTCGCCCTTCGTGCGCAAGGTTCTGGTTTATGCCTCCGAAAAAAGGCTGACGCTGGAGCTGGTGGCAGCGGGGCTCGGGCGTGGCGGGCCGGATTTCATGGCGGCGAGCCCGTTCGGCAAGATACCGGGTTTTCGCGATCCTGGCGCCGATGGCGGCAAGGATTTCTGCATTTCGGATTCGACCGCGATCATCGCCTATCTCGAGGCGAAGTATCCGGAAAGCCCACTGATCCCGAGCGACCCGATCGGGCGCGCGCGCACGGTGTGGTTCGAGGAATTCGCCGACACGATCCTGTTCGCGATGGGCGCGAAGATCTTCTTCAACCGCTTCGTCGGGCCCAAAGTGCTCAAGACCGGGGGCGATGAAAACATCGCGGCGGCGGCGGTGGCGCAGGAACTCCCGCCCATGCTCGACTATCTGGAGGGGGTCGTGCCGCCGAGCGGGTTTCTGGTCGCGGACCGGCTGACGGTGGCGGACATTGCGGTCGCATCGCCGTTCGTAAACCTCGGGCATGTCGATGTAATGGTCGATCCGGCGCGCTGGCCCAAGGCGGCGGCGTATCTGGCGGGGATCCATGCGCGACCGAGCTTTGCGCGGTTGATCGCGGCCGAGCAGAGCATGGTCGCGCAAATGGGGTGAAGCCGCTATGGCGGCGATCATGCGGTTCGACTTCATCAAATGCCATGGCTCGGGCAATGATTTTCCGATGATCGACGCGCGCGCGCTGGCGCTCGACGATGCGGCATGGGCGCGGGTCGCGGTGGCGCTGGCGGATCGCAGTGGCACGGTCGGCGGCGACGGGTTGCTGCTACTGACTGCGGGCGACGACGCTTGCGACTTCGGGATGCGGATGTTCAATTCCGACGGGAGCGAAGCGGAGACATGCCTCAACGGCCTGCGCTGCGTCGCGCGCGCGGGGTTTGCGGCGCTGGGCGTAGAGCGCGCGACCGTGCGGTTGAAGACGTCGCGCGCGGAAGTGGCGCGCGATCCCGACCTCGCGCCTGGGGTGGTGACGATCCGCGAGGTGGCGGGGCCGGTCGATCTCGATGTGACGCAGTGGCCGATGCGGACCGGCGCGGTGCGGGTGGTGGATGCGGTGATTCCCGAACTGGCAAGCAGCCGCGCATTTACGGCGGTGGCGATTCCCAATCCGCATTTGGTGAGTTTCGTCACGGCGATCGACGAGCGCGAGTTGGTGACGCTCGGGATGCGGTGCGAGGCGACACCGGATTGGCTCCCGAACCGCGCGAATGTTTCGTTTGTTGAAATTCGGGATTCCGGGGTTTTGTTCGTACGCACCTTCGAGCGCGGGGTTGGGCTGACCGACAGTTGCGGCAGCGCGATGGCGGCGTCGACTTTTGCCGCGTGCCTGACCGGTCGGCTGGCATTCGGCACGGAGGCAACGGTGTTCAACCGTGGCGGGCTGGTGCGCGCGCAAGCCGATGCCGACGGGATGGTCCGCCTGTCGGGCAATGCGACCTATGATTATGCCGGGTCGGTCGAGGTCAGCGGATCGATCGCCGGCGCGGTAGAGATCACCCAGACCTTCGCAGGCGAAACTGCGGCATGGCGGGCGGCGGTCGCGGCGATGTGCTGATCGCCGAATTGCTGCAACCTATTGGCCGGCGTATCGTTGGGCAGGTGTAACAGTCATCGGAGAGCCTATCATGCGACCCCTTTCGAAATTCGTCCCCGCCCTCGCCTTGTTGTGCCTGGCCGCCGCCACCCCGGCTGTCGCGCAGACGCAAGCCGAGGAGCAACGCTTCCAGCAGGCGCAGCAGCGCCTCAGCGGCGAACTGAATCTCTTCCGCACCGAATTCGACCGCTATCAGCAAGCGCGCGCGCGTGGCTATCGCGATCCGCGCGGCGGCGGCTTTAACGATCCGCGCTATAACGATCCGCGCGCCACCGATCCCCGCTATAGCGATCCGCGTTATGACGACCGGGTCGAGAGCGGCTATGAGCCGTCGCGCTATTACCGCGATGGATCGGGCTATCAGGAGCGCGTGCTGTCGAGCGACGAGCGCATCTATCGCGGTAACGACGGGCGTTATTATTGCAAGCGCAACGACGGCACGACGGGCCTGATCGTCGGCGCGATCGGTGGCGGCGTGCTCGGCAACGTGATCGACGGCGGACATTCGCGCGGAGTCGGCACGATCCTCGGCGCGCTCGCGGGCGGGCTGGTCGGTCGGAGCGTCGATCAGAACAATGCGCAGGTGCGCTGCCGGTAGATTCCGGACGGGCCGGGTGCGTTCCCGGCCCGTCAACGCGCGGCGCGAGAAGCTCGCGCGCGAGTCTCTCGTCGTCAGTCGATATGTCCAACGCGCCGCAGCAAAGCAGCTTCGGCTTCCGTCTTCGGCGTATAGGAAATGAATTCGCGAAAGCCGAACTTCAGTCCCAGCGCGAGCATCACATCACGATCGATTTCCGAATAGAGGATGGCGATACCCTTGGGGGCGAGGATATCGCGCGCACCGCCGTTGCGACGGACGCGTTTCAGCGCGTCATCTTGTGCCGCGACGGCAATGATTTGCACGCGCGAAATCGCGATTTCCTGATAGCGCTCGAACAACAGGGCGAGGCGGCGGGTGCCGCTGCGTTCAGCCATGATCTCGTTCCGGCTGGTGGCATCGACGACGTCCCAGAAATTCGGCGTGTAGGCAAAGTCGGATACCAGCCACCAGATGTTGCGTCGCGCATGCGACGCTATGGTCGCCTTTGCATCGCGATTGGTGCCGCGATTGAGATAGTCTGGGCGACAGCGCACCAAACCAACCGCACAGCGCGCGTCTTCCTCATTAACGCGCAACAGGACGCAGAATTGATCGACTGCCTCCGGCGGAATCATCCAGCCATTCCCGGTGGCGGTCGTGGTCGTCTTCACATCGACTTCGCGTCCGCCGATTAGCAAATCGAGCCGGACGCCCTTGGGGACTTGCAGCCAATCGCGCAGCAGGATTTCGAATTTGGTCCCGAGATAGGTTTTTTCAGTCTTTTCGAGCTGGCTGAAAAAGAAGCGACCGCTGCGTGCGGTGTCGATCACTTCATCGATCGCCGAGCGAAAAAAGCTCCGCAACTTTTCTTCGAGCAAGGTTTGCCCGCCCGTCGCAGTCAGCAGATCGGCCTCAAGCGCGGCGAGATCGGCATAATCGACATGCGCCGGATCGAGCGCGCGGCGACCGTTGCGATCATCAAGCAGCATTGACGGCAAACAGGCGGCGGACCCCGAGCGCGATGCGCACATTGTTGGCAACGGCGCGCGCGACAGGCGGCGGGAAGGCGTTGCCGACCTGGCGATAGGCGATGGTCTTGCGACCGTAGAATTTCCAATCGTCGGGAAAGCCTTGCAGCCGTGCAACCATTGGAATCGTCAGGCGTGGCACCCCCACGAAATCGGCCGCCGGTGCTTCCTCGGCCAAGGTGCGGCCTTCGACGCCGAGCGATGCCCAGGCACTCCGCGCGCGCGTGGGGCCGAGGTCGGGTCCACCATGTTTTTTCGAACCACCGACAATGGTGGGGGCGATGTCATTCGCGGCCCCGGCCCAGCGTGCGGCACCGGGCCAGCCATTGGCGGCCATCAAATCCTGCAAGGTTTGCCCGACGGTCGGCGGATTATGGCGCTGCACTTCGGGCCAATCGAACAGATCGGCCATATCGTTGCGCACGGCGATGATCACGACGCGCGGACGAAGCTGCGGGACGCCGAAGTCCGATGCATTGAGCAATCGCCAATCGGCGGTGTAGCCAAGCTTTTTGAGCTGCTGTTTCAACGCCGTCCGGTAATCATCGAACACCGCCGACAGAAAGCCGCGGACGTTTTCGATCATGATCGCCTTGGGCTGGATTTCGTCGATCAGACGCAATGCCGCCGGAAAGAGGTTGCGTTCATCAAGCGCGCCAAGCTGCTTTCCGGCGCTCGAAAAGGGCGGGCAAGGAAGGCCTGCGGCGAACAGATCAGCACCTTTATAGGGCCGTCCGTCGAAATCGTTCATGTCCTGCGCCAGAACATTCCAGCCGGGGCGATTGAGCGTCAGCGTTTTGGCATAATCACGTTCAATCTCGACCAGCGCGGCGTGGCGAAACCCGGCCTGTTCGAGTCCGAGCGCCTGACCGCCCGCACCGGCGCAAAACTCTATCGAGTGCATTGCTTGGACATCCCCGGATTGGCTTGGATGTATTCGTTACGTTCTTCTGAGCCAAACAGCAAGAGGGACCTGACGGCATCGGCTTTCATCGCAAGTTAAAATAACCAAATAGGCACAAACCGCTTGACATCGTCACGCTGATATGGCACAAAATAGGAACGTTGAAGAATTGCGAGTCGGGCCGGGGCGGGGACGCTTTCCGGCCTTTTTGCGTTGGCGGAGGGTGGGATGAGCGAGATTGGCGGCTCGAACGGGGTGCGGCTTCAGCGCCGGGCGCAGCGCAAGGACGGGTGGACCAAGGCCAAGCGCACGCAGTTCCTGTCGGTGCTGGCGGCGACGTGCAACGCGACGATGGCGGCGCGCGCGGTGGGCAAGGCGGAGGCGACTGCGCGCGATTTGCGCAAGCGCGACGGGATGTTCGCGCGGTTGTGGCAGGAGGCGCTCGAGGTCGGGCATGAACGGCTGGAGGGCGAGCTGGTGGCGCGGGCGCTCGGGCTGACGCCGAATGCTGGCGACAATCCCGATCTGCTGCCCGATGCGGCGATCGAGGCGGTGGCGTTCGATCCGGTGCTGGCGATGAAGGTGATCGAACTGCGCGCCAAGGGGGCGATCGGCGGCCCGGCGCGGGGCGGGCGGTCTATGCGGCTCAGTCAGGCGGAAATCGACCACGAATTGTTGCTGCGGCTCGACCGGCTGGCGAAGCGGCGCGGCGCATGAGCAGCGCGGAGATTCCGGCTCCGGGCCCGGCTCCCGACGATGCCGGGCAGCGGCACGGCGCGGCGTTGATTGCCGAGCTCGCCGCGCTCGCGCCCGCAGAGCGGATCAAGCTGCTGTTCGATTTGTCGCCGGAGACGCGGCAGGATCTGTACGATAGCTGGCTCTATTGGGCGCACCCGGGGCAGATCGCGCCGCCGGGCGACTGGCGGGTGTGGCTGATCCGGGCCGGGCGCGGCTTTGGCAAGACGCGCGCCGGGGCGGAATGGGTCTGCGAGGTCGCGCGCACGGTGAAGGACGCGCGGATCGCGTTGGTCGGCGCGACCGAGCGCGACGTGCAGCGCGTGATGATCGAGGGGGAAGCGGGGTTGCTGAAGGTCGCCGGGCTCGACGAGCCGATCGAATATCGGCGCGGCGTGGGGGAGGTGCATTTCGGATCGGGGGCGATCGCCGCGATCTTTTCGGCGGCGGCACCCGAGGCATTGCGTGGGCCGGAACATCATGCGGCGTGGTGCGACGAGCTGGCGAAGTGGCGCTATGGCGATGCGGCGTGGGATAATCTGATGCTGACGATGCGCGGCCACGCCAAGGCGCGCGTGCTGGTGACGACGACGCCCAAGCCGATCACGCTGCTGCACAAGATCATCGCGGGGAAGGACACGGTCGAAACGCACGGGTCGAGCCGCGATAATCCGCATTTGCCGGGGAGCTTTCTCGAGGCGATGGACGCGCTCTATGGCGGGTCGCGGCTCGGGCGACAGGAGCTGGACGGCGAGCTGATCGACGATGTCGAAGGCGCGTTGTGGACGCGCGCGATGGTCGAGGCGTGCCGCGTGGATGTGGTGCCCGAAACGGTGCGCGTGGTGGTGGCGGTCGATCCGCCGGCGAGTGCTGCGGGCGATGCGTGCGGGATCATCGCGGTGGCACTGGGCGCGGACGAGCATGGCTATGTAATTGAGGATGCGAGCGTATCGGGCGAATCGCCCGAGGGCTGGGCACGCGCGGTGGCGGCGTGCGCGGCGCGGGTCGGGGCGGACCGGGTTGTCGCGGAAAAGAATCAGGGCGGCGAGATGGTCGACGCGGTGCTGCGCACCGCCGAGCGCGCTTTGCCGGTCAAGCTGGTGCATGCCAGCCGCGGCAAGATCGCGCGGGCCGAGCCGGTCGCGGCGCTGTATGAGCGGGGCGAAGTGCACCATCTCGGCGAGCTGCGCGCGCTCGAGGATGAATTGTGCGGGATGGTGGTCGGCGGCGAATATCGCGGGCCGGGACGATCGCCCGACCGCGCCGATGCGTTGGTGTGGGGAATCACCGAGCTGATGCTGGGCAAGCAGGGGACGGCGCGCGTGGCGGCGTTGTGAGGTTGCATTCTGTCTCCCCTCCCTGGAAGGGAGGGGATTGAGGGGTGGGTCGGCCCGAGGCAGCGTCGATCCTCTCCCCACACCGACCCACCCCCAGCCCCTCCCTTCCAGGGAGGGGAGGAAGAAGAATATGACCCCTCGCGAATTGATCGGCCGGGCGACGATCCCCGGTGGGGACGAGATGGTCCTCTACGCGCGCGGCGGCGATTTTATGATTGTGGTCGATCGCAATGAATTGATGAGCACGCGGATGAACGGATCCGAGATCGCGCTGGCGACTTTGGCGCTGGAGCGGATTGCGGGCGTCAGGGCACCGCGCGTGCTGATCGGCGGATATGGCATGGGCTTCACGCTGCGCGCGGTGCTCGGCGCGGTGGGTGCGGAGGCGGTGGTGACGGTGGCGGAGCTGGTGCCCGAGATCATCGCCTGGGCGCGCGGGCCGATGGCGGCGGTGGCGGCAGGGTGTCTTGATGATCCGCGCGTTCGGCTGGTCGAGGGGGATGTCGCGGACGTGATCCGCGAGGGCGGCTACGATGCGATCCTGCTCGATGTCGACAATGGCCCCGACGGGCTGGTCCGTGCGGAGAATGACCGGCTCTATGCCCCGCGCGGGCTGGCGGCGGCGAAGGCGGCGCTCAGGCCGGGCGGGGTGCTGGCGGTGTGGTCGGCGGGGCCGGATGCCAAGTTCGTGCGGCGGTTGAAGGATGCGGGTTTCGCGGTCGAGGAAGTTGCGGTGAAGGCGCGGTCGAACGGCAAGGGTCCGCGCCACGTGATCTGGTTCGCGCGCGCGCGCTGAGGCGCGCCGCTCCACAGAAAGGACAGCACAATGAAAATGTTCGGTCGCAAGGCGGCCGGGCGCGAGGATTCGCGTCCGGCGCTGGAGTTTCGACGTACGCGCTTCGCCGCTAGTGCCGTGGGCGATGTCGCG
>JBBQLB010000057.1:0-13300 GCA_038327465.1 Sphingomonadales bacterium | reverse complement strand
AGACGGTATCGCAGGATGGTGACCGGCTGGTGGTTGAAACCAAGGCGGGCGGCGCAGGCGGCACCGGGCCGTTGTCGGGCGTGCTGCAAATCGGGCAGCAGCAGGGGCTGATCGTCACCGCCGATGCCGGGTCGGTGGCGGCGGCGACGCCCGCAGCCTCCGAAAGTGCTGGTGGCATCCTGCTCGCGACGTTGATCGCTTTTGGCGGCGCGATGCTGGGCGGGTTGATCCTCAACGTCATGCCGTGCGTCTTTCCGATCCTCAGCCTCAAGGCGCTGAGCCTCGCGCGCGGGCATCTCGACGAGGGCGCGGCGCGGCGCGAGGCTTTGGCCTATACGGCGGGCGTGGTGGCGGTGTGCGTCGGCTTGGGCGGCGCGATCCTCGCATTGCGCGCCGGGGGGACGGCGGTCGGCTGGGCATTCCAGCTGCAGGACCCGCGCGCGATCGTCGTGTTGCTGCTGCTGACGGTCGCGCTGTCGCTCAATCTCGGCGGGCTGTTTGAGATTCCGACCCCGCAATTCGTCAATCGCTCGGGCGGGGCGAGCGGTGCGTTCGCGACCGGCGCGCTGGCGGCGTTCATCGCGACGCCGTGCACCGGGCCGTTCATGGGTGCGGCCTTGGGCGCAGCGTTGGTGCTGCCATGGCCTGCGGCGCTCGCAGTGTTTGCCGGGCTGGGTCTGGGGCTGGCGATCCCGTTCCTGCTGCTCGGTTTCGTGCCGTCGCTGCGCAAGCGCTTGCCCAAGCCCGGCGCGTGGATGGAGACCTTCCGCCACATCCTGTCAGTGCCGATGTGGCTGACCGCGCTGGCGCTGGCGTGGGTGCTGGGGCGGCAAGCGGGAGTGAACGGGCTGACGCTCGGGCTCGGCGCGGCGCTGTTCGCCGGGTTCGCCCTCTGGATCGGCGGTCGGCGGCAGGCACGCGGGTTGGCGTTCGGCTGGGTTGCGCTCGGTGCGCTGGCGGTGGTGACGGTCGGCGGCGCGACGCTGGTAAGCCGCGCCCCGACGGGTGCCGTGGTGGCCGAGGGCGGGAGCGAGGCGTTCACCGAAGCCCGGCTCGATACCCTTCGCAAGGCCAACCGGCCAGTGTTCGTCTATTTCACCGCCGATTGGTGCCTGACCTGCAAGGTCAATGAGAAAGTCGCGATCGACACCGATGCGACGCGCAAGAGCTTCGCCGATCACAAGGTCGCGGTGCTGGTCGGCGATTGGACCAATGGCGATCCGGTGATGGGCCGCTTCATCGAAGCGCATAACCGCGCGGGCGTGCCGCTGTATCTGTATTACGCGCCGGGTGCTGCGGAGCCGCAGGTCTTGCCGCAAGTGCTGACCCCGGCTTTGCTGGCGGAGTTGGGGGCGTAAGGCGGTCAAAGGCTTGCTTCGCTCGCCGAGCACCGGCTGAAAAGTGCCCCCGGCACTTTTCTGATCGCCGGTGCTTGTGCAACGCAGCAATCCGTCGCAGCATGGAGCCACCACAGATCTGGGGGCTTATCCGTTTCAATGGCGACACGACCGGCGTTTGACGAGATTATGGGGGATGCCGGGTCGACCGTGGCACGCCCCGAACTCGCCGCGCTCGGGGCGTGGATCGACGATACGCCCGATACCGAACTGCGCCGTCGCCAGCATTCGGCCGAGGCGACCTTCAGGCAGCTTGGCATTACCTTTGCCGTCTATGGTGATAGCGATGCGAGCGAGCGGATCATTCCATTCGACATCGTCCCGCGTGTGTTCCTCGCCGACGAATGGGCACGTCTCTCGGCCGGCTTGGTGCAGCGGGTCGAGGCGATCAACGCCTTCCTCCACGACATCTACGGCGAGCGGAAGATCCTCGACGCGGGCGTGCTGCCGCCCGATCTGATCTTCGGCAACGCGCAATTTCGGCCCGAAATCGCGGGAATTCGCCCGCCGCATGACATTTGGGCGCATATTTGCGGGATCGATCTGGTGCGTACCGGGCCGGACGATTTCTTCGTGCTCGAGGACAATGCGCGCACGCCATCGGGCGTGAGCTATATGCTCGAAAACCGCGAGGCGATGTTGCGGCTGTGCCCCGAACTGTTCCGCGATTTCCGTGTGGCGGCGGTGGATTCGTACCCTGACCGCTTGCTCGAGACGATGAAGTCGGTCGCGCCCGAGGGTGTCGCCGCACCGGTCTGCGTTGTGCTGACGCCGGGCCATTATAATTCCGCTTATTACGAACATAGCTTCCTCGCGGATTCGATGGGGGTCGAACTGGTTGAGGCGGCGGATCTCGTCGTCGATGACGATGTCGTGTGGATGCGCACGATCGCGGGGCGGGTGAAGGTCGATGTGATCTATCGCCGGATCGATGACGATTATCTCGATCCGCTCGTGTTTCGCCCGGATTCGATGCTCGGCGTGCCGGGGCTGATCGCCGCCTATGCGGCGGGTAATGTCGCGCTGATCAACGCGCCGGGCAACGGCATCGCCGATGATAAGGCGATTTACTCGTACATGCCCGAGATCGTGAAATTCTATTCGGGCGGCGAGCCGAAACTGCCGAATGTGGAGACGTGGCGTTGCCGCGAGCCGCAGGCGTTGAAGTATGTCCTCGACAATCTGAAGGACGTGGTGGTCAAGCTCGTCGACGGATCGGGCGGTTACGGCATGCTGGTCGGGCCGACTGCGACCAAGGCCGAGATCGAGACCTTCCGCGCGGCGCTGATCGCCGAGCCGCACCGCTACATCGCGCAGCCGACGCTGGCGCTCTCGACCGTGCCGACGCTGGCGGATGCCGGCCTCGCGCCGCGCCATGTCGATTTCCGGCCCTTCGTGCTGACCGGATCGAAGGGTGTGCAAGTCGTCCCCGGCGGGCTGACGCGGGTGGCGCTCAAGGAGGGGTCGCTAGTGGTCAATTCCTCGCAAGGGGGGGGCACCAAGGACAGTTTCGTGCTGATGGATAATGGTGCGGGACAGACCCAGACCCAGTCGCAGGGGCAAGGGAGTTGATGAGCTTCTTCAAATCCTCCCCCGAGCAGGGGGAGGGGGACCGCCCGCTTCTTCAGCGGGTGGTGGAGGGGGGTGAGCGCGGGATGCTCGCTTCGCTCGCCCCCCTTCCACCGTTCGCTGAATGCTCACGGTCCCCCTCCCCCGCTTCGCGAGGGAGGATTTCATGCTGAGCCGCACCGCCTCGTCGCTCTATTGGCTCGGTCGCTATGTCGAGCGGACCGATTTCATCGCCCGCCTGGTCGAGGCGACGGTGCGGCTCGACGCGCTGTCGGCGCATCCGGCGGGGGAGGCGGCGTGGGTCAGCGCGCTCGCCGTTAGCGAGACCGACATCGCCTTCGCGAAGAGCGGCCAAAGCGTCACACAGACCAATGTCGCACGCTTTTTGACAGTCGATTCAAGCCACTCCGGATCGATCGTCCGCTCGCTCGATATGGCGCGCAACAATGCCCGCGCGGTCCGCACGGCGCTCACCAAGGAAGCATGGACCGCGATCAACCGCGCCTGGCTGATCTTCGACAATCGCGCGGGCCCGGCCAAATCCGGTCCAGGCGGCGCGATGGCGACGCTCAATCTGGTCGAGGCGGTCAAGGCCGAAACGCGCGGGTTCGAGGGCGCGGTCCACCGGATGCTGCGCAACCAGGCGACATGGTTCATCCGATTGGGGCAGGCGATCGAGCGCGCCGATAACACCGCGCGGTTGCTCGACGTGAAATACCACATCCTGCTGCCCGAGGGCGAGCGGGTCGGCGGCGTTGTCGACCGCGATCAATGGACGACGATTTTGCAGACGGTGTCGGCCGTCACCGCCTATCGCTGGCTCTATTCGGAAGGGCTCAAGCCCGCCAACGTCATCGATTTGCTGATCGCGCGGCCCGAATTGCCGCGCAGTCTGGCCGCATCAGTCGAGGAAGCGGTGGATATCCTCAATTTGCTCGCCAAGCGGACCGGCTTGCACGGCGAGGCCGATAGGATGGCGCGCAACCGCCATATGCGGCTGGCCAAGACGCGCTCGGGCGCGGTGATTTCGCGCGGGCTTCACCAATATCTGCAGGGCTTCATCGCCGAAAATGACGAGTTGCATCGCGCGGTCGGTCGGCAGTTCAAGTTCACCTTATGAGATTGATCGTCGATCACCGCACGACGTATCGCTTCACCGCTCCGCAGGCGCGCCTCATTCAATTGCTCCGCGTCAATCCCGAGGATACGCACGATCAGTCGGTCGCGAGCTGGAACGTGCATGTCGATTGCGACGCACGTTTCCGCCGCGGGCGCGACGGCTTCGGCAATTGCACGACGATACTCTATGTCGATGGCCCGGTCGACAGTATCGAAATCACCGTTTCGGGCGAGGTGCTGACCAATCCCTCCAGGGGTATCGTCCACGGCGCGCAGGAGCCGCTGCCGCCGGCCTTGTTCCTGCGCGAGACGGTCTTGACGGCGGCGGATCCCGACCTTCGCGATTTTGCGCGCGACGTCGGCGTCGGGGAGCCGTTGGCGGCGTTACACGCGCTCAACGGCGCGGTGCATCGGCGCTTCACGCTTGATCGCGGGCGCTCGGTCGCTGGCCAGAGCGCCGCGACGGCGTTCCAGCATACCACCGCAACGCCGCGCGATCTGGCGCAGATATTCGTCGCTGCGGCACGTTCGCTCGCGATTCCGGCGCGCTATGTCTCGGGCTACAGTCCGGCCTGTTTCGGCGACGACGCCAGCCCCGCGCCGCACGGCTGGGCCGAGGCGCATGTCGAAGGGCTCGGCTGGGTCGCGTTCGACCCGTGCACGGGCCTGAGCGCCGATGAAGCGTATGTGCGGGTGGCGGTTGCCTTGGACTCAGCGGGGGCGGCACCGGTCGCGGGTTCGCGGCTCGGCGAGGGCGCGGAGGAACTGGACGTGGATTTGCATGTGGACCGGGCGGGGCAGTAGCAACCAACCGTTCGCCCTGAGCTTGTCGAAGGGCCCGTGCCTCTCATTCGGCGGGTGAAGTCGCAGCGGTGCTTCGACAAGCTCAGCACGAACGGATTTTGCCTACCGCGTGCTCACCATTTGCTCGGCCATGATCGCATATTTCTCGGCCGGCGGCGCATAGGTTGCGTCCTCGTCGACCAGCAGGCTCCAGCCCTTCGGGCCAAGTACTTCGATCGGGCGATAGCGGATCTTGTACGCCATCCGCGGCGATCCTTTCACCCAATAGCCGAGATAGACATAGGGCAGTCCGACGGCGCGCGCGCGCAGAATGTGGTCCATGATGATCTGGTTGCCGAGTCCCCGGCGGTGTTCATTGTCAGCGTCGAAGAAGCTATAGATCATCGATAGCCCATCGGCCTGTTGATCGGTCAGGCAAGCACCGACGAGTTTACCGCGCTCGCCGTGGAGCGACGGCTCGCGATATTCGACGATGAAGCTGTTGACGGGCGAATGTTCGACCATGTCGGCATAATCGCCTTCATCCATCTCTGCCATGCCGCCGCCGGGATGGCGCGAGGCGAGGTAGCGGCGCAGCAACTGGAATTGCTCGTCGGTCGCCCAGGGACGGCAGGCGGTCACTTCGAGATCGGCGTTGCGCTTGACCTGACGGCGTTGCGACGCGTTCGGCACAAAATCGGCGGTTACCACGCGGACCGAAACGCAGGCAGTGCAGCCCGAACAGCTCGGACGATAGGCGACCGATTGGCTGCGGCGGAAACCGATCCGGCCGAGCGCGTCGTTCAAATCCGATGCCTGTTCGCCGCGCAATTCGGTGAAGACCTTGCGCTCCTGCCGACCGGGCAAATACGGGCACGGCGAGGGGCTGGTGACGAAAAATCTGGGAAACCGAAAGGGTGCTGTCACCGTGAAGGGTTTCCTCAACTCTGTCCGCGTCGCCCCAATGCCGACCGCTGAGGCATGTTATGAATCAGCGGGACGATGATGAAAAGCCGCTTTACCATGATTGGTGGTTAACGCAGGCGAGGATCGCGCGAATTTCGATACGAAAGGATGATGCACGGGTTCGCGCGCGCCGAAAAGGGCCGCGCGACTCGGTTCGTCGCACGCCCGATTCCGCTCGTCACACTCTCGGGGGTCACCCCAGTTCGATCGTGCTCACGTCATAGTCGCTGGCACGCAATGCGCCGAGCAGCCGGTCGAGATGCGCCTTGTCGCGGGTTTCGCACTCGACCTCGAGGCTGAGGCCCTTGGCGGGGAGATTCGTGAAAATCCGCTGATGCGCGAGTTCGAGGATATTGACGCGCTGTTGTTCGAAGATGCGCGCAACGTTGAACAGCGCGCCCGGCTGATCCTGCAAGCGGATGCGCAACCGCGCGAGCCGGCCCGAACGCGCCAGATCGCGCAGCAGCACATTGGCGAGCAAACGCGTGTCGATATTGCCGCCACACAGCACGACGCCGACGGTCTTGCCCGCAAAGCGTTCGGGATGTTGCAGCAACGCTGCGAGCCCCGCCGCACCCGCACCTTCGACAACGGTCTTTTCGATCTGCAGCAACAGGCTGACCGCTTGCTCCAAGCTGCGTTCGCTGACGAGCACGATGTCGTCGACCAAAGCCTCGACCATTTTGGAGGTGATCGCGCCCGGCTCCTTGACCGCGATGCCCTCGGCCAGCGTATCGCCGGCGCACGGCATGTCCGTGCCCTTGATCCGGTTGTACATCGACGGGAAGAGTTCGGCCTCGACCCCGATCACCTCGATCGGGTGATCAGAGGCGGCCGCCACCACCGCCATGCCCGAAATCAGCCCACCGCCGCCGATCGGCGTCAGGAAAGTGTCGATCGCGGGCACGTCCTCCAGCATCTCGATTGCGACCGTGCCTTGTCCGGCGATGACGCGAACGTCATCGAACGGGTGGACGAAGGTGAGGCCGCCGGTCGCCTCGAGCTCGCGGGCATGCGCATAAGCGGCGTCGAACGTATCGCCGTGCAGCACGACGGTCGCGCCGTGCCCCTCCGTCTGCGTGACCTTCACGGTCGGAGTGTTGGTCGGCATCACGATCGTCGCCGGGATGCCGAGCCGGTTGGCGTGATAGGCGAGGCCTTGCGCATGGTTGCCAGCCGATGCGGCGATGACGCCGAGCGTCTCCGCGTTAAGCTGCAACAGCGTGTTGAGCGCGCCGCGCTCCTTATACGCTGCGGTGAACTGCAGATTCTCGAACTTGAGATAAACGGTTGCGCCAGTCAGCTCGCTCAGCGTGCGGCTGATGAAGAAGGGGGTGCGCACGATCTGCGCGGCGATGCGCGCGTGCGCCGCCTGCACGTCGGCAAGCGTGACGGGGAGGGTTTCGGGCGCGGGTCGGGGATGAACGGTCATGGCGCGCCGCCTAGACCATCTGGCGCGGCGGGGGAACATTGCTTATCGCATGGGTCATGCAAAGCTCCTCTTTCGCCCGCCGCGCCGCCTGCCTGTTGGCCGCGCTCCTGCTCCCCACAGCTGCCTTCGCCGATGCGCTGGTCGATAATGTCACCGGCATCACGCTCGACCAGGACGGCAAGGTCGTCCGCTTCACCGGGCTGCTGATCTCGCCCGAGGGCAAGGTCGTCAAGCTGCTGGGGGAGAATGACAAGCGCCCCGTGAAGCTCGACTGGCGCTCCGATCAGCATGGCAAGGTCTTGCTGCCCGGCTTCATCGACGCGCATGGCCATGTGATGGAATTGGGCTTCCGCGCGCTCGAACTCGATCTTTCGGGGACCAAGACGCTGGACGAGGCCAAGGCCGCGATCGCCGCCTACGCCGCCGCTAATCCCGACCGGAAATGGATCGTCGGCGGCGGGTGGAACCAGGAGGTGTGGAGCCTCGGCCGGTTCCCGACCGCGGCCGATCTCGATGCGGTGGTGAGCGATCGTCCGGTCTGGCTCGCGCGCGCCGATGGGCATGCCAGCTGGGGCAATAGCGCGGCGTTGAAGGCGGCGGGCGTCACCGCCAAATCGGTTTCGCCGGCCGGTGGGCGGATCGAGAAAAGCGGGGCGGAGCCGAGCGGCGTGTTCGTCGATGCCGCGCAAGCTTTGGTCGAAAAGATCGTGCCGCAACCGCTGCCCAAGGAACGCGATTTCGCTTTCCTGAAGGCGCAGGAAATCCTCCTCACCAATGGCATCACCGCGACCGCCGACATGGGCAGTAGCCTAGACGACTGGCTCGCCTATCGTCGCGCCGGGGATGCCGGCAACCTGCGGGTGCGGATCATGAGCTATGCCTTTGGAGTCGATACGGCGGTGCGCGTTGGCGGGACGGGGCCGACGCCGTGGCTCTATGCCGACAAACTCCGCATGGGCGGGGTAAAGCTCTATGCCGATGGCGCGCTCGGATCGCGCGGGGCGTGGTTGAAGAAGCCGTATGCCGATGCGCCGGGCCAATCGGGCGCAGGGTTTATGTCGGACGACGTGATCCGCAATCTGATGAGCCGCGCCGCGCTCGATCATTTCCAGGTCGCGGTCCACGCGATCGGCGACCGCGCCAATGCCGAGGTGCTCGACGCGATCGACGATATGGTCGGCACCTATAAGGGCGACCGGCGCTGGCGGATCGAACATGCGCAGATCGTCGATCCAGCGGATCTGCCGCGCTTCGGCAAGAATGGTATCATTGCCTCGATGCAGCCGACCCACCAGACGAGCGACCGGACGATGGCCGAAGCGCGCTTGGGGCCCGACCGGTTGGCGGGTGCCTATGCCTGGGCATCGATGCTGAAGAACGGCGCAACGCTGGCGTTCGGATCGGACTATCCGGTCGAAAAGCCCGATCCGTTCGCGGGTTGGGCTGCGGCCTTCACCCGCACCGATGCCGAGGGACAGCCCTATGGCGGCTGGCGCCCCGAGGAACACGTAACGCGCGAACAGGCATGGTGGGCGTTTACGGGGGCGGCGGCCTATGCCGGATTTGCCGAGGAGAGGTTCGGGCGCTTGGGCGTCGGGCAACGCGCCGATTTCGTCATCGTCGACCGCGATCCGCTGCTGGCAAGCCCGAGCGATTTGCGCGCTACCAAGGTCGAGCAGACCTGGGTCGGCGGTGAGAAGGTCTGGGTGCGGAAGTAGCGGGAAAACCTTTCCGCTAAAGTCGCAAAAGTTACCCCTGAAACGTGATTTCGCGCGCGGAAAGTTAGGGAAAAGTTAGGCAGAACGCGGTTCGTTTAGCGTGGGCCTTTGCGGGGCGAGCGGAAATTTGGTGACGCAGCGAGGTCAAAGAGCGACGGGCTAGGAGCCCGGATCAGGAGTGTGACAGAGCGGGGATGTGTAGGACAGCGTTAAGCGTTTTGATCCAAATGCATTCGCATCGTGGACAGACCGCAGTCGCTGCGCAAAGCATCGGTGAGGGGGGTAGCGCTCTAAGCTTTGCGGCTGCGGGAATGTCGGGGTGTGGGTGGAAAACGGAACGACGGCTTTCAGCAGCGAGGGCTGTCTTAGCGGTCACTCGTTGGATCAATCGACGGCGGCAGCTTCGCGTCGACTTCCGACGCTCATACCCCATTACTCATCGCTTCCTATCAGCCAAAGGAGGCGTCAGGCAGGGCCACGGTCAGCGGCTGCGAACGCAAAAATTACGAGAAAAACGGCCTTTGGGCAGTATATTGAGCAGTCTAGAGCGCAGCGCATTTGCTCTGGCAAAGCCGCGACGACTTCCAGATTAGTAATTCTCGCGGCGGAACGCCTCGACCATCCGCGCGGTCATATAGCCGCCAAGCGCGACCTGGGTTTCCTCTTCCCAGCCCGAATTGTGATCGTCGGGTCCGCGCACGTCGAGCAAGCGGCGGATCTTGGCGAAATCGACCATCGCGGCGAGGCTCTCCGATTGTTCGAGTCGCGCGATATCTTCGAGCAAACGCGGCTTGATCCGCGTCACCATCGCCTGGAAATCCGGGATCTCGTCATCATTCATGCGGCTGCGCGTCTGGAATTCGGCCGGGTATACGTCCGCTAGCGCGCGGCACGCGAGATAACGGTTGCGCCCCTCGCGCAGATACAGATCCTCGGGGATGGCGAGCGCCAGCTCGAACACACGTTTGTCGTGGAACGGCCGCGTTAGGGTTAATCCATGACGCGCCGCAAGATCCCCCCCGCCGCCACCCGCGACGACGCGGTCGAGCACGTGCGAAAGGTTGCCGCGCAGGTCGGTCTGGTCGCGCTCGGCGGTGCGCAGGCGGGTCGGATCGATCACCCCATCGGCGATTAACTGCTCGGCAAAGGCGCGGTGGATCGGTTGATCGGCCCAGGGCAAACGCTTCGCGCGCCGCTTGCGCCAGTTGCTCGGCAACGCCCAGGGCGCGATGTGCGGCAGGATATCGAGCGCGATCGTCGTGCGCCACGAGGCTCCGGTCATGCGGCGGTGCGCGCGGACTTCATGGACGAAACGGCGCAGCTGACCGGTCTTGAGGAAGCGCGCCATCGCCGCTTGTCCGCGTGGGTTGAGCGTATAATCGCCGCCATGCCCGTCCATCATCAGCCGCACGCCGCCCGCGGCCAGAGCGGCGAACAGCGCGTCATGGATGTAGCCATAGGCACCGCCGCCGGCACCGGTCGCTAGCCGCGCATCGAGCCCGGTGAGCGCGTCGATCCCCTCGCGCGTGATGCGGTTGATGCGGAGCCACGGCATGTCGCGCTCGCACAGATCGACCCAGCGCCCGGCGTGGCGGATGGTACCGACATAATCGGCGGGCATGACCGAGGTGGCGGCGACCATGTGCTGGTTGGTCTGGGCGAGGATCGGCCCGGCGAGTCCGGCGATTGCGCTGCTGTCAAAGCCGCCGCTCAATTGCAGCCCCGGCGGTGCGGCGAGACGGCGGATGCGGCAGGCGACCGCCTCGCCGAGCGCATCGCGATAGGCATTGATAAAATAGGCCTCGTCGCGCCCGACATGCGCGGGGTCGGCGGTTGGAGTCCAGTAGCGGCGGAGGTCGGCCTTGCCGGTATGGGCGATGCTCAGAGCGTGACCGCCAGCGAGGCTGGAGATACCAGTATAGGGTGTCTGGCCCGGGCGCGGGTCCATCGCATGGATCAGCATGCGACCGACCATTGCATCGGGAAGTTCGCGCGGCACAGCGCCCAGCGCCCATAGCGCCGGGATTTCGCTGGCGAAGGCGAAGAAATCGGGGGCGTGGTGGTAATAGAGTGCGCGCTGCCCGCTATGGTCACGCAGCAGGACGAGGCGGCGCGCGCGTGTATCCCAGATCGCGGCGGTGAAATCGCCAAGCAAATGCTCAGCGCACGCTTCCCCCCATTTGGCAAAAGCGGCGAGAATCAGCGCGCTGTCGGGTGTGGTGGCAAGATCGACGGTGGCGATCCCAAGCGCGTCGGCAAGTGCTTCCCGATTATCGAGCCTTGCATCGGCCACAAGTGTAACCTGCGCGGCACTGTCGTGCAGCGGCTGCACCTCGAAAGCATCTTCGCGGTTTACCCGCGCGAGACATGTGCCAAGTCCAACAGCACCAAGCGCTTCATGCACCGCGCCGTCCAGCGCACGGTGTTTCAGCGCATTTTGCAGCCGCAAAAGATCACCCCGCGCGACTTCGCCGCCATCAAAGCGCAGGATCCCGAAAATGGCGCTCATGGGGTGCGGATCGTCGAGGTCATGCGACGTTCTGGAGGATCAGGGGCGGCAGGACAAGACTCCGACGCGCGCCGCGTGACACCGCATGCACTGTTGGACGATTGCTGGTGCGAAGACCGGATCGGCCAGGCGGCGAGATTGGCAGCGCTATATTCACGAACACCAAGCGTTGCCGCGCAGCACGCGCCCAGTTCTCCGTCGAAATGCGGCTGCTCAGCGAATGGCGGGATTCGAGAAACCGAAAATCCGCGCTGACCGTCCATGTTTGGGGCGGTGGCCGCCGTTCAGCTTTCAGGCCCACCAGCGCTATAGGGACGATCCGAACGGCGATAGGTGGTGGAATTGAGACGGTCTGATTTTATGCGCCCTTATCGACACCGCGCCGGTTCAGGCTGGAGCACATCAAGACGGGCCGAAATTGAGGCTCGGCAGAGCCCCTGGTGAGGCTTCTTTGTAGTACGGCGGCTTTTCCGTGTCGGTAACACTCGCTAACATCACGCGAGGCGTACTCCAAGGGCGCTTCGCCGGAGTTGCATTGTCGGATTTCAGTTCGGCAGCTAGGCGTGGCGAAGCGGACATAGCTTGCTCCAAGGCATAAGTGAAAGACACTACCGGTACCTGTTCTGTGTTAATATGCAACCGGCCGCTAATGGGTGTCGGACAAGGTGATCCTAGCGACCGCTAGTCGGGTGATTCCAGACATTCCCCCAACACAAGAAAGGCCGCGGCACCCCCCGATGCCGCGGCCTGCTCCCGGGTACCGGGGAGCGGTCAATCTTGGGAAAATCAGGCGACGGCGGTTTGCACGACCTCGTCGGGTTCGCGCAGGACATAGCCTCGGCCCCAGACGGTTTCGATGTAATTCTCGCCTTCGCACGCCATCGACAGCTTCTTGCGCAGCTTGCAGATGAACACGTCGATGATCTTGAGTTCTGGCTCGTCCATGCCGCCATACAAATGGTTGAGGAACATTTCCTTGGTCAGCGTGGTGCCCTTGCGCAGTGAGAGCAGCTCGAGCATCGCATATTCCTTGCCGGTCAGATGGACCCGCGCACTATCGACTTCGACCGTCTTGGCATCGAGATTGACCGCGAGCTTGCCGGTGCGGATGACCGATTGGCTGTGGCCCTTCGAGCGGCGCACCACGGCGTGGATACGGGCGGTGAGTTCTTCGCGGTGGAAGGGCTTGGTGACATAATCGTCGGCGCCGAAGCCGAAGGAGCGGACCTTCGAGTCCATCTCGTTGATGCCGGAGAGGATCAGGACCGGGGTCTGGACGCGGGCGACGCGGAGTTTCTTGAGCACGTCGTACCCGTGCATGTCGGGCAGATTGAGATCGAGCAGAATGATGTCGTAATCATACAGCTTGCCCAGATCGAGGCCTTCTTCGCCGAGATCGGTCTGGTAGACGTTGAACCCCTCGGTGGTGAGCATCAGCTCGATCGCCTTGGCGGTCGTGGGTTCGTCTTCGATCAGCAATACACGCATGGGTGGTCCCCCGGCTTGACCCCAAAGATTTCGCAACCTGTCGGTAAGGAGTGTTGCGCCTTATTAACCACACAAGCTCTGAATGAAAAAGGTTAACGAGGGGTAAAACGCGTTAACTTTTTTCGCCGTTCAGGGGCTTTTCGCCGTTCAGGGGCATTGTAACGAGACAAGCGGGCGGTTTGAAGGCCATCCGGATCCGGCGGGCCAAGGGGGCTTGTCCCGCGCGCGCCTAATAGTTCGCCAGCTTCTTCGCGCGCCGCCTCTGCGCGCTCGAGCCGATGCCGATCGCCTCGCGATATTTGGCCACCGTACGGCGGGC
>JBBQLB010000056.1:0-13788 GCA_038327465.1 Sphingomonadales bacterium | reverse complement strand
AAGCGCAACATATTGTCGACAACGACCGAGCCAAGCGCGCGCTTGAGCGTCTGGTTGCGCGGTGCGAGACCATCGAGCGTCGCCTGGATCGTGGCGGCGTTCTGCAGATCGAGCGGGCCGTAGATGTCGGCATAGCCATTGCCACGGTTCTGATCGAGCAATTGGGCATAAGCGCGCTGCACCGGCGACGTGCCGACGACGTTGGCGTACAGGCCAGCATCGATCGTCGCGGTCACTGCGGTCGCGCTATAGGTCAACCGCGGCGTCAGGATCGCGCTGAACGCGCCCGGCGTGGCGAAGGTGCCTGTCACACCGCCTGCTGCGGTCAGGATCGTGTAGACATTGCCTGCGCGCAGGGTGGTGGGCGAGAAGCTGAACCCAAGGATGCCACCGACGCTAGCTGCGCCCGTGCTGCCAGCGGTGCCAGCGGTTGCAACGATCCGGTCCGACACGCCATTCGCGCCCAGATCGACAAGATAGCGGCTGCCCGACGTGAGAATGACGTTGCCATTGAAGGTGAGCGTGCCGATCGTCCCGGCGTCGCCAACAACGCCCGGCGAGATCGTGCCGAGCATGTTGGTGAAGAACGGGGCGTTGATCGTGCCGACGCCGTTCAAGCCGCCTGCCATCAGGAAATAGTCGCCCTGCGTGGTCAGACGCCCATTGACTTGCATGGTGCCGCTCGTCTGCGTCACGCTGATCAGGCTGGTGAGGAACCCGGTCGTGTCGATGTTGAGGCGTGCGCCGGCTCCTGCGAGCGTGAACCGATCGATCGTGACCGTCGAATTCAGCGTGGTCGTGCCATTTGCAGAGAGCGTTACGTCGAAATAGCGCCCGATCGCACCGGTCGAGCGGATCGGATCGACATTGTTGGGCACGAAGTTGGTCGCGCCCGGAAGTCCGTTGGCGAGCGTTGCAGGCGGCAGCGCCTGTGCGCCCTGATCGGCGTAGCTTTGCAGTTCGGGTGCGATATCGCTTCCGGTGCCGAGTGCGCCGCCCGTGGGCCGCGCAAGGGTGGTCGATGCGGCGTCGTTGGCCAGCCCGGCCGTGCCGATCGGATTGGAATTGAACGTCTCAACCCCAGTGGCAACATTGAGGCAATCGCTCAACGTCGTGTTCTGGAAGCAGATTTGGCCAAATGCGCCGCTCGTGTCGGTGGTGCCGCCGCCCGGATTGTTGGGGACGCCGGTGACCAGCTGACCATTGGGGCCAATGATCGTGTAATTGGGGTCGATGTTCGTGACCCACCGTGTCGGATCGTTCCAGTTGCCGTCGCCCGCCAGCGTGCTGACATAGCGATACGGGTTGTTCGCCGCGATGTAATCCCAATACAGATATAGCGGCTGATAGAAGCTGTTCGAGCCATAGCTTTGCGATGGCTGGCCATTGAAGAAGCGGCTGAAGCCGCCTGACAGCACGCCGAGGATAACCTGCCGCGAGAAGGTGCGATCGAGGATCAGCGGCCCGCCCGAATCGCCCGGCGCGGTGCCACCTTCATTGGGGAGCGCATTGTCGCGGAAGCTGTTGAAATCGAAGGGACTCGCGGACGCCGTGCCACGGCGTGGATCGTCGAAATCGATCCAGTAGAGATTTTGCGGCAGGGGACCGGTTGCCGACCCAAAGATAAAGTTCTGGAACGTGTCCAACGACGTCAGACCGCCAAGAAAGTTCTCGGCGACGCGACGGCGGAAATCGATCCCGCCATTGGCTCCGGTTTCACCCGTGCCGTTATTGCCATAGCCGGTGATGTTGACGTGATAGCCGGTGCCGCTTGCCC
Organism: Sphingomonadales bacterium; assembly: GCA_038327465.1. Taxonomy (GTDB): domain Bacteria; phylum Pseudomonadota; class Alphaproteobacteria; order Sphingomonadales; family Sphingomonadaceae; genus Sphingomonas. The sequence continues at coordinate 12,011 of JBBQLB010000056.1, read as the reverse complement.
CGGCCGAGGTCGGCACCGGGAGCGCCGAGAAGAGCAGGGCCCAGGTCGGGATGCCGGCCGCCGGACGGTCGAGCGTGCCGAGCGCGATATCGGCGTAGAGGAAGCCGTTACCCGGCTCGGTCGAGCGCGGATTATAGACGACCTGATTGAGGTTGTAGAGGAACGCAGCCGGGTTCGACGCATATTGGTTGGCGCCTGCAAACAGCCATTGCTGGATCGCGCTCAGATTGTTGTTCGAAAAGCCGATGCTAACCGCCGTACCGGTGCCGGTCGGACCGCCGCGACCATAGGACGTCGCAGCCGCCGAATTGACGCAGTGCGCAGCGAACAGCACCGTGCGCGGGTTGATGAGCGATGCGGTGCACAGGCCGATCGAGCCGTTGCCATTGCCGGTGTCGACCACGATCTGGCCAACGCCGGTGATGTTGACCGGGTCGCGCGCCGTGGTGGGCGTCCCCGGATTGGCGATCTGGAGATAGGGTTCGGGCGTGACGACAGCAATCTGCGCGCCAGTTGCGTGTGCTTCCAACGCCGCGCCGCTCACGTCTACTCGCGGATCGTTGCTCGACGGCTGGGCTGGTATCGTCGGGCCGCTCGCCACCTGGGCTTGCGCAACGCCGCCCGTGACAAGCCCAATTCCTGCAACGCTCGCGAGCAAGAACGGGCGAAGCCGCACCATTGCGCCGGTCGAATTAATCATGAACCTAACCCCCAGTTGTGGCGCTGCCCCTGCAGCGCCATCGTTAAGGCGAGTAAGCTATAAGTATGATGTTCGAATCTCAAGCGGATTTCTGACCGATTCGATACGATCTCGGGACATGGTCGAAATTGTGCGGTGTGTTGCATTCGTGCAACGGAAATCGCCCTGCGCTGTGCATACGGTGTGGTTTAGGACCAGCCGGGCGCTCGGCCTCAGATCGCCGCGCGGCGTTCCGGGGTGGGCATTTTTGACTTGATAGCGCGGGAGCCGACCGCTACGCGCAGCCCCCTGCAATGTGTCGGGGCGTGGCGCAGTCTGGTAGCGCACTGGTCTCGGGGTCCAGGGGTCGTAGGTTCGAATCCTATCGCCCCGACCATTGCATTTTCCCCGACGCAGCCGCCGATAAAGGCGTAAGGGTGGCTTGATGACGCAGATGTCATCCGGGCGTCGCCGTCGGGCCATGTAAAAGGACCGATGCGAGCGCACCGTTCCCGCGTTCCAGGACCTGCCACAGATGAGCCTTGCCCCCGTCTTCTACGATGCTTCGGGACGGCGGCGACGGCGCTTCGCGCTGGCGGTCGCGGCGTTCGCTTTGCTGATCGTGGTCGCGGTCGCGGCGCTCGCCATTTCGATCGGTGCGGTCCCACGGGCCCCCTTATTGCCGGTCGAGGCGGAACACCCCGCGCTCACCAAACTTCCGCCACCGACCGGCCCCTTGCTGAAACGCGCGCGGCACGGGCTTAACACTTATGCCCGATTGCTCGGCGCGGCACCGCGCGGGTTCGGGACCAATCAGCCGCTGGCGATCGGCTTTCACGTACCGTGGGACGAATCCTCCGCGGCCTCGCTCCGGCGCCATATTGGCGAGCTCGACTGGTTGATCCCGGGCTGGGTTTCGATAACCGGGGCCAATCATCATATCACTGTATTCCGCGATGCCGCCGGACGCGCGATCATCAACAGCGCACCGGCTCGGCCGCTGATCTTGCCGATGATCCAGAATGCGATCGACGGGAATTGGGACGCGCCCGGCATGGAGGCGCTGTTGCATGACCCCACGCAGCGCAAGGCGTTGCTCGACCGGCTCGAACCGTGGCTGGCGGCGAACGGGGCGGGCGGGGCGTTCTTCGATTTCGAGGAGTTGAGTCCCCGCGGGCAAGCCGATTACCGGACCTTCCTGGCTGAGACCAAAGCGCGCTTCGCCAAGCGCAAATGGTTGATCGGCATCGCCGTGCCGGTGGGCGAGGCGGATGGCGAGCATGGCTGGAACATCCCGGCGTTCGCCAAGGTGGTCGATCGCGTCTTCCTGATGGCGTATGACGAGCATGAAATCAGCGGCGCTGCCGGGCCGATTGCCTCGCAAAGCTGGTTCGAGCAATCGATCGCGCGTGCGGCGCGCGGGGTGCCGCGCGAAAAGCTCGTCGTGGCGATCGGCAGTTATGCCTATGATTGGCACGACGGCACTGGCGAACCGCTTGCGATCGAAGAAGCGTGGCAAGCGGCGCGCGAGTCCGATGCCAGACCGGTGTGGGACAAAGCGAGCGGCAATAGCAGCTTCGCCTATGAGGAAGGGACGAGCCGCCATACCGTCTGGATGCTCGACGCGGCGTCCGCCTATAATCAGATGCGCTTCCTGCAAAACGCCGGGCTGGGCGGCGTGGCGGTGTGGCGATTGGGCGCCGAGGATCCCGGTCTGTGGTCGATCTTCGGGCGATCGCATCGGACCTTGCCGCCGGCATCGGCAATCGATCCGACCCCGGCGGGCACGCAAGTCGATATCGAGGGCAATGGCGAGATCCTCAAGATCACCAGCGTGCCCGTCCAGGGCGTGCGGCAGGCCCTCACCACTAAAACAGGCGCGATCGGTGATGTGCGCTTCCCGACCTTGCCCTCACCCTATGTCGTGGAGCGGACGGGGTATCGGCCGGGACTGGTCGCGCTGACCTTCGACGATGGCCCGGACCCGAATTGGACGCCGCGCATACTCGATATATTGAAGGCCAAGCACGTCCCCGGCACCTTCTTTATCGTCGGCGAGAACGCGCTGACGCAGCATGCCCTGCTCGACCGCATGGTGAACGAAGGGCATGAGGTCGGCAGCCACACCTACACCCATCCCAATCTCGCCGGCGCATCGCAGACCGAAACGACGTTCCAGCTCAACACCACGCAGCGGCTCTTTCAGGCGTTCACCGGGCGCTCGCTGCGGTTGTTCCGCGCGCCCTATTTCGGCGATGCCGAGCCGACCACGGCGGACGAAATCGACCCCGCGCTGCAAGCGCAGGACCGCGGCTATATCTCGGTCGGGCTGCATGTCGATCCGGGCGATTGGAAACGACCGGGGGTGCAAGCGATCATCGACGCGACGATCGCGCAGGTCACCGATCCGGTCGCGTCGAAATGCACCGTTGGGACGCAGACGCAGTGCAGCCGCAATATCGTATTGCTCCACGATGCCGGTGGCGACCGGTCCCAAACCGTCGCGGCGCTGCCGGTCATTATCGATACGCTGCGCGCGAAGGGCTACACCTTCGTGCCGGTCTCGACGCTGGCAGGCATCCCGCGCGACCTCGCAATGCCCACGCTCTCGCCGAGCGACCGGGCGGCGGCGGAGACCGATCTCTTTCTGTTCAGCACGCTCGGCTTCATCGTGGTTGCACTGGGCTGGATTTTCTTCATCGCGATCACCGTCGGCATTGCGCGCGCGCTGATCTTGTCGGCACTCGCGCTGATCCAGGCGCGGCGCGAGGGGCGCACGATCTTCCCGGCGATCGACCCTACCCGCTTCGTCACGGTGATGATCCCTGCCTTCAATGAAGAGATGGTGATCGAACGCGCGGTGCGCGGCGTGCTCGCCTCGACCGACGTACAGATTGAAGTGATCGTGATCGACGATGGTTCCGTCGACCGCACCAGCGCAGTGGTCGCCGAGGCCTTTGCCGATGATCCGCGGGTGCGGCTGCTGACGCTCGAAAACGGCGGCAAGGCGCGTGCGCTCAACCAGGCGCTGGATCTCGCGACGGGCGAGATCGTCATCGCGCTCGACGCCGATACGCAGTTCGAACCAACCACGATTGCGCGCCTCGCCCGCTGGTTCATCGACCCGAAGATCGGCGCGGTCGCGGGCAATGCCAAGGTCGGCAACCGGGTGAACCTGCTGACCAAATTCCAGGCAGTCGAATATATCACTGCGCAGAATCTCGAGCGGCGCGCACTCGCGCGGCTCGACGCGATGACAGTGGTGCCGGGTGCGGTCGGCGCGTGGCGGCTGGCGGCGATCCGGCAGGTCGGCGGGTATCCGGACGATACGCTCGCTGAGGATCAGGATCTGACGATCGCGATCCAGCGCGCCGGGTGGAAAGTGACGTATGACCAGTACGCCGTCGCCTGGACGGAGTCGCCCGAGACGATCCGCGGCCTCGCCAAGCAGCGTTTCCGCTGGGCGTTCGGCACGCTGCAATGCCTGTGGAAACATGGGCGCATCATGGGCACCGGGCGGCCCGTCGGGTTGGCGCGCGTCGGGTTGCCGCAGGCGATCCTGTTCCAGATCGTGTTCGCGGCGATCTCGCCGATCATCGATCTCGCGCTGATCGTCAGCTTCGTGACGACCTATCTCGCGGTGCAGGCGCATGGCTGGGCGCAGACGCAGGGCGATCTGGAGAAGATGCTGCTCTACTGGCTAGTCTTCACCGCGATCGATCTGCTCGCCGCGACGATCGCCTTCGCGCTGGAGCGGCGCGAGAATTGGCGGCTGCTCTGGCTGCTGATCCCGCAGCGGATCGGCTATCGCCAGATCATGTATTATGTCGTGCTGAAGGCGATTGCGCAGGCTTTACGGGGGCCGCGTGTGGGGTGGGGGAAATTGGTGCGGACCGGGCGGGTGCAGGCGGGGTAGGGGCGCGCGGGAATGCCGGAAGGTTACTGGAAAGTCACTCGAACGCGCATGTTTTCGTCCCTGGGGAGGCCCGGCTCGCGGCTCGTTTCGTATGCACCGAGGTCGATCCACCCCCCCGTTCGCCCTGAGCCTGTCGAAGGGCACCTCTCCAAACGCGCACCGCCCGCGTGCGGCGAGCAGGGCTTCGACAACCCCGGATCAGGTCCGGGGCCGAACGGATCGGGGTTTGATTCAACCCAACGTCAGCCCGCCTTAAAGTCACACGAGTCACACCATCCGCGCTGTTTTCGAGCGCACGATCGGCGCAGGATCGACGGTTTGAAAGAGCGGACTGACCGAGGCTGACAGATTGGGGGTGTGTAGGACAGGGGAATGTTTGGGGGTTGAAGGTCCGGCCGTCGCGGGCTGGCCAATTTCACCATACAAGAGCAATTGGCTCACCTTCGGCGACCGATGTTTGACAGGCCTTCAGTAAGTCTTCAGCGCAGATATCTCTATGACGATTTCGTTGACCGGAATGATAGCGATCAAGCTGTGCCGCCAAATCGTTCATTAAAGCGGACGCGTCATCGGGTGGTACAAGAACATAATCGCTCGCGGTTTCGAGCAACTCGTTGATCCTTCTTATAACGTCTTGCGTGCCCGACCCAGCTTCGCGGGCTATGTCGGCTAAAACCGTTTCGAACGGCGTACCCGACTTGTCTCGTCCTTTGAAGGTCCCACAATAGATATTCACGCCGCCCATTATCTGCCTCCGTTTACTCCGCAAGCTATCGCATCATTCAACGGCACAAAAGGTTCGTTATTCAGGCAGGTCGGTCATCCACCCGCAAATCCACCCGCTCCCCCGCCACCACATCGCCCACAACGCGCAACAAAACCCCTTCGGCATCGCGCCCCACGATCGTTGCCGAGCGCCGCGCGCCCGGCGCAAGCTCCACACCACCCGCCGCCACGACCCGCCCGGCCTCAAGCAGCACGACATGATCCGCAACGCTGCGTACTTCGTCCGCGTCGTGCGTGACGTAGAGCATCGGCAGCCGGAAATCGGTCTTGAGCCGCTGGATATAAGCAAGAATCTCGGCCTTGCGCGCGCCGTCCAAAGCAGCGAGCGGTTCGTCGAGCAGCAGCAGATCGGGCTGGCTCAGCAAGGCGCGGCCAAGGGCCACGCGTTGCCGCTCGCCGCCCGAAAGTTCGGCGACGCCGCGTCCGAGCAAATGGCCGATGTCGAGCACCGCGACGACATGGTCGAACGCGATTCGGTGGGGCAGGCGCGCGCGCTTGAGGCCGTAGCGGAGGTTACCCTCGACCTTCAAATGCGGAAACAGCCGCGCATCCTGAAACACCCAGCCGATCCGCCGCGCGGGTGGGTGCACGAACACGCCGCTCTCCGTGTCGGTTAGCACGCGCTCGCCCAGCACGATCCGTCCCCGCGTGACCTCGCCCGATCCGGCGACCGCAGCGAGCGTGGCGCTCTTGCCCGCGCCCGAGGGGCCGAACAGCGCGGTCACGCCGTCCCCCGGTCCCTCGAACGCGACATCGAGCGTGAAGGCGCCCAGCCGCCGCTCGACCGCGACCGAGATCATGCGCCCGCCCGCTTGCGGCCGTAAGCCAGCAGCGCCTCCGACAGCAGCAGCGCGGCAATCGCGACGGTGAAGGAGATGCCTGCCAATCGCAGCGCGATCGCCTCGCCGCCGGGTTGCTGAAGCGCGGCATAGATGGCGAGCGCGAGCGTCTGCGTTTCGCCCGGAATGTTGGCGGCGAAGGTGATGACCGCGCCGAATTCGCCCAGCGCTGCGGCGAAACCGATCACCGCGGCGGCGATCAGGCCGGGTGCCGCGAGCGGCAGCGTCACGCTGAACATCCGGTCCCAGAAGCTCGCGCCAAGGCTGGCCGCGACATCATCGAGCCGCGCGTCGACGCTTTCGATCGCCTGACGGCAGGCGCGCAGCATCAGCGGGAAGGCCATCACGCCTGCCGCCAGCGCCGCGCCATTGGCAGTGAAGATCAGCCGGATGCCGACGCCGGCCAGCGCCTTGCCTACGGGCGCGTCCGCGCCGAACAGCACGATCAGCACCAGCCCGACCACGACGGGCGGCAGGAACAGCGACGAATGCAGCACCGCATCGATGAGCGTCCGCCCCGGAAAGCGCGTCCGTGCCATCGTCCAGCCGATGGCGAGCGCGATCGGCAGCCCGACCAGCACCGCACGCCCCGCGACCGACACGCTGAGCGCGAGTACGCTCCATTCCTCGGGGGTCAGCACGCGCCGCTCAAAAGGTCCGGAAGCCGAAGCGGCGGAAGATCGCCTTTGCCTCGGCGCCGCTCAGATAGGCCGCGAAGCCGCGCGCGCCGGGGCTCGCGCCACGCACGATCGCAGCAGGATAGTCGATCGGCGGGTGGCTGTTTTCCGGAAAGATGCCGACGATCCGCACCCCCGGTTCGGCGCGCGCGTCGGTTTCGTAGACCACGCCGAGCGGTGCCGCGTGGCGCGCGACGTAGGAGAGGGCGACGCGGACATTGTCGGCGGGGGCGAGCTTGCTTTGTACGGCAGGCCACACGCCGAGCCGGGTCAGCGCGGCCTGCGCATAGATGCCCGCAGGAACGTAAGCGGGATCACCGACCGCGAGCCGCCCGTTCGGCCCGAGCGCTTGTGCGAGCGGGAAGTTCAGCGCGATCGGAAGCACGATCCGGCTATCGGCTGGTGCGATCAGAACGAGCCGCCCGCGCAGCACATCGCGACGGCTCCCGGCGACGAGCAAGCCCGCGCGTTCGACATGATCCATCCACTGCTTGTCGGCCGAGACGAACACATCCGCCCGCGCCCCCGCCTCGATCTGCTTGGCCAGCAAATTGCTCGCGGCGAAGGAAAATCGCACGGGCACGCCGGTCTTGGCGGTATAGGCCTTGCCCACCGCCTGCAGCGCATCGGTCAGCGACGCGGCGGCGAAGACGGTGACGGGCGCACGCGTCTGTCCCAAGACAGGCGCACCGCTGCCGATCAACGCCAGCAGGGCGACCGCAGCAATGAGTAGGGTTCGGCGGATCATAAAGGACCAATCGGGTGCGCTATATTGCAAGGCATATAGCGGATCGAGATTGAGAGCTAGCGCGCTGGTGGTAGCCTCACCACATCTCCGATGCGACACGCCGTCAACAGTTAGTTGACGGAGAGTAGTCAAGTATATATTGACGACTCGTCAACACTATATTGACGGAGAGTCGCATGAAAATCGCAGAGCAGCAGGCAATTAGAGACAAAACATCCGCTTTGGTGCTGGACTGGGCCGCCAACCGGCAGCCCCCTTTCACCGGGGAGACCGCCGAAGGTTTCCAGGAAGCTATCACCGTGGCGCACCTGGTATCCGATGAGGGCAGGGCAGGGCTGCATCGCTGGGTCGATGCGGCGAGGCGGACAGGGCTCAGCTGGACGGATATCGGCAGCGCGCTCGGCATCTCCAAACAGGCGGCGCAACAACGGTTCCGGCCGTTAGAAAGCGACGACGAAGTGCCCGGCGCAGAGGGCGAGGAGATCGTGCGTCTCGGCGCTACCGCGTTCAATGAGATGAGCATCCTGCGCGAGGAAGGCAGGAAGGGCCGGGAACTCGTTCGCACAGGGGCGCTGATCCTGGTGTTCCGACCCACCGATCACCCTTGGGAATATCGCCGCAGGGTCGGGCTGGCGACGATGACGGCGGAGATGAAGCAAGCCGGATGGACGTATGTTTCTAGCTGGATGCCCTTCCACTATTTCAAACGGCCCTTGCCGATCGCGTGATCACGAAGAGCGGCGGCAGCTATCTTGCAGAAACGAAAAAACCGCCGCCCGGTCACCCGGACGGCGGTTTTTTTCGTAAGCAGGTCAGGCGCTAGCCCGAACCCGGAGGATCACTCCTGGTTCAAATAATCGCCCGCATCGGCATCGGTGCCATGGCCGCTCGTCACGACCGCGGCGAGCGCGTCGTCGCCAGTGCCGCCGGCATCGCGTGCCGACCGCGCCAGTTCGGCGTCATGCTCTTCCTTGGCCGAGTTCGGCGCGATGATCGACGCTTCGGCCATCCGGCGTTGCGACACGCGCATCGCCGCATCGCGCGACGAGGCGGTGACGCGCAGCCGGTTCATGCCCGCACCCGTACCGGCCGGGATCAGACGACCCACGATCACATTTTCCTTGAGACCGGTGAGCGTGTCCTTCTTGCCCTGCACCGATGCTTCGGTGAGGACGCGGGTGGTCTCCTGGAACGACGCCGCCGAGATGAAGCTGCGGGTTTGCAGCGACGCCTTGGTGATGCCGAGCAGAACGGGCTTGCCCTGGGCCGGACGCTCCTTCTTGCCGATCTTGGCGTTGGTCTCGTCCATCTCGTCGCGATCGACTTGCTCGCCCTTCAGCAGCGTGGTGTCGCCGCCGTCGGTGATCTCGACCTTTTGCAGCATCTGACGAACGATCGTTTCGATGTGCTTGTCGTTGATCTTCACGCCCTGGAGGCGGTAAACCTCCTGGATTTCCGAGACGAGATATTCGGCCAAAGGCTCGACACCCATCGTTTCGAGAATGTCGTGCGGATCGGGGCTGCCGCCGATCAGGTTGTCGCCGCGCTTGACGTAATCGCCTTCCTGCACGTCGATGACCTTCGACTTGGGCACCAGATATTCGACGATCTCGCCGCCATCCTCGGGCTGGATGCCGATCTTGCGCTTCGCCTTGTAATCCTTGCCGAACACGACGCGGCCCGAGACCTTGGCGATGATCGCCGCTTCCTTCGGGATACGCGCCTCGAACAGCTCGGCCACGCGCGGCAGACCGCCGGTGATGTCACGCGTCTTGGCGCTTTCGCGGCTGACACGTGCCAGCACGTCGCCGCCAGAAACCGTCGCACCATCCTCGACCGAGAGCGTCGCGCCCGGCACGAGCATGTAACGACCGGCCTCCTCGGCGCTTTCGCCGGTGAGGGTGAGGCGCGGACGAAGATCCTCCTTCGCCTTGGTCGTCGCACGATATTCGATCACGACACGCTGCGAGATACCGGTCGCTTCATCGGCTTGCTCGGTGAGCGTCTTGCCCTCGATCAGATCGACATATTTCACGACACCGGGATTCTCGGTGATGACCGGCATGGTGAACGGGTCCCACTCAGCCAGACGATCGCCCTTCGACACGATGTGCTTGTCGTCGAACAGCACGTACGCGCCGTACGGGATGCGGTGCACCGCACGCTCGCGGCCGTCCATATCGACGATCGCGATTTCGCCCGAGCGGCTCAGCACGACGCGACGGCCGCGCTGATCGGTGATGATGCGCAGATCGCGATATTCCATCGTGCCATCGGCGACCGCTTCGAGGTTCGACTGCTCGTTGAGCTGTGCCGCGCCACCGATGTGGAAGGTACGCATCGTCAGCTGCGTGCCCGGCTCACCGATCGACTGGGCAGCGATGACGCCGACCGCTTCACCGATGTTGACCGGGGTACCGCGGGCAAGATCGCGCCCGTAGCATTTGCCGCACACGCCGATCTTGGTTTCGCACACCAGCGGGCTGCGGATCTTGCAGCTCTGCGTACCAACCGCTTCGATCTTCAGGATCATCGCCTCGTCGAGCAACGTGCCCGAGGGGATGACGATCTCGCCGGTCTTGCTGTCGATGATGTCCTCAGCCGTGGTGCGGCCCAGAATACGCTCACCCAGCGAAGCGATGGTCGAACCGCCCTGAACGATCGCGCGCATTTCCAGCGCACGGGTCGTCCCGCAATCCTCCTCGATGATGACGCAATCCTGCGACACGTCGACGAGGCGGCGCGTGAGATAGCCCGAGTTCGCCGTCTTCAACGCCGTATCCGCGAGGCCCTTGCGCGCGCCGTGGGTGGAGTTGAAATACTCAAGGACGGTCAGACCTTCCTTGAAGTTCGAGATGATCGGCGTTTCGATGATCTCGCCCGACGGCTTGGCCATCAGGCCGCGCATGCCGGCAAGCTGCTTGATCTGCGCCTGCGAGCCACGCGCACCCGAGTGCGCCATCATGTAGATCGAGTTGATCGGCTTCTCGCGACCCTTGTCCGGGCCGTCCTCATAGACCTTAACCGCCTTGATCTCGTCCATCATGGCGTTCGCCACCTGGTCGCCGCAACGGCTCCACGCGTCGATCACCTTGTTGTACTTCTCTTGCTGCGTGATCAGACCGTCCTGATATTGCTGCTCGAAGTCCTTCACCAGGCCCTTGGTCTCATCGACCAACGCGATCTTGGCATCGGGGATGATCATGTCGTCCTTGCCGAACGAAATGCCCGCCTTGAACGCGTGGCGGAAGCCCAATGACATGATCGCGTCGGCGAACAGCACGGTCTCCTTCTGGCCGGTGTGGCGATAGACCTCGTCGATCACGTCGCCCACATCCTTCTTGGTGAGGAGGCGGTTGACGGTGTCGAACGGCACCTTGGACGATTGCGGCAGGCACTCGCCGAGCAGCATGCGACCGGGGGTGGTCTCATAGCGCTTGAGGTACTGCTTGCCCGCTTCATCGGTCTGCGGAACGCGGCTGATGATCTTGGTGTGCAAGGTGACCGCGCCGGCTTCCAATGCCTGATGCACTTCCGACATGTCGGAAATCATCATGCCCTGGCCCGGCTCATTCTCCTTGAGCATCGAGAGGTAATAGAGCCCGAGCACCATGTCCTGCGACGGCACGATAATCGGCTTGCCGTTCGCGGGCGAGAGGATGTTGTTGGTCGACATCATCAGCACGCGTGCTTCGAGCTGTGCCTCCAGCGAAAGCGGCACGTGGACCGCCATCTGATCGCCGTCGAAATCGGCGTTGAAGGCCGAGCAGACGAGCGGATGAAGCTGGATCGCCTTGCCCTCGATCAGCACGGGCTCGAACGCCTGGATGCCGAGACGGTGAAGCGTCGGTGCGCGGTTGAGCATCACGGGATGCTCGCGGATCACCTCGTCGAGGATGTCCCAGACTTCCTTGCGCTCCTTCTCTACCCACTTCTTCGCCTGCTTGAGCGTCATGCTCAGACCCTTGGCGTCGAGGCGGGCGTAGATGAAGGGCTTGAACAGCTCGAGCGCCATCTTCTTCGGCAAGCCGCACTGGTGCAGCTTGAGTTCCGGACCCGTGACGATGACCGAACGACCCGAATAATCGACGCGCTTGCCCAGAAGGTTCTGACGGAAGCGGCCCTGCTTGCCCTTGAGCATGTCGGACAGCGACTTGAGCGGACGCTTGTTGGCGCCCGTGATCGTGCGACCGCGGCGGCCGTTATCGAACAGTGCGTCGACGGCTTCCTGCAGCATGCGCTTTTCGTTGCGGACGATGATGTCGGGCGCGCGCAGCTCCATCAGCCGCTTCAAGCGGTTGTTGCGGTTGATCACGCGACGATACAGGTCGTTCAGATCCGAGGTCGCGAAGCGGCCACCGTCGAG
>JBBQLB010000055.1:0-13961 GCA_038327465.1 Sphingomonadales bacterium | reverse complement strand
GGGCTTTATCGGACTGCTGATCCTCGCTTTCGTGTTCGTGCCGATCTACTACCGCAACGAATGCACGACGGTGACCGAGCTGCTCGATCGCCGCTATCAGGGCGATACGCGCAACGTCCGCACGCTGATTTCCGCGCTGTTCCTGTTCGGCAATATCCTGATCTACCTGCCCGCTGGTCTGTATAGCGGCGCGCTATTCCTCGAATCGCTGTTCGGCGGCGGCATTCCGCTGATCGCCTTTGCCATCATCCTCGCGGTGATCAGTGCCGCGTACACGATGATGGGCGGCCTTCGCGCGGTGGCTGTAATGGACACCTATTCGGGCTTTGGCGTGCTGGCGATTGCGGTGCTGATCGTAATACTCGCGCTGGCGGCGGTGAATTATGACCTGTTTGGCGGAGTCCCTGCCGAACGCACATCGATGATTGGCGGGCCGGACTCGCCGATCCCGTTCCACACACTGTTTACGGGCATGATCTTCATCCAGATCTTCTATTGGTCGACGAACCAGAACATCACCCAAAAGGCGATGACGGCGCCGAGCGTGCGCGAGGCGCAAAAGGGCGTGCTGGCGGCGGCCGTCATCCGCATTATGATCATCCCGATCATCGTCACCGTGCCGGGTGTGGTGGCGTTCAAGCTGCTCGGCAATGTGGGGGATAAGGCGTATGGCTTGCTGGTGGCGCAGGTGCTGCCGGGCTGGCTGTCGGGCGCGTTCGCCGCGATGATTGCGGCGGCGGTGATCGCGCATACCAGCGCTGTGCTCAATTCCACCGTCGCGCTTTATGCGGTCGATTTCCACAAGCCGTTCTTCGGCAAGGTGGCGGACCAGTGGCGGTTGAGCATGATTGTCACGATCATCGTCACGATCTCGTCGGTGCTGCTGGTGCCGGTCTATGAGAATGCGACGAGCATCATCAATTTGCTCCAGCAGTTGAACGGGCTGTCGTCGATGCCGATTCTGTCGGCATTCATCGTCGGGCTGATGTTCCGCGGCGTTGGCGCGAGTGCGGCGACGGCGGGCGTGGTGTGGGGCGTGGCGCTCTACGCGCTCTACAGCTTCGGCCTGCAGCCGGCGGGGATCGTGACGCTGCACTATATCGATTTCATGGTGATCACGCTGATGAGTTCGGTGCTGTTTGCGCTGGCGGTCAATCGCGTCGTGCTGGGGCGGCGGGCTGAGTTCGTCGGCTGGCGGCGCGCGGCGGCGTGACGCTGGCGACCGACCAGCCGCACCGACGGCGCAACCCGCTGAGTGGCCGCTGGGTGCTGGTCTCGCCGCACCGGTTGGCGCGGCCATGGCAGGGGCAAGAGGATGCGCCCGACCCGACCAATGGGCCATCCTATGATCCGGGCTGCTATCTCTGCCCGGGCAATGAACGCGCGGGGGGCCATCGCAATCCCGCTTATGCTGGGACTTTCGTGTTCGACAACGATTTTGCCGCCGTGCTGCCGGATACGCCCGAAGCACGCACCGACGACCCGCTTTTCGCCGCCGAACAGGCGCGCGGTGCGGCGCGCGTCATCTGCTATTCGCCCGATCATTCCCTGACGATGCCCGAATTGTCGCAGGCAGCGGTACGCGGGATCGTCGATTGCTGGTGCGCGCAAAGCGCCGAACTCGGCGCAACCTATCGATCGGTGCAGATCTTCGAGAATAAGGGCGCAATGATGGGCTGTTCCAACCCGCACCCGCACGGGCAGATCTGGGCGACCGCGCATCTGCCCGACGAGACAGCGACCGAGGACGCGACGCAGCGCTTCTATCGCGAGCAGCACAAAGCGCCGATGTTGCTCGATCTCGCTGCGCGCGAAGCAGGCGGGGAACGCGAAGTGGCGGCCAACGGTGACTGGCTCGCCATCGTCCCCTATTGGGCGAGCTGGCCGTTCGAGACGCTGCTGCTGCCGCGCTTCGCCGTCCAACGCATGCCCGGTCTTCTCCCCGCGCAACGCGACAGCCTCGCCGATATCCTGCGCCGCCTCACCGCGCGCTATGACACTCTGTTCGCCACGCGCTTTCCCTATTCGATGGGCTGGCACGGCGCGCCGTTCGGCGACGCGGACGTGGCGCATTGGCAGCTCCACGCGCATTTTTACCCGCCGCTGCTCCGCTCGGCGAGCGTGCGCAAGTTCATGGTCGGTTATGAAATGCTCGCCGAGCCGCAGCGCGACCTGACGCCGGAAGCCGCCGCCGCGATGCTGCGCGCGGTGCCGGATGTGCTGGCATGAACCCGCGTGACCGCGCCGTCGCCGCCTATCGCGATGCGTTCGGCCAGGGCCCAGCCCGGCTCACCTATGCGCCCGGCCGGGTCAATCTGATCGGCGAGCATACCGACTATAATGACGGCTTCGTTTTCCCGTGCGCGATCGATCGGGGGACGGCGGTTGCCGTCGGTCCGGCTTCCGACGCGATGATCGAGGTCGTGAGTGCCGATTATGGCGAGACCGACCGGTTCGATCCGCGCGCCCCGTTCGAGGCGGCACCCGACTGGCGCATGCATGTTCGCGCGGTCGCGGCGGTGTTCCGGGCGCGCGGCATCGCCATCGCTGGCCTGCGGATCGCGATCGCGGGGGATGTGCCGCAAGGCGCCGGGCTGTCCTCCTCCGCATCGCTCGGCGTGGCGCTGGGCGCGGCGTTCGATCCGTCGGGCGCGCTTACCCCAACCGAACTCGCGCTCATCGCCCAAGCGGCCGAGAATGATTTCGTCGGCTGCGCCTGCGGCATCATGGACCAGCTGATATCCGCTCGCGGCGAGGCGGGCGCGGCTCTTCTGATCGACTGTCGCTCGCTTGAGGCGACCCCGGTGCCGCTCCCCGCCGACATGGCGGTGCTGATCGTCCATTCGGGCATCACGCGCGGGCTGGTCGACAGCGCCTATAATGCGCGCCGCGCCGCGTGCGAGGCGGTGGCGGCGCATTTCGGGATCGCCGCTTTGCGCGATCTGGATGCGGCCGCGCTGGCGGCGGGCGAAGCCGCACTCGATCCGAGCGCTTATCGCCGGGCGCGGCATGTCGTGACCGAGAATGCGCGAACGCTGGCAATGCCCGCCGCGCTTGCGGCCAGCGACTGGGCGACGATCGGCGCGCTGATGGCCGCCTCGCACGCCTCGATGCGCGATGATTTCGAGATTACGCTGCCCGAGATCGACCGGCTCGCCGCCACGCTGTCAACGGCCGCGGGTGGGGTAGGCGGCGCGCGGATGACGGGTGGTGGCTTTGGCGGCTGTGTCGTCGCGCTGACCCGGCAGGACCGGCTGCCCGCGCTGAAACAGGCTGCGCTGGAGCATTTGGCCGCCGTCGGTCGCGCGCCCGGCCTGATCCACGCCTGCCGCCCCAGTGCCGGGCTGACGCGCGTGCGCTACCAGGGCTGAATCTCCGGCTCCCGCAGCAGCGCCCGGCCACCGCATTGGTGATCCAGGCACAGGTCTCCCAATCTATCGTTCGATATCAAAGATATATTAGGAAGAGCTGGATGCCCCGTGAGGATTCGAACCTCAATAGGCGGTATCAGAAACCGCAGTCTTACCATTAGACGACGGGGCATCAGCAGGGCGTGGGCCGGTCGGCGATCTACGGGTGCGGGCCCAGAGTGTCAACCGAGCCGCGTAATCCTTGCAAACTCCGTCGCTTGCCGCCCACCGGGCCATCCGCTAGGATCATGCCCAAGCACCGAACGACGCGCCCATCCGGCGCGGCGCGACGGCAGAACAGAATAAGCGAGTAACACGGCATGGGGGATTTGCCCGATATGCCGTACCGGCAGGCCAGTCCTGCCCGTTCGGCGCCGGTCCACGGCAACGCAAACATAAAGGCCCCGGGTAAGGTCCCGGGTAAGGCGGTCGGCGCGGCGCGCGCGCGGGAACCCCGGCATTTTGCCGCGCTCGATCTGGGGACCAACAATTGCCGCTTGCTGATCGCGCGACCGCAAGGCGAGGGCTTTGCGGTGGTCGATGCCTTTTCCCGGATCGTGCGGCTGGGTGAGGGGCTGGCGAGTTCGGGGCGCCTCAGCGATGCCGCGATCGACCGGACGATCGCCGCCTTGAAAATCTGCGCCGACAAATTGCGGCGGCGTAACGTCACGCTGTCGCGCGCCGTGGCGACCGAGGCATGTCGCCGCGCGAGCAATGGTGCCGACTTTATCGCGCGCGCCTATGCCGAGACCGGTATCCTGCTCGACATCATCTCGGCCGAGGAGGAAGCGCGCCTCGCGGTGCTCGGCTGCCATGCGCTGATCGAACCGGGCGAGGGCCCTGCTTTGGTGTTCGACATTGGCGGCGGATCGACCGAATTGGTGCTGGTCGATACGCGCCCCGATATGCCGCTGGTGCTCGACTGGCACAGCGCGCCCTGGGGCGTGGTGTCGCTCACCGAAAGCGTCGGCCACGGTCCGCCGGGGCGCGATGGCGGCGCCGAAGGGCGCGCCGCCAGTTATGCCCGGATGCGCGAAATGGTGGCGGAAAGCATGGCCGATTTCGCCGCGCGCTTGCCGGATACCGTCGCGGTGCCGCGCTTGCTCGGCACGTCGGGTACGGTCACCACGCTCGCGAGCGTCCATCTCGGGCTGACGCATTATGACCGCGCGCAAGTCGATGGGCTGATTGTTCCGGCACCGGCGCTCCGGCAAATCAGCGCCGATCTCGCCGCGATGGATTTGCGCCAGCGCGCGGCACTCCCCTGCATCGGCAGCGAGCGGGCGGATCTGGTGGTGGCGGGCTGCGCGATCCTCGAGACGATCATGGATCTGTGGCCGGCCGAGCGGATCGGCATTGCCGATCGTGGTATCCGCGAGGGCATCTTGCGCCGTCTGATGGGAAATGCGTCATGAGCAAGGACAACCTTAGGATTGTCGCGTGAGCCGCGACGGGGGCGGGCTGCGCGTTCGCGTCAAGACCGCACGCAAGCGCACCGCACAATCGACCCGCTGGCTCGACCGCCAGTTGAATGATCCCTACGTCAAGCGCGCCAAGGCCGACGGCTTTCGCAGTCGCGCGGCGTATAAATTGAGCGAACTCGACGAACGCTTTGGGTTCCTGAAGGGAAAGCGCCGCGTCGTCGATCTCGGCATCGCGCCGGGCGGCTGGGCGCAAGTGGTGCGGCGGCAAGTGCCCAAGGCGGCGATCGTCGGAATCGATTTGTTGCCGGTCGATCCGATCGACGGCGTTACGATCCTGCAGCTCGATTTCATGGACGATGTCGCGCCCGAACGGTTGAGCGCCGCGCTCGACGGCATGCCCGATCTCGTCTTGTCGGACATGGCGGCCAACACCGTCGGCCATCCGCAAACCGATGCGCTGCGCACGATGGGGCTGGTCGAGGCGGCGCTGGCGTTCGCGATCGACGTGCTGGCGCCGGGCGGGGCGTTTGTCGGCAAGGTGTTTGCAGGCGGCGCGGATACCGCGCTGGTCGCGGAATTGAAGCGCAACTTTGCCACGGTGAAACATGCCAAGCCGCCCGCGTCGCGCAAGGCGTCGAGCGAATGGTATGTGGTCGCTCAAGGCTTTAAGGGTCGCTCAGCGGATTAGCGCTTGCCAATCCGCGTCGCGGACCGACCCGCGGCCGGCGGGCCAGCGGCCCGACCGACGGCGCGGCTTTGCCGCGACGCTTCTAGAGACGAAACGTGGGAGGTAAGCGCCGTGGCAAAGCCACGTCGTCGGTCGGGGCCAAGGCCCCGCCGTCCGGGGTTGAGGCCGAGACGGCGATTAGCGTTCGCTAATCGCCTGCCTCAACCCTCGTAATCCGCACCCAAATTCTGGTTGCGCGGCGGCGCCGCTGCCGTCAGCCGCAGCGCCTCGGCCGAGGCCGCCAGCGAGCCGACCGCGTCGGCCACGTCTTCGTCATCGACCTGAACACGCTGCAGGCCGTTGATGACCGATTCCTTGAGCGTCGGCGGATGGACCATTTCCTCGGCGATTTCGCGCAAGGCAACGACCGGGTTCTTGTCGCGGTCGCGGTCGATCGTGATTTCGGCGCCGCCCGAAATCTGCCGCGCACGCTGCGCGGCAAACAGGACGAGATCGAAGCGATTGGGAATCTTGTCGACACAATCTTCGACGGTGACGCGCGCCATGAACGGCTTCCTTGCTTATGCGACGAATGTCGGAAAGGCGGCGATCTAGGCGGGCGGGCGCGCCGAGTCAAGAAATTCGGCTTGCGCGCGCCGGAGCGTCTCGCCAGAGCGGCGGCGATGGCAGAGCCCGCGGCCCAACCCACCTTCACCGTCGCGGGCAATGCGCTGACGCTGCTCGACACCGGGCCGCGGCGGCTCGACGCGCTGATCGCGCTTATTGACGGCGCTCGGCACAGTTTGCGCATCATCTATTACATCTATGTCGATGATAAAGCCGGTGAAATGGTCCGGGCGGCGATGCTCCGGGCGGCGGCGCGTGGGGTGCGTGTCTCGCTGATCGTCGATGGGCTGGGCAGCGAAGTGGCCGAAAGCCATGATTTCTTCGCGCCCTTGCGGGCGGCGGGCGTCACGGTGTGCCGTTTCGTGCCGCGCTGGGGCCGTCGCTATCTGCTCCGCAACCACCAGAAGCTCGCATTGGCGGATGGCGAGCAGGACGATGCGCGTGCGATCATCGGCGGGTTCAACGTGCAGGACAGCTATTTCGGCACCCCCACGCAGCAAGCGTGGCGCGATCTCGGGCTGCTGGTCGCGGGGCCCGCCGCGCAGAGTATCACCGGCTATTTCGACGCGCTGCTGCGCTGGGCGGCGCGGCCCAGACCGCCGCTCCGCGCGCTGCGCCGCGCGCTCCATAGCTGGAGCGAGCCCGCGGGAGCGGTGCGGTGGTTGTTCGGCGGCCCGACGCGGCGGCTGTCGCCCTGGGCGCGCGCGTTGAAGGCCGATTTGCAAGTCGCGATGCAGGCCGATCTCATCTCGGCCTATTTCGCGCCGAGCCGGGGGATGCTGCGGCGGCTTGATGCGGCGGGCTTGCGCGGGCAAGTCCGGATCGTGCTGGCGTCGAAGAACGATCATGGTGCGGCGATCTGGGCGTCGCGCTTCACTTATGCCGGGCTGCTGCGCAAACGCGTCGAAATTTACGAATATCAGCCGACCAAGCTCCACACCAAACTCTTCGTGCTCGATGATGTCGTCTATATCGGGTCGTCCAATTACGATATTCGCAGCCTGTTTCTGAACCTCGAAATGATGCTGCGGATCGAGGATGCCGCTTTCGCCGCGCATGTCCGCGGCTATGTCGATGGTGAGGTGGCAGAGTCCGAACGCATCACCGCCGCTGTATACCGCGCGCGCACCGGCTGGTGGACGCGCACCAAACAGGCTGCGGCCTTCTTCGTGATGACCGTGCTCGATTATAATGTCACCAAGCGGCTCAATTTCGGGCCGCGCGAATGAACGCCTCCGCTTTGCCGACGGCGCGGGTCGACCGCGATTTTGCGTTACTGTTCGTCGTCATGCTGACGATCGCGGCGGGGAATACTGCGCTGCAATCGGTGCTCCCGGCGCTCGGGCGATCGCTGAAGGTGCCCGATAGCGCGGTTGCCGCCGCGTTTTCGGTGTCGGCTTTATTGTGGGTGCTGGCGGCACCCTTCTGGGCGAACCGGTCGGACCGGCATGGCAGGCGGGCGATGATCCTGCTCGGGATGGGCGGGTTTGCGCTCTCGCTGGCGATCTGCGGGATTTGCCTTGCCGCCGGGATCAATCACTGGATCGGCGGCACGACGGCGTTCGTCTGCTTCATCGGCGGGCGGCTGATCTACGGTACATTCGGTGCCGCGGCACCGCCCGCCGTGCAGGCGCTGGTTGCTGGCCGCACGACCCGTGCCGAACGGACCAAGGCGCTGACGCTGCTGGGGTCTGCCTTCGGCCTCGGGACGATCCTCGGTCCGGCGATCGCACCCTATCTGCTGCTCGGCTCGCTCGGCGGGGTCGAGATCGGGCTGGCGGGGCCAGCCTTCATCTTTTCGCTGTTCGGCCTCTGCGTGTGGATCGCGGTGCGGCGCATGTTGCCCGACGACCGAACGGTGTCGCGCGAAGCGGCGGATTATCAGGGCGCCGCCAATGCCTATCCCTCGATCGGCGGACAAAGTTCGGGTGCCAGCATCACCGCCGCGACCGAGCCGCATAGCGAACCCGTCGGCTATACCGATCCGCGGATCAGGAGCTGGATGATCGCCGGGCTAGTCATGGGGCATGGTCAGGCGATGACGGGGCAAGCGATCGGCTTTCTCGTCATCGATCGGCTCCACGTCGCGCCTGCGCTCGCGCTCCAGCCGACCGGGATCGTGCTGATGATGGGGGCGGGCGCGGCGTTGCTGGTGCAATGGGGGATCATCCCCAACCTAAACCTGCGCCCGCGCACGATGATGCTGACCGGGCTGGTGTTCGCGGCGTGCGGCTGCGCGCTGACGGGCCTCGCGACCTCGCTGTACAGCATTGCCTGCGCTTATGCGCTGGCCAGTGTCGGCTTCGGCTTCACGCGCCCCGCCTTTACGGCCGGGGCCTCCCTCGCGGTCGGCCATAACGCGCAGGGCTCGGTCGCGGGCAAGGTCACCTCGATCAATGGCGCTGCCTTCGTGCTCGGTCCGTCGATCGGTGTCGGGCTGTATGAGGCGCAGCATTCGCTGCCGTATCTCACTGCGGGCGCAGCGATGATCGTGCTGTTTCTCTACGCCCGCGTCGCGCTGCGGGAGCCCTCAGCGATTTCCCTCGCGGGCGCGCAACGCGCCGGGGGAGACCAAGCCGATCGGCTGTAGCGCGGTCTCCTACCGTACTCCGTCGTGCCAACGACTGGAAAAAACACAAAAAAAGGGCCGACCCCAGAGGATCGGCCTTGAAAGTTTTAGGAGAGGATGCCTGAAAGGCACCCCTGTTGTGCAGCGACTCAATTTATGTTGCAAGTGCGAAAGAATCGCTGACGATTGCACTTTCTGCAATCGGCTCTTCCATTTTGCCGTGGAGGAATGATAGCTTTCGAGTCAGCGGTATCTTGGTGCGCTGCACAAAGAGCCGAGGGGAGGACGGAACGATTATGCGCAGACTGCCGCCGCTCACCGCGATCGAGGCGTTCGTACAGGTCGCGCGGACCGGGTCGATCAAGGCCGCATCGCAAGAACTGGCCTTGTCGCCGCCCGCGCTCAGCCGCCGCATTCAGGCGCTCGAACGCTTTATCGGACGGCCCCTATTCGAACGGCGGCATCAGGCGGTGGTGCTCAATGCCGATGGCGAACGCCTGCTCGCGCAGATCGCGCCCGCGCTCGATCAATTGTCCGACGCGGTCGAGGTGATGACGAGCAACACCGATGTGCTGCGGCTGCGGCTCGGCATCCTGCCGCTGTTCGCGTCGCAGCGGCTCTTCCCGCGGCTTGGCGAACTCCGCACCAAACACCCCGAACTGCATCTCGACATCGACACCGCGCAGCATGGGCTGGCGCGGCTCGGCGAAGGGCTCGACGCCGTGATCGCGCTCGCGCGGGAGATCGATCCCACGCTCTATGCCCGGCGGCTCGACCGCAATCAGGTCTATGTCATCGGTGCGCGCGCATTGGTCGAGCGCGACGATCCGGTGGTGCGGCCCGAACAGCTCAGCGGTCTGACCGCACTCGTCCACCGCGACATGCCCGACACGTTCAGCGCGTGGCGCGCGGCGGCGGGGCTTGGCGAGCTCGAACCGCTCGCGATCGACCATTTCGATTCCGGGCAATTGATGCTCGAGGCGGCCGCGCAGGGGCTCGGCATCGCCTTCATGCATGAAAGCCATTTCGAGGATGCGCATGACGATCGGATCGTGCGCTTGTTCGATATCGCGGTGGAAAGCCCGTACAGCTATTGGTTCGCCTGCCGCCCGCGCGCGCTCGCCACACGCCCGGTCAAGCTGTTCCACGATTGGCTGATCGCAACAATCGCCGAACCGGGGGTTTAAGGCCTGTTTTATGCCGTAGTTTCGGCCCATTAGCCGAATCATGCGGGATGGGAGGCGGACGTGAAGCGGGGCGCGATCCGATTGGGCTTTGCCGTGCTCGCCACCGCGGTCCCGCTCGCGGCATATTCGCAGACGGCCCCTGCTCCTGTCACCGCGTCGTCGCAAGCGGTGCTCGTTTATCCGGCCAGCTTCTTCGCCAGCAGCAATCCCGGCACCGCGCTCGACATGATCCAGCGCTTGCCCGGCTTCACGCTCGATGTCGGCGACCTCGAGTCGCGCGGGCTTGCGGGCGCGGCAGGCAACGTCCTGATCAATGGCAACCGCCCCTCGTCAAAGAGCGACAATGTCGCCGAGGTGCTCAGCCGCATCACGGCGGCGAGTGTCGAGCGGATCGAGCTGATTCGCGGTGGTGCACCCGGAATCGATCTGCGCGGGCGGGCGATCGTCGCCAACGTCATCGTCAAGCGCGCCCCCAAGACCGAGCTTGTCGCCGAGGGCAACGCCTTCCTCTATGACACGGGTGAGGTCGGTCCGTCGGGCAAGCTGTCCTATACCCGGCGCAATGGCGACCGGGTGACCGAGGCATCGCTCTTCGCCACCAACGACCGGGGCAACACCAATAGCGGCACGCGCATCCGCACGACGCCGTCGGGCGCGCCGCTTCAGGCCGCCGCGCTCGATGCCGTCGGCCGCTATGGCAATTATACCGCGCGCGCGTCGGTCCAGCGGCCGCTCTTTGGCGGCAAGCTCCAGGCCAATATCGTGCTCGATTACTTCCAGCAGCGCGATCTGCAGACGACCATCATCCTCGCCGGTCCCGGCCGCGACGAACGCGTGAACGAACACAGCGCCAATCCCAATGGCGAGATCGGCTTCACCTGGACGCGCGAGCGGCCGCGCAGCACGTTCGAGCTGACCGGTCTGCAACGGCTTAACCGCGACACCTATCGCGGCCGGTTTGACAGCGCAGGCAGCGGATCGGTCTTCGCCAGCCGCGCGAGCGGGGGCGAGAGCGTGCTCCGCGCGACCGACACGTTCCGTCCGGGTGGCGCCTGGACGTTCGAGGGCGGCGGGGAGATCGCGTACAACTTCCTCGACAGCCAAAGCGATTTTGCGGCGGACGGCGTCGCGATCCCCCTGCCAAACGCCACGGTACGCGTCAGCGAAGTGCGGGGCGAAGGCTTTGCGCAGGCGATCTGGAACCCCACGCCCAAGCTGACGATTGACGTCACGCTGCGGGTCGAACTGTCGCGGATCAGCCAGACCGGCGATGTCGCGCGCGCGCGCACGTTCCTGTTCCCCAAGCCGAAGCTGCTCGTGACATGGCTACCCAAAGAAGGGCACCAGCTCCGGCTGCGGCTCGAGCAGGAAGTCGGGCAGCTCGATTTCGGCGATTTCGCCGCATCGAGCGATCTCGCGCTCGGCACCCTTTCGGGCGGCAATGCCGATTTGCGCCCGTCGCGCTCGATCGCGGCCGAGGCGGTGTACGAACGGCGCTTCTGGAAGAAAGGCGTGTTCGAACTGACCGCGCGCCATACCGAATTGTTCGATGTGATCGATTCGATCCCACTTGCCGGTGGGTTCAACGCGACCGGCAATATCGGTCATGCCCGCTCGGACGTCGTCCGCGCTGCGCTGACGCTGCCGTTCGACAAACTCGGGCTGAAGGACGGGCTGCTGAAGCTGGGTGCCGCCTATCGGAAGTCGCGCGTGACCGATCCTTTGACCGGCGTGTCGCGCACTTTGTCGTATCAGCAAGCGTTCGAATGCAATGTCGGCTTCACGCAGGATCTGAAGGGCGGGCGCTTCCAGTTCGGCTTCGACCATGGTTGCGAGGTCGCCCGCGTCACCGGCTACCGGATCGACGAGGTGCGGACCGGGCGCGCGCCGCCGTTCATCTCTGTCTATGGCCAGTGGAAGCCCAGGTCGGACCTGACGCTGCGGCTCGATCTCGGCAATCTCGGCAATGGCAGCAGTGCGACGCTGCGCAATGTCTATGACGGCCCGCGCGACGTGGCACCGCTCCTCTTCCGCGAGGAGCGCGCGACACGGCGCGGGCGCTATGCGTACCTACAGGTGCGCAAGGTGCTGTAAGCGTTGCTAGGGGCGATTTTCACACAAAGACACAAAGGCACGAATATAGAAGAGATATCATGCGACGCGTAACGGCTTTGCTGCGCCTGCGATGTATCCAAGCGGCTTCGCCGCATCTTTCTCTTTTCTTCGCGTCTTTGCGTCTTTGTGTGAGACCCTATTTCTAACCTAGGCAGCGCTCGCCTTGACGATCTTGCCGGGGCTACGCGGCGGCTCGCCCTTGGGCAGCGCGTCGACATGTTCCATGCCCGACGTTACTTCGCCCCACACGGTATATTGCCCGTCGAGGAAGCGCGCATCGTCGAGGCAGATGAAGAACTGGCTGTTGGCCGAATTCGGGCTCTGCGCGCGCGCCATCGATGCGACGCCGCGGACATGCGGTTCCTTCGAGAATTCCTGCTCGAGATTGGGCTTGTCCGATCCGTGCATGCCGGTGCCGGTCGGGTCACCGCCTTGCGCCATGAAGCCCGAAATCACGCGGTGGAACACGACGCCGTCGTAAAAGCCGGCATTGGCGAGCTCGGCGATCCGCGCGACATGGTTGGGGGCAAGATCGCCGCGCAGCTTGATGACGACATCGCCGGTATCGAGCGAAAGGGTCAGGGTTTCGGGTAGATCGGCCATCGTGGCACTCCAGGCGAAGGGGGGAAATGCCGCCCTAGCGAGACCGCGCGCGGCTGGCAAATCGGCACGTTGGCTTATGCCGCGGCACGGGCTAGACCGCCCGCGGGCACGGGCAAGACCGACACGGGCAAGGAGGTCCATCATGAGCGAGACCGAACTTCCCGAAACCGCAGCCGAGACGACACAGCTCGATGAGGATGACCGGCTGAAGCCCGAATTCGTCCGCGCCGTGCTCGATGCGGTGTATGACGGCGTGCCCGAAAGCGCGCGCGCCTTGGTCGAACCGCTCCACCCGGCCGACATTGCCGATCTGTTCGAACTGCTCCCGGCCGACGCGCGCACCGCGCTCGCCAAGTCGATTACCGATCTGCTCGACGGCGAAGTGTTCGCCGAGATGAACGATTATGTCCGTGAGGATCTGATCGATTCGCTCTCCGCCAGCGAAGTCGCCGATATCGCGTCCGAACTCGACACCGACGATGCCGTCGCGATCATCGAGGATATGGAGCCCGCCGATCAGCGCGAGGTTCTCCGCGCGCTCGACCCCGACGATCGTGCCGCCCGCGAGCAGCTTCCACGGCTTGGGGTCGTCCCCGGAGATCACCTCACCAGCTTACTGCTTCGCGCCGGTGAAGCCTGTCGTGAACTGGAGTTCCTTGATGCCGTTGGTGACGATGCCGGCGCCAAAATAAAACCGGAACGATTCACCGGTCTCGCCGATCACGCCGAATGTCTCGCGCGTCTTCACGGTGACGTCGCGATCGCAGATCAGATCGCAGTTCGGGTGGCTCGTGCCGAGGCCGCACGTGCCGGGCGCGGGCTTGGTCAGCTCGCCGCTGCACGTCGCGCTCGGCGAGCTCACGACCATCTAGGGTTCACGAACGATGACAGCGGCGTTAGTTGGCGCTGCCGCTGCCGGCGCTGCCACTGCCGTCGGCGGCCGGTGGCTTGTCGAGATCCGCGAGCGTCTGCTTCGCCTTCGCGAGCGCATCCGCATTCGCGTGACCCTGCGGCAGCGACTCGTGGAGCTTCACGATCTCCTCGCGCACCTGCCGCTCGGTCGCCTGGTCGCCTTGCTTGACCGCGATCTCCGCGCGCTGCGTGAGCACGCGAACCTTGCGCGGACCGTACGCGAGCGCGCGTGCCTGGTCGGTGTACTTTGCGGCCTCGTCGAGCTTGCCGGCCTTGAGATAGATCCAGCCGAGGCGCGCCGGCGGATCGTATTCCTTCGGCAGCGCCGCGATCGACTTCTCGAGCGCGGGCACGAGCTCGAGCGGCTTCTCGAGATAGACGTAGACCTCGGCGCGCGGCCAGTTGTAGGTCATCGCGGCGAGCGGAGTCTTCGCCTTCGCAGCCGCG
>JBBQLB010000054.1:0-14009 GCA_038327465.1 Sphingomonadales bacterium | reverse complement strand
AAAGACGAACACGCTCGCAATGCCGGTCAGCACCCGGTCGGACAGCGCGGTCTTACGCTGGCCCGCCGCATCATAGGTCAGATCGACCCCGCGTGCCCCCCGCACGATCACGCCGCCGGACAGCGTCCCGCGATCGGTCGTAACGTGGTTCATCGTGTCATAGCGATACCACCAGCTCGCACTCCCCGTGCTCTGGACTGCGCCATTGCCCGCGAGATAGGAGAAAGCCTGCGTCTGATTCCGGATATTGCCGACCGCGTCATAGCTCCACGTGACGCTCGCCGCGGGCGCGGTGGCGTTGCCCGCCTCGCTCCACGTCGCCATCCGCCCAAGTGCGTCATATGTCGCGGTGGCGTTTTGCGTGACCTGGCCGCCGGTCGTCGCATATTCGGTCAGCTTACGACCGAGCTTGTCGTAGCTATAGGCGGCGGTGGCGCTCTGGTAATAATAGGGGTCGAGCCCGATGCCGGTCGAGACACCTGCGGCCAGCCCGGTGTTGAGATAGGTGTAACGCTGCGTGGCGGCGGCACCTTCGCGCGCGAGCAGCCGCCCGCCGCTGTCGTAGCGGTAATAGAAGGTCCGCCCACCATTATCGCCCATGTCGATATGCGCGGTGACATGCCCGAACGCATCGCTCGATTCGGTGATGGTCTTGCCGTTCGCGAAGGTCGTGATCTGCTGATACCCGCCGAACGTGCCGAGGCCAGTGGTCGCGATCGTGCCGTTCCAGCCATAGCTCTGCGTGGTGACGTCGCCGCCAAACGCGCGGGAGGCGACGACGCGGCCCTGCACGTCGTAATCGGTCGTCTCGGCATTGCCCCCGCCGAGCGCGCTGTTGGTGTGGCGCGTGCGCTGGCCGAGCGTGTCGTAGCCGTAATAATCGACCAGTCCGCCGGCGTGCGTCACCTGCGTCAAGCGCCCGAGCGCGTCATAGACGTTGCTTGCCACGCGCCCGATCTCGTCGGTCTCCTGGCGCAGATCGCCGTACACGTCGTACCCGCCCTGCTTCACCCCGCCATCGGGATGAAATTCGCGCAGGACGAGCGCGGTGGCTTGGCCATAGCCCGTGCCGCCCAGCAGCAACCGGCTGGTGCGATTACCATTGGCATCCTGCTGCCCGATCAGCCGTCCCGATACGTCGTAGAACAGGATATCGGTTGGCGTGACCCCGGTGGTGACCGTGCCATCGGCATTGCCCACCGATACTGCGGCACGCTGGACCGAGACCGCCTTGCCGGTTGCATTATAACTCGTGGTCGTAACGTTGCTGAGCGCGTCGGACTCGCTCACAGTCTCACCGAACGCATTGTAGTTGCGCTGTGAAATCAGATCGACCGGCGTGCCGGTCGCGCTCAACTGCCGCTTGGTCTGGATCGCAATAGTCGCCTGGCCCCGCGCATCGTAGCGCGTGATCGTCGCGTTAATCCCGGCGACATAGGTGGCCCCTACCGTGGTCGCGCCATTGTTGGTGGCAATCGCCAGCACGTTTGCGAGGCTCTGATTGGCGAGCGCGCCGCCGATTCCGGCATCTTCCAGTGCCAGCGTCTGCTTGCCGTTCGCGTCATAGACGTAATAGCGCCAAACCCCGTCGCCCGAGGTGCTGCGCCACAAGCGACCGGCCGAATCATAGGCGCTGCTCTCCTGCTGTATCCCGTTGAGGCCACGCGCCACCACATCGCCATAAGCGTTATAGGTCAGCGTGGTGACGTCTCCCGCGTCGGTGAAGGTGCCGCCCGACACGGTCGCGAATGCCTGGCGCGTGAGGTTGCCGACCGCGTCATATTGGTAGGAGAGGCCCTCGTTCAGCACGGTGCTGCCGTCCGCCTTGACCCGAACATACGCCTCACCAAGCTTGCGCCCGACGACGTCGTAATAATAGGTCCGGACCTGGCCGGCCGCGTCGGTCATCGCGGTTAACCGCCCGCCGGCGCCATAGGTATAACTGGTTGCCCGATCGGACGACGACGCGCTTGCGCCGCCCTGCTGCGAGCGGGTCAGATTCCCCAACCCGTCGTAGAAGTAGCGCACGGTCGGCGTCACCGACGCGCCGGTTTGATCGAGATAGGCGGTGCGACTTTCGACGCTCAGCCGTCCGGCACTGTCATAGCTGTAGCCGATCGCCTCGCCGGTCGCCTCGATCTTGCTCAGCACCTGGCCAAGGGCGTTATATGTATACGTGACCGTCGCACTGCCGCCCGACACCAGTGCGAGCGCGCCGCTGTTCGGGTTGATCGTGTAATAATCGAGCCCGGTGCGCTGCTCGGTCAGCCGATGTCCGCTGCGGTCATAGGTGAAATTGGTGACCCGGTCGGTCGCTGCGGTCGCAACTGTCGGCGGGGCGCTGGTCGTTGCCCCGCTTGCTGCCGTCGCATAGCGCCGCTCGGACAGTGCGTTACCTTCGCCGTCCAGCGTCCAGCTCGTCAGATAGCCGGCTTGATCGACCGACGCGGTCTTGCGCCCGAGCTTGTCGTAATAGCTGAAGGTTGCAGCGCCGGTCGCGTCGAGCGTTTTGACGACATTGCCGTCAGCATCATATTGCCAGCTCGCAGTCACCGTTCCGACCGACGTCGTATAGGACGACCCGTTCCAGCTGCCGGTGCGCACATTGGTCATCGCGCTCGTCGCGAGCCGCCCGAGCTTGTCATACGTGGCGACCGTCTCGCGATATTCGCCCGAAGGGGCAGTCGGCGGCGTACCCCCGGCGGTGGTCGGTAAGGTCAGCTGGGTCGCGTACGTGCGGCTGGTTTGCGTGCCTCCCGTGCCCGCGACTATTGCGTAAACCGTGGTCGAGAAGGTCCCGGTCGCACCGATCGACGCGATCCGGCGGTCGAGCTTGTCATAATAGAATAGCGTGCGCGCACCCGCTGCATCGCGGCTTTCGATAACATTGCCGCGTGCGTCATACACTGCATAGGTGACTGGGCTGACCGAGCCCGTGCCGGCTGCGTTCGCCACGACCGGCAGACGCGTCTCGATCAACCGATCAAGCTTGTCATAGACATAGCTGGTGATGCGCTGCTCGCTCAGACCGCTGGCTTCGGTCATCTTGGTGCGATTACCGCGCGCATCATATTCAAAGCGGTTGGTGACGGTCGTGGCCTGAACCGCGCCGGTCTGGCTGACGGACGAGATTGGGAGCGTTTCGGAGGTCAGCAGGCCACGGCGGTCGTAGGCATTGGTGGTAACGCCGCCGAGTTTGCCGGTAACCGTGAGCCGCTGCCCAAACGCGTTCAGCGTATAGCTCTCGACAAACCCGAGCGCATCGGTGGTCGAGAGCACGCGGCCCAGCCGGTCGTAGCTGAAGCTGGTGGTGGCGTCCTTGGCGGCGTCTGCGGTATAGATCGGCAAGCTCGAGACGGTGGCGCTATTGGTCGCGCGGTTCGCGCGGCGCGTTACGCTCGCGATCTCACCGAACGTTGTATAGCTGGTCTCGGTGACATAATCCTCGGCGTCGCGGGTTGCCGTGACGCGGCCGAGATTGTCGTAATAGGCGTAGCTCGCATTGCCTCGTGGATCGGTCGTCTTCACCACCGCGCCGAATGCGTCATACTGATAGCTCGTCACTCCGCTGAGCGCATCGGTGCTAGTCAGCTGGCGCCCGTCGCGGTCGTAAGTGAAGGTCGTGGTGTTGCCATCGGCGTCGGTCGTCGAGACGACGTTGCCAAGGCCATCATAGGTCCAGCTGGTCACCCGCTGTTCGGCCGTGCCGTATGCGGCGGTCTCGCTGACTTTGCGACCGGCAGCGTCATAAGCGTAGCACGTCTGGACCGCATCAGCAGTGCCATACGCCTGCGTGACCGAGGCCAGCGTGCCGTTGGTATTGTAGCTCCAGGCGGTCACGACGTTGAGCGCATCGGTGCTGGAGGAGACCCGACCGTCATTGTCATAGGCGGTCGCGGTCGCTGCGGCGGTGCCCGTGGCCAGGCTCGCCACACCCGTAATCGTCGTACTGTCGGTGACCGTGATCGCACTGTCCCAGCGCACCGTACCGACCACGCGCCCTTCAGCATCGTAGTCGAACCGACTGACATAGCCCTCGGCATCGACCGTGAAGCGCAACTCGCCGCGCGCGGTGTAATAGTTGCGCGTTATCCGGTCGGTGCCGCTGGAATTTGCCGACTGCCAAGCCGCCATCGTGGCGAGATCGGGCAAGCTTGTCGTCGCCCGAACGCTTGCGAACAGCGTTGTCTTGGTCAGCCGACCGTAGGCGTCATAGCCGAAGCCCGTGACCGCCCCCGAAGCATCGATCGCATAGGTGAGCCGATTGGCGGTATCGTAGACCGAGAAGCCCGTGCGGTTTGCCGCAGCCCCCACCTGACCCGCGAGCGCCGTCTGGAGCGCGGCGACGGTGTATTTGGCCAGCGCGCCGATCGGTGCGGCATATTGGATCGTCTGGCGCACCACGCCGTTCGCGCTTGCGTCGGCGGCACCTTTATAGACGAACTCCGAGACATTACCCTGCGCGTCGATGCTGAAGCGCAGCAACCCCTGCCCGTCATAGACCGATCGCGTGGTGCGGTCGGCACTATTCGTCCCTGCCGAGGCGAGCAATTGCGTAAAGGTTCCCGCTGCGCGCAGGCTGGTCGCCGTTGCGGTGGCAAACGCGGTCTGCGCGACCGCGCGACCGGCGGCGTCATAGACGGTGCGGGCAAGATAACCCTCGCCATCGATCACGCCGACCAGCCGCCCGTCTTTGTCGTAGAAATTGCGGGCGATGCTGTCGCGTGATCCGTCGGCGGTCGGCAGCACCGCGGTTGCAGGGGCGGCGTCGAGCGCGGCCAACTGCGCCGCGGTAAGCCGGTTGGCATAGACGATCGTCGCGACCAGCCGGCTCGATCCGTCATAGCGATATTCGGTGACCGATCCGTCGCCCGAAATTGCTTCGACCACGCGCCCATCGGCATCATAGACGGTGCGCGTAACGAGATCGCCTGCATTCGACCCCGGACGGATGCTGGCCAGGTCGACATTGTCTGACATGTTCTGCAGGCGTGAAATCTGCGCGGTCGTGACGAGCGTCGCATAACGGATCGTCGTGATCACGCGGTCGTCGGAATCGTAGCGATATTCGGTCAGTGCGCCGTAGTGATCGACATCGGCGACCTTGCGACCGACCGCGTCATAGACCGAATAGGCCACACGACCGGTCGCATCCTGCGAGGTGCGTAACTGCCCCTCGCGGTCATAGCCATAATAAACGGTCCCGCCGTTGACGTCCGCGCCGGTGTCGGTCGAACTGAGCAACTCGCCCGACACGCTGTAGGTCGAGGTCTGCACATAGCCGTTCGCCGCAGTCACCACCGTCCGGCTCGCTGCGTCGTCGAACACGATGCTGGTGGTCGCGCCGTTCAGGTCGGTCGAGGCAATCACCCGGCCAAGCCCGTCATAGACGAACCGTTCGGTGTTCAGGCCATTCGTCGTGCGGCTGAGCAATTGCCCCGCCTGGTCGTAGACGTAATCAATCTGCGCATAATCACCGTTGATTGACACGCCATTGCTAGTGGCGGTCCCCCGACCTTTGGCGCTCACCATATTGCCCCGGCCGTCGAAGCTATTGGTTGTGACCATGATCGTGCTGCGATCGGTAATGCTCGTGTCCCAATTCCACAGGTCCGACAGCGCTATCGCAGTCGATGAACTGAGCCCGCTGACGTCGTAGCGCTGCTCGGTGAAGCGCCGGGTCACCCCGAGTTTACCGTCGACGGTGTAAAAATAGCGGGTAACGGTCCCCTCGGCGCTGACGCTGAAAGCCAAAGAATTCCAGTCATTATATGCATAGCGGGTGGTGTGGCTCGCCGCAGTGCCGTCCGCGTTCGAGCCGGTGCGCGTTTCGGTCAGAACGTTGTTCAGCGCATCATAAGTGCGCGTAACGACATTGTTTAGCGGATCGGTGGTGGTCAGGACATTGCCCGATCCGTCATAGGTAAAGGCGGTGACCGCGCCGAGCGCGTCGGTTACGCTGGTGACGTTGCCTGCACCGTCATAGCCGAACTGGCTGACCTGCGCCGCCGCGCCGGCATAAGCCGGGGGTGCCGTCACCTTCGCGAGCGACCCATCGGCATTATAGTCGAAGCGTGTGACTTGGTTGAACGAATCGCTGACCGTCGTGTAACCCGAATTGTAGGTGATGATCGTCACGCGCGGCGCGCCGTTCGACGTTTGCGTCAGCCAGGTGGCACGCCCATATTGATCGTAACTGATATCGAGCCGCGACCCGTCGGTTTGCGCGATCGAAGCGACGCGCTTCGAGCTGCCGTCATACGTGTAGCTGGTGACATAGGTCTTGCCGTCGCCGATCGCATTGTCCTCGGGCGACAGGTCGACCGTCACGCTGGTCAGCCGGTTCGCGCCGTCATAGCCGTAGCGCGTGCGCGTCAGCGTCTTCGCGGTGTTGGTCGCCAGATCGGTAAAGCCGGTGACGATTTGCGTGATGTTATCGCCCGACCAGCCATATTGAACGTACTCGCCGTTCGATGTGGTCACTTTATCGAGCTGCGCACCGTTATAAGTATAGCTCAGCCCATAACCATAACTGAACTGGTTAAGCGCCGCCGTAATCCGCCACTGGCCGTTATAGACATTCGCGTAGCGCTCGGTGACTTGGCTGTCGCCGTCGGTCCAGGTCCACGCTGCGCCGTCATAGGTCAGCTTATCGTACGCGCCCGACCCGTCGGTCGCGACATAGGTCGTGCCGTTCCAGCCATATGTGATCTCCGACCCGTCCGCCGCGACGCGGTTGACCGTGCTACCGCTGGTGTTGGCCGTGCCGGTCAGGCCATAGATGCGCCGGTCGGTGCTTTGCCGCCAATTGTCGCCATTCTCGTCCGACGCATCGCCCAGGCTGTTATAGGTCCGCGCGACCGATGCATCGGTTCCGTACCCGACAAGGAACTCGTCGCGCTGCGAAATCAGCAAATTTCCCGTCGCCGCGTTCAGCGACACTTGCTCGCCACTCCGCCCGATTGCCCCCGAACCGAGCAGCCCCGCCCCGCCCAAAGCCGCGCTCGAACCGCGCTCGAACCCCGAACCCAAGCCAGTGAAAATCGAAACCATCGCGCGCAACCCCTGTCGATCATCTCGACCGGGCGGCACACGTCCGTGACCGATCAATCAGTGATCAGGAGAACCGCGATTTAGTTTAGCGATTTTTCGGTGTGGCGGCATGGAACGCTCGCCACGCGATCCCGACTTCCGCGTCGAAAGCCGCGCATAAAGTGTGACCTTTGCGCCTCTTGCGCAACAAACGGGCAGCTCCAACACCAGCGAGCTACCCCCCGTCCCGCACCCGCTCGTGATGCCGGATCACCTCGTCGATGATGAAGCGCAAAAACTTCTCGCTGAAATCGGGATCGAGGTTCGCATCGCGCGCGAGGCCACGCAGCCGCGTGATCTGCGCTTCCTCTCGCCCCGGATCAGCCGGGGGTAGCCCGGCGGCGGCTTTGTAGCGGCCGACCGCCTGCGTCACCTTGAAGCGTTCGGCCAGCATGCACACCAACGCGGCATCGATATTGTCGATGCTCTGACGGTATCCCTTCAGCGTTTCGTCGGTCACCGCGCTCTCCCCATCCCGATTATCGTCCGGGACCGCCCTTTTGCGTGCCCTTGCGTGCCTGTGCAAGCCGGGAAAGGCTTGCCTTTGCGCCGCGAGAACGCCACATCGCGCGCACGATGACCGCGACCATCCACCGCCTCGACCCGCACCGCGATCCGGGTCGCCCCGCCGCCTCGCTCGATCCGATGGTGACGTTGGTGACGGGCGACATGAACATGGTCAACGCGGTCATCTTGTCGCGGATGCAATCGCAGATCCCGCTGATCCCCGAACTCGCCGGACATTTGATCGCCGGCGGCGGCAAGCGGATGCGCCCGATGCTGACGCTCGCGAGCGCTCGGCTGCTCGGTTATATGGGCACACGCCACCACCGTTTGGCGGCGGCGGTCGAATTCATCCATACCGCCACATTACTCCACGACGACGTCGTCGACGGATCTGACCTCCGCCGCGGCAAGCGCACCGCCAATCTGATCTGGGGCAACCCCGCCAGCGTGCTGGTCGGCGATTTCCTGTTCAGCCGCTCGTTCGAACTGATGGTCGAGGACGGATCGCTCAAAGTGCTCGGCATCCTGTCGGGCGCGAGCGCGATCATCGCCGAGGGCGAAGTCAATCAGCTGACCGCCGCGCGCCGCGTCGACACGCCCGAGGAACGCTATCTCGACATCATCGGCGCCAAGACCGCCGCGCTCTTCGCCGCCGCCTGCCGCGTCGCGGCGGTGGTCGCGGAACGGCCCGAGGCGGAAGAACTCGCGCTCGATGCGTACGGCCGCAACCTCGGCATTGCGTTCCAATTGGTCGATGACGCGATCGATTTCGTCTCCGACGCCGGCACGATGGGAAAGGACGCCGGCGACGATTTCCGCGAGGGCAAGGCGACGCTACCGGTGATCCTCGCTTATGCGCGCGGCTCGGCCGAGGACCGCGCCTTCTGGAAGGCGGCGATCGAGGGGCACCGCAATCGCGACGAGGATTTCGCGCACGCGATCGAGCTCGTCCGCTCGACCCGCGCGGTCGACGACACGCTCGCCCGGGCGCGGCATTACGGCCAGCGCGCGATCGACGCGCTCGGCATCTTTGCCAACAGCAAGGCGAAGGAAGCGATGGTCGAGGCGGTCGAATTCGCGGTGGCGCGGGCTTACTAACGCCTCGTCCCTTCAACTCCCGGTCACCCTGAGCCTGTCGAAGGGCCGGCTGCAACAAGCGCTGTCGCTCGTGTGGCTAACAGCCCTTCGACAAGCTCAGGGCGAACGGAAGGGAGGGAATGGCCGCCCTAACACCCGACCTTAGGACCAGGCGTCTCCCCGCCCGCCAATTCCACCTGCAATGTCGCATGGCCGATGCCGAAGCGATCCTTCAGCATCGCCCGCGCATGGTCTAGAAACGCGTCGCCCGGATGCCCGCCCGGCATCACCAGATGCGCGGTGAGCACGGTTTCGGTCGTGCTCATCGGCCAGATATGGACGTGATGCACCCGCGCTACACCGGGGAGCGTGCGCAGCTCGATCCACACCTTATCCGTATCGATGCCGCGCGGCACCGCCGACAGCGCCATTTCGGTCGATTCCTTCAGCAACCCCCAGGTCTGCACGAAGATCAGCACAGCGATGGCGATGCTCACCAGCGGATCGATCCACACCGCGCCGGTCCACCAGATCACCAGCCCCGACACGACGACCCCCGCCGAGACCATCGCGTCGCTGAGCATATGCAAATACGCACCGCGAATGTTGAGGTCGTTCTTGCGGTCACGCATGAACAGCAAGGCGGTCGCGCCATTGACCAGGATCCCGGCGCCCGCGACCCACGCCACCATCGGCCCGTCGATCGGCGCGGGCGTCGCGAGCCGCTGCACCGCTTCCAGCACGATCGCGCCGAGCGCCACCAGCAGCAGCAGCGCGTTGAGCAAGGCGGCGAGGATCGTCGAGCCTTTGAGGCCATAGGTGAAACGCTTCGACGCCGCGCGCTTGCCCAGCGCAATTGCTGCCCAAGCCGCGCATAGCCCGAGCACATCGGACAGATTATGCCCGGCATCGGCGAGCAACGCGACCGACCCCGCGATCAGTCCGAAGATCACCTCCGCCCCGACAAACGCGAGGTTGAGCCCGATCCCGATCGCAAACGCGCGGTCATGCCCGGCCAGCGGCGCATGGTCGTGGCTATGGCCGTGGCTATGCCCGTGGCCATGATCGTGCCCGTGATGACGATGGCTATGTCCGGCCAAAGCACTCGCTTTCTTGTACGTTAAACCAAGACGCTAGCATCCTCCCCCCGTGAGATACTAGGACCCTGGGCATGACGCTGCCGATCCTCGCCGTCTTGCCCGGTCTGCTCGCGTCGCTGCGCGAACGGTCGAACGCTCTTCTCGTTGCACCGCCGGGTGCGGGCAAGACGACGGCGGTCGCGCCCGCCTTGCTCACGGAGCCGTGGTGCAGCGGCGAGATCTTGCTGCTTTCCCCACGCCGCCTCGCCGCGCGCGCCGCCGCCGAACGGATGGCGGCGAATGCGGGCGAAAGCGTCGGAGCGACCTTCGGCTATGCGACGCGGATGGATTCGAAGCGGTCGGCGGCGACGCGCGTGACGGTAGTCACCGAGGGCATCTTCGTCGCGCGCATTCAGGCCGATCCCGAGCTTGTGGGCGTTTCGGCGGTGCTGTTCGACGAAGTGCATGAACGCAGCCTCGACAGCGATTTCGGCCTCGCGCTCGCGCTCGATGCGCAAGGCGCGCTCAGGCCCGATCTGCGCTTGCTGACGATGTCGGCGACGCTCGACGGCGCGCGCTTTTCGGGTCTGATGGAGGGCGCACCCGTCATCGAAAGCGCGGGCCGGATGCACCCGCTCGCGCTGCGCCACATCGGCCGCGCCGCCGAAGCGCGGATCGAGGATTCGGTCGCCGCCGCGATCCGGCTTGCCTTGCGCGACGAAACGGGCGGCATACTCGCCTTCCTGCCCGGCGTCGCCGAGATCGAGCGCACCGCCGAACGGCTCGACGGGCTTGGCGGCGGCATCGTCCTCCACCGCCTCCACGGCAGCCTCGATCCAGCACAACAGCGCGCCGCGATCGCGCCCGACCCCGAAGGTCGCCGCAAGATCGTGCTTGCGACGAGCATCGCCGAAACCAGTCTGACGCTCGACGGCATATCGGTGGTGGTCGATTCAGGACTGGCGCGCCGCCCGCGCTATGATCGGGCGGCGGGCATGACCCGGCTCGTCACCGAACGCGCGAGCCAGGCCGCCGTCACGCAACGCGCCGGTCGCGCCGCGCGACAAATGCCGGGTGTCGCCTATCGCCTGTGGGAGGAAGCCGCGACGGCGGGGCTGCCGCGCTTTGACCCGCCCGAAATCCTCGAGGCCGATCTCTCGGCGCTGACGCTCGATTGCGCGATCTGGGGCGTCGCCGATCCGCGTGAGCTTCGCTGGCTCGATCCCCCGAGCGAGGCGGCGGTGCAGGAGGCGCGCGCGCGTCTCGTCGCGCTGGAGGCGCTCGATGCAGACGGCCGCCCGACCGCGCATGGGCGTGCGATTGCGCGGCTGCCGCTCAGTCCCCGGCTCGGGCATATGCTCGTGCGCAGCGGCGAACTCGGGCTCGGCGCGGTCGCGGCGGAGGTTGCGGTGCTGCTCGGCGAGCGCGGGCTCGGCGGCAACGATGTGGATTTGGAGACGCGCCGCCGGAGATGGCACACCGAACGCGGGCAGCGTGCGGAGGCGGGGCGGAAGCTGGCGAAGCGGTGGGCTTCCCTTCTTGCTCCCCTCCCGCTTGCGGGAGGGGCTGGGGGAGGGCTCCCGCCCTCAACGAGCGCGTCGCTGGCGGATAGCGCGCGCCCACCCCCCAACCCCCTCCCGCTTGCGGGAGGGGGAGTCGAAGCTATCCCCATCGCCCTCGCCTTCCCCGATCGCATCGCGCGCCGCCGCGACGCATCGGGCGAGGTATGGGCCTCGGTCGGCGGACGCGGGTTCAAGCTCGACGCGACCTCCAGCCTCGCCCGCGAGGAATGGCTGGCCGTTGCCGAGACGCAGGGCATGGCGTCGGGCGCGCGCATTCTCTCTGCCGCCGCGATCGACTTGCCGACGATCGAAGCGCTGTTCGGCGACCGGATCGCGACGCACCGCAGCGTGACTTTCGATCCGGCCACCGGCGGGGTGCAGACGCTGCGCGAACGTCGCCTGGGGGCGCTGCGCCTGTCGAGCGGGCCGGACGCCAACGCCGACCCGCAAGACATCGCCGCCGCCTTGCTGGAGGGGGTGCGAACGCATGGCCTACAATTGTTGCCCTTCACCGCCGGTCACGCCGCCTTGCGCGCGCGCACCGCGTTTGCCGCTGCCAATGGCGGCGAGCCTGACCCGCTTACCGACGATGCGTTGCTTGCGTCGCTGGAGGATTGGCTGGCTGAGTGGCTTAAGGGGAAGCGTCGGCTTGACGCAATCGATCCCGACGATCTGTACTTGGCGCTCGACAGCTTGCTCGACTGGCAGACGAAGAGCGCGCTAGGACGTATCGCCCCTGCACGCTTCGAAAGCCCGGCCGGCTCGACCCATCCAATCGATTACGCCGCCGAAGGTGGCCCGCGCGTCGAGCTCCGCCCGCAGGCTTTGTTCGGCCTCGCCACACATCCAATGGTGGCGGGCGGGCGGGTGCCGCTGGTGCTCAGCCTCACCTCGCCCGCCGGTCGCCCGATCCAGACGACGCGCGATTTGCCCGGCTTCTGGGCGGGCAGTTGGGCGGCGGTCGCGAAGGAAATGCGCGGTCGCTATCCGCGCCACCCCTGGCCCGACGACCCCGCCGCCGCGCCCGCGACGCTGCGCACGAAAAACGCGGATGCAAGGGACCAAAAAGCGCGATAAGGGAACCTCCATGTCGACCGCCCGAATCTATCAGCGCCCGAAAAACTCCATGTCGTCGGGCCGTGCTCGCACCAGCATCTGGGTGCTCGATTTCGCGCCCGCCGAGGCCAAGCGCCCCGATCCGCTGACCGGCTGGGCGGGGTCAGGCGACACCAACGATCAGGTACGCCTCACCTTCCCGACGCAAGACGCCGCAATCGCTTATGCCGAGCGTGAAGGGTTGGCGTTCACGGTCGTAGCCGCGCCCGAGCGGACGCTGAAGCTCCAGTCCTACGCCGACAATTTTCGGTAGAAGCTGCGCCTTTGCCCTTCCCCGGCGAGGGCCGGGGCCCAGGATCAAGCCAGAAGTTGGCGCAGGACAGCGCCCAATCTCATCGACCACCGAAACTGGACCCCGGCCTTCGCCGGGGAAGGGTATTGTATCCGCTACGCCGCCAGCATCCCCGCGCCGAGCAGCAGCAGCAACTTCACGTCGATCGCCACGCCCTCAGCCCGTTTCGCCGCAACAAAGTCGGCAAGTTCCGCCACCGGCACGCGCAGCACCGTAATATTCTCCTGCGGCTCGCCGCCGCCGTCACCCACGCGCTCCAACCCCGTCGCGCGCACCAGCGTGAAGCCCTCCGAAACCATTCCCGGCGAGGAATAAAAGAACCCGAGCGATGTAATCGCCCCGGCGCGGTACCCCGTTTCCTCCTCCAGCTCGCGCGCGGCGGAGGCTTCCACGCTTTCCCCCGCATCCTCATCCCCGACCAGCCCGGCCGGCAATTCGAGACAGCGCCGCCCGAGCGGAACGCGATATTGCTCGACCAGCAGGACATGCCCGTCCTCGACCGCCAGGATCACCGCCGCCTGAATCCCGCGCGCGCGCGCCACATATTCCCAGGTGCCGTCCTGGAGCACCTTGATGTACTTGCCTTCCCAGACGGTCTCGGCGCTCAAAGCTCGATCACCCGATCCGGCAGTTCGTTGACATCGTCGGTCGTCTTGGGGAAGCTTTCGCCTAAAATCGCGCCAATCGCGGTGACCGCCGCGACCATTCCGACGCCCGATCGCCCGTCGCGCACCGCCCCGACCAACGCCGCCATCGCCTCGCCCCAGCGCTCGGGTGGCACCGCGCGCACGATCGCCTCATCGGCGATCAGCTCGGCCATATGCTCGTCGGTCGACAGGTACAGCAGGATGCCGACGCGCGCTTGCGTGCGACGCTCAGCGCCGACCTTGAAGAATTGCACCGCGCGCCGCCGCACGCGGCGTCTTTTGGTGGCACGCGGGGTCAGCGCCAGCTTGAGCGGCGTCCACCCAACCGCATAGCGTACCGCGAGGAACAGCACCGCTTGCACGATGACGAGGCCAAGCAGGATGCGCCCCGCATCGACCGCCTCCCACGCGCTGCCGCCCCAGCTGAGCCAATCGACATCGATCGTCGCGAGCGCGGCCGCCAGCAGCATCGCCAGCACCGCATAGTGCAGCGGCACATCCTGATAGCGATCGGAACTACCCGCCACGATCGTGACGATCTCACCATCGGTGCCACGTTCGGCCGCGGCGACGGCCTCGGTCACACGATCGCGGTCGGCGGCGGTAAGAACGAACTGCACCATCACCAATCCCCCGA
>JBBQLB010000053.1:0-14535 GCA_038327465.1 Sphingomonadales bacterium | reverse complement strand
ACTTGTCGAAAGCCGGGGGTCGGCGATCGTACCGCGCGCCGTTACGGCGTGATTCTTCAGCTTTTGCTGGGGTGGCGAACAGGAGAAGAGAATGTTCGATCTGACAGGCATGACCGCGCTGGTGACCGGCGCTTCGGGAGGGATCGGTTCGGCGATCGCACACGCGCTGGCAGCGCAGGGAGCGCGGCTAGCTGTTTCCGGTTCGAATGTCGCAAAGCTTGAGGCGTTTCGCGACAGCCTGGGCGGCGATCATGTCGCGTTGCCGTGCGACCTCTCCGATGGCGCGGCGGTCGATGCGCTCGTGCCGGCCGCTGTCGAAGCCCTCGGTGGTAAGCTCGATATCCTCGTCAACAATGGCGGCATCACGCGCGACAATCTCGTCATGCGGATGAAGGACGAGGAATGGGATGCGGTGATCCGCGTAAACCTCGAAGCCGCGTTCCGCCTTGCTCGCGCGGCCGCGCGGCCGATGATGAAGGCGCGCTTCGGGCGGATCGTCTCGATCACGTCGGTTGTCGGCACGACGGGCAATCCGGGCCAAGCCAATTACGCGGCGTCAAAGGGCGCGCTGACGGCGATGTCCAAAGCGTTGGCGCAGGAACTGGCCAGCCGCGGCATCACGGTCAATTGCGTGGCGCCTGGCTTCATCGCTTCGCCGATGACCGATGGCCTGCCCGATGCGCAAAAGGACGCGCTCAATGCGCGCATCCCAATGGGCAAAATGGGTGAGGGCGCTGACATTGGTGCCGCAGTGGTCTATCTGGCCAGCCGCGAGGCCGGATACGTCACCGGCCAGACCTTGCACGTCAATGGCGGGATGGCGATGATCTGATCATCGAGCGTGCCGTCCCTTACGAAAAAGACCTGGAGACCCTGAAGCTATGCGTATTGCTTTATATCTGGCGCTTGCCGTTGCGGCGGCGGGAGTGGCTCCGGCCAATGCGGCATTTGAGAATTTGCCGCCGGTCGGCTGCATCCTGGCGCGCACCGAGCGACAGCCGCGCGCCAATTTGATCGAGCTGGTCAAGGCGCGCTTCGCGCCGACCACCGCGAGCGGCAAGACGACGATGACCATGATCGGTCAGGTGGTGCAGGGCTGCCGCCGCACCCATGGCTGGTCCAAGCCGCGCGAGGATGCGGCAGTGCAGTATTTTGCGATGCATGTGCTGCACGAAGACGCGATCGAGCAGGGGAAGCGCTTTGGCCTGACCGAGCTGGTTGCTTCGGGCTATATTGCCGCGTTGACGCCGGAGGCGAGCGCCAGCTACGGCGCAGGCAAGGTCACGCCTGAGCTGAACCGCGCCGCCTTTGCGCATCTCGAAAAGTCCGGCGTGCAGGTCGCTACGATGAAGACCGAGGAGATTCAGGCGCTCGGCCAAGCTTTCAACATGGCAATCTATACCAGCCTCGGGCAGACGAATGCCGAAAAGGCCTATGCCGGCAAATAACCGCACCATTTGCCGCACCGCTTGCAACGCGGCTCTGGGCCGCCAGCCTCTTGCGCACGCCCCACGCGCGTTCTAGGTGCGTTCAGGAATTCCCAAAACCCCCATGATAGAGGGACGATACAATGAGCGAGACCGCAGACCGCGTTAAGAAAATCGTCGTCGAGCATCTCGGCGTAGAGGCCGACAAGGTGACCGAGGACGCAAGCTTCATCGACGATCTGGGCGCAGACAGCCTCGACATCGTCGAGCTGGTCATGGCGTTCGAAGAGGAATTCGAAGTCGAAATCCCGGACGATGCGGCCGAAAAGATCACGACCGTGAAGGACGCAATCGTCTTTATCGACGAGCATAAGAGCTGAGCATTCCGCTTTTGGTTGGGCCGCTGCCACGGCTATACGGCTGAACACACAGAACGGCTCCCCGTCCCAGGCAAAGACCGGGGGCAGGGAGCCGTTCTCATTTTATCTACGTTTTATCGAAGACAGACAGAATCGGAGATCGCCATGCGGCGTGTTGTCGTAACCGGATTGGGCCTCGTGACGCCGCTTGGCGCCGATGTGGAGACCGCCTGGGCGAACCTTATCGCATCAAAATCGGGCGCTGGCACGATTACGCGCTTCGACGCGACCGACTATAAATGCCGGATCGCCTGCGAGGTGAAGCCAGCGGACCACCCTTATGGCTTCGACCCCAACAAGCGCGTCGATCACAAGGTCCAGCGCCAGGTCGATCCGTTCATCATCTACGGCATCGATGCGGCGGGGCAGGCGCTGGAAGATGCCGGGCTGCTCGACATGACGGAAGCGCAGAAGTATCGCGCGGGGTGCTCGATCGGGGCCGGGATCGGCGGGCTGCCGGGGATCGCGTCGGAATCAATCGTGCTGCACGAGAAGGGCCCAGGCCGCGTCTCGCCGCATTTCGTGCATGGCCGTCTGATCAACCTGATCACTGGCCAGGTGCAGATCAAATACGGGCTGATGGGCCCGAATCACGCGGTGGTTACGGCCTGTTCGACCGGTGCGCATTCGATCGGCGATGCCGCACGCATGATCGCGATGGACGATGCCGATGTGATGCTGGCGGGCGGTTCCGAAGGTGCGATCTGCCCGCTCGGCATCGCCGGTTTCGCGCAAGCGCGCGCGCTTTCGACGCATTTCAACGATACGCCTGAACGCGGCAGCCGCCCGTATGACCAGGACCGCGACGGCTTTGTGATGGGTGAGGGGGCAGGGGTCGTCTGCCTCGAGGAATATGAACACGCCAAGGCCCGCGGTGCGCATATTTACGCCGAGGTGATCGGCTATGGCCTGTCGGGCGATGCCTATCACGTCACCGCGCCGCACCCGGAAGGTTCGGGCGCATTCCGCTCGATGGAAATGGCGATGAAGAAGTCGGGGCTCCAGCTCGGCGACATCGACTATATCAACGCGCACGGCACTTCGACTCCGCTCGGCGACGAGCTTGAGCTGAACGCGGTCCGCCGCCTGTTCGGCAATG
Organism: Sphingomonadales bacterium; assembly: GCA_038327465.1. GTDB lineage: Bacteria > Pseudomonadota > Alphaproteobacteria > Sphingomonadales > Sphingomonadaceae > Sphingomonas. The sequence goes on along the minus strand of JBBQLB010000053.1, from coordinate 11,590 downwards.
CCATCGGCACGCTGTCAATGAGTTCGACCAAGTCGGCGATCGGGCATTTGCTCGGCGGCGCAGGCGCGGTCGAGAGCATTTTCTGTATCCTCGCGATGCGCGACCAGATTGTGCCGCCGACGCTCAACCTCGATAATCCGAGCGACAATTGCGCAGGTGTCGACCTCGTGCCGCATGTCGCGAAGAAGCGCTCGGTCAAAGCGGTGCTCAACAATTCGTTCGGCTTTGGCGGCACCAATGCGTCCTTGGTTATGAAGGCGATTTGATGACTGAGGCGCAACTCCCTTCTTGCTTTCCCGGCGAAGGCCGGGGCCCAGTTGCGCCTGTCGATGTGATTGAGGGCAGCGTTTTCCAATCTGTGCTTCGATACTGGGCCCCGGCCTTCGCCGGGGAAGGAAGTTAGTTTAGTGCGCAAACTCGGTTGCCTTGGTCTGATCCTTGGGCTCGCGGCGATCGCGGGGTTGTTCTTTGTCGTCCAATTGTGGGGTGGTCGCGGCCCGCTGACGCATCCGATCAGCGTCGAGATCGCGCCCGGCAGCAGCCTGGCCAGTGCGTCGGTCCAGCTGGAGAAGGCAGGAGCAATTTCCTCGGCCAGCAATTTCCGGATGTTGGCCAAGATCTTCGGGGCCGACGCGCCGATCAAGGCAGGCGAATATCGCATTCCGGCGCATCTCAGCCAGGCCGACATTCTGAAGGTGCTGCAAGGCACCAAGACGATCCAGCGCTTCGTGACCATTCCCGAAGGCTGGGCCTCGGTGCAAGTGAAGGACGAGATCGACAAGACCAGCGGCCTGACCGGCACGATTCCCGTTCCCGCCGAGGGCAGCATCCTGCCCGATAGCTACGCTTTTCAGCGCGGCGATACGCGGGATTTTATGGTCAAGCGCATGCAAAGCGTGATGACGCGCTATCTCGCCAAAGCCTGGGCCAAGCGCCAGCCGGGGATCGCCGTGAGCAGCCCTGAGCAAGCGCTGATCCTCGCCTCGATCGTCGAAAAGGAAACCGGCAAGCCGAGCGAACGCGCGATGGTCGCCGGCGTTTATTCGAACCGGCTGAAGCAGGGAATGATGCTGCAAGCGGACCCGACGATCCTCTATCCCCACACCGCCGGCCGCCCACTCGGCCGCCGCATTCCGGGGCCGTGGGTGAGCGAGGTCAACGACTATAACACCTATGCGATGGTCGGCCTGCCCAAGGGTCCGATCTGCAATCCGGGTCGCGCGAGTATCGATGCGGTGCTCAACCCGGCCAAGACCAGCGCGCTGTACTTCGTCGCGGACGGGTCGGGCGGGCACGTCTTCGCGGATACGCTGGAGCAGCATAATGCGAATGTCGCCAAATGGCGGGCGTACCGGGCGGCGAAGGGGATTTGATGCTTTGGCTGCCCTTGCTGCTTGCCGCTGCACCTTTCTATCAGGATCATGCGCAGTATTTGAGCGCAATCGCCGATGACTCGACCAACACGTCGTTCGTGCTGATCACCGTCATCGATGCATCCACAAAGCAGACGAAGACGGGCTGCGTCGGAAGCAATTTTCTGATCGGCGCCATTTCCCGCGAATATCGTTTTCCTTGGGACGCGAGCGGCCAGAGCCGCGCGACGGTGATTGCTTCTACGCCGTCCCACCGTTTCACGTTCCGCTCGAGAGCCGCGCTGGCCAACGTCGGGTTCGCTCGTTTCGAGCGACAGAATCCAGAGGAATGCGCATTGATTCGCCACGGCTGCGCGGCGGTTCGGGGCGACGCCGGTGGCAACTTGCTTGGAGTATGCGACGCGGCTCTTCGCCGACGCAACTAATAACCTAGCCCCGCAACTCGCTCGCAGCCCGCGCGAGGGCCTCAACCTCCCCCATCGACGCCCCCTTCGGCGTCACCCAGCTTCCGCCTACGCACAGCACCGGATCGAACCCCAGCCACTCCGGCGCGCTCGCCTCGGTGATGCCGCCAGTCGGGCAGAAGCGGCATTGGTAGAAGGGCGCGGCGAGGGCTTTAAGCGCCTTCAACCCGCCATTCGCCTCGGCGGGGAAGAATTTGAAATGGGTGAGGCCAAGATCGAGCCCGGTCATGATGTCGGCAGCATTGGCGATGCCGGGCAGGAACGGTACGCCGCTCGCGATGATCGGCTTCGCGAGCCGCTCGGTCAGGCCCGGCGAGACGATGAATTCGGCCCCGGCATCCATCGCTTCGGCGAACTGCTCGGGGTTCACCACCGTCCCTGCGCCGACGATCGCGCCCGCGACCTTCTTCATTTCGCGGATCGCGTCGAGTGCGGCAGGGGTGCGTAGCGTGACCTCGAGCACTTTGAGGCCGCCCGCGACCAAAGCCTCGGCGAGCGGTCGGGCAGTCGCGGCGTCGTCGATCACGAGCACGGGGATCACCGCGCTGGTGCGCATCACGGTCTCGATACTCATCGCGCATGTTCCTGTGCAAACGCCGCCGCTGCGCCGAACAGGCCAGGTTGCGGATGGGTAATGAGCTTGACCGGAACCGACTTCATCAGCCCCTGAAAGCGGCCCTTGGCAGTGAACCGTTGTTCGAACCCGGATTGCAGCAACCTGTCTTTCAGCCGCAGGCCGAGCCCCCCCGCGATCACCACAGCGGTCGGTCCATGCGCCAGCGCGATGTCGCCCGCCACAGCCCCCAGCGCGAGGCAGAAACGGTCGAGCGCGGCGAGCGCGAGACTGTCGCCGTCCTGCAGCGCCAGCGTCCAGATCGCCTTGTCGTCGACCTGCTGGATCGCGCGGCCCTCAATCTCGGCGAGCGTCTGGTAGATCGCGACGATGCCGGGGCCCGCCACGACGCGCTCCATCGACACGCGCGTGAAGGTCTTGCGCAACCGCTTGAGCAGCGCATCCTCGATGGCGTCGAGCGGGGCGAAATCCTGATGGCCGCCTTCGGTTTCGATCACATGATAGCCGTCCTTCACGCGCAACACCTGTGCGACGCCCAGGCCCGTGCCGGGTCCGCAGACGGTGACCGAGCCACGCTCGGGTAGCGGAATTTCAGGGCCGCACACATGCGCGAAATGTTCGGGCGCGACTTGCGCAACGGCATGGCCGATCGCACCGAAATCGTTGATCAGCACATAGCTATCGACGTTGAGCCGCTCGGGAATCAGCGCCGGACGGATGATCCACGGATTGTTGGTCATCTTGATCAATTCGCCGCCGATCGGGGATGCGATGCCGATAGCGGCGGCACGCGGCAGCGGCGTGCCGACCTGTTGCCCGAACGCTTCCCATGCGGTTTGCAAGCTCGCATATTCTGCGGTCTTGAGCGTTACGGGATCGCCGAGCGAGACGACGCGGCCCTCTGCCACTTCGGCCAGCGCAAAGCGGGCGTGGGTGCCGCCGAGATCGACGCTAACGAGCTGGATCGCGCTCACCAGCCCATTCCCGTCAACAAAGGCGAAGCGCCGCGCTCCGCCTCATTGGCGTTCGCGCGAAACAGGCCGAACAATTCGCGGCCCATACCCTCGGCCTCGGGCGGTGCGGTGGCCGGCGTGCGCGCCGCCCATTCCGCCGGATCGACCCGCGCGAACAATTCGCCTGCCTCCGCATCGAGCCGGATCACATCGCCATCGCGCACGCGGGACAGCGGGCCGTCGCCCAATGCCTCGGGCGAGCAATGGATCGCGGCCGGCACCTTGCCGCTCGCCCCCGACATGCGCCCGTCGGTGACCAGCGCGACGCGGAAGCCCCGGTTCTGGAGCACGCCGAGCGCAGGCGTCAATTTGTGCAATTCGGGCATGCCGTTGGCGCGTGGGCCCTGGAAGCGCATCACCACGACGACGTCGCGGTCGAGTTCACCCGCCTGGAACGCTGCGAGCACCGCCGCCTGATCGTGAAAGACGCGCGCGGGGGCTTCGATTGTCCAGCGGTCGCGCTCCACTGCGGAGACCTTGATGCAGGCGCGGCCAAGGTTGCCGGAGAGAATGCGAAAGCCGCCTTCGGATGCGAACGGTGCAGCGGGCGGGCGGAGGATGGTGTCGTCACCGCTCGCGCCGGGATCGATCCAGGCGAGCGTTTCGGCGTCATCCAGCACCGGTTTGCGTCCATAGTCGGTCATGTCGTCCCCAGCGACCGTCAGGAGGTCGCGGTGCAACAGCCCGGCATCGGCCAGTTCGCGAATGACGTAGGCCATCCCGCCAGCACCCTCGAACCCGTTCACATCGGCCGAGCCGTTGGGATAGACTCGCGCGATCAGCGGGATCGCCTTGGACAGGCGATCGAAATCCTCCCAGTCGATCACGATTCCGGCGCACGCCGCTATCGCGGGCAAATGGAGCAGATGGTTGGTCGATCCGCCGGTCGCGAGCAGGCCGATCGCGGCATTCACGATCGCTTTCTCATCGATGCATAGCCCAAGCGGGCGATACGAATCGCCATGCCAGCCGATCTGCGGCAACCGGTGGACCGCCGCCCGCGTCAATTCCTGACGCAGCTTCGTGCCGGGATTGACGAACGCCGCACCCGGCATGTGCAGCCCCATCATTTCCATCATCATTTGATTGGAATTGGCGGTGCCGTAAAAGGTACAGGTGCCCTTGGAATGATAGGCGCCGATCTCGGCCTCGAGCAGCGCGTCGCGGCCGACTTTGCCTTCGGCGAACGCCTCGCGCACCGCGACCTTGGCCTTGTTGGCGAGGCCTGAGGGCATGGGTCCGGCAGGGATAAATACCATCGGCAAATGCCCGAAGCGCAGCGCCCCCATCAGCAGCCCCGGCACGATCTTATCGCAAATGCCGAGCAACGCCGCGCCCTCGAACACGCCGTGGCTTAGCGCGATCGCGGTAGACAGCGCGATCGTGTCGCGGCTGAACAGCGATAGCTCCATCCCGGCATAGCCTTGCGTCACGCCGTCGCACATCGCGGGCACGCCGCCCGCAACTTGTGCTGTCGCGCCCGCCTCGCGTGCCCACACCTTCATTTGTTCGGGGTAGCGGTAGTAAGGCGCGTGCGCCGACAGCATGTCGTTATACGCGGTGACGATGCCGATGTTCATCGCCTTGCCCGTGACGAGCGTCGCGCGGTCCTCCTCGGTCCCGGCATAGGCATGCGCGGCATTCGCGCAGCCCAGCGCCGGCCGCGCGATATGCGTGTCGCGTGCGCGGCCGATCAACGCGAGATAGGCATCGCGCGTTGGCGTCGACCGGGTGATGATCCGGTCGGTAACGGCGGCGATTTCGGGGTGGAGGGTGGTCATTCTCCCCTCCCTGGAAGGGAGGGGTCGGGGGTGGGTCGGTATGAGGCTGGCGTCGGACTCTCAACGGGCGAACCCACCCCCAGCCCCTCCCTTCCAGGGAGGGGAGACGAAAGAGCGAATAACGGCAACATCACTCCGCCGCCCAGTGGATATCCACCGGCAGCTCAGCATCCGCCAGCACGCGCCCGATCGGGTATTTCGACGACGGACCCTGCTTGATCGCTTGCTCGATCACTTTCTTCTTGGCGTCGCCCGTCACCGCGATGATCAGCGCGCGCGCCGAAATCATCGCCTCGCGGCTGAGCGTCACGCGCGCGACGGGGGCGTCCTGCGGCATCGGATCGGGCATCACGCCCAGCGCACGGCGCTCCTTCGGGCCGGACAACGCTTCGTCATAATCTGGGCCGGGAAAGATCGAGCCGGTATGGCCGTCGGCACCGACGCCGAGCAGGCACAGGTCGAGCGGCCAGTGCAGATCCTGCATCAGCGCATCGGCGGAGCGTCCCGCAGCCTTATAGTCGGCGGTCGCGTTCGGGACGATTGGCATCACGCGTGCCCCTTTGGGCAGGAACGCCTTGGCGATCATCGTGACGTTCGACAGCGGATCACCCAGCGGCACGATGCGTTCGTCGACCGGCACGATCGTCACGCGCTTCCAGTCATGCTTGGCGGCGGCGAGCTTGGCGTAGATCGGGATCGGCGTCTTGCCGCCCGACAAAGCGATTACCGCCGCGCCCCGCGCATCGATCGCGCTGTCGATGATGAAGCCAATGTCGCCTGCGACGGCCTCGGCCATCTCGTCGGCATCTTCATAATCCCACCATTCGATTTCACGTTCGTCGTCGCTCATAAAGACCTCATTCCGTCACCCCGGACTTATTCCGGGGTCCACTTTTCAATTGCACACGACGCCTGTGCAGCGCGGTGGACCCCGGAACAAGTCCGGGGTGACGACGGCTAGTCGTCCTGCCATGTCACACCGTCGCGTTCGGTCAGCGCAATAGCGGCGCTGGGGCCCCAGCTGCCCGAGGCGTAATTCTTGGGCTTCATGTCGTTCGCCACCCAGCCGGCGCGAATCGCGTCGATCCAGCTCCATTGCGCCTCGACCTCGTCGCGACGGACGAAAAGCGTCTGATCGCCCTCGATCAAATCGAGCAGCAACCGCTCATAGGCGATGCGGCGCGGTTTCCCGGCGAACTCGGCATCAAGGCTGAGGTTTAGCGGCACCTCGCGCAGGCGGATCCCGTCGCGGTCGAGCCCCGGCTCCTTCGCCATCATCAGCATCTGGACATATTCCTCGGGCTGCAGGCGGATGACCAGCACGTTGGGTTGCAGCAGCCCGCCACGGTTCGAAAACATCGAATGCGGCACCGGCTTGAACTGGATCGCGATTTCGCTGCGCCTGGTCGTCATGCGCTTGCCGGTGCGCAGATAGAAGGGCACACCCTGCCAGCGCCAATTGTCGACATGCGCCTTGATCGCAACGAAGGTCTCGGTGGTCGATGGCTTGCCGAGTTCGTCGATATACCCTTTGACGATCTCGCCTCCGCTGGCGCCCGCAGCGTACTGCCCCGTCACCGACATCAGCGGCGCGTCGGCCGGCTCGATCATCCGGAGCGAGCGAAACACTTTGGCCTTTTCATCGCGGATCGCACTCCCATCGAATCGGGCAGGCGGCTCCATCGCGATCAGCGCGAGCAGTTGCAACATATGGTTGGCGACCATGTCGCGAAGGGCGCCCGCACCGTCATAATAGGCCGCGCGTTCTTCGAGCCCGACGGTCTCTGAGATGGTGATCTGGATATTGTCGATCCCGCGCGCATTCCACACCGGCTCGAAAAACGAATTGCCGAAACGAAGCGCCAGGATGTTCTGCACCGTTTCCTTACCGAGATAATGGTCGATCCGGAAAGTGCGATCCTCCGAAAAGGCCGAGGCGACGGTGTCGTTAATCTCGCAGCTCGAGGCGAGATCGTAGCCGAGCGGCTTCTCCAGCCCGATCCGCACCGTCTCGCCCGCCAGCCCCGCCGAATCGAGACCGCGGATCACCGGCTCGAACAGCGACGGCGCGGTCGAAAGGAAGATGGCGAGGCCGCCCGAAACATCGCCGACCTTCTCCGCCAGTTGCTGGTAATGCGTCAGATCGGTCGCATCGAGCGACTGGTATTGCAGCCGATCGAGAAAGCTCTTCGTCGCCTTCTCGTCCTTGCGGTCGGCGGGCAGGAACTCGTCGAGCGCGGCTTTCGCGAATTTGCGGTAACTCGCATCGCTATGCTCAGAGCGCGCGGTGCCGGTGATCGTCAGCCCTTCCGGTAACAATCGATCGGCGTGCAATCCATAGAGTGACGGCAACAGCATCCGCTGCGCAAGGTCTCCGGTCGCGCCGAACAGCAACAGCTTGGCGACGGGCGTTCGGACATGCATTGCGAAGCGACCTCCTAGGGAAGGGTTTCCCTAATGAGGCAGACCCGTGCCGCCAAGGTGAATACGTAAGCGAAGGGTCTAAAGCTAGAGCGTCAGACCCGCGACCGGATCGAACCCGGCCATGATATTGAAATTCTGCACCGCTGCGCCCGCGGCGCCCTTGCCGAGATTGTCGAGCGTAGCGATCAGGCGTGCCTGGCCGGTATCGCGATTGCCGCATACGCGCAGCGTCAGCCGATCGGTCGCGGCATCGTCCTCGATCTGCACGATGGCATCATCCCCCGACCCAACGCGAATCACCTTGCTGTCGGCATAGGCCTCGCCCAGCACCGCTTCGCATATGTGCAGCGTCGGGCGGCGGGTGAACATGTGGAGCGGCAGACCGATTTCGACGATCATGCCGCGATAGGTGTTGGCGACTGAGGGCATGAAGATTGGCGGATGTTCGAGCCGCGCGTGTTTCTGCATCTCGGGCACATGCTTATGTGCCAGACCGAGCGCGTAGGCGTGGGTTGCGGAGGGCGGATTGACGCCTTCGAAGTCCGCAATCATCGCCTTGCCGCCGCCCGAATAGCCCGAAACAGCGTTGACCGAGATTGCCCAGTCGACCGGCACGAGCCCGGCGCGCACCAATGGCCGGATCAGCGCAAGAAACCCGGTCGGATAGCAGCCCGGATTGCTTACGCGCTTCGCCTCGGCAATGGCGGCGGACTGGAATGGCTCCAGTTCGGGGAAGCCATAGGTCCAGCCTTCAGCAGTACGGTGCGCGGTCGATGCATCAATCACGCGCGTACGATTATTGGCGATCAGCGCGACCGCTTCCCGTGCGGCATCGTCGGGCAGGCACAGGATCACGAAGTCACTGTCGTTGAGCGCTTCAGCGCGTGCCGCCGGATCCTTGCGCCGCGAATCGTCGAGTTCGACCAGCGATACGTCGCTACGACCCGCCATCCGCTCGCGGATTTCGAGGCCGGTCGTGCCCGCTGCCCCGTCGATGAAGAGCGTAACGCTCATGCGCTCGGCCAGGAGAGTGCATCCGCATCGATATAGCCGACTAGACCATGCCGTGGAGACCGGCCCCAGGCGCGCCCCTTCACGAATTCGAGCACTTCGAACACATCGCCGATCGCAAGATCGGCGAGATCGCCCGAGTGCAAATCCACGCCTTGCCGCAGCGCAGTGGCTGACACGACCACGCGTTGCACCGATGCCGCATAATGTGGCGCAAAGACACGATCGGCGAGCCGGATGTCGGCTAGATCGCGCCGCACGGCGTTGTGCAGCGGATCCAGCGGCACCGAGGCCCCCCGCAGCGCGAAGCTGTTACGCGGCGGCGCTTCGGACGACTCGTGCGGGCGCGCTGCGTCCGCTGGCCGGCTGTGGCGTGCTGTCGCCGATGAACTGTCCGAAGTCGTCAAGAAATTCTGCCCCCTCGGCGGTACGCGCGACGAAGATATTACGCTTGTCGTTCTCGTCGCGTTGACGGCGCAGATAGCCCAGGGTGCCAAGCCTGTTCAAGGCGCGCGTGACGACGGGTTTCGAGACGTTGAGCATCGCCGCCAATCCGCGCACCGTATGCGGACCGGGTTTGAGATAAACGACGAGCAGCAAGGCCATTTGGCGATTGGTCAGATCGGGTTCACCCGACCGGACATAATCGACAAGGGTTTGCATCCACTCGGAGAGGGCGTGATCGGAGGTTAGAGCCACGGTAAATGTCCGTAAATAACACGGTAAATCCCCACAATCAGGGATTCTCCAAAGGCTCTAACGCACCGAAAGCCGACAGGTTTCAATACGTTTGCGAAATGTCGGTATGGTCCTTGGACGGCGCGGCGGTTGATCGCACGCGGCACCTCGCCTATGTGCCCGGCTTCGCTGTACGCAGCATCAAGGATTCAGCCCGCTTCATGTTCCTTTTTCAATTTCTCCTCGTCGTCCATGCCGTCATCGCGGCGGCGCTCGTCGGCGTCATCCTTGTGCAAAAGTCAGAAGGCGGCGGGCTCGGCATGGGTGGTAGCCCCTCAGGCCTGATGTCCGCGCGCGGTGCGGCCGATTTCCTGACGCGCGCCACGTCGATTCTGGGCGCGTCGTTCATCGCTCTCAGCATCATTCTGGCCGTATTGGCGGCGCAGGGTCGCAGCACCAAGATCGACACGTCACTGGCGCGCGGTGCGGCATCGACGGCACCGGTGGTGCCCGCAGGTGACCCGAATGCCGCGCCCTTCTCGGCGGGTGCGCAGAGTGCGTTGCAGAACCAGGCGGCACCGCCCGCCGATAACGGCACGGTCCCGCTCGCCCAATAAGTCGCGTGCGGGCCGCCGGGGCCGCGCAGTTTTCCACAATTGACGGAGTCGCGCGCTTGCCGTGCCACCCCGCTTGACGCTAGGCCTTTGCACCCATGGCGCGGTTCATTTTCATCACCGGCGGCGTGGTTTCCTCGCTCGGCAAGGGTCTTATGGCGGCAAGCCTTGCGGCATTGCTGCAAGCGCGCGGCTACCGCGTTCGGATTCGCAAGTTCGATCCGTACCTTAACGTCGATCCCGGCACGATGTCGCCATACCAGCATGGTGAAGTCTATGTCACCGATGACGGGGCCGAGACCGATCTCGACCTCGGCCATTACGAGCGCTTCACGGGTGTCGCGTCGCGGCAGTCGGACAATGTTACCTCGGGGCGAATCTATCAGCAGATCATCACGCGCGAGCGGCGCGGCGATTATCTCGGCGCGACGGTGCAAGTGATTCCGCACGTCACCGACGCGATCAAGGAATTCGCGCAAGCCGAAACCGAGGATCTCGATTTCGTGCTGTGCGAAATCGGCGGGACGGTCGGCGACATCGAATCGCTGCCGTTCATCGAAGCGATTCGGCAGCTGCGCAACGACCTTGGCCGCGGCAATTCGATCAGCATCCATGTCACGCTGGTACCCTACATCGCCGCCGCAGGGGAGCTAAAGACCAAGCCGACGCAGCACTCGGTGCGCGAACTCGCTGCTCTGGGCGTCCAGCCGGACGTGCTGGTGTGCCGCTGCGAACAGCCCTTGCCCGACAGCGACCGCGCCAAGATCGCCTTGTTCTGCAACGTGCGGAAGGAAGCGGTGATCCCGGCGCTCGATGCCAAGAGCATTTACGCGGTGCCGGTACAATATCATGAGGAGGGGCTCGACGACGCCGTCCTCAACGCCTTTGGAATCCTGCCCGGCAGCGCGCCCGATCTTTCCCGCTGGACCGACATTATGGACCGGCTGACCAATCCCGAGGGCGAAGTGACGGTTGGCGTCGTCGGCAAATATGTTGGCCTTCAGGACGCTTACAAGTCGCTGAGCGAAGCGCTCGTTCATGGTGGCATTGCCAACCGCGTGAAGGTCAACATCGAATGGATCGATGCGGAGCTGTTCGAGGCACCCGATAGCGACGTCGCGGCGCGGCTCGAACCGCTCCACGCGATTCTCGTCCCCGGCGCGTTTGGCGAGCGTGGGGCCGAGGGAAAGATCGCCAGCGTCCGCTTCGCGCGCGAACGCGAGATCCCCTATTTCGGCATTTGCTTCGGCATGCAGATGGCGTGCGTCGAGGGCGCGCGCGATCTGGCGGGGATTGCGGGTGCTTCGTCCACCGAATTCGGCCCGACCGACGAGCCGGTGGTCGGCATGATCACCGAATGGATGACAGCGGAAGGCGTGCAGACGCGAGATGCTGGCGGCGATCTGGGCGGAACGATGCGGCTCGGCGCATATGATGCAAAGCTCGACGGCAATTCGGTCGTCTCCAGCATCTATGGCAGCACCGATATCTCCGAGCGCCACCGCCACCGCTATGAGGTCAATACCGCGTACCGTGAAGCGCTGGAGAAAGGTGGTCTCGTCTTCAGTGGTAGGTCGCCAGACGGCATGCTCCCGGAAATCGTCGAGCGGCCCGACCATCCGTGGTTCGTCGGCGTGCAGTTCCATCCGGAACTGAAG
>JBBQLB010000052.1:0-16138 GCA_038327465.1 Sphingomonadales bacterium | reverse complement strand
TCGACTCCGCTCCGTTTCTCGACTTCGCTCGAAACAAACGGGTTTGATTGGTTGAGCTCCCGCTGTCGCGCGGCGACGTCGCATTGGTGATAATGAAGCGCGTGCAGCATCGCGGCGGTCGGGCTTGGCACCCAGGCGGTGTTCGCGCCGGCCTGCGGGTGGCCGATCTTCTGCGCGAGCATGTCAGCCATCCGGTCGGGCGCGGCCCACATGCCCTTGCCGATCTGCGCCCGGCCCGCAAAGCCGCTGGCGAGGCCGATGGCGACGTTGCGCGCCTCATAGGCCGCGACCCATTCGCTGGCCTTCATCTCGCCCTTGCGGATCATCGCGCCGGCCCGCATCGAACTGTGCATCTCGTCGCCGGTGCGATCGAGGAAGCCGGTGTTGATGAAGACGATGCGGTCTTTCACCGCATGGATGCAGGCGGCGAGATTGGCCGACGTCCGCCGCTCCTCGTCCATCACGCCGACTTTGATGGTGTGGCGCGCGAGGCCGAGCAAATCCTCGACCGCGTCGAACAGCGCGTTGGTGAACGCCGCCTCATCGGGCCCGTGCATCTTGGGCTTGACGATATAGACCGACCCGGCGCGGCTGTTCCTGAAAGCGCCAAGCCCGCGCAAATCGTACAGCGCGATCGTGCTGGTGACGATTGCGTCAAGAATTCCCTCGGGTGCCTCGCTGCCATCGGCCAAGCGGATCGCCGGGTTGGTCATCAAATGCCCGACATTGCGCACGAACAACAGGCTACGCCCCGGCAGCGTCAGGCCATCGTCATAGACCCGATCGGGGTTTAGCCGCCGCGTTACCGATTTACCGCCCTTGTCAAACGTGTCGGACAGATCGCCTTTCATCAGCCCGAGCCAATTGGCATAGGCCGCGACCTTATCCTCGGCATCGACCGCCGCGACCGAATCCTCGAGATCGCAAATCGTCGTCAGCGCCGATTCGAGGATCACGTCAGCGATATGCGCGGGATCGTCGCGCCCGATCGGATGCTCGGCATCGACCACGACCTCGATATGAAGGCCATTATTGGCGAACAGATAAGACGCGCCCTTGCGCCCAACCAGTTGCGCCGGATCGCGCAAGACCGGTGCATCGTCGTTGAGCAGTTCGTCCCACCGCCCGTGCGCGAGCGGCACCGCGTGATCGAGAAACGCCTTGGCCGCCGCGACCACCTGCGCGCCGCGCACCGGATCATAGCCCCCCGGCACCGCCATCCCCGGCAAGGCGTCGGTGCCGTAAAACGCATCATACAAGCTCCCCCAGCGCGCATTCGCCGCATTGAGCAGGAAGCGCGCGTTGAGGATCGGCACGACCAGCTGCGGCCCGGCCATGGTCGCGACCTCGGCATCGACATTTTCGGTGCCGATCGCGAACGGCGCAGGCTCGGGCACGAGATAACCAATCTCGCGCAGGAATGCCTCGTCGACCGCCTCGCCCGCCAGATAGCGCAGATCGATCTTGGCCTGCAGCGTATCGCGCACGGCCAGCAGCGCGCGATTCTCCGGCGCAAACTTCGCATAGATCGCCGCGACACCCTGCCACCAGCCCCCAGCGTCAATCCCAAGCCCCGGCAGCACCCGCTCTTCGATGAAGCTGGCGAGTGGGGCGGCGACCGAAAGGCCGGCGCGGTCGAGCATGTCAGGCATGGGAATCCTCCTTGGATACGGTAGAACGGCCTGGGGAGGGCTGGCCCGCGCTTAGGCCAGCAAGGCGGCCTGCATCAACCCCGTTCCGCGCACCTCGTGCTCCTGCGAAGGCAGGAGCCCTGGGCAACGAAGCGAAGCCCCTGCCACCCAGAGCTCCTGCCTTCGCAGGAGCACGACTAGCGGTCGCTGTCGAACGGCGCGGCCGATGCCTCGATCCGCTCGAGCATCGCGGCGAAGGTCGCGATCTCCTTCGCCGAGAAGCCTGCAAACACCTGCGCCTCCAGCTCGAGCGCTTTCGGCGCAACATCCTCGTAGAGCGCGCGGCCCGTGGCGGTCAGCACCAGCAAATGCGAGCGCTGGTCGCCCGGATTTGGCCGCCGCTCGACCAGACCGCGCTCGACCAACGTCGCCGCCGCACGGCTGACCGTCACCTTGTCCATCCGCGTCGCGACACCCAGCGCCTGCTGCGTCGCGCCCTCCCCCTCGGCGATCACCGCGATCAGCCGCCATTCCGGGATCTTCAACCCGAACAGCGCCTGATAAATACTCGCCACCGCCGCCGACACGCGGTTCGAGGCGATCGACAGGCGATAGGGGAGAAACTTGTCGAGCTTGAGCGTGGTCATAGGGGATGACGTTACGGTATGGACGGGTCCGCGCAACCCCGCTATATGGTTACAGATGAAACCAGTTGGAGAGTCCCGCGTGACTGCAGTCGAAAATCCAATGGGCCTCAACGGCTTCGAATTTGTCGAATTCACCTCGCCCGACCCTGAGGCGCTGGCCGATCTGTTCGTCAAGATGGGCTTCACGCATGTCGGAACGCACCGCTCCAAAAACGTCCGCCGCTATGCGCAGGGCGACATCAATTTCCTGCTCAATATGGAAAATGCCGGGCAAGTCGCCGGTTTCCGCGACACCCACGGCCCCTCGGCCAACGCGATGGCATTCCGCGTGGCGGACGCTGCGAAGGCGGTAAAGCTTGCGACCGAGCGCGGTGCCGTGCCGGTCGAGGGCAAGGTCGGGCCGGCCGAGCTCAACATCCCGGCGATCGAGGGGATTGGCGGCGCGAACCTTTATCTCGTCGACCAGCGCGGCGGCACGACCATCTACGACATCGATTTCGAACCCGTCCCCGGCGCGACCCCGCAAGACAACAGCGTCGGCCTCCACACGCTCGATCACCTCACGCACAACTTGATGCGCGGGCGGATGAACTATTGGGCGGACTATTACGAGCGGATCTTCAACTTCCGCGAAATCCGCTTCTTCTACATCGAGGGCAAGGCAACCGAGCTCGTTTCGAAGGCAATGACCGCGCCCGACGACAAGATCCGCATTCCGCTCAACGAAAGCCAGGACGAGCATTCGCAGATCGAAGAATTCATCCGTGATTACAAAGGCGAAGGCATCCAGCATATCGCCATGGCGACCGACGACATCTTCAAGACGGTCGACACGCTGCGCGCCAACGGCATCCGCTTCCAGGATACGATCGACACCTATTTCGACCTGATCGACAAGCGCCTCCCCGGCCACGGCCATGACGTCGAGGAAATGCGCAAGCGTAAGGTGCTGATCGACGGCGCGCCGGAAACCGGCGGCGGGCTGCTGCTGCAGATCTTCACCGAGAATATGGTCGGCCCGATCTTTTTCGAAATCATCCAGCGCAAGGGCAATGACGGCTTTGGCGAGGGGAACTTCAAGGCGCTGTTTGAATCGATTGAACTCGATCAAATCCGTCGCGGTGTGGTGCCGGGGGTGGTTGAAGCGTGAGCAACAATCCTCCCCGGCACGGGGAGGGGGACCGCCCGGCGCAGCCGGGTGGTGGAGGGGGCGCGCCACCGAGCGAAGCGCTTTCGGCACACCCCCTCCACCAGCCTGCGGCTGGTCCCCCTCCCCGTACCGGGGAGGATTACATGACCGGCTTCGCCAACCACTTCGCCACCGAAGCCATCCCCGGCGCCCTCCCGATCGGCCGCAACTCGCCGCAGCGCCCCGCCTTTGGCCTCTACGCCGAGCAACTCAGCGGCACCGCCTTCACCGCGCCACGCGCAGAAAACCGCCGCACGTGGCTCTACCGCCTGCGCCCCTCCGCCGCGCACCCCGCCTTCACCCGCTACCACGGCGCGCCATTATTCGCCCCCGGCATCAGCGAGCAACCCCTCGCCCCCAATCGCCTGCGCTGGGGCCCGCTCGACACACAGGACACCGACTGGCTCGACAGCCTCACCACGATGCTCGTCGCGGGCGACGGCCCGAAAGCGCAGACCGGAGTCGCAATGCACCTCTACCGATGCGCAAAGGACATGGAGAACCGCGCCTTCGCCTCGGCCGATGGCGAGCTGCTGATCCTGCCCGAACACGGCAGCCTCACCCTGCTGACCGAACTCGGCCGCATAGACGTGAAACCGGGCGAAATCGCGCTGATCCCCCGCGGCGTCCGCTTCCGCGTCACCCTCCCCGATGGCCCTGCACGCGGCTATGTCGCCGAAAACCACGGCCAGCCCTTCCGCCTCCCCGATCTCGGCCCGATCGGCGCCAACGGCCTCGCCAACCCGCGCGATTTCGAAACGCCGGTCGCGTGGTTCGAGGATATCGAGGGCGAGTATGAACTCGTCCAGAAATTCCTCGGAACACTCTGGAGCACCAATCTCGGCCGCTCCCCGCTCGATGTCGTCGCGTGGCACGGCAATTACGCGCCGTGGAAATACGATCTCGCGCGTTTCAACACGATCGGCAGCATCAGCTTCGATCATCCCGATCCGTCGATCTTCACCGTCCTGACCAGCCCAAGCGACGTACCCGGCCCCGCGAACGTCGATTTCGTCATCTTCCCGCCGCGCTGGCTGGTCGGCGAAGACACCTTCCGCCCGCCCTGGTTCCACCGCAACACGATGAGCGAGTGCATGGGCCTGCTCTACGGCGCGTACGATGCCAAGGCCGACGGATTCGTCCCCGGCGCGCTGTCGCTGCACAATCAGATGAGCGGCCACGGCCCCGATGTCGCATCGTGGCAGGGCGCCACCGCCGCCGACCTCAAACCGCACAAAATCGACGGCACGATGGCCTTCATGATCGAGAGCCGCTGGGTCTTCACGCCCACCGACTTCGCGCTCAAGACAAGTGCGCTCGACGCGGATTACGATCAGGCATGGGATGGTTTCCCCAAGGCAATTCTCCCCGGCGATTGATCCAGATCAGACTGATTCCTGCGGAACTTAGCGCTCGAAAACGCGTCTTACCGGTCATGCCAACGCCATCGACCCCCATGTTCCCCTGGCGTCACCGCGCACAGGGCGATTTCCAGGCGCTGCTCGACGCGCATGTCGCGGCGGCGGATTTCCCCTGCGTCGGCGCAAAGGCCGCGCTGGCCAAGGGCACGCTGTCGGTGCTCGCCTGCGACCGGATCGACAGCGCGTGGGACGATTTGCGCATCCACGACGGCCTGTTGAACTTTGCCGCCGACTATCGCGCCGACCCCGGCCTGTTCCGCAGCTTCGCGGTCATCTTCGGCGGACCCGACGATCTCAGCGAAGAGGCCTTCGAGGCTGCGCTGTGGCAGCGCGCGCAGTCGCTCTCCGACAAGGACCATTGGCGCGGCCAAGGCTATGACGCAGGCGTCAGCGCCGATCCCGACAGCCCGCATTTCTCCTTGAGCTTCGGCGGTGAGGCGTTCTTCATCGTCGGCCTCCACCCGCGCGCCAGCCGCCCGGCGCGCCGCTTCGCGCAGCCGACGATGGTGTTCAACCTCCACGACCAGTTCGAAACCCTCCGTGCGCAGGGCCGCTACGAAGGCATGCGCGAGAAAATCCTCGTCCGCGACGAGGCGCTGGCGGGCACGCGCAACCCGATGCTCGCGCGCCACGGCGAAGCGAGCGAGGCGCGGCAATATAGCGGGCGCGTGGTCGAAGCCGACTGGAAATGCCCCTTCCGCCACGCCGGCGCATCCGATTGAGCGACACGGTCGAGATCCCCGAACGTAGCGGTACTGCCTTCCGTCTGAAGGCGGGGAGCACGCTGACCGTGATCGATCCGCGCGGCATGCAAGTCGCCGATCTGCTCGCCTTCAACGCCGATGATCTGGCCGAAGTCATCTCGTCAGGCCGCACGCTCGATTATGCCGAGACGATCCGCCTCACCACCGGCCACACGCTCTATTCCAACCGCTCGCGCCCGATGCTGGAAATCATCGCGGACAGCGTCGGCGTGCACGATTTCCTGCTGACACCATGCAGCTACGCGACCTTCCACCATTTCTACCCCGATCTCCCCCCGCATCGCGGCTGCTTCGGCAATCTCGCGGCGGCGCTCGAACCCTACGGGATCGGAGAGGACGCGATCCCGGTCGCGTTCAATTGCTTCATGAACGTGCCCGTCGATGGCAGCGGGCGCCTGTCGGTGCTGCCTCCGGTGAGCAAGGCAGGCGACCACATCGTGTTCCGCGCGGCGATGGACTTGGTAATCGGCCTAACCGCCTGCTCGGCACCTGCGAGCAATGGCGGGAGTTTCAAGCCGATCGCATATCGAGTCGACTAAACCCCTGCCGTTCGCCCTCTCTTGCCGCTTCCCCGGCGAAGGCCGGGGCCCAGTTGCGAAACAGAGGATTGTCCACCGCTGCGCTTGATTGCCTCGGCCATCACGACTGGGCCCCGGCCTTCGCCGGGGAAGCGTCGAGGGTGGAGGAAACTACTTCATCTGTCGATTAACACTCGCCAACGTCGTCTTCCCATAAGGCGGCTTCAACCCCGCCAACTTCGCCACATCGAGCTTCGCCTGCTTATACACCGCCTTGGCATGGCTGAAGGTCTTGAAGCCGTCGCTCCCGTGATACGACCCCATCCCCGATGGCCCGATCCCGCCGAACGGCAGTTCCTCCATCGAGACGTGGAACACCACATCGTCGAGCGTCACCCCGCCTGAGATCGTCCGATCGAGCACGCGCCGCCGCTCTGCCTCATCCGGCCCGAAATAGTATAGCCCGAGCGGTCGGTCGCGGCGGTTGACCTCCGAAATGGCATCATCGATCGCGCGATAGCTGCGCACCGGCAGGATCGGCCCGAACAATTCCTCCTGCATCACCATCATATCATCGGTCGCGCCCCGCACGATATGCAGCGGCATTTTCCGCGCATTCGACCCGGCGAAATCCTCACCACCGGGATTGACCACCTCGACCGTCGCCCCCTTGGCGCGCGCATCCTCGACCCAATCGGTCAGCCGCTGATGATGCCGGTCATTGATGATCGCGGTATAATCCGGGTTGGCGAGCAAGGTCGGATACATGGACGACACCGCCGCCTTCAGCCCATCGACGACGGCTTGCTCCTGCGCCTCGGGCACAAGCATATAATCGGGCGCCAGGCAGATTTGCCCGGCGTTGAGCATCTTGCCGATCGCAACGCGCTCGGTCGTCCTGGCGATATCGGCGCCCTTGCCGACGATCACCGGCGATTTGCCACCCAGCTCCAGCGTCACCGGCGTCAGATTGTCGGCGGCGGCGTGCAGGATGTGCCGCCCGATCCCGGTCGCGCCGGTGAAGATTAAATGGTCGAACGGCAGCTCGGAAAACGCCTTCCCCACATCCGGCCCGCCGCTGAAGAAAGCGAGCTCGTCGGCCGCGAAATATTTGGGGCAAATCTCCTCGAACAATGCCGCCGTGCGCGCGGTGAATTCGCTCGTCTTGACCATCACGCGGTTGCCCGCCGCAAAGGCTCCCGCGACCGGGCCCATCACGAGGTTCACCGGGAAATTCCACGGCGCAATCACCCCGACCACGCCCTTGGGCTGATACTCCACCCACGCCCGCGCGCCGAGCAACCCGAGCGGAAATTGCACCGCGCGTGTTTCGGGGCGCATCCATTTCTCGACCGATTTCAGCGCATGTTTAAGCGGCGCGATCGAGGATGCGACATCGGTCAGCATCGATTGTTCGCGGCTGCGATGCCCGAAATCCTCGCTCAGTGCGTCGCAAAACGCATCGGCATGGTCGCCGATCATCGCGACCGCCCGGTTCAACCGGTCCTTCCGCGCGGCAAGCGAGACCGGCAATTCGGTCATGAAGCTTGCGCGTTGCAACGCGAGGACATCGTTCATCGTCATGCCGCGCATCCTATCATCCCGGCGACCGGCACCACGAGGCTGTCCTGCCCCGCCCGGTCGATTTGCAAGATACCCTCAGGCACCAACGCCCCGCCGACGATCGATCCCTTCGTTTCGATCTTCAGTGTCAGCTTCGCGGCGGTGCTGCCGCTGCCATAATCGTTCGTTTCGGCAAAGCCGAAACCGCCCGCGCCTGTTTGCCCGCTGCGTTCGAGATCGACGATCGTGCCCGCAATCGACAGCCGCAGCCGCGCCGGATCGGCCTGCGCCATCGCGACCAGCGCGCGCGTTCCGCTCGCGGTCCAGAGATAAGCGGCGCAGCCCCGCTCGGGCAGGTCCTGACGCGGGATCGCGCCAATCGGCAACCCATCGATCGACGGAGCTGGCGGCGTAGCGGGCGCGGCTTGCGCGAAGGCGGCGAGAAAGAGGAGAATGCTCATGCCGTCGATCCTAACAGGAACAACCACGCCGGGTAAGCGGCGATCGCGAGCAGTGCGCCGAACGGCTTCGCATCGGTTAGCGCCGCACTCTTGCCCGTCGCCATCCCCACCAGCACGATCGCGAGACCCGTGAGCGCCGCCAGAAAAACCACCCCCGGCAGGATTTGCCACCCCAGCCACAACCCGATCGCGCCAAGCATCTTGGGGTCGCCCCCGCCGAGCCCCTGCCGCTTACGGAGCAGCCGATAGCCCTCCCCGATCAGCCACAAGGCGGCAAAGCCCCCTGCCCCGCCAATCAGCCGATCCTGCACCGAGGGCTCGACCCCCAGCAATCCGGTGACCAAGCCACCAACCGCCAGCGTCATTGTCAACACGTTCGGCAGAACGAAATACGCCAGATCAAGCGCCGCGAGCGTCACCAGCAGCCAGCCGAACACAGCCCCCGCCAGCCCGACCGGCCCCGGCACCGCAACCCCCGCCAACACACCCACAAACACGCAGCCAAGCTCGATCTGCCAATGCCGCGGATCGATCCGCGCCCCACACATCCGGCACCGCCCGCGTCCAAGCACTGCGCTCACCAATGGGATAAGATCGCGCGCGCCGAGCTGCGCATGACACGCATCGCACTCCGACCGCCCGCGCAGCACCGACCGCTCATCCCCCCAGCGCACCACCAGCGTCGCGAGAAAACTCCCGATCACCGCGCCAAGCACGCCGAGCAGCACCGGCCAGAGGATCGCTTCTGTCGTAAGATTGGGCATGACAGCGCCATAAGCGCCGCAAGCGGATTTGTAATCCGCGATCGGCGGCCCTAGATCGCGCGCATCTCCGCCGTGAAAGGCCCGCAATGTCCACCGATCCGATCGTCATCGTCTCTTATGCCCGCACCCCGATGGGATCGTTCCAAGGCGCGCTGACCGGCGCGACCGCGACCGAACTCGGAGCGGCGGCCGTCGGCGGCGCGGTCGCGCGCGCGGGCGTGTCGGGCGATGTGATCGAGCGGATCTACATGGGCTGCGTCCTACCCGCCGGGCTTGGTCAGGCCCCGGCGCGGCAGGCGGCACTCAAGGCGGGCCTCGGCGAGCATATCGAGGCCACGACGGTCAACAAGATGTGCGGCTCGGGCATGATGGCGACGATGCTCGCTGCCGATGCACTTGCCGCCGGATCGGCCGATCTGATCGTCGCGGGCGGGATGGAGAGCATGACCAACGCGCCCTATCTCTCGCTGCGTCACCGTGGCGGCGCGCGGATCGGGCATGATGTGCTGAAGGATCACATGTATCTCGACGGCCTCGAGGATGCTTACGAACCCGGCAAATTGATGGGTAATTTCGCCGAGGATACCGCCGCCGTCTATCAATTCACCCGCGCGCAAATGGACGAGTACGCGATCGAATCGCTCCACCGGGCGCAGCGCGCGCAGACATCGGGCGGCTTCGACCGCGAAATCGTCGGCGTCGAGATATCGGGCCGCAAGGGCCCGGCCACCGTCAGCCTCGACGAACAACCCGCCAAGGGCGATGCCGCCAAGATCCCGATGCTCAAGCCTGCTTTCTCGAAGGACGGCACGATCACCGCCGCCAACGCTTCCTCCATCTCGGACGGCGCCGCCGCTTTGGTGATGACCCGCGCCTCGGTCGCCGAGAAGCTCGGCCTCACCCCCATCGCCCGGATCGTCGCGCAAGCGGCGCATGCGCACGCGCCGTCGCTCTTCACCACCGCGCCGGTCTTCGCGATGCGCAAGGCGCTCGAGCGCGCGGGCTGGTCGACCAAGGATGTCGATCTGTTCGAGGTCAACGAGGCCTTCGCTGTCGTCGCGATGATCGCGATGCGCGACCTCGACATCGCGCATGACCGCATCAACGTAAACGGCGGCGCCTGCGCGCTCGGCCACCCGATCGGTGCAAGCGGCGCGCGGATTTTGGCGACTTTGCTGTCGGCGCTACAAGCGCACGGCCAGAAGCGCGGCCTCGCCTCACTCTGCATCGGCGGCGGCGAGGCGACGGCGGTGGCGGTGGAACTGATGCAGTAGGAAGAAGGTTTTTCTCACGCGAAGACGCGAAGACACGAAGATAAGAAGTTTGTTCGCGCAGAGGCGCGAACGCGCGGAGCGATAAAATTCGCTGCGGTAGCTACTTAACTCAGACATGGAATGCAGATTGATACCCGCTTCGCGGGGCATAAATCTCCGCGCCTCCGCGCCTCTGCGCCTCTGCGCCTCTGCGCGAACAAAATCTCACTTACTTCTTTCCTTCGTGCCTTCGCGTCTTCGTGTGAGAAAACCTTCTTCTTCTCGCCACCTCACAATGCCAACGAATAGCACCGATTGAAATCCGTCAGCACATAATCCCCAAACGCCCCGCACGGCGTAAACCCCGCCCCCTGATACAATTGCCGGGCCGCCGCAAACGCATCGTTAGCCCCCGTTTCCAGCTTCAACTCGCCCCAGCCCCGCCCCCGTGCCTCGGCGATCAAATGCGCCAGCAGCACCCGCGCGACCCCGCGCCGCACATGCCCCGGCGCAGTGCGCATCGATTTCAGCTCGCCATGCGCAGAATCGAGCTGCTTCAGTGCCCCCATCCCGAGCAGCGCGTCGCCCTCCCACAGCGTCCACAACGTCACATCGGACGCGCGCAGGCCGCTCAGATCGAGCGCAAACACCGCCCCCGGCGGCGAATTCTCGAACGCCGCGCGCAGATGCAATTCGATCAACGCCACCACAGCGGCATGCGACAGATCGTCACGGACAATCCGCCAGCCCTCGCCAAGCGCGCTCAATTCAGCACTTCGCCCGGCTCAACCCCCCACAGCCGCACCGCCTCGACATAGCCGCCGCGCCCGCGCACATCGAAATAGCACCAGCCGCGCGCGCATTTGCTCAGCCGACCGACCACGCCCGGCGCCACACGCCAACGGATGCGACCGGCGTCGCGCGGCGTATCGCGCAGCTCCGCGACCGTGCCCATCACCAGCCCAGTCCGCGTCTCGCTGATCAGCGTGCCCATCATCCAGCCCTGAATCCCGCCCGGATCCTCGACCTTATACCACGCGCCATGATCGTAAATATCGAGCACCTTCACCGGCAAATCGGCGCGCTGATACAGCCAGCTCGACGGATAGCTGCGCCCCGGCCCGGTCCGCATCCGCGCCTTGCCGGCCGAGATCGAGCCGAAATACGGCGTCTTCTTGTCCACCAACGCGGCAAGCGATGGAACGGCCAGCGCCACTGCCGCCACCGCCAGGATGATCCGGCCCCCGATACGCATAACTCGCCCCTTGGAAATTCGGGCTCCGTTTACCGTGTTTCGTGCCCCGGCTTCAACACCCGTTGACGCAGGCAAACGCCTCCGCCAAGCCTGTATCATGCCCGAAATGAGACGCGTCCCGAACCCCAAGATCGTCGCGACCCGCGAATTGCCCGACGCGGTGATGGACCGGATGGAGCAATTGTTCGACGCGACGATCCATCGCGGGCCGACCGGCCTGACCCGCGATCAGCTCGCCGCCGCGATGGCGACGTGCGATGTGCTCGTCCCCACCGTCACCGACGAAATCGACGCCGACCTGATCGCGGGCGCCGGCCCCAACCTCAAACTCATCGCCAATTTCGGCGCGGGCGTGAACCATATTGCGCTGAAGGCCGCGCGCGCGCGCGGCATCATCGTCACCAACACCCCCGGCGTGCTCACCGAGGACACCGCCGACATGACGATGGCGCTGATCCTCTCGGTCCCGCGCCGCCTCGCCGAGGGCGAGAAGCTCGTGCGCTCGGGCGAATGGAAGGGCTGGAGCCCCGGCGGGATGCTTGGTCACCGCATCGGCGGCAAGGCGCTCGGCATCGTCGGCATGGGGCGGATCGGCCAGGCGGTGGCACTCCGCGCGCGCGCCTTCGGCCTGTCGATCCATTACCACAACCGCCACCGTCTCCCCGCCGTGCTCGAAGCGCAGCTCGCCGCAACCTGGCACGAAAATCTCGACGAGATGCTTTCGAGCATCGACATCCTGACGCTCCACACCCCGCGCAATGCCGATAGCGAGGCGATGATCGACGCCCGCCGCATCGCCTTGCTCCGCCGCCACGTCCACCTTATCAACACCTCGCGCGGCGGCATCGTCGACGAAGACGCGCTGGTCGCGGCGCTGGAGGCGGGCGCACTGGCCGGAGCGGGCTTGGACGTGTGGAAGCACGAACCCCAAATCGACCCGCGCCTGCTCGCTTTGCCCAACGTCGTGATGACCCCGCACATGGGCAGCGCCACCTACGAAGGCCGCCTCGCCACCGGCGACAAGGTCATCGCCAACATCCGGATGTGGGCGGACGGGCATAGGCCGCCCGATCAGGTGCTGGAGGGGTGGGCTTGAAAATTTAACCCCAGGGACATACTTTCCAACATTTCTGTTGACAAAATAATATCCCTGGGATATTTACTCCTCACACCTGGGGCGGATCACCGCAAAATGCCCCGCCTGCCAGGTGAGCTTAGAGGAGAAAAAACATGTACCCGAAGATTGACGATTTGCCCACCCCTATCCGCAGCATGCAAAGTCTCGATAGCCTCGATGCGTTGGCTGATGCTGGCGACATCAACGAAACCCCGTTTAACGTTTTCATCGGTCACAACCTTGGCCACCGGGTGTTCACGATGTCGGTCCCGTTCCGCAAGTTTGCGGACATTTCGGATGTAGCAAACAATCGCGAAGCTGGCCCCGTCGCGCAGCGCCAGCTAGACGAAAACCACGCGAAAAAGCTCGCCATCTATATGGTTAAAGGGCTGATTTCGGCCGCGAAGATGCGCCGCCTCGTAAGCGGCAAGGCTGTGCCACCAGCGTTCGATGCGCTGTTGCGGCAACTCGGTGAGCAGCCCTATTTTTCGCTCCAGCCGCTTGTCTGCAATATCCGCAACATCCCGCCCGGGGGAAACGGTATTGGCGGCATTCGTGGCTTCCGCCTGGAAACCCAAAGCGGTGAAACCGCCGCGTTCAAGGTGTTTGTCTCCGAGCGCCACATTCTTTGGGTGGTGGACGGTCAGCACCGCCGTCACGCGGCTGACATGGCGATGACATTCCTCGACCAAGTGCGTCAAACTGGAAAATATCCGGGAAAAGGTGCCGTACTGTTCGTAGAGAAGGGCAGGATCGTTACCGAAGAAGAAATGCTAGTCTGGAACGAAGCCTATGAAGCCGCTCGCTCTTACGCAACTCTGACGGTCGAGGTTCATCTCGGCCTCGACATCGCGCAGGAACGTCAGCTGTTCCATGACCTCAATCGGCTAGGCAAGAAAGTCGACGCGTCGCTCGCTTTTCAGTTCGACGGCTCGAACCCAATCACCCATTTCATTAAGCGGAATCTCGCGAGCGACCTCGGAATCGCCGTTACTGAAGCCGAGGCAAAGGATTGGTCAGAAGACACGGGCGCGCTAGTCTTAAAGGATCTCGTTGGCGTTAATGCGATCGCATTTCTCAACAAGGGCAACGTCGCAGGGGCAACTCCGGCTGTTATTGAGCCACGTGAACCCGCGATCATGGACTTGTGGAGTCGTATCGTAGAAATCCCCGACTTCGCGTCGCACAGGGCCAAGGAGAAGACGGTCGCTGCGCAACCGGTGGTGTTGAAGGCTTTGGCAAAAATCGCTTACGATCTGAACTTCAGCAATCGCAAGCCCGACAATGCTGATGTTCTCTATCAGCAGTTCCTTGAAGGCCTGCCGGAAATCGATTTCTCCCACAGCAACCCGATGTGGAATTTTTACGCTTTGACCGAAGGTGAGCGGATCGATGCCAAGTTAGCGGGGCTGTCGGCTTACCTACCAGATGATACGGGGGGCAACCGTGATATTGGATCGATGCAGGGCGGGTATATGCGGTTTGGCGCAAAGCATAACGACATTTTCCCGATCCTGGCAGACATGATTCGGTGGGCGCTTAAGCTGCCGAGTCGTCGAGAACCTACCTCGGCATAAGTGCTGCCATTGCGACCGAAAGGGCTCGCGAAAGCGGGCCCTTTTTGTTTTGCGGGATATTGAAGTGCCCGCTACGCATGGCTTTCCTACAGCCCCAGGGATGCGGTAAGATCGACCCGCTCTTTCCAACCGTCGATCCCACCCTGCGCGCGAACCGGAAGGTCCGCAGCGATCCGCTTGTCGTTCTCGCCGAAGATGCCCCCTGCCCGTGCTCCTGCGCAGGCAGGAGCCCTGCGTAACGGAAGCCAGCGCATGAACCCAGCGCTCCTGCCTCCGCAGGAGCACGAGGACGCTTTATTCGAGATGACCTTGCACACGCCCCGCACCGAACGCCGCGCGTTTCAACACCGCTTTCGAGTGACTTTCCAGTGACCTTCCGCACTGCAACAAAGCGCGAAAACCGGCCCAACCCCCTCACCGCGCATGGAAAAAATCATAAAGCTGCTGCGCCACCGCAGCGCTCACCCCCGGTGCCTTCTGCAAATCCTCCAAACTCGCCCCCCGCACCGCCCGCGCCGTGCCGAAGTGCATCAGCAACGCCTTCTTCCGCGCGGGCCCAATCCCCGGCACATCGTCCAACGGCGACGCCCCGATCGCCTTCGCCCGTTTCGCCCGGTGCGCGCCGATCGCGAAGCGGTGGACTTCGTCGCGCAGCCGCTGGAGGTAGAACAACACCGGCGCGTTGACGGGGAGCTGGAACTCGCGCCCGTCGAGCAAGTGGAACATCTCGCGCCCGTCGCGGCCGTGCAGCGGGCCCTTGGCGATGCCGACGAGGCACACGTCCTCGATCCCCATTTCCTCGAGCACGGCCTTGACCGCATTCAACTGCCCGCGCCCGCCGTCGATCAGCACGAGATCGGGCCAGTCGCCCGCATCGCGATCGGGATCGTCGTTCAGCGCCCGCGCAAAGCGCCGCTGGAACACCTCGCGCATCATCCCGAAATCGTCGCCGGGGATGGTCTCGGGGTTCTTGATGTTGAACTTGCGATACTGGCCCTTGCGGAAGCCCTCCGGCCCCGCGACGACCATCGCGCCGACCGCGTTGGTCCCCTGAATATGGCTGTTGTCGTAAATCTCAATCCGGTCGGGCGGCTCGGCCAGGTCGAACAGTTCGGCGACTTCGCGCAGCAACTTGGCTTGCGTCGTGCTCTCCGCCAGCCGCCGGTCGAGCGCTTCCTCGGCATTGCGCTTCGCCTGATCGAGCAAGCGCCGCCGCGTGCCCCGCTGCGGCGTCGACAGCGTCACCTTGAAGCCGACCCCGGCCCCCAGCGCCTCGCCGAGCAACGCCCCCTCCTCCAGATCGCGATCGAGGAAGATCGTCTTCGGCGGCGGCACTTCCTCGTAAAATTGCGCGAGGAAGCCGGTGAAAATCTCATCCTCGGGCACATCGGCGGTGTGCGCCGGGAAAAAGCTGCGATGCCCCCAATTCTGCCCGCCACGGATGAAGAACGCCTGGATGCCGATCACGCCATTCTTGTTCGCCATCGCAAAGATGTCGACATCGCCCATCCCCTCGGCGTTGATCGCCTGGCTGCCCTGAATGAAGGTCAGCGCGCGCAGCCGGTCGCGCAGGATCGCGGCGAGCTCGAAGTCCATCGCGGCGGCCGCGACCTCCATCTGCCCGCCGAGCTTGGCCTGCACTTGCGTCGATTTGCCCGCGAGGAAGTCCTTCGCGTCGCTCACCAGATCGGCATAGCCCGCCGTATCGATCCGCCCGACGCACGGCGCCGAGCAGCGCTTGATCTGGTACAGCAGGCACGGCCGATCGCGATTCTTGAAGAAGCCATCGGTGCAGCTCCGCAACAGGAACAGCTTTTGCAGGGCGTTGAGCGTGTTGTTGACCGATCCGGCACTGGCGAACGGCCCATAATAATTGCCCTTCGCCCGCCGCGCCCCGCGATGCTTCTGGATCCGCGGAAAGTCGTGATCGGCGCGGAGCAGGATGAAGGGAAAGCTCTTATCGTCGCGTAGCAGCACA
>JBBQLB010000051.1:0-17206 GCA_038327465.1 Sphingomonadales bacterium | reverse complement strand
CTATCTGATCTGCGCGCCGTTGATGACGCGGGTGACGAGCGTCATATCGGAAGGATCGCCGGTTTTCCCGCATGCCGGGCGCTTCGCATCGATGATCGAGCGGCACGGGGTCACCATCTTCAAGGCGGGCGTGACTTTCCTGAAATCGGTGATGTCCGACCCGTCGAACCTCGCCGACCTCGAACGCTATGACATGCGCGGTTTGCGCGTCGCGACCTTCTGTGCCGAGCCGACCTCGCCCTCGGTGCAGGCGTTCGGGATGCGCCATGTCGCCCCGCAGTACATCAACAGCTATTGGGCGACCGAGCATGGCGGCATCGCCTGGACGCATTTCTATGGCAACCATGATTTCCCGCTAAAGCCCGATGCGCATGCTTACCCGCTGCCGTGGATCGTCGGCGATGTGTGGGTCGAGGATGCCGATGCGGCGGCGGGGTCCACGCTGTTCGCGCGCGACGATGGCGAGGGGGTGCCGTGGCGCCGCGCCGCGATGGGCGAGAAGGGCGAGATCGTCATCGCCGCGCCATACCCCTATCTCGCGCGCACGATCTGGGGCGATGTCGGCAATTTTCGGGTCGAGAATGGCAGCGTTCAGCGCGACTGGCGCGGCGACGTAGGCCGCTGGATCGACGGTTATTGGAAGCGCTGGCGCGGCGCGTGGGCCTACACGCAGGGCGATTTTGCGATCGCGCATGACGATGGCTCCTTCTCGCTCCACGGGCGCAGCGACGACGTGATCAACGTCTCGGGCCACCGTATGGGGACCGAGGAGATCGAAGGCGCGGTGCTGCGCGACAAGGCGCTCGACCCGGATTCGCCGGTCGGCAACGTGCTGGTGATCGGCGCGCCGCACCGCGAAAAGGGGCTGACCCCGCTCGCCTTCGTCGTGCCGGTCGCGGGGCGCAAGCTCACGATCGACGACAAGCGGCGCCTGTTCGAACTGGTGCGCAGCGAAAAGGGCGCGGTCGCGGTGCCGGCCGATTTCATCGAGGTCTCGCAATTCCCCGAAACGCGCTCGGGCAAGTACATGCGCCGAATGGTGCGCGCGCTGGTCGAGGGCGGCGATGTCGGCGATGTGACGACGCTGCGCAATCCGGAAGCGTTGACCGAACTCAAGACCGCGATCGACGATTGGCAGCGTAAGCAGCGCCTCAGCGAGGAGCAGTCGCTGTTCGAGCGCAACCGCTATTTCCTCGTCCAGTACAACAATGTCGCACCGGGCAAGCGCGTCGCGACCGTCACCGTCACCAACCCGCCGGTCAACGCGCTCAACGAACGTGCGATCGACGAATTGGTGGTCGTGGTCGATCAATTGTCACGCAAGGACGATGTCATTGCGGTGGTGTTCACCGGTCAGGGCACCGCCTCGTTCGTCGCGGGCGCCGACATTCGGCAAATGCTCGAGGAAATCCACACGCTCGACGAAGCGATGGTGCTGCCCAACAATGCACAACTGGCGTTCCGCAAGATCGAGACGATGGGCAAACCCTGCATCGCCGCGGTGCAGGGCGTGGCGCTCGGCGGCGGCATGGAGTTCGCGCTCGCCTGCCATTACCGCATCGCCGAGCCGACCGCCCGCTTCGGCCAGCCCGAGATTCGGTTGCGGCTGCTGCCAGGATATGGCGGGACGCAGCGCTTGCCGCGCTTGCTCGCCGATATGAACGGGGCTGAAGGCGTCCGAGACGCCCTCGATCTTATCCTCGGCGGTCGATCGATCGACGGCGCCGCGGCGCTTGAGATCGGGCTGGTCGATGAGTTGGTTGCAAACGCTGACGATGCTTTGTCGCAGGCCCATGCGGCAGTGCGCGACTATGTCCGCGACGGCGAGGCCAGCGTGCTCGCCGCCGCCTTTGCTCGCCGGCAGGCCATCATCAAGACGTGGGCCGAACCACTGTCGGTCGATCTCGACGCCGTGCTCGCCGACGATTTCCTCCAACGCATTCTCCGCCAGCTCGACTGGGCGGGACGCGGCGCTGCGGGCAAACGCGCGCTCGATGCGGTGCGCACGGGACTCGAACAGGGCGTTGCGGCGGGTTATGCGCGCGAGGCTGCGCTGTTTGCCGAGGCGATCATCGATCCCGAGGGTGGCAAGACCGGCATCCGCCAGTTCATCGACAAGGTCAGCCCGCCGCTCCCCGTCCGCCGCGACGGCGTGTGGCTGGACGAAGAACATGAGCCGCGCGGACAGGCGTTGCAGGCAGCGGGCGAATTGCTCCCCGTCGGCGCGCCTTTCTACCCCGGCGTAACACGCATCCCAGAATGGCAATACGCCTTCGGCATCGCCCGCGATGCGGAAACGGGCGCCCCCCGCTTCGGCCCACCCGCCAGCCATGAGCGCGAACTGATCGTGAAAGTACCCGAGCCAGCCCCCAACGAAGCGCTGCTCTACATGCTGACCAGCGAGGTCAATTTCAACGACATCTGGGCGCTGACCGGCATTCCCGTCTCACCCTTCGACAGCCATGAGGAAGACGTCCAGATCACCGGATCGGGCGGCATCGCCTTGGTCGCGGCACTCGGCAGCGAGACGCGCGCCGAGGGGCGCGTTAAGGTCGGCGATCTGGTCACCGTCTATTCGGGCACCAACGATTTGCTCAGCCCCGCTGTCGGCAACGATCCGATGTATGCGGACTTCTCGATCCAAGGGTACGAGACCGAGACGGGCAGCCACGCGCAATTCCTGACGGTGCAGGCCCCGCAAATGCACGCGATCCCGCCCGACCTGACGCTGGAGCAAGCGGGGAGTTACGTGCTCAACCTGGGCACGATTTCGCGCTGTTTGTTTACCACGCTGCAGATTGCGCCGGGGCGGACGCTGTTCGTCGAGGGCGCGGCGACCGGGACCGGGCTCGACGCCTTGCGCTCTTCGGTGCGGACCGGCTTGCAAGTGACCGGGCTGGTCTCCTCGCCCGAACGCGCTGCCTTCATCAAGGAGCAGCAAGGCGCTGTCGGCGCGATCGATCGCAAGGACCCGCGCTTCGCCAATCTCTACACGATCGTTCCCGAGGAACCCGAAGCGGCGCGCGCGTGGGAAGCGGCGGG
Organism: Sphingomonadales bacterium; assembly: GCA_038327465.1. GTDB lineage: Bacteria > Pseudomonadota > Alphaproteobacteria > Sphingomonadales > Sphingomonadaceae > Sphingomonas. The sequence continues at coordinate 14,164 of JBBQLB010000051.1, read as the reverse complement.
CGCACCGTTGATCGCCGAATATGAAGCGCTCAACGGCGGCAAGCGCGCCGATTATGTCGTCAGCCACGCCGGTGAAACCGCCTTCCCGCGCAGTTTCCAGTTGTTGGCGGAAGGCGGCACGCTCGCTTTCTACGGCGCGTCGTCGGGCTATCATTTCAGCTTCATGGGCAAACCCGGCACGGCGTCGCCCGAAGAAATGTTGCGCCGCGCTGCCTTACGCGGTGGCGAGGCGGTGCTGATCTATTACGGCCCGCGCTCGACCGCCTTGCTCGACGAGACGGGCCTCGAAATGATCGAAGCGGCGCGGCGTTTCAACGCGCGCAGCGTCGTCGCCACCACCACCGATGGTCAGCGCGAATTCCTGCAATCGCTGGGGCTGGAGGATGCGATCGAGGGGATCGTCAGCCTCGAATCGATCCGGCGAAAGGAGGGCGCAAATTTCCTGTGGCCCGACACGATGCCGCTGCTGCCCGATTCCAAGGCCGATATCGAAATCTTCAAGGCGGCAGTGCGCGATTATCAGGACCGCGTGATGAAGCCGTTCGGTTCGGCGGTCGGCAAAATCCTGCGCTCGCCCGATAATCCGCGCGGCAGCCCCGATCTGATCATCGAACGCGCTGCGCAGGATACGCTGGGAGTCTCCACCTCGCTGGTGAAGCCGTTTACGGGCCGGGTGATCTTCGCCGAGGAAATGACCGGCCAGCGCTTCACCTTCTACGCGCCGCAAGTGTGGACGCGGCAGCGCAAGATCCTGATGCCGACCGCGTCGATCCTCGGCACGCATTTGTGCAATGCGTATGAAGTGTCGCGGATGAACGACATGATTGCAGCGGGTCTGCTCGAAGTGACCGAGCCGCAGGTCGTGCCGTGGGACGGCTTGCCTGAGGCGCATCAGGCGATGTGGGAAAACCGCCATTCGGGCGCGACCTATGTCGTCAACCACGCTTTGCCGGAACTGGGCTTGCGTAGCCGCGATGCCTTGCTCGAGGCATGGGCGGCGGGAGAAGCGAATCCACCCGACGCTTAATTCTGCCGAGAAATTCTGGCGGGAACGATCAACCCCCGTTGCCGTTGCCGCAATAGCCGATAAGATCAGACACGCCCTCCCCAGGCTCTGAACCCGTCAATGTGCGAATCTGAGACCGCACGCCCAGTGGAGAGTGATATGGCGAAGGCGAACACCATTTTGGCTGCACCCGGCGGAGGCCGGTTGGCGGGCAAGATCGCCGTCGTAACGGGCGCGGCCGGTAACATCGGCGGCTATATCGTGCGGCATTATCTCGCCGAGGGCGCGACGGTGGTGATGACCGGGCGTACGCCCACGCGCACCGATGCCGCGGCTGAAGCGATTCGTGCCGAAACGGGGGTCGATGCCGCGCGGCTCGCGACCGTGGCGCTTGACGGCGGGGATGCGGATTCGGTGCGCGATGCCGTCGCCGATGTCGTGAAGCGCTTCGGGCGGATCGATATCCTCGTCAACAATGCCGGATCGGCCGGGCCGAAGCAGCCGATCGAGCAATTGCCGATCGACGCCGATGAACTCGCCGCGCTTCGCAAAGCCGGCTCGACCGATAGCGAAACCGTCGGCGACGCGATCCGCAACATCTTCGGCGTCGCCTGGAATGTCTCGCGCGCGGCGGCGACCGCGATGGGTGAAGGCGGATCGATCATCAACATCTCGACGATCTTTTCGCGCACGCCCTATTACGCCCGCACCGCTTATGTTGTGCCCAAGGCGGCGATGAATGCCTTCTCGCGCGAATTGTCGCTCGAACTCGGCCCACGCGGCATCCGCGTCAACCTCGTCTTCCCCGGCCCGATCGAAAGCGAGCGGATCCGCAGCGTGTTCGCGACGATGGACACGATGCGCGGCGACGATGCCGGGACCACCGCCAGCCAGTTCTTCGACATGATGTCCTTGGAACGCGCGACCGGTGGCAATGCCAAGGCCAAGACTTTCCCCACGCCGAGCGATATCGCGACGACCTGCGTGTTCCTCGGTAGTGATGAATCCGCCGCGTATAACGGCCATGATTTCGAAGTGACGCACGGCATGACGGTGCGCAAGGAAGCGCGCTCGACCTATCTGTCACGCCCGACGATGCGCTCGATGGACGGAGCGGGGCTTGCCGTGCTAATCGCGGCGGGTGACGGCTGGCAGGAAGCGCTGGAGATCGCCAATATCCAGATCGCGTGCGGTGCGCGCGTGCTGCTCGGGCTTACGCGCCAGGCCGATGTCGCGATCGCGCAAGCCCGCGCCAAGGCCGAAGGCGCGGACGACCGGCTGACGATCATCCGCTTCAACCGCGCCGAGCCCGCCGCGATGGAGGCGGCACTCCATGCCTATACGCAGGAGTTCACCGCGATCACCGGCGCGCTGTTCATGCCGGTGCTGGGTGCCGGCGAACTGGTCGGTGATCTGGTCGATGCGAGCGACGAGGATGTCGCGAGCTTCATGGACGTCGAGATGGCGGGCAACATCGCGCTCGCTCGCACGCTCAGCCGCTATTGGAAGCGCAACGACACGCTGCTGCAGGAACCGCGCTTCGTGTTCCTCACCAATCCGAGCGACGGCAAGGGCGATGTCTATGCGCAGATGCTGCGCGCCGCGACCGAGCAGTTGATCCGCACCTGGCGCGATGAATCCGAAATCGACGTCGCGCATGGCCGCCGTCGGCAGGCCGAATGGGGCAATCAGATCGTCCGCTTCGGCAATAGTGAGGCGGAGAATACCCGCTTCACCGCAGGCCATGCCGCGCGCATCCTGCTCAAGGAAAGCAAGATCCGCGAAGTGACGCTCTACGTCCCCACCAGCATCGGCGAGGCGACCGGATCGCGCAAAGCGATGCCGGGGTTCAGCGAGAACATCACCGGGCTGCACATGGGCAAGGTGGCGCTCATCACCGGCGGGTCGGCCGGGATCGGCGGGCAAGTCGCGCGGTTGCTGGCGCTTGCGGGTGCCAAGGTAATGATCGTCGCGCGGCGCGAGAGCGAGCTCGCCGTGGCGCGCGCGCGCATCGTCAGCGAGCTTGAGGACATCGGTTTCGCCGGGGTCGAGCGGCGCGTGCAGACGCTCGGCAATGTCGATGTCAGCAATTTCGCGTCGCTGAAGGGCGCGGTCGATGCGACGCTCAAGGCGTTCGGGCGGATCGATTACCTGATCAACAATGCCGGTGTCGCGGGTGCCGAAGACATGGTCGTCGACATGAGCGTCGATGCCTGGAACTACACGCTCGATGCCAATCTGATCTCGAATTTCTTCGTGATGCATCATGTTGTGCCGCTGATGAAGGCACAGGGGTCGGGCTATGTCCTCAACGTTTCAAGCTATTTCGGCGGCGAAAAATACCTCGCGGTCGCTTATCCCAATCGCGCCGATTATGCGGTGTCGAAATCGGGCCAGCGCGCGATGGTCGAGGCGATGTCACGCTATTTGGGTCCCGAGGTGCAGTTCAACGCCATCGCGCCGGGGCCGGTCGATGGCGACCGGTTGGCGGGGACGGGCGGCAAGCCCGGCCTGTTCGACCGGCGCGGCAAATTGATCCTCGAGAATAAGCGCCTGAACGCGATCCACGCCGCTGCGGTCAAGGCACTCCGGCGCGGGGTCCGGGTCGAGGCACTGCTCACCCGGCTCGCGCGCAACGACACGGTACGGATGTCGCACGACACCAACGTGCCGCGCGAAATCCGCGATCTGGCGCTGGCCTGCGCGCGTGAGGGTGACGGCGTATGCACGTGGGACCAATATCTGCTGACCCAGCCGATCGCCGCCGCGCTCGTTTCGCGGCTCCGGCAGGGCGGCTATTTCCTCGATTCGCCCGGCTGGCGCGACCGTGCCGATACGCCCGAGGCGAATGGCGGCTGGCTGCTGCGCACCCCGCCCGAGGATGCGCCGTTCCTCCCCGCCGAAAAAATTGCGGTCGAGGCCAAGAAGGTCGGCAGCGGCGTGCTGTCCAAACTGTATCTCGGCAAGATGCCGACCGAAACCGATGTCGCGCAGGCGACGGTGTTCTTCCTCGCTGATCGCGCGGTTTCGGGCGAGACCTTCATGCCCTCGGGCGGCCTCTCGGTCGAACGCTCGACGACCGAGCGCGAACTGTTCGGCAGCCCCAAGCAGGAACGGCTAGATCAGATGCGCGGGAAGACCGTGTGGATCATCGGCGAGCATCTGGTCGATTACATCGCCGAGACCGCGCGCGCCTTCATCACTGAAGCGCAGGTCGCGCGCGTGGTGCTGATCACCCGGACGGCGGAAGGCTTTGCGACGCTGAAGGCCGCGCTTGCCGATGTGCCGGGGGAGACGGTGGAATCGATCGTCTGTGGCGATGCCGTCGAGGGCGCAATGGATGAGGCGATGGTGCAATGGGGGCGGCCGACCACCGTGCTCTCGACCCCGTTCGAGGCGCTGCCGCAAAAGCTGTTCGAGCGTGACGATCCGCTCGACCCGGATGCGTTCCGTCTGCTGGTCGCCAACAATCTGACCAACCATTTCCGCGTATCGCGGAAAGCCTCGCTCTACGATGATTGCCAGCTCGTGCTGGCGTCGCCCGATGTGCCGATGGGCGACAAGAGTCCCGCCTTCGCGCTCGCCAATTTCATCAAGACGACGCTGCACGCTTTCACCGCGACGCTCGCAGTGGAGAATGAACGGCTGGTGCATGATGTGCCGGTCAACCAGATCAACCTGACACGCCGCGTCCAGTCCGAGGAACCGCGCAATCTCGACGAGCATCTCGAAGAGGTGAAGCGCTTTGCGCGTGCGGTGCTGCTGGTCGGTGCGCCGCTGCCCGATGCCGAGGATTCGCGGTACCGCGCGCGGATTTACCGCGGCATGTCGATGACGGTGTGATGCACTATCTCGCGTTCGAAAAGCCGATCGAGACGCTCGCCGCGCATGCGGCGGCGCTCAGACGCACCGGCGCGGGCGAGGCCGAAGCCGCGATGCTCGACGAGCGGGCGGAGCGGCAGCTCGCGGATCTGTATGCGCGGCTGACGCCGTGGCAACGCACGCAAGTCGCGCGGCATCCCGACCGCCCGCATTTCCGGCATTTCGTTGAAGGGTTGTTCGAGGATTTCATGCCGCTGGCGGGCGACCGCGCCTTTGCCGACGATAAAGCGATCATCGGCGGTCTGGCGAAATTCGAGGGGCGATCGGTGCTCGTCATCGGTCATGTGAAGGGTGAGGACACGACCTCGCGGCTGCACCACAATTTCGGGATGGCGCGGCCCGAGGGGTATCGCAAGGCGATCCGCCTGATGGATTTGGCCGACCGTTTCGGCCTGCCGGTGATCACTTTGGTCGACACGCCCGGTGCCTTTCCCGGCATCGATGCCGAAGCGCGCGGGCAAGCCGAAGCGATCGCGCGCAGCACCGAGCGCTGCCTCTCGCTCGGCGTGCCGCTGATCGCGGTGATTGTCGGCGAAGGCGGCTCGGGCGGGGCAGTTGCGCTTGCCGCTGCGAACCGCGTGCTGATGTTCGAACATGCCGTCTATTCGGTCATCTCGCCCGAAGGCTGCGCGTCGATCCTGTGGCGCGGTGCCGACCGTGCGCCCGATGCCGCCGAGGCGATGAAGATCACCGCCGCCGATTTGCTGCGCTTGGGCGTGATCCACCGCATCGTCTATGAACCCAAAGGCGGCGCGCACCGCGATCATCCCGGCGCGATCAAGCGCCTGTCGCTTGCCCTCCGCGCCGAACTCGACGGCTTGAAGAGCCTGAGCCCCGCCGACCTCAGGACCGAGCGGCGGAATTTCGTCCTTCAGCTCGGGCGGGGCTGAGGCGCGCCACTGCATCCAGTCGATCCGATACGGCCGAATACTGATTCTGTAGTTTAGCGTGTCAATGCTATACTATCGACTCGGAACTCCAGCGGAGGGCGCGATGTCGATTAAAGATGCACTTGGGAACGGGCTGAAGTCTTTCTCGCTCCACGCCGCCGACGCGGCCGAACAGCCGACCTTTGCTGCCCTTGCGGCGGAGCGGAATACGCTAAGCGCGTTCAGCGCGGCGGCGCTTTCGACCGATTCGGTCGATCCCGAAACGGCTGCGCGGCGGTATCTCGATCAGGCGCTGGACAGCGATAGCGCGCCTGGCTTTACGGCACCCAGCAGCGATACGACGAAGAGCCGCTTCAAGGTGGTGGGAACCGAAACCGTACCGCTGACGGGCACCAAGACGGTGAAGTTTCGCCAGACGCTGCACGAAATTCCCATTTACGGGTCGTTGGTCACGGTCGAGCTCGATGACGACAATGCGCTTGTCAGCCTCAACTCGGCGCTGGGCGAGCCGACCGATGTGACGCCGGTCGCCAAAATCTCGGCGGCCGAGGCTGCTGCCGCGGTTACGGCAAAGCCGCCGTACAAGAAGCTGCTGACCGATATCGCCCCGCGCCTCACTTATTATTTCGAAGCCGCGCGATCGAAATGGCGCTTGGCGTTCATCTTCGAAGATGTCCCGGTTACGAATCCGAAGAAGCCGGGCGCAAAGGCCGAGGCGATTGCCCCGCGCTATTTCGACTATGTCGTCGATGCGCAAACCGGGCGCGTGATCGCCGAATTGCCGCGGACCCCGAGCATGGCGTCGCAGGTGTTGAAGGCACCCGACGCGCGCAACAAGGTCCGCGACATTCGCGTCGAAACCGTTGCTGGCCGCACCATCCTGCGCGACACGGTCTACAACATCACGACCTACGACTTTGGTTTTGGCGACCCGAGCGTGAATGGTTCGGCCTTGCCGGGTAGCGAGCTTTCGCCGGTCTTTCCCCAGGCAGCGGTCAGCGCGCACGCCAATGCGGCGGCGGTGGCGAAGTTCCTGCGCGAGGTCGTCAAGCGCAACAATATCGACGATCGCGGTGGCGCGATGAATTCCAGCGTCAATTGCGTCGTGCAGGGCGAGAGCCCCGATGGTCAGCAATGGCTCAATGCCTATTGGAATGGCCGGCAGATGGTCTACGGCCAAGTGCGGGGCCCCGGCGGACTGCTGACGTTGGCGGCTGCGCTCGATATTGTCGGGCATGAGATGTTCCACGGCGTTACCGACCATACGTCGCGCCTCGAATATGCGGGCCAGTCCGGCGCGCTCAATGAATCCTATTCCGACATTTTCGGCGTGATCATCGCCAATCGCGGCAAGCCCGACACGCGGACCTGGAACTGGCTGATGGGCGATGGCTTCGACAACGGTAAGCCGTTTCGCGACATGTCGAATCCGCCCAGACGCGGCCAGCCCGACCATATGCAAAACTTCAAGGTTTTACCGAATACGCGGCGCGGGGATTGGGGCGGTGTCCACACCAATAGCGGCATTCACAACAAGGCAGCATACAATGTGCTGATTGCCGCCGATGCCGCTGGCCTGGTCTTTACGCCGGAAGATGTCGCCGCAATTTTCTACGTCGCGGTAACGCAGATCCTGTCGCGAACCTCGCAATTCGGCGACAGCCGCCGCGCCGCAGTCAGCGCAGCACGATCGTTGTTCCGGCGGTCATCGCCGGTCGAGCAGCAACGCAAGATTGTGGCGCTCGAAGCGGCGTACACTGCGGTCGGGATCGTCTGAACGGCTCGCGGGGATTTTATAGCATCGTGCTGTAAATCTGACGCAGGCCCAACCCCCGTTCGGGCTGAGCCTGTCGAAGCCCTGCGTGCCACAAGCGAGTCCTAACATGTGGCACGCGGCCCTTCGACAAGCTCAGGGCGAACGGGGTTGGGGGCACGATTACTAAGCGCTAGTCTTCGGCCATGCCAATGCAGCGCTCGCTCAGCGTCCAGAGTCGCTTCGCGCGATCGGTGTTGCTGGCGCTCGCCGAAAGCGGTTGGGCGAAGGCTTCGGCGCCTTTCCGCTGGCGATTCCCCCAGCTCCAATGGACCCCCGAACGGACGAAGCCGGGCTCGGCAACGACATCCGCGACGCGCTCGCCCGCCAGTTCCTGCGTCACATAGCCTTTGGTGATGTTCTTCTGGAACCACGGGAAAATCGTCTGGAACGCCTTGGGCGTATCGCGAAAGAGCGCGGTGTCGGCGACGCAGCCGGGATAAAGCGTCGAGAAGATAATCCCGGTTTCGTCATGATAGCGGCGATGGAGTTCGCGGCTGATGATCATATTGCACAGCTTGCTGTCCTTATAGGCCTTGCCCGGCTTGAACGGTTTGCCGTCGATCATCGCGATCGGATCCTTGAACCCGGCCTCCAACCCTTGCAAATCGCCCAGATCGGCCGGGGCCGGAATCGGCACCTTGCCACCGAACTCCTCCGAATTCGCGGTGACGGTGCCTAGCGTGATGAGGCGGCTTTGCCCGCCTGTGGCCTGCGCGTTTTGCAGTTCCGGCAGCAGCAACAGGCTCAGCAGAAAATGGCCGAAATGGTTGGTCGCGACACTGATTTCATAGCCCTCGGGCGAGCGGCGGGGTGCCTCCAGCCGCGGCAGATAGACGGCGGCATTGTTGACCAGCGCGTCGAGCGTGCGTCCGCTTGCCCGGAAAGCCTCGACGAAGCTGCGAACGCTCGCCTGGTCGCCAAGGTCGATCGCCATGACGGCGTAATGGTCTTCAGGGATAGCGAGGCGTCGCGCTTCCCGTGCCGCTTTTTCAAGGTCCCGGCACGCCATGACCACGAACCAACCGCGCTTCGTCAGCGCCTTGGCGGCATACAGACCGACCCCCGAAGAGGCACCGGTGATGATGACGGTCTTGTTTGAGATGTCTGCTGAAACCACAAATTCCCCGCTCTCGCGCCAGCCGCCACGCAGCGTCGGACGCGCCATCGATATTCTGTCGCTGCGCGCAGTGCAAACCGGCGTTTCCGTTCCAAGTGTGTCACTTGTTCTTGTTCGATCGCGGCAGGGGTGTCACATCGAAGGTGGAAGGCTGATGACGGCCGCAAGGCGTCTCACGGAACGTCAGGGTGCAAGTGTACGGATTTAAGACGATGCGGCGTGGAAAATGGCTAGCCGCAGCTTTGGGACTCGTTCTGGTCGTGGCGGCCGCAGTCGCCTTGTTCGTCACCAGACCGTTTTGGGTGTCGCGCGGTGGACCTGCGCCCACTGCTAATGTGGTTGCGGCGCGCGCTTCAGATACCCGGCCATCGACGGTTGATTATGCGCGGCTGGAACAGCGGATCGCCAAGCTCATGCAAGATCCGGACATGGTCGGGTTGGCGGTCGGCACGGTCGAACATGGGCGCGTTCGTTTCCTGCGCGGCTTTGGATCGACGGTTGCGGGTTCGGCGCAGGCGGTCACGCCCGACACCGTGTTCCGCTGGGCATCGCTTTCCAAAGGGGTGGCATCGGCGCTTGTCGTCAGGCTCGCCGCCGACGGGAAGCTGTCGCTCGATGCGCCGATCGCGACGATGGGTACGACATTGACGCTCCCCGGGGACGCGAGCCGGGTCACGGTGGCGAACATAATGTCGCACCGCACCGGCCTTGTCCGCGACGCCTGGGACGAGCGTCTGGAAGCCGGGGAAGACCCGAAACGGCTCCGCGCCGCGCTCGGCACGCTTCCGCCCTATTGCGCGCCGGGTACGTGCTACAGCTATCAGAACATCGCCTTCGACACGGTGTCGGAGATCGTCGAGCGCGTGGCGGGTCAGAACTACGCAAATGTCGCGCAAACGCGGCTGTTCGCGCCGCTCGGGATGACCAGTGCGAGCATTGGTCAGGCGGGGCTTGAGGGTGCCGCTAACTGGGCGCATCCGCATCGCAGGGGGAGAGTGCCGACGGTGGTGCGTGACGCCTATTACCGCGTCCCGGCGGCGGGCGGGGTCAATGCCTCGATCCGTGATCTCACGCGGTGGATGCTAGCGCAAATGGGCGGTGCGCCGCGGACGCTGACCCCCGATATGCTCGACACGATGCACCGCCCCAGGGTGGCGACCCCACCGCATGGGCGGCGCGGGCCGATGGACCGCGCGTTGATGAATGCGTCTTACGGGCTTGGCTGGCGCAGCTTTAGCTATGCGGGTCACGTGCTGGTCGGGCATCGTGGCGCGGTCGATGGCTATGGCTCGCTCATTCTGTTCGACCCTGCCGAAAAGAGCGGCATCGTCATGTTGTGGAACAGCAATCAGAGCAAAGCGGCGCGGCTCCAGCTCGAATTCTTCGACTTGCTTTACGGCTTGCCGCGCACGGATTGGCTGCGGCTGGATGCGCAAGCGGATGAGCCAGAGGGCGGCTCAGGCGAGGCCGGGGTGCGCGATCCACGCCTGCGTTGAGCTTAGCGCTTAGCGCTCAGTCAACCGCTACTGCCGCACACTCCGCGATTCCTGCGATGTCCGGGCCTCTCGCTTTCAGTCGTGCGACGGCGGCGGCATCGCAGCTCGCAAGAATGCTGCCGCGCGCGCGATCCACATCCGCAAGGTTTGTCGAGTGACCAATCGTGATGCCGCGCGCGCGCCACAGCTCGCGATAGGCCAGCAGGACAGGGGCGTAATGCGGCTTGCCCTCAAGCACGAAGCCGGGGTCGACGACGAGGATCGGCCGATCGGAGTGCGGTACGATCCGGGCGAAGAGCGCCCCATACTGTCCCGACCGCGCGCCTTCGCCGACGATCGGCACATAATACCGCCGCGCGACGGCTCCGGCGACGCCGGTCAGTACCGGAGCGACCGCCGCTGTGAGCAGCACGGCCGCGATCAGACGAGCATAGCGCGCATCGGAGCCAAGCATTGCCCCGGCCCGGGTGATCAGGATGCGAAAGGTCAGCGCGGCGACAATCGCCATGAACGGCACTGCAGGTAGAATGTAATGATTGAGTTTCGACGCGGCGCACGTGAACACGGCGAGCGTCGTGACGACCACACACAGCGAGAACAGCAGCACGATCCGCGTGCGACCGCGTGCGATAAAGAGCGCGGCCGGCGACAGCAGCAACAGCGGCGCGGCCGCAAAGAAGCCCGCGCGGAGCTGCTCGATATAGAAATAGCGCGACTTGGCCGTAACAAGGGACGATGCGAAACGGCCCTGTACATCATTGAACAGCGCAGCCTGCACATAGCCCGGCCCCTGCCACTCGCGTAGCGCCAGAAAGAGCAGCAGCGCCCCGGCAGTGCCGAGCCCAAGGAGTACATAGCCGCGCGTCGCGACGAGGCGGTGCCAGCGCGCGGTGACGACAAGATATCCGATCACGCCAAGGCCAGGAACCAGCGCCGCGACACTCTTGGTCAGAAACGCACAGCAAATGGCGGCGCCGATCAAAGCGAGCAGCGTAGATGACGAACGTGCACGATGCAGCGCGACGAACAGCAGACAAAGATAGGCCGTCACGAAAAACAGCAGCAGCGCATCATAATCCGCCGTGCGCGCGCTATGTTCGCCGAAATAGGCCGGACTGAGCACCAGCAATGCCGCCGCCAGTGCGGCGGTGGCCTGCGATCCGGTCGTGCGGCGAACGAACCAGAACAGGATCGCGACCGTGCCGAGCGCGGCAATCATGCTCGGCAAACGCAGCGCCCATTCGCTAGGACCGAAGAGCGCAACGCTCGCTGCCATCAGCCAGATCAGCAGCGGTGGCTTGGTGTTCCACAAATCGGGCGCGTCGGCGTATGTGGTGACCAGGGCAAACCCACGCTCGCGCATCTCAAGCGCGTTTACGATGTTGCGCGATTCATCCCATAACGCGATCGGTGTGGTCGTCCGATCGACGAATAGGAAAAGCGCTGAGAGAAGCAGAATCGCGACCGGGATGAGCATGGTCGAGCGCCTCCACCCGCCGGTCATGCGGGAGGCGAAGCTGCGACGACGGGACACGGGCGACAATGAACGCATCCGGTCCGCGATATCAGCTAATCCTGAACGAGGTGATAAGGTTTTGGTTACCATAAAGCCGCCACGCGACCCCGGCTGAGCGTTTTCGTGTCAGGAGGGGTGTTGTGCGGTGAGAAAACGGTTTGCAAAACATCAGTATTAAATCTTTTTAAAACCTTAACTGTGGTACGAGACAATCGAGGTGTGAAGGGATTTTTGTTTATCGTCGCCGCGATGCTTGCCGTGGATGCTGCGGTTAATCACAGCGCAATCACGTCTTCGATCTTTCACGGCGTGATCGCTGTGATTCACGGCTTCAAAAGCTCTGTCGCGGGCTCGATTTTCGGAGCTTAACCGCCGCGCGCACCGGATACCGTCAGAGCATCGACAAGGTCGACGCCGCCCTGGTTTGGACTGACGCAGTCGGTGGGCCGTTACCAAGCCGCCGCCGGATTACCCCCGGTCCGATCCGGGACGCCAGGAAGCGCACATCACGCGGCTGCGCGGGCGCGCAAGATCGGGCCAAGCGGGATCCGATCAATGGACCTTTGCGGCACGTTCGCGTGCGGTGGCGGCGACACGCTCGAAAATCTCCCGCAGGGTCGCGGCGGATGCCGCCTCGACCGCGCCAGCCGTTACCTCATCCGGTGACCACGACATCGATGGCATTTCGTCGTCGAGCATAGTCCATTCCGGAAATATGCGCTGCTCGACCGTGTCGGCGCATAGCAAGCGGACATCGGAATGGCGGTCGTCGCGCATAATGCGGGCGTACAGTGCATCGATTGCCGCACCCGGACCCTCGATAAGCTGAAGATATAGATCGTGGCGGCAGATCAACGCGCCGCTGATGTGGTCCCGCGCATTGTTGCGTCGCGCGCTGACCAGAATTCCGGCGAGCATCGCGCGGTCGAAGCCGAACGGGTGCGAGCGATAGATTAGCTGTTTCATGTCGCAAGCTCCTGCCGGGAGGGGCGATGCTACGCGATCGAACGCGGTGCGGATAGCCGCTGTATCCCACGACGAAAAAGGGGCCCGCGTTGCCGCGAACCCCATCCTCTCCCGAAACTTCCGTCCGGTGTTTTAGTCGCGATCGCCCGTCAGGAAGGCGGGGGCGAATTCGGGCGCTGGGCCGTCATCGTTGCCGCCTGCACGCTCAGGACGCGGACCACGATCTCCGCCGCCGTCGCGACGGGGGCCACGACCACCGTCGCCGTCACGGCGCGGGCCGCGGTCGCCACCGCCGCCACCACGCGGACCGCGATCGTCGCCCCGACCTTCGCCTCTGGGGCCACGACCGCCATCACCATCGCGACGCGGACCACGCGGGCCTCGGTCGCCGCCTTCACGCGGCTCGCGCGCCGGGCGGGTGTCTTCCAGCTCGGCACCGGTTTCCTGATCGACGACGCGCATCGACAAGCGAACCTTCCCGCGCGGATCGATCTCGAGGACCTTGACCTTGACCTCTTGGCCCTCGGAAAGGACGTCCGAGACCTTTTCGACGCGCTCGTTCTTGATCTCGGAGACGTGGACGAGGCCGTCCTTGCCGCCCATGAAGTTCACGAACGCCCCGAAATCGACGAGATTGACGACCTTGCCGTCATAGACCTTGCCGACTTCGGCTTCCTCAACGATGCCCTTGATCCACTTGATCGCGGCTTCGATCTGAGACGTGTCGGACGACGAGACCTTAATCACGCCCTCGTCATCGATGTCGACCTTGGCGCCGGTCGTCGCGACGATTTCGCGGATCACCTTGCCGCCCGTGCCGATGACGTCCCGGATCTTGGTCTTGTCGATCGTGAAGGTCTCGATGCGCGGTGCGTGCGCCGAGAGTTCCTCACGCGTATGGTCGAGCGCCTTGGCCATTTCGCCGAGGATGTGCGCGCGGCCTTCCTTGGCCTGTGCCAAGGCAACGCGCATGATCTCGTCGGTGATCCCGGCGACCTTGATGTCCATCTGCATCGTGGTGATGCCTTCGGACGTGCCCGCCACCTTGAAATCCATGTCGCCCAGATGATCCTCATCGCCCAGGATGTCGGACAGGATCGCGAACTCCTTGCCTTCCAGGATCAGGCCCATCGCGATGCCGGACACGGGGCGCTTCAACGGCACACCGGCGTCCATCATCGACAGCGAACCGCCGCATACCGTCGCCATCGACGACGATCCGTTGCTCTCCGTAATGTCGGACAGGACGCGGATCGTGTAGGGGAAGTCCTCCTTCGACGGCAGCACCGGGTGCAGCGCGGCCTCAAAGATCTCGCGGGTGATCCCGGCGACCTTGATGTCCATCTGCATCGTGGTGATGCCTTCGGACGTGCCGGCGACCTTGAAGTCCATGTCGCCGAGATGATCCTCGTCGCCGAGGATGTCGCTGAGGATCGCGAAATCCTTGCCTTCGAGGATCAGGCCCATCGCGATGC
>JBBQLB010000050.1:0-17240 GCA_038327465.1 Sphingomonadales bacterium | reverse complement strand
TCGACCTGCGCCTTGCCTTCGGGCTTGTCATACTCGCCCGATTTGGCGAGCACGATCTGCGCCTCGACCTTGGCGGGCAGATAGTTGAGCGTGACCACGATGTTCCAGCGGTCCATCTGGCCCTGGTTGATCTGCTGCGTGCCATGATACAGCCCGCTGGTATCGCCGAGGCCGACCGTGTTGGCGGTGGCGAACAGGCGGAAGAACGGGTTCGGGCGGATCACGCGGTTCTGGTCGAGCAGCGTTAGCTTACCTTCGGTCTCAAGCACGCGCTGGATCACGAACATCACGTCGGGGCGGCCCGCGTCATATTCGTCGAACACCAAAGCGGTCGGCGTCTGCAGCGCCCACGGCAGCAGGCCTTCGCGGAATTCGGTGACTTGCTGGCCGTCCTTCAGCACGATCGCATCGCGCCCGACGAGATCGATGCGGCTGATATGCGCATCGAGGTTGATGCGGATGCACGGCCAGTTAAGGCGGGCCGCAACCTGCTCGATATGCGTCGATTTGCCGGTACCGTGATAGCCCTGCACCATTACGCGGCGATTGTGCGCAAAGCCCGCGCAGATCGCGAGCGTCGTGTCGGCGTCGAAGACATAGGCCGGGTCGAGATCGGGCACGCGCTCATCGGCGACCGAAAAGGCCGGAACCTCCATGTCCGAATCGATGCCGAACAGGTCGCGGACCTTCTTCATCTGGTCGGGCGCGTCGAGGATCGTCGTCTCGCGGCTGTCGGGCTGGGTATTGGGAATGTTCGTCATGCTCTGCCTTCGTACTACAGCTCCTCCCTAGCGCCTCCGGTCGCGCCAAGTCGAGACACGAGTTTCAGGCGATTTTGGGCGGAAGTTCGAATAAGGTGCAGAAGCGCGTCGCGAGCGCGAGATCGCCGCTGACCGAAAGTCGCCCCCATGAAACGACCTCGGCGAGCGGTGTCGTGCCGAACAGGGGGGGGAGAAAGTCGTTGGGTTCGCCGCTTAGCACCGCATCGACCGCCCCGGTCGCGCCACGCTCCAGCGTCAACGCACCCGAATCGATCCGCGCAAGATACGATTCATTGCCCAGCGCAAAACCGATCGTAGCGGCAAAGCCGACCGCGCGTTCGGGAAGGAACATCATCCTGAGCGCAAGCATCAGCGCGACGCGCGAAAAGGGCAACGACGGATCATGCGCGGGCGAACGCAACGCCCAGCGCCCCAGCGCCATCACGATCGGCTCGGCTTCATATCCCCAAGGCGTCAGACCATAGACTTGGACATTGGCGGGCGGTGGCAGCGTTTCGCGCACCACGATTCCCGAAGCCTCGAGGCTTTGCAGGCGCTGCGTCAGGACATTGGCACTCAACCCGCGGAGACCCGAGCGTATTTCGCCGAAGCGCCGCGTGCCGAGCAGCAGCTCGCGGATGATCAACAGCGACCACCGCTCGCCGACGAATTCCAGCGCAAGCGACGTGCCGCAGGCATCGTCATACCAACGCCTCGCCGCGCCTTCGGAATGAGCAGTCACTTTTTCTAACTTCATGATTGTTTTTTGTAACCGACAATGGCACCCAATGCAAATATCGAGTCGCACAGGAGAATTGCGCCGTGACAAAGGGGATCTTCATCAACCTGCCCGTGGCGGACGTTGCAACGTCGACAGCTTTTTACGAAGCGATCGGCTGCACCAAGAACGAACAATTCTCGAACGAGAGTGGTGCCGCAATGGTCTGGTCCGACACGATCTCGTTCATGCTGCTCAGCCATGATTTGTACGGTCGCTTCACCCCCAAGACGATCGTCGATGCGAAGACGACCAGCGGTGCCCTGATTGCCTTATCGCTCGAATCGCGCGACGCCGTCGATGCCTTCGCCATCGCCGCACTGGCGCATGGCGGGACCGAGGCACATGGTGCCGAAGACGAGGGCTTTATGTACTCGCGCGGGATCGAGGATCCCGATGGCCATGGCCTCGGCCCATTCTGGATGGACCCGACGCCTGCCGCAGCAAGCGAAGTTGCCGAGGCGCAAGCATAGCGCACGGCCCGACCCCACGCTAACCTCAGACTCGCTTACATCACACCTGCAGGAGAGGAACGATGACCGAAGCACCGCAAGGCCCGACGACCGGGCTCACCCCGCACATCAACATCCGCGATGGCCGCGCCGCCGAAGCCATCGCCTTCTACACCAAGGCATTCGGCGCGACCGAGCAGCGCCGGATGCTGGCGCAGGACGGCAAGCGCATCATGCACGCGCACATCCACATTAATGGCGCCTCGCTAATGCTCAACGACGATTTCCCCGAAATGCGCGGCGGCACGGCGGCGGTGGCACCCGAAGGGATCGTGCTCCACCTGCAAGTCGATGACGCCGACGCGTGGTGGGACCGCGCGACCGCCGCTGGCGCGGAAATCCGCTTCCCGATCCAGGACCAATTCTGGGGCGATCGCTACGGCCATGTCGCCGATCCATTCGGCTATATTTGGTCGATCGGGTCGCCGCTCAAGGGATAGCATTACCCTCGAAAAGGAGATCTGCCATGTATATCGACGGACTGCTGATCGCCGTGCCGACCGACAAGCGCGCGGAATTCATCGCGCATGCCGAACATGTCGACAAACTCTTCCTCGAATATGGCGCGCTCCGCATCGTGGAGAATTGGGGCGACGATGTGCAGCACGGCCATACGACCGATTTCTACCGCGCGGTGCAAGCCAAGGACGACGAAACCGTCGTGTTCAGCTGGATCGAATGGCCCGACAAGGCGACCCGCGACGCCGCCTTCACCAAGATCCAGGATGATCCACGCATGATGGATATGCCCGTCCCGTTCGACGGCAAGCGCATGATCTTCGGCGGGTTCGAACAGGTCTTCGTGGCGGAGAAATGAGATGGCGAACAAACATGGCGACTGGATCTGGTACGAACTGCTGACCCCCGACGCCGCCGCAGCGGCGCGCTTTTACAGCGCGGTGCTCGGCTGGAGCGTCGGCGATCAGCCCGACTATCGCGAGATCGAAACGCCCGCGGGGCATGTCGGCGGCATGCTGCAATTGTCGCCCGAGATGATCGCGGGTGGCGCGCACCCGGGCTGGCTCGGCTATGTCGCGGTCGACGATGTCGATGCCATGATCGGCTCGGTCGAACAGGGCGGCGGGCGGCTCCTGATGCCGCCGCGCGATTTGCCCGAGGCGGGGCGCTTCGCTTTGGTCGCCGATCGGTCGGGCGCGCCCTTCTACGTCATGCGGCCCAAGCCCATGGCAGAGAATCCCGAATCGGTCAGCACCGCCTTTTCCTACGAAACGCCGATCCTCGGCCATTGCGCGTGGAACGAGCTCGCGACCGACGACCCCACGGGAGCGTTGCGCTTTTACGGCACGCGCTTTGGCTGGGTGAAGGATGGCGAGCTGGATATGGGGCCGATCGGCACCTATCATTTCATCCGCCACGGCGAAACGATCGGCGCGATCATGCCGCGCATGCCGATGATCCCGGTCTCCGCCTGGCGCTTCTATTTCCGTGTCGCCGATATCGATGCTGCGGCGGCAACCGTCACCGCGCAGGGCGGGCAAATCGTCCATGGGCCGGTCGAGGTTCCGGGCGGCGATTTCGTGATCAACGGCTTCGATCCGCAAGGCGCCGGCTTCGCCTTGGTCGGCAAGAAGCGAGCTTGAGCATGCCCCACAAGATCGCCCCCTGCATTTGGTACAACGGCACCGCCGAGGAAGCGGCGACCTTCTACGCCGCGACCTTCCCCGACAGTCGCGTCGACGGCGTCAACCGCGCGCCCGCCGATTATCCGAACGGCAAGGCGGGCGACGCGATCACGGTCAGCTTCACCGTCTGCGGCATGCCCTTTGTCGGCCTGAACGGCGGGCCGATGTTTACCCCCAATGAAGCGGTATCCTTCACCGTTTATACCGACGACCAGGAAGAGACCGACCGGCTGTGGAACGCGATCGTCGCTGGCGGTGGTGCCGAGAGCATGTGCGGCTGGTGCAAGGACAAATGGGGCGTGTCGTGGCAGATCACCCCGCGCGCGCTGATCGCCGCCATGTCCAACCCCGACCGCGCCGCCGCCAAACGCGGCATGGAAGCGATGATGACGATGAAGAAGATCGACATCGCCGCGATCGAACGGGCGGTGGCGGGTGGATGAGGGGAGGCGCGGCGGCTGATCTTGGTGGTTAGCTGCCTCCCGACGAGGCAGTTTGAACCGCTTGTAACCAATCCGACCACATTGCCGGATCGAGTGGTATCTGACCTTTTTTGGCTCGGTTCAGATTGCTGAGAAGGTTCGCAATGTCGTCCGAACTACATCCTCCCCGCTGCCAATATGCTTCTAGAAAGAAGCGCATCGCCTCAAACGCCGTGTCTATATCAATCGTCATGTGCGGTGCATTGGAGGAGGTCATCTCCACAGGATGACACCCTTCGTGAATGTCGGCAAATGGGGCGTAAGGGGCCATCTCACCTACCATCCGCCACCCCCGACCTCACGCAAACGCCGCCGCGCCCTTCAACTGCGTGTAGGCCGCGATTACCTCCTGCAATTTCGTCTCGAAGCTGCGGTCGCCGCCATTGCGATCGGGGTGATACTTCCGCACCAGTTCGGCATAGCGCGTGCGAAGGCCGCGCCGGTCGACGTCCGCCGCGAGCCCCAGCACCTTCAACGATCGCCGGTCGAGCTCCGACAAGGGCCGCCCGTCGGCCCGCGCCGGTTCTGCCGCGCGCCGGAAGCGTGCGCCGATCGCGTCGAGCGGATCGGTGAAGTCGGCCCATTTCGGCGGCACATCCGCACCCGAATGCGCAAAGGCGCGGGTTTCGCGCTCCCATCCGGCGAACGGGCGCTGCTGCGCGTGGATTTCCTCCGCGCTCATCCCGGTGAAGAAATTGTAGCGCGCGTTGAAGGCGCGGACATGGTCGAGGCAGAACCAGCGATACGGTCGCGGCCCCTCCGCGCCATAGCCGGACCCCTCGGCCGGCGGCGCGCGGAATTCGCCGGGCGCGTCGCATCCGGCTTCCGCACACACGCGTCCCGTCCCCTCGACCCGCCCGTGGAAACGG
Source organism: Sphingomonadales bacterium (assembly GCA_038327465.1). Taxonomy (GTDB): domain Bacteria; phylum Pseudomonadota; class Alphaproteobacteria; order Sphingomonadales; family Sphingomonadaceae; genus Sphingomonas. The sequence goes on along the minus strand of JBBQLB010000050.1, from coordinate 12,195 downwards.
GGCGACGGCTTCTCGCGCTTCTTGTCGTCTTCGCGCGCCAACGCGGCTCCCTCAAATCCAAAAACCGTCTATATAGGCGCGATGACCCAGCCCGCCACAGCCCCCCGCCCGATCGTCGACGAAATGCGCGATCGCCTCGATGCAGCACTTGTTCCAACCAAGCTCCACATCTCCAACGACAGTGCGCAGCATGCCGGCCACATGGGGGATGACGGGACGGGCGAATCGCATTTCTCGGTCACGGTCGAGAGTGAAGCGTTCATCGGCCTCACCCGCGTCGCGCGGCAACGGCTGGTCAACACCGCGCTCGCCGATTTGCTCGCCACGCGTATCCACGCGCTAGCGATCCGCGCGAGCGCGCCCGGCGAATGACGCGCGCGCTGCGCCCTGCGGCGCGGATCCTGCTGCTCGATGCGGAGGGCCGCGTGCTGCTGTTCCGCTTCACGCCGAGTGATCGCCCGCCCTTCTGGTGCACCCCCGGCGGTGCGGTCGATCCGGGCGAGAGCTATGCGGAGGCCGCGCGGCGCGAACTGCGCGAGGAAACCGGGCTCGATCTCGATTGCGGCCCCGAAATCCTCCAGCGCCATGTCGAGTTTATCACGATCGAGGGCGTCCCCGTCAGCGCCGACGAACGCTATTTTCTGGTGCGCGCGGGAGGGGCGGAGATCGACACCGGCGGCCACACCGCACTCGAGCAACGCGTGATGACGCGCTGGCAATGGTTTTCGCGCGACGAGCTCGACGCACTGGAAGAACCCTATTTCCCCGGTGATCTGGCCGAGCTTCTCGACCGGATGGAGGCGGACGTGCGCTATCCCTAACGATACCTCCCCTCCCTGGAAGGGAGGGGATTGAGGGGTGGGTTGCTCTCAGTGGGAACGCCACGCCCGCCCCACACCGACCCACCCCCAGCCCCTCCCTTCCAGGGAGGGGAGGATGCAGAGACAATAATGACCGAAACCTTCACCCTCCAATCCATCCCCCTCCCCACCGGCGTAACGCTCGACGTCGCCACCGCGGGCAATCCCGCGCGCCCGCCGCTCCTTCTGCTCCACGGCTTCCCCGAATCGCACCGCACGTGGCGGCACGTCATGCCCGATCTGGCGCGCGACCATTTCGTCATCGCGCCCGACCAGCGCGGCTTCGCGCGCTCGTCGAAACCAGAAGGCGTGGACGCTTATAAGCCGCAGCAGCTCGTCGCCGATCTGCTCGCGCTCGCCGATCATTTCGCGCTGCCGACCTTCACGCTCGTCGGCCACGATTGGGGCGGCGCAATCGCGTGGATGGCGGCACTCAACAACCCGCAGCGCATCCCGCGCCTCGTGATCGTCAACGCGCCGCACCCCTTCATCTTCCAGAAGACGCTGTTCGACGATCACGCGCAGCGCGAAGCGAGCCAATACATCACCGCCTTCCGCAACCCCGATTTCGAGGCGCACATCGCGCGGATCGGCCTGCCTGCGTTCTTCGAGTCGAGCTTCCTGCGCCACACCGACTTCGACAAGATCGCCGACGAAAAACCGGTCTATCTCGACCAATGGGGGCAGCCCGGCGCGCTGACCGCGATGCTCAACTGGTACCGCGCCAGCGCGATCATCGTCCCTGCGATGGACGAAAGTCCGGTGCGCCCCGCCTTCCTCGACGGTCCCTTCCCACCGATGCCGCAGCCGGTGCTGGTGGTGTGGGGGCTGGGCGATGCGGCGTTACTGCCGAGCCAGTTGGAAGGATTGGAGCGCTACGTGCCAGACTTGACGCTGGTGAAAGTGGATGCCGGGCATTTCGTCCCGTGGGAGAACCCCGATGCGGTGGTCGCGGCAATGCGAGAGTGGCTGCGCCACTAATTCCTCCCCGGCACGGGGAGGAATTCACACCCTAACCCGCGCCGCCTCAGGCAAATCGACCCGCGGCGCAGCGTCACCCGTCGCCCCGCTCGTATCGATCCACGCCCCATGCGCATGGCTCGTCCCCAGCGTCGCCCATGCGCCATCCCCCGGCCACGAGCGCGCGCGGATCACCTGGTGCCCCATCGCCCGATCGGGCTCCATCATGACCCAGCCAAGCGGACGCTCCGCCGTCGCCGCCGCGCCTGCGTTGTGCATCGCCACGCGAATCCGCTCCGCAACCGGCTCGGGCAGATATTGCCACACCACCGAATGCATCAATACGCGTGTCACCCCCGCGGCCTGCGGTTCGGCAAGCTGCGCCTCGATCCAGTCGGCGGCATCGGCCTGCACCAGATCGACCCCACGCTCCCGCAGCATGGCCGTAGCCGCACGCACCCGCGCGAGCCGTTCGGGCGTCTCGGGCCAGACATAGGCCGCAAGCCGCGCCGCGACCGCCGGATCGGTCGCATCCATCGCATTCACATCGCACCCGCGGGTCGAAACGATCTCGACCGGAACGGCGGGCGGCGGCGGCCCGTTCCAGACCGGGGTGATCGTCACAGGCGAATCGTCCGGGCCGACCACGGTCCCGCCAAGATCGAAGCGATAGCGGTCGATCAGCAAGTTGAGCCCCGCACTCGAGCCGATCTCGAGCAGCTCGATCTTCGGTCCGTGCCGCCGCGCAAGCTCGATCAACCCGATCATCAACGCGCCCGATCGCCCCGGCTCATTGGTCTGCGGCGGCCCGTCGAGCCACGGCATCAGCGCCGCCTCCTGCTCGGCCAGCACGCGGGTCAGGATCGCGAGAATCTCCGCCTCCCCGGTCACCGCCCCGGAATAAACCGCCGCCAGCCCCGCATCCGCACCGCTCAGCACCAGCGCATGCAACCCGCCACACAGCCGCAGCGGCAACGCATCGCGCGTCGGCTCGCCTGGCCAGTCGAGGAGCCGCGCGCCGATCGCCGTATCGCGCGTCAACCCGGCGGCAAGCGCCCCGCAGATCCGACCGTACACTGGTGCGGCATTGGCGTCGCAATAATGCTGCTGGATCAGAAATGCGCCACGATTGGTTGCTTCATCCGCCATAAGCCAAGCTCCAAATCCTCCCCCGGGAACCGGGGGAGGGGGACCATGAGCATTCAGCGAATGGTGGAGGGGGAGCTACGGCAGTTGTAGCGCCCGGCCCCGCCCCCTCCGTCTCGCTTCGCTCGCCACCTCCCCCGGTTCCGGGGGAGGATTATTCGCGCATTGCTCCCATCGTTCCGGATAAGTAAAGCCCCGACCATCATGGCCGACCCCATCATTATCGCCGTCCCCAAGGGCCGCATCCTCGCCGAGGCGGTGCCGCTGCTTGCCGCCGCCGGAATCGTGCCCGAGCCTGCGTTCAGCGACGAGGACAGCCGCGCTTTACGCTTCTCGACCAACACTCCCGGCATCGACCTGATCCGCGTCCGCGCGTTCGATGTTGCGACCTTCGTGGCACACGGCGCGGCGCAGCTCGGCATCGTCGGATCGGACGTGCTCGCCGAGTTCGATTATTCCGAACTCTATGCGCCGGTCGATCTCGGCATCGGCCATTGTCGCTTGTCGGTCGCCGAACCCGCCGATCTCGCCGCGACCGATGATCCGCGCGGGTGGAGCCATGTCCGCATCGCCACCAAATATCCGCATGTGACCGAAGCGCATTTCGCACGCCGTGGCGTGTCGGCGGAATGCGTCAAATTGAACGGCGCGATGGAATTGGCACCGTTGCTCGGCCTCGCCCCGCGCATCGTCGATCTGGTGTCGTCTGGGCGGACGCTCAAGGAAAACGGCCTGGTCGAGGTCGAGACGATCATGGAGGTCACCTCGCGGCTGATCGTCAACCGCGCCGCGTTCAAGACGCGCGGCGAGATCGTGCCGCTGGTCGAGGCGTTCCGGCGCGCGGTTGCGGTGGAGCGGGCGGCGTGAGCGTCGCACTCTTCTTGCTCCCCTCCCTGGAAGGGAGGGGCTGGGGGTGGGTCGGCTCGTGGTCTAACGCAGCACCCGCCCCATACCCACCCACCCCCTACCCCCTCCCTTCCAGGGAGGGGAGGAACTTATGCTGAAGCTAACCACCTCCGCCCCCAGCTTCGCCGCCGACTTCACCGCGCTCGTCAACGCCCGCCGCGAAGCCGATGCCGATGTCGCGCGTGACGTGACCGCGATCATCGCCCGCGTCCGCGATGAAGGCGATGCCGCGCTCGCCGACTATACGCAGCGCTTCGACCGGCACGACCTCAACGCCACCGGCTGGCAGATCGCCCCGAGCGAATGGCGCGCCGCCTACGAAGCGCTCGACCCGGCCTTACGCGAAGCACTCGATCTCGCCGCCCAGCGCATCGCGACCTATCACGAAAAGCAAAAGCCACAGGGCAGCGACAGCACCGACGCGCACGGCATCCGCACCGGCGCGCGTTGGAACGCAATTCAGAATGCCGGGATCTACATCCCCGGCGGGCGCGCCGCCTATCCCTCCTCGGTGCTGATGAACGCGATCCCTGCCAAGGTCGCGGGCGTCGATCGCGTCGTGATGGTCACCCCCACCCCCGATGGCGAGATCAACCCACTCGTCCTCGCCGCCGCGCATATCGCGGGTGTCGACGAACTGTGGCGGATCGGCGGCGCACAAGCGATCGCCGCGCTGGCGTATGGCACTGAACGGATCGCCCCCGTCGATGTCATCACCGGCCCCGGCAATGCCTGGGTCGCCGAGGCCAAGCGTCAGCTTTACGGCGTGGTCGGCATCGACATGGTCGCGGGTCCCTCCGAGATCGTCGTGGTCGCCGACGGCCAGAACCGCGCCGACTGGATCGCCGCCGATCTGCTCTCGCAGTCCGAGCATGACCCGACCAGCCAGTCGATCCTGTTCACCGACGATGCCGCCTTCGCCGACGCCGTCGCGGCAGAGGTGGACGCCCAAATCGGCACGCTCGCGACAGCCAAAGTCGCTCGCGCGGCGTGGGACGCGAATGGCGCGATCATCGTCACGACATCGCTTGAGGAAGCACTCCCGCTCGTCGACCGGCTCGCTGCCGAACATCTCGAACTCGCCTGCGATGATCCGCAAGCGTTTTTCGACCGCATCCGCCATGCTGGGTCGGTCTTCCTCGGCCGCCACACGCCCGAGGCGATCGGCGATTATGTCGCCGGGCCCAACCACGTCCTCCCCACCGGCCGCCGCGCGCGCTTCGCCAGCGGCCTGTCGGTGCTCGATTTCATGAAGCGCACCAGCTTCCTGCAATTGGGGCCGCAAGGACTGGCCGCGATCGGCCCCGCCGCCGTCGCGCTGGCCGAGGCGGAAGGCTTGCCCGCGCATGCTAGGTCGGTGTCGCTGCGGTTGTAACCTTCTCCCGCGTAGCGGAAATCCCGCTTTGCGAGCGCGTTGAAGAAGATTTCCTCACACAAAGACACAAAGGCACAAAGGAAGACAGAAGAGGGTAGTCCCCTTCTTCGTGTCTTTGCGTCTTTGTGTGAGCCACCCTTCTTCTTCTTCCCGCTTACGCGGGGCCACGATCAGGGGTGGGATTTTCCGCCCGTGGCGGTAAAGGATGCGCCATGTCATCCTCCCCCACCTCTCGCGCCACCCCCCGCACCGCCGAGCGCTCCAAAGCGCGCGCCGCCGCCCGCCTCGCCGCCGTCCAAGCGCTCTATCAGCACGACATGGAGGCAACGCCCGTCACGCAATTGCTCCACGAATTCCACCAGCACCGGCTCGGCGCGACGATCGAAGATGCCGAATATGCCGAGCCCGAGGTCGATTTCTTCGACGATGTCGTAAAGGGCACCCACGCGCGCCTCGCCGAGATCGACACGGCGATCGCGGGCAAGCTCGCCAAGGGCTGGAGCCTGACCCGGCTCGACAAGGCGATGCGCGCGATCCTGCGCGCGGGCACCTACGAACTGCTCGCGCGCGCCGATGTGGCGGTCGGCACCGTCATCACCGAATATGTCGACGTCGCCCACGCCTTTTTCGACAAGCGCGAGGCGGGCTTCGTCAACGGCCTGCTCGACGCGATCGCAAGGGATGTGCGGGGGTAATGGCGGAGATCGTCAACCTCCGGCTCGCGCGCAAGGCGAAGCGCCGCGCCGAGGGCGAAGCGGTCGCAACCGCAAACCGCGCGAAATTCGGCGCGACCAAAGCGGAGCGGACGAAGGTGGCGACAGAAAAGGCGCGCGACGATCGCACGCTCGACGGTGCCAAGCGCGAGCGGTGAGTATCCAGGCCGTCTGGGGAGGGGCGGTGGTAGCTTTCGCCCGCTGCGGTCATTGATATGCCAGTGTGTTTCCTCGTCACCCCGGCACAAGGCCGGGGTGACGATTATGGATACGCCCGCCTTCCCACCAAAAGCAGACAACACCCGCCGCCCCCGCTAAACCCCTCGCCGTGACCGAAACCGAGTTCCTAGCCGCGCTGCGCACCCTCCCGCTTCATCCCGGCGCGGCGGGGTTGGGCGATGACGCTGCGACGCTAACCTCCGGCAACGACACGCTCGTGCTCAGCACCGATACGATGGTCGAGGGGGTGCATTTCCCCGCCGATATGGCCGCCGCCGATGTCGCGTGGCGGTTGGTCGCGTGTGCGCTGTCGGATCTTGCCGCCAAAGGGGCGGATCCGGTCGGCGTGATGCTGAATTATCCGCTTCGGACTTCCATCGATCTAGACGCCACCCCGGCGAAGGCCGGGGCCCAGTTGCGGGCGGCTGATGGCGAAGTGCAACGCGAGATTATTCCCGCCAGCGCGACTGGGCCCCGGCCTTCGCCGGGGAGGGAAACACGTAGGAAAGATTTCGAAGCAAATTGGGACACAGCCTTCCTCGACGGCCTAGCGCAAGTGCTCACCCACTACGCCGCCCCGCTGCTCGGCGGCGATACCGTAGCGATCTCCCCGCACGCCCCACGCGTGCTGACCCTCACCGCGATCGGCCGCGCGATGCACACCCCCGTCCCTGTCCGCTCAGGCGCGAAGGCAGGCGATTTGCTCTACGTCACCGGCACGATCGGCGCAGCGCTTCTCGGCTTCGAGCAGCCCGAGACCGAACCCAACGCCTATCGCCGCCCGGTCGCGCGCATCGCCGACGGCACCCGTCTAGCCCGCCACGTCACAGCGATGATGGACGTGTCCGACGGTCTGCTGCTCGATGCCCAGCGCATGGCGGCCGCCAGCAATCTGGGCGTAAAGATCGCGCTCGACACCGTCCCCGTGCCACCCCAACTCAGCGACGATCGCCTCCGCGCGGTGACATGGGGTGATGATTACCAATTGCTGTTCGCGCTGCCGCCGGGCGTCGCACCCGCCGTTGCCGCCACCTGCATCGGCAGCTTCAGCGCCGGATTCGGTCTTACCCTCACCTATCACGGCACCCCCGTCCCGCTCCCCGCCACCCTCGGCTATCAGCACGGCTGATCGCGCGGGGTTGCCATGCGACAAGCCACGCTTATAGGGTTCGCGCAAAGCGTGGGGGCGCGACGCGACCTTCACCGAAAGCGATAAGGGAAGGATACGCATGACGATCGTCTATGCCGCCATCATTTGCGGCCTGATTGCCGTGGCTTACGGAATCATCACCAGCCAGCAAGTGCTGCGCGCGCCCGCCGGCAACGAAAAGATGCAGGACATCGCCGCCGCCATTCAGGAAGGCGCGAAGGCCTATCTCGGCCGCCAGTACCGCACCATCGCGATCGTTGGCGTGATCGTCCTCGCCTTGGTCTGGGTGTTCCTCGACGGTCTGGGCAGCCCAGTCTCGGCGGTCAGCTTCGCGATCGGCGCAGTGTTGTCGGGCGTCGCGGGCTATGTCGGCATGAACATTTCGGTGCGCGCCAACGTCCGCACCGCCGAGGCTGCGCGCACCTCGCTGCAAGGTGGCCTCACCATGGCGTTCCGCTCGGGCGCGGTGACCGGTCTGCTTGTCGCCGGGCTCGGTTTGCTCGCGATTTCGGGCACCTTCTGGTATCTCGCGGGCACGAACGGGGTGAACGCGGGCGCGCCCGTCGTCGTCAAGGCGCTCACCGCTTTGGCCTTCGGCGCATCGCTCATCTCGATCTTCGCGCGTCTGGGCGGCGGCATCTTCACCAAGGCAGCCGACGTCGGCGCCGATCTCGTCGGCAAGGTCGAGGCGGGCATCCCCGAGGATGACCCCCGCAACCCCGCGACGATCGCCGATAACGTCGGCGATAACGTCGGCGATTGCGCCGGTATGGCGGCCGATCTGTTCGAAACCTATGTCGTGACAATCGGCGTGACGATGATCTCGGTCGCGCTCGCGCTCAAAAATGCCGATCATTTGCTGCAAGTGATGACGCTGCCGCTCGCGGTCGGCGGGGTGTGCATCCTCACCTCGATCATCGGGACGTACTTCGTCCGGCTCGGCAGCAGCAACAACATCATGGGCGCGCTGTACAAGGGCTTCTGGATCGCGATCGGCCTGTCGATCCCGGCGATCTATTTCGCCACCGCCTACACGCTCGGCGACATGAACGCGACGATTGGCGGCAGCAGCTTCCTCGATGGCGCGACGCCCGAAGCCGCCGCAGGAATCGCCGCGACCAGCTTCACCGGTATGAAATTATTCTACTCGATGATGATCGGCCTCGCCGTCACCGGCCTGCTGGTATGGATCACCGAATATTATACCGGCACCAATTTCCGCCCGGTACGCAGCATCGCCAAGGCGTCGGAGACCGGCCACGGCACCAACGTCATTCAGGGCCTCGCGATCAGCCTCGAATCGACCGCGCTCCCGACGATCGTCATCGTCGTCGCCGTCATCGCGGCCTATCAGCTCGCGGGTGTGATCGGCATCGCCTTTGCCGCGACCGCGATGCTGGCGCAGGCCGGGATGGTCGTCGCGCTCGACGCCTACGGTCCGGTCACCGACAATGCCGGGGGCATCGCCGAAATGTCGGGCTTGCCCGATGACGTGCGCCACAAGACCGACGCGCTCGACGCGGTCGGCAACACGACGAAGGCAGTGACCAAGGGCTATGCGATCGGCTCGGCCGCACTCGCCGCGCTCGTGCTGTTCAACGCCTATACCTCCGATCTCGCGCGCGATTTCCCCGATCTCTCGGTGAATTTCCAGCTCAGCAATCCGTATGTCATCGTCGGTCTGCTGCTCGGCGCGCTCCTCCCCTATCTGTTCGGCGCGATGGGGATGACCGCCGTCGGCCGCGCGGCGGGCGAAGTCGTCAAGGACGTGCGCGATCAATTCGCCACCAACCCCGGCATCATGACCTACGAGACCAAGCCCGATTATGCGCGCACGGTCGACCTCGTCACCAAGGCCGCGATCAAGGAAATGATCGTGCCGAGCTTGCTGCCGGTGCTCTCGCCCGTGCTCGTCTATTTCATCATCACGGCGGTGGCGGGCCAGGCCGAAGGCTTCGCGGCGTTGGGCGCGATGCTGCTCGGCGTGATCGTCTCGGGCCTGTTCGTCGCCATCTCGATGACGAGCGGCGGCGGCGCGTGGGACAATGCCAAGAAATATATCGAGGACGGCCATCACGGCGGCAAGGGCTCGGAGGCGCACAAGGCGGCGGTGACGGGCGATACGGTCGGCGATCCGTATAAGGATACGGCGGGCCCGGCGGTGAACCCGATGATTAAGATAACGAATATCGTCGCGCTGCTGCTGCTTGCTGCTCTCGCAGCAAGCGCAGGCTAGGGCGAAAGCCCTAGCAAGCGCGACCGGACGGCGACCGCGCGAGCTTGCTCGCGCGTGTCGACCGACGGCGTGGCTTCGCCACGACGCCCCGTCGCATGAGGCCCAAGGCCAAGCGCAGCTTGGACGAGGATTAGCCGAATGCCGGACGGCGGACGGGCGGGAACACCGCCCGATCCGACCGACGGCGTGGCTTCGCCACGACGCTCTTCTTCTCTCGTCCGCCCCACGCCGGACCGAATTTTTCTTGCGCGCGATCAAGCGCATGGCAATGGTAGCGCCCCCACGGGGGTACGCATGACCAATCGTCTATACTATGGCGACAATCTCGATGTCTTGCGCCGCAAGATCGACAGCGAGAGCGTCGATCTGTGCTACATCGATCCGCCATTCAATTCGAAGCGCAATTACTTCCAGATCTACAACAATCAGGGCGGCGAGGATCGCGCGCAGGCGCAGGCGTTCGTCGATACGTGGGAATGGGGAAAGGAAGGAGGGGAAGCCGACCGAGGTCTCGCTTTCATCCTTGACATCGAGAACCTCCAAAACGGCAAGTTTACCGAACAGACGGTTGAGCTGATCCGCGGGCTGGAGAAGGTGCTGAAGCGCGGCTCGCTGCTCGCCTATCTCGTCCACATGACGCTGCGCATCGTCGAAATCCACCGCGTGCTGAAACCGACCGGCAGCTTCTACCTCCACTGCGACCCGACCGCTTCGCATTATCTGAAGCTGGTGCTGGACGCGGTGTTCTGTGGGCAGGGCGGTGAATACGTGAATGAGGTCACCTGGCAGCGCACAACCAGCCACAATTCAGCCAAGCGTTATGGGAAAATCGCTGACACAATCCTCTTTTACTCGAAAAGCCTCAATTACACTTGGAACGATGTTCGCACCGCTTACAGCGCGGCGCAGCTCAGCCGGTATCAAGCTGACACTGACGGGCGGATGTTTCGGGCCGAGAACCTGACGGCAGACCGCGTAAACTCAACGTCTGGTAAATTTGAGTGGCGCGGAACAATGCCGCCTTCGTCACGCGGCTGGGCATATTCGCTAGAGCAGCTCGAGGAGTGGTGGGCCGACGGACGCATTTTGACGAGGCGAGACGGCTCTCCCCGAATGGATGGGCTAAAAATGTTTCTAGACGAGGGGCTTGGTCAGAAGCTTCAATCGATCTGGACGGACATTCCTCGGGTAGGGAACACTGCCGCCGAACGCCTCGGCTACCCCACTCAAAAACCCGAAGCGCTGCTCGAACGCATCATCAAGGCCTCGTCCAACGAAGGCGATGTGATCCTCGACGCCTATTGCGGCTGCGGCACCACAGTTGCCGTCGCGCAACGGCTCAACCGTCAGTGGATCGGCATCGACATCACCTATCAGTCGATCTCGCTGATCCTCAAACGGCTGGAGGACAAATACCCCGCTGACTGGCCCGCGATTGAAGCCAACATCCTGCTCGACGGCGTGCCGCGCGACCTCGCCTCGGCGGTCGCTCTCGCGAACCGCAAGGATGACAAGACGCGCAAAGAGTTCGAGAAATGGGCGGTGCTCACTTTCTCGCGCAATCAGGCGCGGATCAACGAGAAGAAAGGCGCAGACGCCGGGATCGACGGCATCGCCTATTTCCTGATCGACAAGGACACCAACGGCAAGGCGATCTTCCAGGTGAAGTCGGGCACCTCGAACCGCGCGACGCTCGCCACGCTCAATTCGGATCGCTTACGCGAAAAGGCCGAGTTCGGCTTCCTCATCACGATGGACCTGCCGACCAAGGCAATGCGCGACGAAATCGCAGCGGCGGGCAAATACAAACACCCCTTGCTCAATCGCGAAGACGACCGGCTGCAAGTCATCACCGTCGCCGAAATCTTGGCGGGCAAACGGCTCGATCTGCCGATGGCCCGCGCCGATGCGGTGAAGGCGGCGGCGGCGCAGGGCGATGCCGACAAGCAGGGGAATTTGCTTTGAGCAGGCTGAAATCCAGCTACGTGATTGAGGAGCGACGTTGGATGCCGCTGACCCGCGCGGCGACGCTGCTCGGCACCAACACTGCAAAGATCAAGCAGATGATGGGGGATGGCACGCTGGAATGGGCACAAGTCCCGCGCGGGACGTCGCTTTTGGTAGCGGAAGATGATGTGATGAAGCTCGCGCTGGAACGTCAGGTAGGCATCAAGTCTGCGGCAAAGCGGGCAAAGGCGGGAACTCGTACGGCGAGAGAACGTGGTATCTCCATGCTGAGCAACCCCGGCCCACCTCCAACAGGAATTTTCCAACGCACTTGGGACCCGTCCCCCACAATCCTGCCGATCTCCGGGCGAGATGATACAAAGGGCAAGACATAGCCCTGTCCTACACCCCCAACCCCCATCACACCCCACACCAGCCCGCACCTTAACTCGCGTCGACCCGCGCTTTCCCGCCACCCCCCGCGCCCGCTTCCCTTTTGCGCGTCCATCCGCTATGCGCCGCGCTCACGAATTCCCGTAATGTCCCCAGAGGTTTGTTTGGCAAAAGAAGAATTGCTCGAAATGCGCGGCCAGGTGGTGGAGCTTTTGCCCAACGCCATGTTCCGCGTGAAGCTTGAGAATGATCATGAGATCCTCGGTCACACCGCCGGCAAGATGCGCAAG
>JBBQLB010000049.1:0-17327 GCA_038327465.1 Sphingomonadales bacterium | reverse complement strand
CGTGCTGCCGCTGCAGTTCGCCGACGGCGTGACGCGCCAGACGCTCGGGCTCGACGGATCGGAGAGCTTCACGATTATGAAGGTCGCCGAAATCCGCCCGCGCCAGGATGTCGAGGTCGTGCTGACGCGCGCCGACGGCACGGTCGAGACCTTCCTGACGCGATGCCGGATCGATACCGTCAATGAGCTGGAATATTTCCTCAACGGCGGCATCCTGCAATACGTGTTGCGCAAGCTGGCGGCGTGACGCTGGCGATTGAGGTCGTGGGGTGGGCAGCGGCGCTGCTCATCCTCGCCTCCTATTTGCTGGTCTCGACCGGTAAGCTCTCCGGTCAGTCGGTGACGTTCCAGTGGATGAACGTCGTCGGGGCCGCCGGGTTTATCGTAAACAGCGGCTGGCACGGCGCGTGGCCGTCGACCTCGCTCAATGTGGCGTGGGCGGCGATTGGGCTGGCGACGTTGTGGCGCGTCAGTGGCAGGGTTCGCCCGGATTGAAGATCGTCTCGTCGCGGACGACCTTTCCATTCCTGACCGTGAAGAAGTCGCCAAAGCGCGCCATGCCGCTCGGCCCGAGCCCTTTGCTGTGCGCCGTGAACAGCACCGCGACCCGGTCGCCATCGACAATCCAGTCGGTCGGCTCAACGCGGAGATCGGGCATCGCCTTGACGAGCGCCTCGTGCCCGATGCGAACCGCTTCGGGACCAATTGACGGCTTGCAAGTGTCGGACGAGATGCTGACCGCGTCGGGGGCATAGAGCGCAGCGAGGGCGACCGCGTCGTGCGCATTGATCGCGGCGAAGGTCGCCTCGACCACGGCACGCGGGGACGGCGTGGCCGTTGGCGCTGCGGTGAGCGGTGAGACGGCGGTGGCGGCGGCGAGCAGGGTCAGGATGACAGGGCGCATGCGGCTTCTCCCGGTTACAACGGCGGAACGATGTCATAGCCGCTCGGCCTGATCAAGACGCGGAAATGCCCGCCGCGCAGGCTGCGCGGCGGGCATCCTTTCCTCCCCAGGAAACTTTCAAAGCCTGCTGTCTCGGTCGCAGATTTACAAAATCTGCCCCGAAGCAAATCCGGTAGGCGCGCAATTCGCCCAAATCCGGGATCACTGCGAGCGCTATCGCATGCTCCGCATAGTCAGTCTGTACGATGCGCACGTCATCGCGATGTAGTATTGTAAATATCCCACAATTTGAGGCATGGTGCATCGCGCGCAGACGCGGGCGGGATATCAGGACTGGAGAGGTGTGGCATATGGCCGACCGCAAGCTGTTCGCTGGACATGCCATCCGCCGGATGCGGCGGCAGGCGGGATTGACGCAGGCGGCGATGGCCGAGGTGCTGGCGATCAGCCCGAGCTACCTCAATCTGGTCGAAAAGAACCAGCGGCCGTTATCGGCCTCGCTGATCGTCAAACTCGCCGAGAGCTTCGATTTCGATCCGCGCGCGCTGGCGGCGGGGGAGCCGGGCGGGGGCGAGGCGGCGCTGCGGCGGCGGCTGGCCGACCCGATGTTCGCCGATCTCGAGATTGACCGCAACGAGCTTGAGGAATGGCTGGCGGGCGCGCCTGGTGGTGCGGAAGCCTTTGCGCGCGCGTTTGATCGGATCGGGGCAGGGGGCGTCGATGCGAGCGCGGCGAGCGACCCGGTGAGCGAAGTGCGGCGTGAGATCGAGCGGTGGCGCGGACATTTTGCCGATCTCGATGCGATGGCGGAGACGCTGGCCGACGAACTCCGTCTTGGCGCGGGGGATCTATACGGCGCAATCGCCGAGCGGTTGCGCGTCAAGCACCAACTGACGATTCGCGTGCTGCCGGTCGATGTCATGCCCGATATGTTGCGGCGTACCGATCTCCACGCGCGGCAGTTGCAACTGTCCGAAACGCTCGACCCGGCTTCACGCACCTTTGCGGTCGCCTTCCAGCTCGCGCAGATCGAGGCACGCGGCGAAATCGAGGGGCTGGCCAAGGGGGCGGGCTTTACCGACCGGGCTGCCGAACGCCTGTATCGCCGCCATCTCGCGAGCTATTTCGCCGCCGCAGTGATGATGCCGTATGCGCGGTTCCTGCGCGCGTGCGAGGCGACCGGCTATGACATCGAACTGCTCCAGCGCCGCTTTGGCGCCGGGTTCGAACAGGTCGCGCATCGTTTGACGACGTTGCAGCGGATCGGTGCGCGCGGGCTTCCCTTCTTTCTGGTGCGGATCGACCGGGCGGGGCAAGCGTCGAAGCGCTTTTCGGGCGCGAGCGGATCGCCACTCGCCGAGGCCGATGGGCGGTGCCCGCTGTGGCGGTTGCATGCCGCGTTCGACCGGCCCGGCGCGCTCGCGGTGCAGATCGTGGAGCTAGAGGACAAGACGCGCTGGCTGACGCTCGCGCGCACCGTCACCCCGCAAGGGCGGCGCTATGGCGCGGTTCCGGCGGAATTCGCGGTCGGGTTGGGCGTGGCGGCCGAACTTGGCGGTACGATGGCGGTGGCGCGTGGCCTCGATCTGAAGGGCGAGGCAACGCCGATCGGTCTCGGCTGCCGCGCGTGCGGGCGCACCGCCTGCCCGCAACGCTCGCTCCCGCCGGTTGGTCGCGCGCTGGTGCTGAACGAACGTGAGCGGGGAGTGAGTGCGTTTACTTTTGGCGGGGATTGACCGACCTTTCCTACCGGGGCCGACGATGGCATCATCCGCTATCGGCCAATTGTAAATAAATTACACGAACACACAACGATAGCCCCGCAGACTGACAGATAAACCCCTCGATGGTGCGACTCTTGTGACTTTAGCGTGTAAATAAGCGTACGGAATTGCCATTCCATACAGACAAGGCAATCCAATGACCTACCAGACCGACATCACGCAGACCGCCAGCCTGATCAAGAGCTATAACGGCACATGGGACGGCATTGATGCCGAGAGCGTCGCGCGGATGCGGGTGCAGAACCGCTTTCAGACCGGGCTCGATATCGCACGCTATACCGCTGCGATCATGCGCCGCGACATGGCCGCCTATGATGCCGATCCGGCCAATTATACCCAGTCGCTCGGCTGCTGGCACGGGTTCATCGGCCAGCAGAAGATGATCAGCATCAAGAAGCATTTCGGATCGACCGAGCGGCGCTATCTGTACCTGTCGGGCTGGATGGTTGCGGCACTCCGCAGCGAATTCGGGCCGCTGCCCGATCAGTCGATGCATGAGAAGACCAGCGTGCCCGCGCTGATCGAGGAACTTTACACTTTCCTGCGCCAGGCCGATGCGCGCGAGCTCGGCATGATGTTCCGCGATCTCGACGCGGCCCGCGCGAGCGGCAACCAAGTCGAAGAGCAACGCCTGCTCAACGCGATCGACGGCTATCAGACGCATGTCGTGCCGATCATCGCCGATATCGATGCGGGCTTTGGTAATGCCGAGGCGACGTATCTGCTCGCGAAGAAGATGATCGAGGCGGGTGCGTGCGCTTTGCAGATCGAAAATCAGGTCAGCGACGAAAAGCAGTGCGGGCATCAGGACGGCAAGGTGACTGTGCCGCATGAGGACTTCCTCGCGAAGGTCCGCGCGTGCCGCTATGCCTTCTTGGAGCTGGGCGTCGAGGACGGGATCATCGTTACCCGCACCGACTCGCTCGGCGCGGGCCTCACCAAGCAGATTGCGGTCTCGAAGGAAGCGGGCGATCTGGGCGACCAGTATAACAGCTTCCTCGATTGCGAAGAGGTGACCGACCTTTCGACGATCAACGGCGACGTCGTGATCAACCGCGGCGGCAAATTGATGAAGCCCAAGCGGCTGCCCTCGAACCTGTTCCAGTTCCGCGCTGGCACGGGCGAGGACCGCTGCGTAATGGACTGCATCGCGTCGCTGCAGAACGGTGCGGACCTGTTGTGGATCGAAACCGAGAAGCCGCACATCGAGCAGATCGCCGGCATGGTCGACCGCATCCGCGACGTGATCCCCAATGCCAAGCTGGTCTACAACAATTCGCCGAGCTTCAACTGGACGCTCAATTTCCGGCAGCAGGTGTATGATGCGTGGGTCGCGGCGGGCACCGATGTGTCGGCGTATGATCGCGCCAAGCTGATGTCGGTCGATTATGACGGCACTACGCTCGCCGACGAAGCCGATGAGCGGATCCGCACCTTCCAGAAGGATGCGGCGGCGCGGGCGGGGATTTTCCACCACCTTATCACGCTGCCGACCTATCACACCGCAGCGCTCTCGACCGACAATCTCGCCAAGGAGTATTTCGGCGAGGCCGGGATGCTGGGCTATGTGAAGGGCGTCCAGCGCAAGGAAATCCGCGAGGGGATCGCCTGCGTGAAACATCAGAACATGTCGGGCTCGGACATTGGCGACGATCACAAGGAGTATTTCGCGGGCGAGGCGGCGTTGAAGGCCGGCGGCGCGCACAATACGATGAACCAGTTTGCGGCGTGAGGCAGTAGCCGCAGAGTAAGCTGCGGCACGCCCGCATCACGCCCGGCCGGCGGCGGGTCTCAGGACCCGCCGTCCGACGGCGCGGCTTCGCCGCGACAGGCCTAGGCCGCTAACTCCCCCGGAACAAAACCCACGCCCCGCAGCTTGTGCCCCGATGCAAGCCGTTCTCCCTGCCATCACCTCTTCTGCTAAGCCTGCGCGCTCGCGCTGGCGGATCAATCTCACTTATTGGTGGCGACACGGGCGCTTGCCCGATCTCGACGATCCGCGCACCTTCACCGAGCTGGTGCAGGCGCGAAAGCTTTCCGGGGCGGATGCCGCAATGTCGCGGATGGCGGATAAGCTGGTCGCCAAGCAGATCGTCTCAGCGCGGCTGGGCAAGGAATGGGTGATCCCGACCTTGTGGCACGGGACCGAATTGCCCGAGCAGCCGGTGTGGCCCACTCCGTTCGTGGTGAAGGCGCGGCACGGCTGCAACCAGACCGCGTTTGTCCTCGACGATAGCGCCGATTGGGCGGCGGTGCGGGCGCGCGCGGCGGGGTGGATGCGCTCCGACTATGGCTATTGGCTCGACGAGGATCTCTATGCTGCAATCCCGCGCGGCTTGATCGTCGAACCGTTCATGGGCACGCCGCCGACCTTGCCGATCGACTACAAATTCTACGCGTTTGGCGGGCGCGTTGCATATGCTCAGGTCCATCTTGGGCGGGGCGGGCGGCATCGCTGGATCCTGCTCGATCGTAATTGGCGGCGCGTTTCAGCGGCGAGCGCCGATCCGGACCCGGTCGCGCCCGCATCGCTTGCCCGGATGATCGCAGCGGCGGAAGCACTGTCGGACGGGCGCGATTTCGTCCGCGCCGATCTGTACGAGATCGACGGGCGGCCGCTGTTCGGCGAGCTGACCTTCTATCCCGGGTCGGGCCTCGACTGCTTCGATCCGGTTTCGCTCGACCACCAACTTGGCGAGCAGTGGCTCGCCACGTTTGCGCAAGAGCCTAAACGCGCCGCCGCCTAAGCGCCCGCTGCGGTGAGCCGATCGATCTGCTCCGCCCTCAGCACCAAATCCATCGATCCAAGCAATTCCTCAACCTGCGCCACGCTCGTCGCGCTCGCGATCGGCGCGGTGATCGCGGGTTGCGCCGCCAACCACGCCAGCGCGATCTGCGCCAATGTCGCGCCGGTCTCCTCGGCAACCGCATCCATCGCCGCGAGGACGGCGGGGCCGGTGCCGTCCATAAACGCCTGCATCCGCCCACCACGCACGCTTTTGCCGAAATCGGCCGCGCTGCGATATTTGCCGGTCAGGTACCCCGAGGCGATGCCGTAATAGGGGACCGCGCCGATATTGTGCTCGACGCAGTAATTCTGCAGCTCGCCCTCGAATTTGCGGCGGCTGACGAGGTTATATTCGGGTTGCAGCACATGATAATGCGGCAGGCCGTGCGAACGCGCCGCGTCGTTCGCCGATTTCAGCCGTGCGGCATGGAAATTCGAGGCCCCTAACGCGCGTACCTTCCCCGCATCGATCAGCTTCGAGAACGCCGCCAGGGCATCTTCTTGGCGCGTCGCATCGTCATCCTGATGCGCGAAATACAGGTCAATCGTCTCGATGCCGAGCCGCCGCAGCGATGCGTCGCACGCCGCCGCAATGCGCGCGGGGGCAAGCTTTTCGCCGCCTTCGCCGGGCAGCATGCCGACCTTGGTCGCGATCTGTACTTGATCGCGCTTGCCCGACTGTTTGAGCCACGCGCCGATCACGGCCTCCGACTCGCCGCCTTTATGGCCGGGGACCCAGGCCGAATAGACATCGGCCGTGTCGATCATCGTCCCACCGCCCGCGACGAAGGCGTCGAGCACGGCGAAGCTGGTCGCCTCGTCCGCGGTCCAGCCGAAGACGTTGCCGCCCAGCACCAATGGCGCGATGTGCAGATCGGTCGCGCCCAAGCGGCGTAATGTCGTCATTCTGGCTGGCTTTCGTTGCCGCCATCGTCTTCGTCGACGATTTCGGCGGCGTTGGTGTTCATCGTATTGGCATCGAGCGAGGCGGCGGCATCGTCGAGCGCCTTATCCTCGCCCGGTGGTGCGCCGGTCGACGACGTTCCGCCCGAACAGGCCGCAAGAAATATCAGCGGCGCGAGAAGAGCGGCTCGCTTCATTCCTGGATCTCGTTCCCTAAATCCTTCAACGCCGCACCGGTTTTGTCGGCGACGCGGTCGGCCTTATTGCCAAGTACGGTGCCCGCATCGTCGATCCGCGATTCGGCGGCACCCAGCGCCGCGTCGGTATCCGACACCGCCTCGGCGCCGGTGGCATTCGCATCGGCTTCGACCGCATTGGCGGCTTCCGCGACTTCGTTCTGTGCCTTTGGGCTGCACGCGGCGAGCGCGAGCGCGCTGAGCGCGATCAGTGGCAGGATGCGGACGGTTTTCATGGAAGGGCTCTCCTGATGGGTCGTGCGACGGTATCGGAGGGTTGAAACCCGCGCAATCGCTTCGAGGTCCGCACCAAGCGCGTTGACCTCATATAAAGATATCTTTATATGTGTTCCGCAGGATGAAAACGCCGTGACCATCGCCCTCGATATCTTCCGCGCGCTTGCCGATGCGACGCGTCTGCGCATTCTGGCGTTGTTGCGCACGATGGAGCTGTCTGTCGGCGAACTCGCCCAAGTGCTCGGGCAAAGCCAGCCGCGCGTCAGCCGCCACGTCAAAATCCTGTGCGACGCCGGGATTGCCGAACGGCGCAAGGAGGGCAGTTGGGTTTTCGTGGCGCTGGGCAGCGGCGCGACCGTCGGTCCGGTAATCGGCGCGCTCGACCAATGGGCTGCGATCGAGCCCGATCATTGGGCCGTCGCGGATGCGGCGCGACTGGCGGCGGTGCGCGCCGATCGCGCGGCCTCGGCGGCAAGCTGGTTCGAGGCGAATGCCGGGCAATGGGATGCGATCCGCTCGCTCCACATCGCCGAGAGCGAAGTCGAGGCGGCGATTTCGGCGGTGCTGGGGGATGCGCCGATCGGGCAGTTGATCGATATCGGCACGGGCACCGGGCGGATGCTCGAATTGTTCGCGGGGCGGGCCGAGCATGCGTTGGGGATCGACCGGAGTTCGGAAATGCTGCGTCTCGCGCGCGCGAAGCTGTCGGAGCGGGGGCTTGCCAATGCCGAGCTGCGGCAGGCCGATCTTTACGCGTTGCCGCTTGGCGATGGCGCGGCGGATGTCGCGATCATCCACCATGTCCTGCATTTCGCGCAGCAGCCCGGCGCCGCGATTGCCGAGGCAGCGCGCGTGTTGAGCCCTGGCGGGCGCTTGCTGATTGCCGATTTCGCCGCGCACGACCGAGAGGAATTGCGGACCAAGGATGGTCATACGCGGCTTGGCTTTGCCGATGATCAGATGGCGACGTGGTTTGCCGCGGCCGGGCTGGCCGCGGCGCGGATCGAGACGCTCGGCGGTGGCGAATTGACGGTGAAATTGTGGCTCGCGCGCAAAGTGGGTCTGGTAGTGAAAGAAGTGAGGGCGGCATGACGGTTTCGGTGAAGCAGATGGAGGAGGCGCGGCACGCACTGGCGACGCCGCTCTTCGCCGATCTGGCGGGCGATGCGCGCGTGAGCTTCGAATTTTTCCCGCCCAAAACCGAGAAGATGGAAGAAACGCTGTGGCAATCGGTGCAGACTCTGTCACCGCTCGGGCCCCGTTTCGTATCGGTTACCTATGGCGCAGGCGGCACTACGCGTGAGCGGACGCATGCGACGGTGGCGCGGATCGCGCGCGATACCGCTATTCCGGCGGCGGCGCATCTGACCTGCGTTGCCGCGACGCGCGACGAGATCGATGCGGTCGCCGATGCCTATTGGCAGGCGGGCGTGCGCCACATCGTTGCGCTGCGTGGCGATTCGCCGGTGCCGGGGGAGAAGTTCCAGTCGCCGGTCGGCGGCTATGCCAATGCGGTCGAACTGGTCGAGGGGTTGCGCAAACTCCACCCGTTCGAGATTTCGGTCTCGGCCTATCCCGAATGCCACCCGGATTCGATCGATGCGGCGGCGGACATCGACAATCTCAAGCGCAAGCTGGACGCAGGTGCCACCCGCGCGATCACGCAATTCTTCCATGAGGCGGAAACCTTCTTCCGCTTCCGCGACGCGGCGACCAAGGCTGCCGTGAATGCCGAGATCGTTCCGGGGATCATGCCGATCATGAACTTCGGCGCGGTGCAGCGCATGTCGGCGATGTGCGGCACGGTGGTGCCGCCGTGGATGGGCACGCTGTTCGAAGGACTCGACGATCATCCCGCTGCGCGCCAGCTTGTGTCGGCGACGATCGCTGCGGAGCTGTGTCGGCGACTTTATGCTGGTGGGGTGCGCGACTTCCATTTCTACACGCTCAACCGCGCCGAGCTTAGCTACGCGATCTGCCATTTGCTTGGGGTTCGGGCGAAGGCTCCGGTGCCGGCGGTAAAGGCGGAAGCGGCGTAAATCATTCCCCTCCCGCTTGCGGGAGGGGTTAGGGGAGGGCGGTGCCGCAAACGCAGGCCTCCGACTCCCCTCCCCCAGCCCCTCCCGCAAGCGGGAGGGGAAGAAGGAAGAAAATTATGAAGAACATCCGCGAAACATTCCTCGCCGAAGCCGCCAAGCGCATCCTCATCACCGATGGCGCATTCGGCACCGAGATCCAGAATTGGAAGCTGTCCGAGGCGGACTATGCCGGTTCGCTCGGCCTCGCCAAGGATCAGAAGGGCAATAACGATATCCTCGCGCTGACCAAGCCCGAGGTGCCCGAAACGATCCATCGCGCTTATTTCGAAGCAGGCGCGGATATTGCCGAGACCAACACCTTCTCCGCCAACCGCATCAGCCAGGCGGACTATGCCGCCGAGGGCTTGGTACGCGAAATCAATGTCGAAAGCGCGAAGCTCGCGCGGCGGCTGGCGGATGAATATCAGGCCAAAGACGGGCGGCCACGCTTCGTCGCGGGCGCGGTCGGGCCGACCAACAAGACGCTGTCGCTCTCGCCCGACGTCAACGACCCCGGCTTTCGCGAGATCGACTTCGATTATCTGAAGGACGTGTATCGCGAGCAGATCGATGCGCTGCTCGAAGGCGGGGCGGATTTCATCCTGATCGAAACGGTGTTCGACACGCTCAACGCCAAGGCCGGGATCATGGCGGTGCTCGAGGCAGGCGACGCACTCGGGCGCGACGTGCCGATCATGCTGTCGATGACGCTGACCGATCTCTCAGGGCGTAATCTGTCGGGGCACACCGTCGAGGCGTTCTGGCACGCGGTGCGGCACGCCCGGCCGGTGACGATCGGGCTGAATTGTTCGTTCGGGGCCGAGCAATTGCGCCCGCACGTGAAGACGCTGAGCGGCATCTGCGACACGCTCATCATGGTCTATCCCAATGCCGGCTTGCCCAACGAGCTTGGCGAATATGACGAGATGCCGGAGACGACTGCCGGATTGGTCCACGAATGGGCGGCGCAGGGGCAGGTCAACGTGCTTGGCGGGTGCTGCGGATCGACGCCTGCGCATATCAAGGCGATTGCGGAGGGCGTGGCGGGCCTCGCCCCGCGCGCGGTTCCCGTGCCGCCGGTCGTCACCCGCCTCGCCGGGCTGGAGCCGATGACGATGGCGGCTTAGCTCATCTAAGCCCTCTCCCCTACAGGGGAGAGGGTTGGGCGAGGGGCAGTAACAGGCGGCGCCTCTCCGTAACTTCCCCTCTCCCCGGCCCTCTCCCCTGAAGGGGAGAGGGAGAAGGTACAGAATGACCACAACCACCGCCCAATTCGTCAACATCGGTGAACGCACCAACGTCACCGGTTCGGCCAAATTCAAGAAGCTCATCATGGCGGGAGATTATCCCGCCGCGGTCGAGGTCGCGCGGCAGCAGGTCGAGAGCGGCGCGCAAGTGCTCGACGTCAACATGGACGAAGGGCTGCTCGACGCCGAATATGCGATGGTCACCTTCCTCAAGCTGATCGCGGCCGAGCCCGACATCGCGCGTATCCCGTTCATGGTCGATTCCTCCAAATGGAGCGTGATCGAGGCCGGACTGAAGTGCGTGTCTGGCAAGCCGATCGTCAATTCGATCAGCATGAAGGAGGGCGAGGAGCAGTTCCTCGCCCAGGCGAAGAAGGTCATGAACTACGGCGCGGCGGTCGTCGTGATGGCGTTCGACACCGTCGGTCAGGCAGACACGCGCGCCCGCAAGACCGAGATTTGCGGGCGGGCGTACGACCTGCTCATGGGCATCGGCTTTCCCCCTGAGGACATCATCTTCGATCCCAACATCTTCGCGGTCGCGACGGGGATCGAGGAGCATAACAATTACGCCGTGGACTTCATCGAAGCGTGCCGTGACATCAAGGCGCGTTGCCCGCACGCGCATATCTCGGGCGGACTGTCGAACCTGTCGTTCAGCTTCCGCGGCAATGAGCCGGTGCGCCGCGCGATGCATTCGGTGTTCCTATATTATGCGATCCCCGCCGGGCTCGACATGGCGATCGTCAATGCCGGGCAACTCGACATTTACGACGCGATCGACCCCGAACTGCGTGAGGCGTGCGAGGACGTCATCCTCAACAAGGATGACGGAGCGACCGAACGCCTAATCGCGCTCGCCGAGAAGTATCGCGGCACCGATGCTGTGGCGGAAAAGGCCGCGGCGGAGTGGCGCAGTTTGCCCGTCAACAAGCGGCTCGAATATGCTTTGGTCAAGGGCATCGACCTGCACGTGGTCGAGGATACCGAGGAAGCGCGCCAGGGCTTTGCCCGCCCGATCGAGGTGATCGAAGGTCCGTTGATGGACGGCATGAACGTCGTCGGCGACCTGTTCGGGTCGGGCAAGATGTTCCTGCCGCAAGTCGTGAAAAGCGCCCGCGTCATGAAGAAGGCGGTGGCGCATCTCCTGCCCTTTATCGAGGCGGCGAAGGAGCCCGGCGCGCGCGGCAAAGGCAAGATCATCATGGCGACCGTCAAGGGCGACGTTCACGATATCGGCAAGAACATCGTCGGCGTCGTGCTCCAGTGCAACGGCTTCGACGTGGTCGACATGGGGGTGATGGTGCCGTGGTCGGATATCCTGAAGGCCGCCAACGAGAATGACGCCGACATGATCGGCCTGTCGGGGCTGATCACGCCCTCGCTCGACGAGATGGTGACGGTGGCCGAGGAAATGCAGCGCGCTGGCATGACGATGCCGCTGCTGATCGGCGGGGCGACCACTTCCAAGGTGCACACCGCTTTGCGGATCGCGCCGGCATACAAAGGGCCGGTGGTCCACGTTCTCGACGCGAGCCGCGCGGTCGGGGTCGCCTCGACGCTCGTCAGCGATACGATCCGCGACGATTTCGTCCAGAAAACCTCGGACGAATATGAAGCGGTCCGGGTCGCGCGGGCGAATAAGGGGCAGAGCGAGCTTGTGCCGATCGCCAAGGCGCGCGCCAATGCTTTCATCGCCGACATGACGCTAAAGCCCGGCGCACCCGCCAAGCCCGGCGTCCACGTTTTCCGCGATTGGGATCTGGCCGATCTGCGCGAGTTGATCGACTGGACGCCGTTCTTCCGCGCTTGGGAATTGGCGGGCAATTATCCGGCGATTCTGACCGATTCAGTGGTTGGCGAAAGTGCATCCTCGCTGTTCGCCGATGCGCAGGCGATGCTCGACAAGATCGTCGGTGAAAAATGGCTCACCGCACGCGGTGTCGTAGGGCTATGGCCGTGCGCGCGCTACGAGGACGATGTCGTCATCGACTTGAAGGGCGATTTCAACGCCGACGAGTTGCGCGGCTTCGACATGCTTAATTTGGTCGACAGCAACGACATCGTGCGCTTGCCCTTTCTGCGTCAGCAAATCGCCAAGCGCGAGGGCCGCGCCAACATGTGCCTCGCCGACTTCATCGACCCCAAGGGCGACTGGATCGGCGGCTTTGCAGTGTCGATCCACGGCATCGAGCCGCACCTCGCCAAGTTCAAGGCGGCGATCGATGACTATAGCGATATCTTGCTGAAGGCGCTGGCCGACCGCCTGGCCGAAGCCTTTGCGGAACGCCTGCATCAGCATGTCCGGCAGGATTTGTGGGGCTATGCGGCCGATGAGCAGCTGACCAACGAAGCGCTGATCCGCGAACAATATCGCGGCATCCGCCCGGCCCCCGGCTACCCGGCGTGCCCCGAACATAGTCTCAAGACCAAGCTATTCGAAATGCTCGACGCGCACCACGCTACGGGCGCGACGCTGACCGAAAGCTTCGCGATGCTGCCGACGGCAGCGGTGTCGGGCTTCTATTTCGGGCACCCGCAAGCGGAGTATTTCGGCGTTGCGCGGATCGGGCCGGATCAGCTCGAGGAATATGCCACGCGGCGCGGGGTCGATCTGGCGACGGCGACGCGCTGGCTGCGGCCCAATCTGGACTGATACGGGACAGCGTCGCGTCGCGGTAACGATTATGGAGCGTCAAAACGCCAATTAACCGCCTTTAGGGATAGGCGTGGCAACCCGTGCGGGAGCAAGCAGGGGCAAAGGAGTGTCCCGATGCGCCACATCATCCCGCTTGTCGCCCTCGCGCTTGCCGTCCCCGCCGCCGCGCAGCAGGGGCGGGCGCCGTTCATGATCGCCGAGACCGGGCAGGGCTTCCAAACGATCGACGATGCGGTGCAATCGGTGCGCATGGGCACTGCGACGATCCTGATCGCACCCGGTGTCTATCACCAATGCACCGTGCAGGCGGGCGGGGTGATCACCTTCAAGGCAGTGCAGCCGGGCACCGCGATCTTCGAGGGGACGACGTGCGAGGGCAAGGCGGCGTTCGTGCTGCGCGGGCAGGGCTCGACGGTCGAGGGTCTGGTGTTTCGCGGGATGCGCGTGAGCGACGGCAATGGCGCTGGCATCCGCACCGAGATCGGCGATCTGGTGGTGCGCGATTCGACCTTTCTCGACAGTCAGGAGGGCATCCTTGGCGGGCACCCGTCCGGCCAGAAGATAACGATCGACCATTCGACCTTCGCCGGGCTCGGCCAGTGCGATGAAAGCCCGAGTTGCTCGCACAGCATCTATCTCTCGAATCAGGGATCGGTGACGATCACCAATTCGCGCTTCGAACGTGGGACGGGCGGGCATTATGTGAAGCTGCGCGTGCCGAATGTGACGATCGCCGACAACAGTTTCGACGATACCAAGGGCCGCAAGACCAATTATATGATCGATTTGCCCGAAGGATCGACTGGGCTGATCACGCGCAACACTTTCGTGCAAGGGCCGGGCAAGGAAAACCATAGCGGGCTGATCGTGGTGTCCGCCGAGGCAAAAACGTATCGCGCGACCGGGCTGCGCGTCGAGGGCAATGACGCGACGCTCGCGCCGAATGCGCCGACCAACCCCGCCTTCGTCGCCAATATGAGTGGGGATCAACTGGCGGTCGGCGCGAACCGGCTTGGGCCGGGGATCAGGATGTACGAAGTCCGCTAAGCCCCGCTTACAGCCACGCGCGCGGGATTATCGGCGCCGGCGGGTACATCGCCATATACTGAACGAGACGCGGCGCGCGGCCATGATTGGCCGTGGCGCCGTGCGGCAAGTCGGCACGCCAGATAATCAAATCGCCCGCATTCGCCGCGATCGGCACTGCCTGTGCGGTAAGGTCGACCAGCCTTGGGTCGCCGTCGCCAAGGCTGTCGAGCCACGCATCGAGCTTATGGTGGAAACCGGGGATCAGCCGCAGCGCACCCTGTTCGGCGGCGGTGTCGGTCAGATAGAGGATGCCCTGCGTGCCGAAGGGGATCGGGCGGACCAGGCTATCGTCCCAGTGCAGCGGCTGCCCGGCGAATTTCCAGTCGTCGCGCACGGGCGGATTGAAACCCAGCCGGTCGGTATTCATCCAAAGATCGGTGCTGCCCCAAAGTTGCGCAAAGGCCCTGTGGATGCGTGGGGCACGCCGGATCGCATCCTGCTGCGCGCTCTGGAAATGCTGCACCATGATGCCGTTACGGGCGTCGTCGTCGTACCAGCTTGCCGGATCGGTTGGGCTCGCGCCGACGATGCTCCACACCAGCGCCGCCGTATCCTCGGCCAGCGCCGGGTCGATCGCCGCACGAAGGATGACGTAGCCGTGCTGCTCCCAATGGGCGAGATCGGTCGCATCCAGCACCGGCGGCATCGCGTCGATCGCCGCGAGCTGCGCGGCGGTGGCGACGGGCAGGGGCCCGCCGTCGAGCGCCGCATGATAGCGTGCCAAGCGCTCAGGATCGGGATGCCCCGCCGTCGCGATCACCCAATCGGCGAAGGTCGCGACGTCGGGTCGCGTCCGCCCGATCTGCTGGATCGCCTGTTCGATCCCGAGGCCGAGCGTATCGAGCAGCATCCGCCACTGATGCTCGGGCAAACCAGTGTGCGTCCGCCCGGTCAGCTGATCGAGGTAGGTCTCGATACCGCGGACGTGCGTCAGCGCGTGGCTCATCGGCAGACCGCACCCGCTTTGGTCAGGTCGAGGCACTTGCCGTCAAGCTTCGGCCCGGTGACCCGCAAGCCGATTTGGCGCGCGAGCGTTGGCATGATGTCAACGGTTTCGATGCTCGCGGGATGTTCGAAGCCAGTCATGCCCTTGCGCCAGAACAGGATCGGCACGCGGCGGTCGTAATCATAGGGGCTGCCATGCGTCGCGACATAGCCGCGCGTCGGATCGGGGATCGGCGTGATGCGCGGTTTCAGGAAGACGATCAGGTCGCCTGAACGCCCTACCTTGTACGATGCGCGGGCGCGCTGGAGCAGGCTCCATTTTTCGGGCGGGCCCTTTGGGCTTGGGGTCGCCACTATCTGAGCGGTGGTGAACACGTTGGCGACTTGTGGCGCGGCCTTGTAATAGGCGACCGCCGCCGCCTGTACGGCCTTGCGCTGCGGTGGCGTCAGGTCGCGCGCGATATAGACGTCGCCATTGGGGATGTCGCCGAACAGCGCCGGCTTGGTGAGGCCGAGCTTGGTCGCGATCTGCTTGCTGACCAGTGATGGCGCGAGCTCGACTTTCACGCGCTGCGCATCGGGTAGCCCCGCCGTCACTTCGCGCTCGGGAATGTCGTTGCCGCCATGATCGGCGGTCAGCACGACTTCATAATCCACGCCGGTCGCATCGAGCACGGAGAAGAACGAGCCGAGCGTGGCGTCGAGCTGCTGGAGCTGGATGCACATCTCGGCACCCTCAGTGCCATAGGTATGGCCGACATAATCGGTTGCCGATGCGCCGATATCGATGATGTCGGTCGTCGCCCCTTGGCCGAGTTTCATGTCCTGCACCAGCCCGGCCGCCAGCGCGACGATCGCACCGTCGAACGCGGGCGAGGCGCGGAACGCCGACGCATTGTCGGCCGCGCGCTCGAAATGACCATCGCCGACAGTCTTGCCGCCACCGACCGAAGTCGCGCGGTCGCGTGGTTTGCAGATGTCGGGAACGTCGAGCGCGGCTTGTGGCGCGGCGATCTTGGCGGCGGTGGCGGCATTGGCGCGCGTAACGACGGCAGGCGTGGCGCGCCCGGCATAGCTGACAAAGGCCTTGCCGTTCCACCACCACAGCTCGTCGACATTGTGCCCGCCCATCATCACGGCGGCGCGATCCTTGCCCGCGACCGAGACGACGCGCGTGGCCGGGATTGCCGCCTTCATCCGCTCGCCAAGCGTCGGGACGAGCAAATGCTTGTCGGACACGGTGTAATTGGCCGAGGTCGATCCGGGCACCGTCTCATCCTCGGCGCAGTAAACTTGCTTGTCGGCGCGCACGACCGACAGATCGGTCCAATTGTTGGCGATGATGCCGGTATGTTCGGGGCGGAAACCGGTCAGGATCGTCGAATGGCCGGGGCACGTCTCGGTCGCGGCGTGGCTCTGATAGCCGCTCGGGAACACGCCGCCTTGCTGCAATCGCGCGAGCCCGCCGGTGAAGGATGTGCGATATTCGTCGAACAGATCGGCGGAGAATTGATCGACCGAGATCACGACGATCAGCTTTGGGGGCGTGGAAGCGGCAGGCGATGTCGGAGGATGAGACGGTGCGGTATCGGCCCGGACCGGTGCGGAAAGCAACGCCAGCGCAAGAGCGGTGGCAGACGCGTATCGATTCATTCGACTTCTCCGAATTGGCGGCGGACCGATTGTGCCGCTATGGCGCGTCGGGGCTGGGCCGACAAGTTGGCCAACAAGGATAAGCGATGCGCTGGTTTCATTACTTCATGGTGACATTGCTGGCGCTGGTCGCGGCGAGCGGTGCGCAAGCGCAGGGCGTTACCCCCGATCCTTACGGCAAGGGCCCGCACCTTGCGATCACGCTGGTCGCCGAGAGCGAGCGGCCCGCCGCCGGATCGACCGTTACGCTCGCGCTGGCGACGGTGCCGCAGCCGGGCTGGCACGGCTATTGGCAGAATCCCGGCGATGCAGGGTTCCCTGCGAAGCTCGACTGGACCTTGCCCACGGGCGTGACGGCGAGCGAACCGGCCTATCCGGTTCCCGGTCGGCTGATCGTCGCGGATTTGATGAACTATGTCTTCGAAAAGGCCTATGCGCCGCTCGTCACGCTGAAAATCCCGGCCGGATTGGCGGCGGGAACGCAGCTTCCGGTTAAGTTGCGCACCAATTACCTTGTCTGTTCGGCCGAAGTATGCGTGCCCGAATCCGCCGATCTGTCGACCGTGCTGACGGTCGGCGACGGCGCGGTTTCGGCTGAAGCGCGGGGCCGCTTCGATGCATGGCGGCGCGCAGTGCCCAAGCCGCTCGATGCGAAGGGTGTGTTCCAGGCTGGCGGCGGCCGCATCCGGATCGCGATCCCCTATCCGGCGGGCGCTGCGCTGCCGAAGGACGTGTATTTCTATCCGATCACCACCGGCCTGATCGATTACTCCGCGCCGCAGACGGTATCGCAGGATGGTGACC
>JBBQLB010000048.1:0-17347 GCA_038327465.1 Sphingomonadales bacterium | reverse complement strand
AGCTGCAGATCGCAAAGCACATGCTGCGCGAATTCAACGACGGTATCTGATGTACAACCTGCTCTCCGGTCTGTCGGTGATCGAGGCTTCTTCGTTCGTCGCTTCGCCGACCGCCGGCCTCTATTGCGCGCAGTTCGGGGCAGAAGTGATCCGGGTCGATCAGATCGGCGGCGGACCCGACTTCCGCCGTTGGCCGGTCACGGCAGGCAACGATTCGCTTTACTGGGAAAATCTGAATCGCGCGAAAAAATCGGTTGCGCTAGATCTGAGGCGTGTCGAGGGACGCGAGCTTCTGCAGCAGCTCGTGGTCGAGACCGGCCAGTTCATTACCAACTTCCCCGTCGATGGATTCCTCGCGCACGAGCCGCTCGCTGCGCGGCGTGCCGATCTCGTCACCGTCCGCATTATGGGGTGGGCCGATGGCTCTCCGGCGCTGGATTACACCGTCAACAACAGCGTCGGTTATCCGATGCTGACCGGCACCGGACCGGAACCGGTGAACCACGTTCTACCCGCGTGGGATCTCCTGACCGGTGCTTATGCGGCCTTCGCGCTGCTGGCCGCGTTGCAGCGGCGAAACGCCACCGGCGCGGGGGCCGAGATCCGCATTCCTCTGTCCGACGTCGCAATAGGTACGGTCGCCAATCTGGGCGGCATCGCCGAAGTCCTGTATTCTGGCGAGAACCGGCCCCGACTTGGGAACACCGTTTACGGCCTGTTCGGCCGTGACTTCATGACGCGCGATGCGCAGCGCACGATGATCGTGATCGTCACGCCCGCGCAATGGTCCAATTTGCTCGAGGCGCTGGACCTGCGCAACGCGGTAGCCGTGGTCGAAGCGCGGCGTGGCGTCTCCTTCACGAACGACGACGGGCTCCGCTTTCTGCACCGCGACGCCTTGTTCCCGCTGTTCGAGCAGGCGATCGCGGCCCGCGACCATGCCGCGCTCGCCGCTCTGCTCGACGCAAAGGGGATCGTCCATTCGCGCTATCGCACCATGCTCGACGCCGCCAACGACCGCCTTCTGGTCACCGACAATCCGATCTTCGGCACGGTCGAGAATCCCAGCGGCGCCCACTATCCGGCCGCCGGTGCCTTCGCCACCATCCCGCAAGTCGATCGGCAACCGCCGCGGCCAGCGCCGCGAAACGGCGAGCATTCCGAGCAGGTTCTTGCCGATCGCCTAGGCCTGCCGTCACGACAGATCGCCCACCTGATAGACGCCGGCATCGTCGGTGTCCCTGCAACCGGAAGCTGAAGCCATGTCCCTGCGTCGCGCCGCCATCGTCGCCCCGATCCGAACCGCCGTCGGCAAGTTCGGCGGCAGCCTCTCCGCAATGACCGCTGGAGACCTCGGCGCCGTGATCCTGAAGGCGCTGGTCGAGCGGACCGGGATCGATCCTGTCAGCGTCGACGACGTGGTCTTCGCCCAGGGCTATGGCAACGGCGAGGCGCCCGCGATCGGCCACTGGTCCTGGCTCGCCGCGGGCCTGCCGATTGAGGTGCCCGGCTACCAGCTCGATCGACGCTGCGGCTCTGGGCTGCAGGCGGTGGTGAATGCGGCGATGATGGTGCAGACGGGGATGTCGGACGTCGTCGTCGCCGGCGGCGTCGAATCCATGTCGAACGTGGAGCATTACACTACCGACATCCGGAAAGGCGTGCGCGCCGGCAATCTGACACTCCACGACCGGCTGACCCGCGGACGCGTCATGTCGCAGCCGATCGACCGGTTCGGCGCGATCAGTGGCATGATCGAGACGGCCGAGAATCTGGCCAGGGATTACGCGATCACGCGCGAGCAG
Organism: Sphingomonadales bacterium; assembly: GCA_038327465.1. Lineage (GTDB taxonomy): Bacteria > Pseudomonadota > Alphaproteobacteria > Sphingomonadales > Sphingomonadaceae > Sphingomonas. The sequence goes on along the minus strand of JBBQLB010000048.1, from coordinate 15,542 downwards.
GCCGACGCCTACGCAGTTCGCAGCCATCAGCGCGCGGCCGAAGCATGGCGCCGGGGCCTGTTCGACGACGAGCTGGTTCCCGTGTCGGTGCCGCACCGCAAGGGCGATCCCACCGTGTTCGCTCATGACGAAGGCTATCGCGCCGACGCGACCATGACGACGCTCGGCGCGCTGCGCCCGCTGGAGGGGGGCGTCGTGACCGCCGGAAACGCCAGTCAGCAGAATGACGCGGCCGCCGCGTGTCTTGTCGTCGCGGAGGACAAGCTCGACGAGCTCGGGCTGGAGCCGATCGCCTGGTTCCATTCCTGGGCCGCCGCCGGCTGCGACCCCAGCCGGATGGGCATCGGCCCGGTACCCGCCGTGGAGCGGCTGTTCGCGCGCACCGGGCTCGGCTGGGGTGACATCGACCTGGTCGAGTTGAACGAGGCGTTCGCGCCGCAGGTGCTGGCCGTGTTGAAGGGTTGGGGCTGGTCCGAGGACGACAGCCGCAACGACATCCTCAACGTCAACGGCTCCGGTATCTCGCTCGGCCATCCAATCGGCGCGACCGGAGGGCGGATCCTCGCCAACCTGACGCGCGAACTCGTCCGCCGCGACGGACGCTACGGGCTTGAGACGATGTGCATCGGCGGCGGTCAGGGCATCGCAGCGATCTTCGAGCGTGCGGCCTGACCGTGGCAGGCGCAAACGCGGCAATGGACCGGCATCTTGCCGCTGCGCGGGCCTATCTTGCCGTCGCGCAGCGAGCGCTGGCCGACCGCCTCGCCATAGAGCCGATCGACAGGGTGCAGCGCGCCGCGCACGGCTTTGCCTGGGTTGCGACCACGGTCTCAGCGCTTGAGGCGACGCGCGACTGGCTGCGCCGGTGCGACGGCACGAATCCGCTCGACGCGAACGTAGCGGCGCTGGTCTTCGCAGAAGGACTCGGCCAGCTCGTGGGTGGCCTGCCGATGAGCCAGAACGAGATTTTTCGCGCGGCCGACCTCGGCCTGAGTTCGGCGGCCCGGGCACTTGCCGACGCCTGTGCGGACCTGCTCGACGCCGATGGTGCGGCGGTGCGCGCCGAGGTTGGTGCCGCGCTCGCGCAGGGACAATGGCCCACCGAAACGATCGGCGACCCCGAACTGGATGCTATCCGCGACCAGTTCCGTCGCTTCACGAATGCAGAGATCATACCGCACGCGCATCGCTGGCACCTCGCCAACGCGCTGATCCCGGACGCCACCATCACGGCAATGGCGGACCTCGGTACGTTCGGCGTGTGCATCGACGAGCGCCACGGCGGCCTCGGCCTCGGCAAGCTTGTCATGTGCATCGTCACGGAGGAACTGTCGCGGGGCTGGATCGGCGCGGGATCGCTCGGCACCCGCTCGGAGATCGCCGGCGAACTTATCGGGCTGGCCGGCACGGAAGCGCAAAAGGCCGAATGGCTGCCCCGCATCGCCAGCGGCGCGGTGCTGCCGACCGCGGTGTTCACGGAGCCTGACGTGGGGTCCGACCTGGGATCCCTGCAGACACGCGCGCGACGCACCGAAGACGGCGCCTGGGTAATCGATGGCGCGAAGACATGGATCACGCACGCCGCCCGATCGGATCTGATGACGCTCCTGGCACGCACGGTGCCCGACGCGACCGGTTATGCCGGCCTTTCGATGCTGCTGGTGCCCAAGCCGCGTGGCACCGAGGACGATCCCTTTCCCGCAGCGGGGATGACCGGCAGCGAGATCGACGTGCTCGGTTATAGCGGCATGCGCGAATATGCGCTGCAATTCGATGCCATGCACGCGCCCGTGGACGCCTTGCTGGGCGGCGAGCACGGTCAGGGATTCAAGCAACTTATGCGGACCTTCGAGGGCGCTCGCATTCAGACCGCCGCCCGCGCCGTCGGGGTGGCGCGCCGCGCACTGGAACTGGCGCTCGACTACGCCCTGTCGCGCCGGCAATTCGGCAAGGCGATCGTTCAGTTTCCAAGAGTTTCGGACAAGCTGGCGATGAGTCTTGCCGATTTCGTCGCGGCGCGCGAACTGTCCTATGCTGCAGCGCGCGCAAAGGATTCGGGCAAGCGGTGCGACATCGAGGCGGGCATGGCGAAGCTGCTGGGCGCACGCGCCGCCTGGTCGAATGCCGATGCCGCGTTGCAGGTGCACGGCGGCAACGGCTATTCGCTGGAGTATGAGATCAGCCGGGTGCTGTGCGACGCGCGCATCCTCAACATCTTCGAAGGTGCCGCCGAAATTCAGGCGCAGGTAATCGCTCGTGGGCTCATGGGTGGGCGTAACGGATGAACGACTGGCGCGAATGGATCGGTCACGAGGAGGAACGCCGGGACCGTATCGACGAGGGGCTCGTCGCGCGCTGGGCCGCGACTCTCGATTTCGAGGCTTCGCCCGGGGTGGTGCCGCAGGCCGTTCATTGGTGCGTGTGCGCGCCCGACACGCCGACATCAATGCTCGGCCCCGACGGACACCCCAGGACCGACGCCACCGGCTTCCTGCCGCCTGTCGCGCAACCACGCCGCATGTGGGCATCGAGCAGCGTGGACTTCGTACGCCCGTTGCGACTTGGCGAGGACATTCGCAGGCGAAGCGCCGTCACTAACATCGTGGAGAAAACGGGTGCGTCGGGCACGCTCGTCTTCGTAGATACCACGCACGAAACGCATGGCGCGGACGGGCTTGCGATCCGGGAGGTTCAGACGATCGTCTATCGCGATCCGGCTCCGGTGAGCGCGCAGCCGCCGATTGCGCCGTCGGGCTCCCGCCAGTTCGCGGCCGTCGGCTGGGACGCCGGACGAGTGCTGGTGCCGTCAGAGACGATGCTATTCCGCTTCTCCGCGCTGACCTTTAACAGCCATCGGATCCATTACGACCTGCCCTATGCAACGGGGGTCGAGGGGTATCGCGGCTTGGTGGTCCAGGGGCCATTGACGGCAACGCTGCTCATCGACCTCGCCAGGCGCGAATTCGGTGACCAGGCGCTCACGCACTTCGCCTTTCGCGGGCTTTCGCCCGCGATATGCGGCGAGGCGCTGCACCTGGTCCTGCGCCGGAGCGACCGCGAGGTCGAACTCGGCGCCTTCTCCGCAGAAGGCCGCCCCATAATGAGCGCGATCGGCACGCTGTCGGACCGGGTCGACATGCGCAGATTCTGACCCGGGCGAGTATCGAGCTTCCGTGGCCCGAGATTAGAAGGGCCGCCAATTTTGCTGCGGACCAGATTATTGGTGCTGCCAGTCTTGTGCGAGCTCGTCTCTCAACGATGCAGCTCGGGCTTTGCGTGCGACGCTCAGCTGGCGAGCGATTGCCACGTCGCCCTGACCACACCGGAGCCGAGCTTCCCGGGAATCGTCACCTTTTGTACGTCGAGGTGCCAGCCAATCTGAGTCATTCACCGGATTTATCTGGCCGCGCCGTTGGCGGATAGATCGCGGGGACAGTCCCTTTGACAGCGATCCGGCCCGTGAAATCGATACGGTGCAGCAACGGGCGCGGCGGGTTGTTCGTGAAATAATGATCGACCGCGAGCCGCGCGCCTTGCCAATAGCCATAATCATCAACAATCAGCACGCCCCCCGGCTCTAGTCTGGGGTACAGATGCTCGAGTTCGTGCAGCGTACTTTCGTACCAGTCGGTATCGAGCCGGAGCAACGCGATTCGCTCGGGCAGGATGGCCGGTATCGTCTCACACACATCACCCTCGACCAAGCGGAAGCGATCGAGCGAGGCTGTGACGCGGAGCAAGTTCGCCTCGACTTCGGTGCGCGGGGAAATCCCCCAGAATGGATCGTCGCGGTCGCGCGATCGTGCGGCGAGCAAATCGGAGGCGGCGATTCCCGACATCGCCTGCACGTCGCGCGAATCGGGAGGTGTCATCCCGGCAAAGGTGTCGTAGAGCCAGATCTCTCGTTCCGGGTCGCCGAAATGCCGCGCGGCGAGCGCCATCATCATCGCCGATCCTCCGCGCCATACGCCGCACTCGACCAGAGCGCCGGCGATGCCAGTACGCACGACATGCTCGACGCCTTGATACAGCGCGTACATTCGCTCGATCGAGGTCATGCTCGCGGCGTGGCAGAGGTCGAACAAGGGACGAAAACCGGAGTCGAGATCGAAATCGTGGCTCACGCGACGCACCGCAAATAGCCGTCGACATTCCATGTCACATTGCGTCCGAACCAGTCGCAGTAGCGCCGGTCGATCACGTAGCGCTCGCCCGCCTCATCGAGAAAAGCGCGGATCGCGGCATGCGGCCCACCGCCATAGCTCTGCGCGACGCGCATGTCGGACAGGATGCCGTCCTCGACCACGATGAACTCGCCGGGCCGCATCCGGCGCTCGAAGAATCGCAGGACAGCGAGCGTGGTGTCCGCCTGATGGTCGGCGTCTTCGATCACCAGCCATGGTCGTGGCAACGCGGCGAGCAAAGTATCGTCGAGCGTCGCCGCTAGATTGCGGGCGTCGCCGTGCAGAAAGCGCAAGCGCGGATCGGCAGGCCGCTCGGCGAGCGTGATGTCGAGCGAAACGACCTGCAGCGCCATTCCCTGCGCGGCGGCGGTGTCCGCCAGCCAGAGCGCGCTTCCGCCCCGGTGCGAACCGATTTCGATCACCGTGGCGGGGCGCATCTCGGCCAGCAGCAGCGGATATAAGGCGAGGTCGAACGGGTTCTTGAACGTCTCGATGCCGCGATAGCGCCATGCCATCGTGCCCTGCTGGATGGCCATTAGCAGATCGTACGGTATCGCGCTGAGCGGTTCGGTCACGCCAGTCCCTCTTCGCTCAGCAATTCAAGAAAATGCACCTTGGCGGCGCGCAGCAAAGCGGCCTGGTCTTCCGGAAAGCGCGCCGCTGCGCGGTCGGCAAGGCGGATTTTCTCAGGCGTCGGCAACCGCTCCACCAGCTTCGGCACGATCCGGCCCGGCGCAAATGGCTTGCGCAACCGGAACGCTACCGAGTTGCGCCCGGTGTCGCAGACTTGCTCGAATTCGTCGGCGAAATATTCCATCGCGACGTGCAGCCAGCCGTTCCAGTAATGATAGAGATAGTCCTGTTGCACGACCATCGCACGGCCTGGGATCAGCCGCGGGAAGATATGTTCGATCAAATGGTCGCCGACCCGCCAGTGCTTGGCGACGTCGATGAAGAGAATTTCGACAGGGCGAGGATCGGCGAGCGCGGCGGTGATATCGCCTTCATGCACCGTGATCAGCGGCGCGAACGGCGCGATATTGGCGTCGAACGCGGCGCGCGTGCTCGCCCCGGCAGGCGTTTCCTCCGGGAAATAGATGCCACGCGTCCAGTCTTCCACCGTGAACAGGTCGTACGACTGGATGACTGCCTCCTCGGGCACACCACGTCGCCGCAGATTGCGGCGCACGCCATTGGCAAGCGCCACGGTCGATCCACCGAGGAAGCTGCCGCCGTCAACGATCACGCCCTCCCCGCGCCAATAATCGCCGGCGAGAAAGTCGAGCAGACGGAGTTCATCGGGCAACAGCATCGTCGGCACGGTGGCGCACGCTGCTGGTACGGCGTTGCTGCGCCATCGCCCGCGCTTCAGATCGCGCAGGGGCGTGCTCGTGACGGTGTCCCACGCGCGCCGCAGCGCTGTCACGACTGTACGAACACGAGCTGATAGGTGTTGGCATTACGCACGATTGCCGGATCGGTGCGCAGCGACATGCGCGTCACGCCCCACACCAGCGGCCACGCGATCCAGCGCCATAAGCGGCCCTTTTCGCGTGCAATTTCCCATAATATCCAGCCAAGTGTCTGCGCCGCGCTATGGACCGGGTACGCCACCACCAAGGTGAGGCCGGCTTTCTCGCCCAGCGCGGTCAGTCCGGGCAGCGTATATCGACGATAGTCGGTCGGGCATTCGTGATAGGGTTGCAGGAAAGGTACCGCGAGTACGACATGGCCGCCGGGCTTCACGATCCGTGCGAGCTCAGCGACCACAGCCTCGGCATCGCCGACATGTTCCAGCACGGCGTTGCACAGGATCGCATCGAAGCTCGCAGGGGCAAAGGGCGTCGTCTCCAGCGGACCCAGCACCGCGCCGGGTAAGCTAGATGCGATATCGTAGCTGGTCAGTGCCGTCGTTCCGACCTCGCGCAGATAGGGGGAAATGTCGCGGTCGCCGCAGCCCGCGTTCAGGACATGACCATGCAGATAGCGCGCAACCGGCGCGAGTTCCCATTCCAGCGGCTGAAAATGCACCGGGCCGCTGCGCGTGTATTTCGTCATGTCGACCGTCCCCGCCTTCGCACGCTCCAGCGTGCTGATCCGGGCCGTCGGCCAAGTCAATCCACCGAAGACGACACGCCGACGAAAAAATCATGACGGCGCTCTGGGAGAATGGATGGAGACATGGCATGGCTATGGCATTGGGAGGGTTGGATTTGCGCGCTTTCGACGTCGAACCGGAGACCTTGCCTGCTGGCGACTATGTTTCGCCTGGCCTCGTTGTGATCCGTCCCGACGCCTGCTTTCCGCATATGCGCCCGGGCAACGTTGCGGACAATGACTGGGCGTATCTGCGCCGCGAGATCGGGCATGGCTGGTATGTTGACGAACGCGCGCCGACGATGGGCTTTATCGGGCGCGACGAGGCCGTGCTGCTACACAATATCGCGCTTGGTTTTGCCGGATATCGCGCGCTGGAGGTCGGCAGCTGGTTCGGATGGTCAACCGCGCACCTCGCGCTCGGCGGCGTGATCCTGGACGTGGTCGATCCAGTGCTGGCCGATCCGGTCCATCGCGCCAGCATCGAGCAGTCGCTAAGCTGTTGCGGGGTGCGCGAGCGCGTAACCCTGCACGCGGCCGAAAGCCCCGGTCCGCTGGAGTCAATCGCGACGGCGAACGGCGAGCCGTGGAGCCTGGCATTCGTCGATGGCGACCATGAAGGGTTCGCACCGGCGCACGATGTCGAGGCCGCGCTCCCGTTCATGGCGCCTGACTGTGCCTTCGTGTTTCACGATCTCGCATCGCCGCACGTGGCCGAGGCGCTCGCCTTGCTGGAAAGCCACGGCTTCAACATCCTGCTGTATCAGACGATGCAAATCATGGGCTTTGCGTGGCGAGGACGCATCGCGCCGGTGCAGCATGTGCCGGATCCAAAGGTCGTATGGCAATTGCCGCATCACCTTGTCGGTTTTCCCGTGTCGGGCGCAGCGCTCGGTGGCCACAGCGTCGCATTCCGCAGGCGCGTGGCGGACCTTGCGGCACGCTCGGCGGCGCTCGAGCATGAGCTGGCTGACGTCCGCCGCGCAACAGCGGCCGAGCGCGATATCCTGCAGGATCAGATCGCGGCGCAACAGGACGAGATACGTGAATTGCGAACCGTGCGCAGCCTTGCCCGCCGCGGGAAACGGCGCCTGCTACGCTTGCTGCGGACCGGGCGCTGACTCTGTCACCCTATCGCACCTTCCCCACCGTGGACGGAGGTTGGCGCGATCGCCCGCGTCCGTCGGTGTGCATCATCACGAGCGAGCTGATCGGCCTGTTCAAGAATGGCGGCATCGGTACGTCGATGACAGGTTTGGCCGAGACGCTGGCGAAAGCGGGCTTCCCGGTGACGGTGCTCTACACCGGCGGCTATTCGACGCCCGAGGCCGAACTGGTGGCGTGGCGAACGCGCTACGCTGGGATCGACATTCGGCTCGACTGGATCTGTTTCGAGAACATCGTCGGGCTGGCCGGCGCTACGACCGAGGCGGGGATGGTGACGCCGTGGCTGGTCTGGCGCTATCTGCAGGACTACCCTTTCGACGTCATCCAGTTCAACGATTGCATCGGCGATGGCGCGCTCGCGCTCGCTATGAAGCGGCTCGGCGCCGCGTTCGCCGACAGTGTGCTGTGCGTCGCGTTGCACAGCCCGTCGCAATGGGTGTTCGAAGCGGAACACATTCTGCCGGAAACCCCTTTGCTGGCCGCGATGAATCATAACGAGCGCCTGAGCACCCGTTGCGCAGATTTGCTGTGGTCGCCGAGCTATTATTTGCTCGACTGGATACGTGCCAATGGCTTCGCGATCCCCGAGGGTGCGACGTATGTGCAGCAATATGCCATCCCCTCGACCGACCTGTTTGGGGCAGGATCGCCACCGCTAGCCACCGCGCCGATTGCGGCGTTCAAGCCGCGCGAGATCGCGTTCTTCGGGCGTCTCGAAGAGCGCAAGGGCTTGCGTTTGTTTTGCGAGGCGATTGGGCGAATGCACAACGCGCTGGCCGACGCCGGCGTAACGGTCGCCTTTCTGGGCAAACCGGGAACGATCGGGACGATCGGGTCGAACGCATATATCGCGGCGCAAGCGCGCGGCTGGCGCTGCGCGTGGCGGATCGAGACGGGGCTCGGCCAAGCGGAGGCGATCGCCTGGCTGCGCGATCGGCAGGGGCTGGCGGTGATTGCATCGCCGGTCGATAATTCGCCTTGCACGGTGTATGAGGCGTTGGCCTTCGGCATCCCGTTCGTCGCCACACGGTGTGGCGGCATCCCGGAAATCATCGCGGCGGAGGACCAAGGCCGCGTGCTGTTCGACCATGACGCCGCAAGCCTCTCACAGGTGATCGAGCATGCCTTGCGCGACGGCATCGCACCCGCACGCCCGGCGCAACCGCAGGAGGCGATCCGCGCGACCTGGGCGGAAACCTTCGCGAACCTTCCGGCGCTGGCGCGGCAAGATGTGGCGGAGGGGGAGGAGCCCCGCGCGATCTCCGCTATCGTCGATCATGTCGATGACGCGGACCTCGACGCGACGCTCGCATCACTCCGGGCGCTGCCGGGCACAGTTCGCATCACGATCATCGATCGGACGAGCGAGGGCAGCATCGTCTCGGCGACCGATACGGTCGTGACCGGCTCCTCGCCCGCGTCGCTCAAGACTATCGTCGATGCCGCATATGACACGGCGGTGCTGCTGATCCGTTCGGGCGTCACGGTAGAACCCGAGGGACTTGCGGCCTTGCTCGACGCGCTGCGCCACCCGCATGTCGACGGGCTGATGCCGACGGCGCACTACACTCGCGACGCGCCACAGATCATCCCTCCAATGGGCAGCAGCGCAGCCTTCGCCTTTTTCCAAGGCGTGGCGATAACCGGAGGCCTGGTGGTAAAGGGCGAGCGGCTGGCCGCGTTGGCGCGGGACCATGCGCTGATCCCGCATTGCGAGTTTCTCGGGCTCGCTGATCTGGCGGTCGTGCATCGCCTGGCGATATGGCCGTTCGCTGTTCCGGTCTGGCGTGTTGCGGCGATGCGAGGCCGGGAAGATGCCACGCTGGCCGCCGCGCGGCGCATTGCGGTTTACGGCGCGGTCGATCCGGTCGAGCGCTATTACATCAATGCGATCGGCTATGGCGCTACGATCATTCAGACGCTGGTAGGCGGGCGGCTCATGCTAAAGGTGCTGATCCGGCGGCTCAAGGGCATCGTGCCGACGCCATTGCGAAAAGCCGTTAAGCGCCTCCGTCGGCGCTAACGCGCATCTGCCACCACCCGGGCCCAGCGTGCGGTACGGCGGTTCTCCGCCTCCGGCCCGGAGACATGCGAGCGCAAGCGTTGGACCAGCGGCAGCGCCGGACCCGGCTCTCGCGTCGCGGCAAAGAAATCGCGCAGAAAGGCCTTGTTCTGCACCGACACGGCTGGGTCGGGCGCGCCACTCCGCTCGTCCATCACGCTACGAATGAGCCGCACGGATTTCGCCCAATCTCCGGCGGGCACGGGTCCGGCATCGTCGCCGCTATAGCCCCGACGCTCGAAGATGTGCTGCGCCAAATTCAAGCGGTGCTCGGCCGACCGATATTGCCGATCGCGCATGTACAGCTCCCCGATCGCGACGTGCGGATCGTCGAGCGCGTCGACCGATGCGAGCTGATCGTACAGCGCATCGAGCGCATCGAGATCGTAATCCTCGAACATGTTGCCATTGGTGCGCGACAGCGCACCGAGCTGCGCGATGAAGCGGATCGCATCGAACCCGAGTTCGCGCGCGAACGTCACCGCCGCCGCCACGTCGCGCACGTTCCCGCGCTGGACGGTATAATTCCACGCCATTCCGCCGATCTTGCCCGCATGCCGGAGCGACGCGAGGAAACGCATGTTTTCGACCAATTCGCTCCAGTGCGCGCCGATGCGAATGGCGTCATACACTTCGGACGAGGCCCCGTCCGCCGAGACGACGATATGCATGATACGGTTATGGCCGATCCGCTTCCACAATTTCTCGTTGAAATAGGTGAGATTGGTGTTGATCGCGAGACGTACGCCATGCGCCGAGAAGGCGTCGGTTTCGAGCAGTTTGACGAGTTGGCGCATCGCGAAGACTTCGCCCGCGCCGGAAAACCAGATTTGCTCCAGCCCGCCCATCGCCATCGCCGACTTCATGTCGTCAATGGCATGGGCGACATTGCCCTCACGCGGCAGGATCTTTTCGTCGCGGCACATCACGCAATCGAGGTTGCAGCCGCGATCGATGTCGTGATGCATAAACGCCGGTCCAAAAGGAAGTTCGGTGATCCCTTCGTTGACCGCGTGGATCACCGCCTCGGACGGCTCGACCGCCGCGCGGTCACCGTTCAGCACCGGACAAACGTCTTCGCGACACGTCTCGCCGTAACGCCCCTCAAGGAATTGCGTGCGCATCCGGCGATAGACCGGGCCGTTCCAGATTTCCTCCAGCGGCTCCGTTCGGGTGTTGCCCGCGCATTGGTTCCCCTTCAACCACTGGCGCGCGCAGCACGGATAGACGGCGAAATTTTCGAAGGTGGCGGCGAGTTCGAACGGGTAGTGACATTTCAACCGCTTGCGCCGCCCGCGACCCCAGGTTGCACTGAGGAACAGCCGTCGGATCAGCACGCCCTCAACCGGCGTGCCGTCATCGTCGCGAAAGGCGATGTCGAATTCGGCACCGACGGGCACGTCGTCTAGATCGACCGCAGCGTGGATCCAGCCGTCCGCCAGTTCGGCTTGGTCGACCAACTGCCCCGCATGATGGACCGTCATTGTTCCCGCTTTACCGGGATACCAGAGTTCGGCCTGCAGATAGCGCGCTTCGCCCCCGCGGCGCACGCGCACTTGCGACGCCGCGGGAAGAAACGGGTCGTCCCCCGGGGGTGCAGCGAACAGTTCGCCGCCCTGGACCAGACGCGAAACCGCAGATGGCGCCGAACCTTCGCACGGGGTGCCGAATCCGGCGAGTGGCGCGATCCCGTCGAAATGCGCGAACGCGGCGTCCGTCATCTATTTTCCCCGCCCACCGCGCTCGAATTGCGGCGGTCATACATTCGATACGCCGGGTGAAAAAAGAAATCCATATCCAACGCCTTAGAGAAGGTCGGCCAGTTCTTTTTTGAACCGCTGGATCGCGAAGATCGCGAGGATCGCCAAAACTGCGGTCTCCCCCCAGAACCACGCCGTCGCGTCGTTATGTGGCCACCGATCGCGACTGCCGGTCAGCGCCACGCGATAGCCCTCGACGATGTAGGTCATCGGGTTGGCGGTGGCGATCCACGCCAGATTCGCCGGCAGCGTATTGACCGGCCACACGATCGGCGTGGCCCAGAACCACAAGAGCAGGATCGAGGCGATCACCTGACTGACATCGCGGATCGCGGCATTGGCCAAGGCCAGCAACGAACCCGCCGCCAGCAGGAACAGCGTCAACGCCACCGTGTAGATCGGCAGTGTCAGCAGCCACGGCGTCGGCGGACTGCCGAGCAACCATAGCACCACGATAGCGGCCGGGAGGATGCACGCATGCACGATCAGCGCGGTGAGTAAGCGAGCGCTGGGTAGGATCGCGATGGGGATCACCACGCGTTTGACCAAGGCAGCATTGCCGGTGATCGACGTTGCCATGCCGGTCAGCGCGTCGCTCAGCACGAACCATGGCATCATGCCCGACACCAGCATGACGGCAAACGACGCGGCGCCCTGCCGTCCCGCCTTCAGCCCAAAGGTGAAGGCAAACCAATAGACGGCGATTTGCAGCACCGGAAAGACGAATGCCCAAATTGCACCCAAGCCGCTTCCGGCATAACGCCGCGACAGATCGGCACGCGCAAGGTAGGGCAGGAACGCCAACCAGTCGATTGCGCGACGCTCACGGTTCATGCAGTCCCCTTTTCGCCCGGCGCGCAACGGGATAACGCTGCTCACGTCCGCGTCGCGCATGACCGGCTTAGCGGAACAGGGGAAGCGATGCCAATCAACGACATCGACGACGCGGAAGCGATCGTGTCGGTGCGCGGTGTGTCGAAGCGGTTTCGCCTGTACCGCTCGGCACGACATCGGCTTTTCGGCCTGCTGTTCGGGATGCGGAGTTACCGTGAGCATTGGGCGCTGCGCGATGTCGATTTCACCGCGCGGCGGGGCGAAACGATCGGCTTGATCGGCCGCAACGGCGCGGGGAAATCGACTCTGCTAAGCGTCATCGCGGGCACGTCCGGGCCAACGGGCGGCGCGGTGTCGGTACACGGCCGGATCGCGGCGCTGCTCGAACTCGGCGCCGGCTTCCATCCCGATTGGACCGGGCGGCAGAACGTCGAATTCCACGTTCGCTTGCTCGGCGTGCCGGAGGTGAAGCGCTTGGCGTGGCTGGCGCAAGTTGAGGCCTTTGCGGACATTGGCAGCTATTACGACCAGCCGCTGCGCATGTGTTCGAGCGGGATGGCGGTGCGCGTCGCGTTCGCGGCGGCTGCGTTCGTCGAGCCGGACGTCCTGATCGTCGACGAAGCGCTGGCAGTTGGCGATGCGTCGTTCCAGCATAAATGCTTTCGTCGGCTGCACGAGTTGAAGGCGAGCGGCGTCACGATCCTGTTCGTGACGCACCGGCTCGACCTGATTACGCAGCTCTGCGACCGCGCGGTGTTGCTCGAACGGGGCCGCGTCGCTTTCGACGGCGACCCCGGCACTGCAGTCGCGCGCTATGGTGAATTGGTGTACAAGACCGAGCAACGTCCGACGCTCGATTTGACAGGCGAAAGGATCGGTGTGGGTGGCGCACGGATCGTTGATATTGTCGCTGAGCGCGCCGGATCGCTTGGGTACAATAGCGACGAGATCGCGGCTTTCCTCGTGCGCATCGCCTTCGACCGCGCGGTCGAGCATCCGATCTTCGGCTTTGCGCTCAAGAGCGTGGAGGATGTCGTCCTCTATGGGACATCCAGCGATTCGCTCGGTCTCACGCTCGCACCGGTTGCGTCGGGCGATACGCTGACCTTGCGTATCGCGGTGCCGCTGACCTTTCCGGTCAGCTCGGTCTTCGCCGATTTTTCGGTCTGCACGTTCGAGGACGGCGAAACGCAGATCCTCGAAGCACACCGTGCCGCGCTAAGGCTCGACATCGTCCAGGCCGAACCGTTTTTCGGCGTCGTCAATCTGCGCGCGACGGTACAAGAGGTCAGTCGCGAGCCCGCGACCCAATGACCGGCAAGGCACTGGCAGATCGATAACAATCGCGCTAGGCACGGCTCGTGCAAAAACCGACGCAAATGTACTGGAAGCGTTTGCGTCGACAGCTTTTGAGCTGGGACGAGGTGATTGCAAGCGCACGGGCGGCATGGGCCAAGCTTGCCCAGCTTCGGGCGCGATCAGGGCGCGCGGTTCTCATCGTCGGATTGCTCAGCCTTTTCGCGCTGATGGTAGAGGCTGCGATCTTCGGAGTTCCACCGGGTATTTTCCTGCGCGGCATTGCAAGCGGGCCGATCCCTCCGGCGATCGGCTGGGGCGTCGCGGGAATGATCGTGGGGATCGTTGTTCATTTCACCTTGATCGCGGCAATGGCTACAGTCCTGATTGGGTTGTCCGACAAATACATCCTGATGCGCGAGGAATGGCTTTCTGCCGGCCTCGCATATGGCGTCGGCACGTGGGTCGTCATGGACTTGGTCGTACTGCCAATACGGTGGCCGACGATCTACCCGGTGCTTACACCGCTGGCGGTGGGCATCCAGCTCACGTCCCACATCCTCTTTGTGGGACTGCCGATCGCGTATCTTGCACAACAGAAGCGGTCGGTTGCAGAGGCGGCGCGATTGCGTATGCCGGAACGCTCCGACGCCGAAAGATGCGATAACACCGAGCAAACGCCGGTCGGTGTTATCGTCCCGATGTACAACGCTGCCGCCACGATCGATGCGACGCTTCGCAGTATTGTGACACAGACCTATCGCGCGCTCGAAATCGTTATCGTGGACGACGGATCGACCGACCGATCGCCGGATATCGCTGCGAGCTGGGCAGCGCGCGACCACCGGATTCGAGTCGTGCGCCAGCCGAATGCGGGCGTCGCAGCTGCTCGCAATCGCGGCGCGGCCGAAAGCACTTGCCCTTTTCTCGCGTTCATTGATGCCGACGACTTATGGGCGCCGCAGAAGATCGCCGCGCAGATGGCAATGATGAACGCGAGCGAGCCGGACTGCGGGCTGATTTATTGCTGGTCCGCGGGCATCGATCCAGCAGGGCGGGTCTTTTCGGAGGGCGAGCAGCCGCTTTACGAGGGCCATGTGCTCGGAGAATTATGTCGCCGCAACTTCGTCAAAAATGGGAGTGCGATGCTCGTGACGCGCGCCGCATTCGAACAAGTCGGCGGATTCGATCCCAGCCTCAATGCCGCGCGCGCACAGGGTTGCGAGGATTTACTCTTTGCGCTTAGCGTGGCGGAACATCACGCATTTCGGGCGATACCCCGTTCATTGGTCGGCTACCGGATGGGTCATCGTAGCATGTCGAGCGATACGCGCCAGATGCAGCGGTCGTTCGACATGGTGGCCGAACGGTTTCGCCAGCGCCTGCCACGTCACGCGGGCGAGCTCGATGCGCACCGCGCCGATTATCTCGGGTGGTTGTTTGGGGTTGCCCTCAGCGCAGGCAATGGCGCTGCGGTGGTCTTACACGCGCGTGCGCTCGGTAACATCAGCCGTCGTCGGTTGCTTGCAACGATCGCCGACGTCACTTGGGGCCAAACACAACTCTTCCTTGCCCGGGCGACTGCGTGGGCACGTCCGGTGCGTCACCTGCGACCTCGATATGAAGAATGTGAATGGTAGGGTCGGTGCTGGCGGTTTTGCGCGAACCCGTCTCTCGACGATGCGGATCGGGCTTTGCGGCCGACGTTCAGGTGGCGAGCGACTGCCACTCGGCCTTCACAGTGACAGCGGGCAGTGCATATACGTTAGCAACAATAGCCGGATGACCTCGGGTCAAGCGTTGAAACACCGAACGGGGAAGGCGGCCTCGCTCTGGATCTGCGACTCGTCCGTGCGCGATATCGTCACCCTTGCTGACCTGCCACATTTCGCTGACAAAGCCGTGTCGAGCTATTGAGCATCCCAAGGAGGCATCGGTTTAGGGCGCCGTTAGGGAAACGCGGTCAAAAACCGTAAATCTATCTAGAAATTACAGTAATTAGTGGCGGAGCGGGAGGGATTCGAACCCTCGATACGCTTTTGACGTATACTCACTTTCCAGGCGAGCGCCTTCGACCACTCGGCCACCGCTCCGCATGTCCTGGACAGGGGGGTGCCCTAGAGCCTCGCTCGCGGCGGTGCA
>JBBQLB010000047.1:0-19343 GCA_038327465.1 Sphingomonadales bacterium | reverse complement strand
GTCGCCGAGTTCGGCGAGCTGATCTGCATAATGCCGGTCGATCTCGGTTTCGACCGCGACCGTACACGCCATTGCGGCTTTCGGGCCGATTGCCGCCGTCGCCGCGCCAAGCGCGAAGCCGGCGATATCCCAAAACGGCTGCAACAGCGTCGGGCGAACGCCGCGCCTTGCCATCATCGCGTCGAAAAAGGCGCGGTGGCGCGCCTCCTGATTGGCCATGCCGGCAATCGCGCGGGCAGCCGGCGTGCGGTCCCCCATCACTGCCAACTGCCCGGCATAGATACGTGTCGCGCCATATTCGCCCGCCTGATCGACGCGCACCATCGCATCGCGCGCCCGCGCTCTGCCGGGGGCATCGCCGGGTTTCCAGCCGCTCATCGTGCGCGCTTCAGCATCAGGGTGAAGATGGCGATGGCACCTGTCAGCGACAACAGCGCGTTATACCCGGCGAGCGAAATCCCGAGGAAGCGCCACTGCGCCACGTCGCAGCGTACCGCCGGCGCCTTCATGATCCGGGCGAGGATTTCCGCCGCGCTGCCGCCCGAACCCTGCACTGTCGAGCTGCAGGCGGTGATGCCTTGCCACCAATGATATTCGACGCCGGCGTGGAACACGCCGATCGCGCCGCTGAGCAGAATCGCAATGGCCGCCAGCGCGACGAAGGCCGTCCGCGCTGGACGCCCCGGCACAACGAAAGCGAGTGCTGCCAACGCAATCGCGGCAATGTGCGGATAGCGCTGATACCAGCACAATTCGCACGGATAGAGGTGCCCGACATATTGCGAGATCAGTGCCCCGCCGAGGAGCGCCAGCGGCACACCGAGCGCGAGCAACCGCGCCGTCTCGAACCGATCGCGCACGTTACTTCGCCGCGACCGCTTGCGGCGCGCCCGACAAACGACCGATTGTCTTCAGCGCGTAGCTTAGCTGGAAATCGTCGACGCCTTTGGCCTTGAGCTGATCGGCGGTGGCCGCAAAGCGTGGGTCGGGCTTGCCGTCCTCCTCGATCGCGGCATTGTCGGCCTTGACCTCATTGATCAAGTGGCGGCGCAAATCGTCCTCACGGAACACCGGGCGCGATTTGTAATCGGGGTCGGAGATCTGCGGGACCGCGATATCGGGTTCGATACCACCCTCCTGCACAGATCGACCCGACGGCGTGTAATAACGCGACGTGGTCAGCCGCAGCGCGGCATTGTCGCCGAGATCGATGACGGTCTGCACCGATCCCTTGCCGAACGAACGTTCCCCCATCACCAGCGCGCGGTGCTGATCCTGCAACGCGCCCGCGACGATTTCCGACGCCGACGCCGTCCCGGCATTGGTCAGCACGATGATCGGCAAGCCGTGCGCCAGATCGCCCTTCACATAGGATTCGGCATAGAAAGGCTCGATATCGGCCTTGTCGCGCCCGCGTTGCGAGACGATTTCGCCGCCTGAGAGGAAATTGTCGGCAACTGCGATCGATTCGTCGCGCAAGCCCCCGCCATTATCGCGCAGATCGATGACATAGCCGAGCGGATCATGGCCGAGCTGCTTCTGAATGCCCTTGATCGCCGCCGTCACCGCATCGCCAGTATGTTCCGAAAACGCATTGATATTGATGATTCCGACGCCGTCCTTGACGCTCCATTTGACCGGCTTCTGCACAATCTTCTCGCGCACCAGCGCCACCTCGATTGGCTTGGGGCGGCCGGGGCGGAGCAAGGTGAGCGCGATCCGGGTACCGGGCTCGCCGCGCATCGCGCTGATCGCTTCGTCAAGCGTCTGGCCGAAGATGAGCTTGCCGTTGATGTGCGTGATGTAATCGCCCGATTTGATGCCGGCGCGCCAGCCCGGCGAATCCTCCTGCGGCGCGATCACTTTCACTGCGCCATCTTCCATCGTAACCGTCAGGCCGAGCCCGCCATAGCTGCCCAGCGTCTGGATCCGCAGATTCTGGTAATCGAGCCCAGTTTCATACGCGCTGTGCGGATCGAGCGCGGCGAGCATCCCCTCGATCGCGCCCTTGACGAGCACCTTGTCATCGACCTTGTCGACATATTCAGCCTTCACGCGGTTGAACACGTCGAGAAACACCGACATCTCGCGGTAGGTGCCGGTGTCGACCGCCGCCATCGCACTCGTACCCACGGGGACGATCGCAAGCACCGCCGCGATTGCGGAGGCCTGAAGCAGCGAAGTGGTGAAGCGCGACATCGTCGGATACTCGTGACAGCGGGGGTATTGGGCTTACTGTAGCGGGGTTTGTGCGCGGATCAAAGCGTAGCTCGCATGAACCGAGGGTGACTCATCCGACCAGCGCGGTCAGATCGATCGCGCGGTCGCGCCGCCGTAACTCGACGGTGACCCGCGGGTTCGCCCCGCTGCCCGCTTGTCCGATCGGCGCGCCCTGCCCGACCTTGTCGCCGATCCGGGTCGAGACGATGCCGAGCCCGGATACGAGCGACGTCCAGCCACCGCCGTGATCGATGATGACGATGTTGCCATAGTCGCGGAACGGGCCGGCGAACGCGATGCGGCCGGTGGCGGGGGCGACGATCTGCGCACTGGCGGCAGGCGCGATCGTGATCCCGCGCGACCGCACCCCGGCATCAGACACTTCGCCCAAGCCGGTGACGATCTTGCCCCGCACTGGCAAGCGATACGGCGGCGCGGTACGCGACCAAACGACCCGGTCGATCGGCGCGGCGACCTCACCGGGACGCGGCGGGCGCGGGAGTGGTCCGGGAAGCGATTCGAGGCTTTCGCGCGTCGCCGCCTGATTGCCGATCGTCCCCATCAGATCGACGATATCGCGCGCCTTTTCCCCAAGCGCGATCGCGCGGTCGGATTCGAACAAGGCATCGCGGCCGAGCGCGCGCGAGCGCAGCCGATGTTCCGCCTCCAGTCGGGTGAGCGCGAGCCGCTGCCGCTCGAGCCGAGACCGGCTTTCCGCGAGCGCGCTGGTCGCAACACCAGCCTGCGCCTGGAGCGCGCGGGTTCGCGCCAGATCGGCGCGAACATCGGCGGTGCGCGCGCGGATCACCGGCATGGTATTGGCGAGCACCGCGCGGACATGGACCAGATCATCGACCGATCCGGGCTGCACCACGCTGATGACCGCCGGGCGCCGCGCAAGCGATTGCAGCGCTGCCATCAACCGCGCGACCGGGGCTTGCTTCGCGGCAAGCCGCGCGCGCTGCTCCACCAGCAAGCGATCGACGATGGCGATGCGCACCTGTCCCGCCGCGATATCGGCCTCGGCCTGCTGAATGCGCGCGGCGACGGCGGCTTCCTGCGCGCGCGCTTGCTGCGCCTGATCGCGTTCGGCGGCGGCTTGCCGTTCCAGGTTGGCCGAGCGGGCGGCGGCAGCCTCGGACTGTGCCTTCGCCTCGGCCAAGCGCGCGCGCTGGTCGTCCGGCGCTTGGGCAAGCGCGACGCCCGCGCCGGCTGCGACCACCGCTATCGCCAAGAAAGGAAAACGCCAGCGCATGGCCTACCCTTCGCGGTGATAGGGGTGATTGGCAAGGATGCTCGTCGCACGCCACAATTGTTCGGCGAGCATCGCGCGGGCCAGCAAATGCGGCCAGGTCGCGCGCCCGAAGCTGAGCAGCAGATCGGCCGAGCTGCGCTGCGCATCGTCAAACCCGTCGGCGGCACCGATCAGAAAGCGCACCTCCCGCACGCCACTGTCGCGCCACTTCTCGAGGCATCCGGCGAAATCGCGCGAGGGCAGGACTTGCCCCGTCTCGTCGAGCATGACGATGCGACAGCCCGGCTCGACCGCGGGCATCTTGCCGCCGGTATCTGGCAGCTCGGTCAACTTGTACGGCCATGCCAGCCGCTTGACGTAGCGCTCGACCAGCTCGGCCTCGGGCCCGCGCCCGATCCGCCCGCGCGCGACGATGTGAAGGAGCATCCCCACCTCCGTTCGCCCTGAGCTTGTCGAAGGGCTGCCCTTCTGCTTCGGGCGTCTAGCAAGAACAGTGCTTCGACAGGCTCAGCACGAACGGATTTTTTGTCTTAATCGTCGCTCAGCACCGGCATCGCCGGCGGAGTCGGCGCATCGCCAAACGCCCACATGCGTTCGAGATTGTAGAAGCTGCGGACTTCGGGCCGGAACAGGTGGACGATCACGTCGCCGGCATCGAGCAGGACCCAATCCGCCGTCGGCAAGCCTTCGATCCGGGTCGAACGACCCAGCTCGGCCTTGATCTTCTCGGCGAGCTTCTGCGCCATCGAAGCGACCTGTCGGGTCGAGCGACCGCTTGCGATCACCATGTAATCGGCGATGCTCGATTTACCCGCCAGCGGGATCGAAATCGTATCGACCGCCTGATCGTCATCGAGCGATGCAAGCACCAGCCGATGGAGCGCTTCGACCTCATCGGGTTCCGACGCACGATACACAGGAGAAGATGAGGCCAAGATGATTCCTATTCTGAAGGTGGAGACGGGTCGGTTGGCAGGAAATGCCGCTGCCAGGCGGGATCGGCAGCACGAAGCTGCGTCGCGGAGCGCGGGTCGGGGCGGAAGCGCAACAGCACGAGTGCCGGCAATCTCCACTGCGTCCAGTTCTTCGCCTGGTATGCGGGCCGAACTGCGCGCCGCAACCAACCCGTCGCGGGAGCCGCGAGAGCCGCCCGTTCATACCCCGGACGCGCGATAACCGCAATCGGAACCTCACGCGCGATCCGGCGCCACCCTTTCCACTGGTCGAATTGCGCGAGATTGTCCGATCCCATCAGCCAGATGAACTGTTTCTTGGGATAGAGACGCCGCAATTTGGTCAGGGTATCGACCGTGTAGCGCGTGCCCAATCGCTGCTCAATCGCGCTCACCCGGATCGGCGCATGCCGTGCGACGCGCACGGCCGAGGCAAAGCGCGCGGCGAACGGCGCCATGTCGCCCGCTTGCTCCTTCAGCGGATTGCCGGGCGACACCAGCCACCACACTTCATCGAGCGCAAGCGCATCGAGCGCGGCAAGACTGATCGCGCGGTGCCCGCCGTGCGCCGGGTTGAACGACCCGCCGAGGATGCCGATGCGAGTCACTTGTCGCGCCAATTTTCGCGATAATGTCGCACGCGTCGAATTTCGATTTCGGCTTGGCGCACTGCATAGATAAGCAGAAACGGGGTGCCGCGCATGCGCCATTTGCGGAGGCCACCGTCGATGGGGGAACCGATGTTCGGGTTGGACAGGAGCGGCTTTGGCCCTTGGTCGATCCGCGCGGCCATGTCGTCGGCCAGTGCAGGATCGATCGCATCGTAATAGTCGAGGATATCGAAGATATCGTCGCGGGCCGGAAACGACCATATCACCCGTGTCAAACGGGGCGCTTCCGACTCTGTCTCCACTGCGCGACCTCGGCTACCATCTCCTCTTGGGTCAGATAATCCCCACGGTCGATCGCGTCCTCACCTTCTTTAAGGGACGCCAGAAAGGCGCTCTCGTCTTCGACATATCTGGTCACCGCTTTGGCAACGAGCCATGCTCGCGAGCGATCATACTGAGTCGCCAGACGGCTAAGACCCTCAGCAATATCGGATTCAACCCGCGCGGTGATGACGGCAGTCTTGCTCATGCATCGAATGTATACATCCGATACATCGGGTCAACCCCGCACCTGCCCCGTGCCGTAGCCCACCCATTTGTAGGTAGTCAGCCCCTCCAGCGCGACTGGGCCACGGGCGTGGAGGCGTCCGGTGGCGATGCCGATTTCGGCACCCAGCCCGAACTCGCCGCCATCGGCAAATTGCGTCGAGGCGTTCCACAACACGATTGCGCTGTCGACTTGCGCGAGGAAACGCTGCGCCACCGCTTCGTTCGACGCAACGACCGCGTCGGTGTGGTGCGATCCGTGGCGCGCAATATGCGCGATCGCGCCGTCGACGCCATGGACCAGCCCCACCGTGGCAATCGCGTCGAGATATTCGGTGTCCCAATCCGCGTCGGTCGCTTGCGGCAGCGCGGGCGAGAGCCCCGGCCCGACGCGCACTTCGCATCCCGCTGCCACCAGCCGGTCGATCAGCGCATCGGGATCGGGGAAGGCGCGGTCGATTAACAGCGTCTCCATCGAACCGCACACCCCGGTGCGGCGCATCTTGGCATCGACGACGATCGCCGCCGCCATCGCCGGATCGGCCGAGCCATCGACATAGACATGGTTGATCCCGTCGAGATGCGCCAGCACGGGCACGCGCGCCTCGGCCTGGACGCGCGCGACGAGGCCCTTGCCGCCGCGCGGCACGATCAGGTCGATCGCCCCCGCCTCGCCTGACCCGTCAGCCGCCAGCATCGCGCCGACCGCCGCCCGGTCAGTGGTCGGTACCCATTGTGCCGCATCGGCCGGAACGCCGCCCGCGACCAGACCCGCGACCATCGCCGCATGGATCGCACGGTTGCTTTCGATCGCTTCGGACCCGCCGCGCAAGATTACAGCATTGCCCGCCATCACCCCGAGTGCAGCGGCATCGGCGGTGACGTTGGGACGGCTTTCGTAGATAATGCCGATCACCCCGATCGGCACGCGCACGCGGCGCAGGACGAGACCGTTGGGACGGGTCGTTTCGTCGATCACTGCCCCAACCGGATCGGCAAGCCCCGCCACCGCCGCGACCCCGTCGGCCATCGCCGCCACGCGCCCGGCATCGAGCCGCAAGCGATCAAGCAGCGCGCCCGACAGGCCGCCCGATGCGCCCTTTGCCATGTCGATCACATTGGCCGCGAGGATCGCCGGTTCGGCCTCCCGCAGCGCATCGGCAGCGGCACGCAATGCACGCGCCTTCATCTCGGTCGGCAGCGTCGCCAGCATGCGGCTGGCGTGCCGCGCGCGCGTGGTCATGTCGGCGATCAGGGTGACGGCGTCGGTCATTGCGGACGCGGTATCACGAGAGCGTGCGGTGCAGCAAAAACTATCGCTTCTATCGCAGCTGGTGATATGTTGACATCATGTCGGGGGAATTGGCAGCAGCGGGCGATATCGCCACAGGGGCTTTGATCGGTCGCGCGGTCGAATCGCATGCGGGCGAGGCATCGCATGGGGCGCACAACCTTGGGCAACAGGGGCATGGCCTGTGCCTCAATTGCGGGACTACGCTGCGTGGCGATTTTTGTTACGCCTGCGGCCAAGTCGGCCATGTTCACCGCACGCTTGCCTCGATCGGGCATGATCTGCTGCACGGCGTGTTCCATTTCGAGGGCAAGATCTGGCGCACGTTGCCGATGCTGTTCACGCGCCCGGGCGAGCTGACGCGGCGTTACATTGCGGGCGAGCGCGCGCGCTTCGTCTCGCCGCTCGCGCTATTTCTGTTCTCGGTGTTCCTGATGGTCGCGACGTTCGAATCGATCGGCGGTCCGATCGGCAGCGACACCGTCCGCGCGGAACAGAACGGTTCGAAGATCGATACCAGTGCGAAGGGACTGAGGGAGGCGCTGGAGAAAGCGCGCGATGAAAGTCGAGCTCTGGCACGTGAGCGTTCCGCGATCGTCGCAAAGGGGGGCGATACCGAGGCGATCGACGATAAGATCGCCGAGACGACAAGTGACATCAAAGGCCTGACAAACGCCAGCGCGATCGCGTCGGGCAAGTTCGAAGATGCCAAGATCGACGGCGAGATTCATACCGGAATCGCCTCGCTCGACGAGCGCATCAAATATGCGCTCAAGGAGCCCAAGCTGTTCTTTTACAAGCTGCAATCGAATGCCTACAAATATAGCTGGGCGCTGATCCCGATATCGATTCCGTTCATCTGGCTACTGTTCCCGTTCCGCCGCGACGTCGGCCCGTACGACCACGCGATTTTCGTGATCTATTCGCTATCAGCGATGACCATGGGGGCCGTCGGCCTGAGCATCTTGCGGGCGATCGGCCTACCTTCCGGTATGATCATGACGATCTTTACTTTAGGTCCGCTGCTGCACATGTACAAACAGCTGCGCGGCGCCTACCGGATCGGACGGTTCGGCGCGATCTGGCGGACGTTTGCGCTGCTGATGTTCGCACTGGTTTCAGGCGTCATTTTCTTCATCGTGATCCTCGGGCTGATCGCCTGACAGGCACGACGCTCAGGCCTTGCAAGGGTAACGCTTGGTCATGAAGGCAGCGAAGGATTCGGTGACGCTCGCCTTGCGCTTTGCAGGCGGCAGTGATTTGAATTCTGCGATAATGTCGTCGCTGCCGATCTTGGCGGTGCCTTTAGGCGGCGGGCAGCTCGACGGCTTACGCCCGGCGGCCGCTTCCGCCGCCAGCCGGGCGCGATAGACATCCGACGCGGTCATGATTTCCTGACGCAACAGCGCGATGTCGGACGAACCGATCGCCAGCAGCCCCTTCGCCTTAAGCGCATCGGCCTTGGCAAGAAAGGTTTCGACGGTCATCGCCTGCGCCGCGACTGGCAACAGCGCACATACCAGAACAACAGCCCGCAACCCGATCCGCATCATCGTCTCCCCCGAAAAACTCGACCTATCTGGCACATCCGCGCGTGAACCAAAACTGAACCGCGACGCGTGCCGAAAACTCAAGAAAAGGCCGCGCTCGATGAACATCGGACGCGGCCTTTTCGCAATACTAAGGGCGTTCAGGCGCCGGCTGGCGCCGGGTTGCCAAACGGACCACCGCCCTTGGGACGACGCGTCTTGGGGATCGAGGTCCCAGCACCCGGAACCGCCGGGGTCGCCGCGTCAGGATCTTCGCGCCCGATATCGCCATCGAACGCCAGCCGCTTGATTTCGTCGCCGGTCAGCGTTTCATATTCGAGCAATGCGCCCGCGATGCGGTGGAGCTGATCGATATGTTCGGTCAGCACTTCGCGCGCCCGCGCAAGGCCACCATCGACCAGCTTGCGAATCTCGCTGTCGATCATCAACGCGGTTTCGTTCGACATATTCTGCCGCTGCGTCTGCGAATAGCCGAGGAATGTCTCGCCCTGCTGCTCTTCATATTGCAGCGGACCGAGCGCATCGGACATGCCCCATTGTGACACCATCGCGCGCGCCAGCTTGGTCGCTTGCTTGATGTCGCCCGAGGCTCCGCTCGAGACCTTATCGTAGCCGAAGATCAATTCCTCGGCGACGCGGCCACCCATGACGGTCGCCAGATCGGCGTACATCTTGTCGCGGTGGTACGAATAATTGTCGCGCTCGGGCATCGACACGACCATGCCAAGCGCACCGCCGCGCGGGATGATCGTCGCCTTGTGGATCGGGTCAGAGGCCGGCTCATGCACGCGGACCAGAGCGTGGCCCGCCTCATGATAGGCGGTCATGCGCTTTTCCTCCGGCGTCATCACCAGCGAGCGCCATTCGGTGCCCATGATGACGCGGTCCTTGGCGGTCTCAAATTGCGCCATCGCCACCAGCCGCTTGCCGAGCCGTGCCGCCATCAGCGCCGCTTCGTTGACGAGGTTCGCGAGATCGGCACCCGACATTCCCGGCGTGCCGCGCGCGAGTACGCGCGCATCGACATCGGGGGCGAGCGGCACCTTCTTCATATGGACTTGCAGGATTTTCACGCGGCCCTCGATATCGGGCAGCGGTACCGTCACGCGGCGATCGAAACGGCCTGGGCGCAACAGCGCAGGATCGAGCACGTCGGGGCGGTTGGTCGCCGCGACGATGATGATGCCTTCCGACGCCTCGAACCCGTCCATTTCGACCAGCAGCTGGTTGAGCGTCTGTTCGCGTTCGTCATTGCCATTGCCGAGCCCGGCACCACGATGGCGACCGACCGCGTCGATTTCGTCGATGAAGACGATGCACGGCGCCGACTTCTTGGCCTGTTCGAACATGTCACGCACGCGAGAAGCACCAACGCCGACGAACATTTCGACGAAATCTGAACCCGAAATGGTGAAGAACGGCACGCCCGCCTCACCCGCAATCGCGCGGGCGAGCAGGGTCTTGCCGGTGCCGGGCGACCCGACGAGCAGCGCGCCCTTAGGGATCTTGCCGCCAAGCCGCGCGAACTTGGTCGGGTCCTTCAGGAACTCGACGATCTCCTGCAACTCCTCACGCGCTTCGTCGATGCCAGCGACGTCGTCGAAGGTCACGCGGCCTTCCTTCTGCGTCAGCATCTTCGCGCGGCTTTTACCGAAGCCCATCGCGCCTGACCCGGTATTCTTCTGCATCTGGCGCAGCACGAAATAGCCGAGGCCGAGGAACAGGAAGAAGGGTAGCGAATTGACCAGCAGCACCTGCCAGATCGGGGCGCCTTCCTCAGGCTTTGCACTGATCATTACGCCCTTTTCGCGCAGACGATCGGTCAGGCGCGGATCCTGCGGGGCGTAGGTGCGGAATTTGGATGCATCGGTGAACGTGCCGGTGACGACCTCGCCCGCGATATTGACGTCCTTGACGCCGCCCTGCTCGACCCGGTCGAGGAACGCCGAATAGGCGATCGGCGTCGCACCGGGGCTGGCCGAGCGGTTGTCGATCAACGTCACGAACAGCGCCAGCGCCACGAGGATGCCGACCCAGATGAGCAGCGATTTCATCCAAGGGTTGGGTCCATTGTTGTCGGAACCCTGCTGCTTGTCGTTGTCGTTCATACGGACACGTACCTTTCTCGAGTCTCCAAGATAAGCACAGCGCGATTAATGGCAATGGAACAGCGCCGCATTTCGTCGATCAGAACGCGCGACGCGGCGGTTCCTCGGCGAATCTCCACACATTGCCCTTGGCGGACACCATGATTCCGGCCTGAGTCGCGCTTTTCCCGGCTTCGAGCGCGTCGAGCAGCGGCTCGATGTTGGTCGAGTCGTCGAAGGCCGGACGGACGATGCCGTTGACCGCGCGGACCGATTCGATCGCCGAGCGGCACATCCGGCGTTTCAACTCGCGCGGCAGATCGGCGATGTCGAGCCAGCTCTGGTACTCGGGATCATCGACCTCGGTCGGCGTGACCGTGCGCGTCCGCCACAGCCACGCTTCGATTTCGCGCAGCGTCGAATCCGCCTCTGCCGCATAGGCAGCGGATTTGGCGATCTGCGCCGGATCGAGCCACGGTGTTTCCCGCAACAGCGCGCGGAACCGGGTGCGGTCATAATGGTCGTCGGCGTTGCTCGGATCATCGACGAACGGGATCGCATGCGCGACCGCAAGCGCGCGGAGTTCCGCGACGCGCCAGCGCAGTAACGGTCGTACGAGATCGACCTTCGAGACGTCGAACACCATGCCGGAGTCATCGACGGGCTTTGACACCTTCCGGGTTTGCAAGGCGCGAATCCCGGCGAGTCCCGCGACCCCCGATCCCCGCGCCGCGCGCATCAGGAAGGTTTCAGCCTGATCGTCGGCATGGTGCGCCGTGGCGAGGCATTTCGCGCCGCTTTTGACCACCCAGTCGAGCAGTAGCGAATAGCGTCGTTCGCGTGCCCGCGCCTGAACCGCGACGGTACCGATCTCGTCTTCTACCGCCAAAGTCGTGTGGGCGATCCCAGTAGCATCGCACCAGGCGGCAACCATTTCCGCCTCGGCGGCCGATTCACCGCGCAAGCGGTGATCGACCGTTGCCGCCGCGACCTGTCCCGGAAAGGCGGCGTGTGCGAGCGCGAGCATCGCCATGCTGTCGGGCCCGCCCGACACCGCCAACGCAACGCGCTCGCCCGTCGCGACCGACCGGCCCAGCGCAGCCGCGAAATCGCCGCGGAACCGCTCGACCGAGGCCCGGTCGAGCCCGCTCATCTCACGGACAGCCCGAATCTGTGCGGCCCTTTGCGACGCCCGCCTTCATCCGGGAATCGGCCTCAACCTTGGCACCATAGCTGCGGGTCAGTTCGTTATAGACCTTGCAGACCTGCGCGGCAGGCTTGTCGAGCTTCACCAGCGCCTGGGC
This sequence comes from Sphingomonadales bacterium, assembly GCA_038327465.1. Classification (GTDB taxonomy): domain Bacteria; phylum Pseudomonadota; class Alphaproteobacteria; order Sphingomonadales; family Sphingomonadaceae; genus Sphingomonas. The sequence continues at coordinate 7,526 of JBBQLB010000047.1, read as the reverse complement.
GAGGTAATAGAGGCTCTCCGGCGCGCGGTCGCCATCGGGCCATTTCTTGTAATTGTCGTAGAAAGCGAGGCTGGCGAGCGACGGCTTGCCCTCTTCGAGATACGAACGCCCGAGCAGGTTCTGTGCGTAGCTCGCGCGTTTGTGCGTCGGGAATTTGGTGGTGACGGCGGTAAATTGCGCCTCTGCCTCGGGATAGAGTTTCGCGGCCCACAGACGATATCCATACAAATACGTGTCTTCCGCCACATCACCGGTGTCGGGCCGCTCGACTGCGGTAACCTTGGCCGACCGGGCGGGATCGCTCGCAACCACGGCCTTTGTCGTCGCGGCCGCAGTGGTTTTGGGCGCAACCGGCTTGGCGGCGACAGGCTTGTCGACAAGTGGCTTGTCGATCGGGGGTTTGGAGGGAAGCGGCCGCTCGATCGGCCCCGCATCGATCGGCGCAGGCGCAGGTGCCGCAGCAGCACTCGCCTCGAGCGCTTTGATCCGCGCATCGAGCAATTGCAGTTTGTGCTGGTTGGTCTCGATCTGCGCGGTCATCCCGCGCAATTGCGTCTCGAGCGAATCGACGCGCGTCGTCAGATCGGCGACCGGGCTGTTAGGCGATCCGGGCAGGATATTTTCAGGGTTGCTCGGCTGGTTTTCGGGCTGAACATATTGGCCGCTGCCGCCGGGGAAGACCTTGCGCTGAACCGCGCGCATCTCCCCCTCGAGCCGATCGACCCGCCCCTCGATCGCGCCGCGTTGACCGCTTTGCGCGTGCGCCGGTGGAGCGCTTAGCATGGCCCCGCTCAGCAGGATGACGGACAGTACAAGGTTACGCATGATACACCCCCCGGTGCGGTAAAACATGGAGCATAAAGCAACGCCTCACGATGTCGCCAGCCTTTACGGTGTCGGCGTCGGACCCGGCGCGGGTGCGACAGGTTCGGGCGCCACGGACACAGGTGCAGCGATGTTGAGCGGCGCCGACGCGGATGGTGCCGTGCGGCCGGCGCGCGACGCTCCGCGCGCGCTTGGCCTGGATCGCGCGGCTGGCGTGGCAGTGGTCGGCACGGAAGCTGGCGTTGCGCCAGCGACAGGCGCACCACGCGCGGTCAATGACGCGGCATCGATCGCCACATCCTTGATCGCGACCTTGCCATCGCCAAGCGGCGCGACGGGTGTGCCGCCAATGGTGACCTGCAACTTGTCGGGCCGTCCGACATTGATCAGCGGTGCGGTCGCATCGGCGGGGACGGTGTAGATCTCACCCGCCTTCAACGTGCCAAGGAACAGCGTCTTGCCCGCCGTGTCATAGACCTTGAGCCACACTTCGTCGGTCGCGGTCAGCACGACCGCCCCGGTCGGCACGCTGGGCTGCGCGACGGCAGCGGGCGGCGGGGCCTCAGCTATCACATTCTCGGCCACTGCTGCGGGGGCACTCTCCTCGCTGCGGAACAGCGTGGTGCCATAGAAAAGCCCAACGCAGACCAAAAGCAGCATAGCGACGACCAGCGCGCCGATCGCCAGTCCGCGCGTCGGCAGGCGCGACGGCTCTTCGATCTGATACGCCTCATATTCGGTCCGTCGTGCAGCCCCTGGCTGATCGCTCGCGCCCCGCACATCGCGCGCGATCGCTGCTTCGTCCAAATCGACTGCGCGGGCATAAGCTTTGGCGAATCCGACAGAATAGGTGATCGAGGGCAGCGCCGCATAATTGCCGGCTTCGATCGCCTCAAGCTGACGCACCGGCACGCGCGTGCGCGCCGCGACTTCGGCCAGCGACAGCCCGTGCGCCTCGCGCGCTTCGCGCAGCTTTTCCCCCGCGGTTTTTGGAAACAGGGTCGCCTCTTCTGGCGGATGCGGGTCGTTCATCACTCTCTCCGACAGAATGGGTGCGGCCCAATGATCGTCCTGCCCTGCCCGCGTGTCTCACAAAGGGGCGCGAACAAGTCAACGGCCCGTCGCATGGTCTGCCGCGCGATTACGCCAGTTCGACATGGTTTTCGCTCGCCCAGGCGAGAAGCGCGCCGCGCATGTCGCGCGGTGGGGTCCGCAGCAGCTCAGCCATATACTTGGTAAGCGCGGCGCGATCGAGCGAGCGCAGCATCGCCTTGATCGGCCCGACCGCCGCCGGGGTAATCGAAAGCCGGTCGATCCCAAGGCCAATCAACGCCATCGCCTCGAGCGGCCGCCCGCCCATTTCACCGCAGACGGTGAGCTGAACACCTGCCGCGCGCGTCGGTTCGACCAGTTTCAAGAGGAAACGCAGGATCGCGCCGCTCAGCCAATCGTAGCGCTCGGCGAGCTTCGGATTGGCGCGGTCGGCGGCGAACAGGAATTGCGTCAGATCGTTGGTCCCAACCGACAGGAACGAAATGTTGGGCAGCAGCAGATCGAGCTGTTCGGCAAGGGCGGGAACTTCGAGCATCGCGCCGTAGCGGATTTCGCTCGGCAGCTTCTTGCCGCGTCCGCTCAACCACTCGCGCTGCGCCTCGAACAGAGCGCGCGCTTCGTCGAATTCCCATGGCTCGCTCACCATCGGGAACATGACGCTGAGCGTCCGTCCGGCCGCCGCCTCAAGCAGCGCGCGCGCTTGCACCTTCATCAACCCGCCGCGTTCGAGCGCGAGCCGGATTGCGCGCCAGCCCATTGCCGGATTCTCTTCGTCGGCGTCGGCCTTGTTGAGATACGGCAGTGCCTTGTCGCCACCGATATCGACCGTGCGGAAGATCACCGGACGATCCCCGGCGGCATCGAGCACGTCCTTGTAAAGCCGTTGCTGGCGCTCGCGCGACGGGAGCGTGGCGGAGACGAGAAACTGGAATTCGGTACGGAACAAGCCAATCCCGTCGGCCCCGGTTACATCGAGCGCCGCCACGTCGTCGCGAAGCCCTGCGTTGACCATTACCGTGACACGGTGACCGTCCTTCGTGATCGGGGCTTCACTCTTCAACGCGGCGAACACCGCCTTGCGCTTCTGGCGAAGGTCCAGAGCGGTTTCGAACGCCTCCTCCATCGCGGCCGACGGCCGCGCGAAGACATTGCCGGCGGTTACGTCGAGCAGCAGCAAATCGCCCTCGCCGATCAGCCGCCGCACATCGCGCACGCGCCCCAGCACCGGGACGCCCATCGCCCGCGCGACGATCGTGACGTGCGCGGTGAGCGAGCCTTCTTCGAGCAGCACGCCCTTCAACCGCCGCCGATCATATTCGAGCAATTCGGCTGGCCCTAAATTCCGCGCGATCAGGATCGTGTCCTGCCGCAGGCCCATTTGCGCCGCCGTACCCATCTGGCCCGAGACGATCCGCAGCAGCCGGTTCGACAAATCCTCCAGATCGTGCATCCGGTCGGCGAGCAACGGATCGTCGATCTGGCGCATCCGCATCCGCGTGCGTTGCTGGACGCGCTCGATCGCTGCCTCAGCCGTGAGGCCGCTGTCGATCGCCTCGTTGATGCGGCGGCTCCAGCCCTCGTCATAGGCGAACATCTTATAGGTCTCGAGCACCTCTTCATGCTCGCCGCCGACGCCGAATTCGGCTTGCGCGGCGATCCGCTCGATCTGTTCGCGCATCTTGTCGAACGCGGCATAAACGCGGTGGCGCTCGGCCTCGGTATCCTCGGCGACCGTGTGCTCGACATGGACGCGCGGCTGGTGAAACACGGCATAGCCGCTCGCCATCCCATCGACGAGCTTCAGTCCGGCGATGCGCATCGCCGCGGTCGATTGCGGGCGCACGGTCGCGGCCCCGCTCGCATCGACCAGTTCGGCATTGGCGATCAGCTCGCTCAACACCATGGCGACGGTCTGCAGCGCCTCGATCTCGACATCGTCATATCTGCGCGATTCGACGTGCTGGACGCAGAGTACGCCGACCGCGCGTTCGCGCCGGATGATCGGCACACCGGCAAAGCTGTGGAAGCGGTCTTCGCCGGTTTCGGGTTTGTAGGCGAAATCGGGGTGCGAGGCCGCTTCGTCCAGGTTCAACGTCTCGACCTGTTCGGCGATCGTGCCGACCAGCCCCTCACCCAGCGCGAGCTTGGTGACGTGCACCGCCTCCTGCGCAAGGCCGCGCGTGGCGTAGAGTTCGAGCACGCCTTCGCGCAGCAAATAAATCGAGCAGACCTCGCTCGCCATCGCTTCGCCGACAATGCCGACGACGGCATTGAGCTTGGCTTGCGGCGGGGTGCGCGATGCCATTACGTCGTGGAGACGGCGCAGGATTTCACGGGCGGAGGCGGCGGCGGACGGCATTCCTTTGGGCTAACAGATTGTGGTCGCCCTTGGCTATCGTGCGGCGCACAAGATTTGCTTTGTCCCGCCTATGTATCTGAAGTCAGGCGGTGGCGATCGTCCGCTGAAACGCTTCGATGTGCAGGAGAATTTGCTTGGCATCGCCACGCAGCGCGTCGAGTTGTTGCAACCACACCGCACGCGCCCGGCGCAGCGCGCGCGGATTGCGGGCATGCATCAAGGCGGTCTTATACGACAGCGACAGATTATAATCCGCCGTCGCCAGATCCCAGCGCGTGCAGACCAAAGAACGGCTGGCCGACAAGGCCCCGTCGCACGAGAAGCTCTGGACGCGGGTGGCGGCGCGCGGATCGGGGACACCTGAATCGGGCACGCCCGGCCCAGCGGTTTCGGCTTGTGGCGGTTTGGGGACGTCGAAAAACTTGACCAGCCACGCAAGGGCCGGACGATCCTCGGACGCCGCAATCTGGTACGGCGGCTCGCTCGCGTTGCCCCCCGAGGCCGACACCGACACTTGCTCGAGCGATGCGCCCTTCGTCGGCGTTCCAGTGCCAAACGGACCCACGACGTAAATCGCAGCGACACCGGCCAATCCGGCCAACGCCATCCCAACCATCGCCTTGGGCGAGGCGCGCTGGGGTGTCCGCGCGAGCGGGCAGCGCGCATCGGAACAGCGCACCAAGGCGGCCCGCTCGGCAGATTTATTACAAAGGCTACACCGTTCCGTGGTCATGATGACCCAACGGTAGCGAAACACCGTTAAACTTGAGTTAGCCAGCCCCCATTAATCAAACTCCGCTCAATCGAACAGCCCGTCCTGGCTTCCGGCGGGCGGGGTGAGGCCGAGGTGTTTCCAACCCCCCGCATTGAGGCAGCGCCCGCGCGCGGTACGCGCGATCAAGCCCAATTGGATGAGATAGGGTTCGATCACTTCCTCGACCGTGTCGCGCGGTTCACTGAGGCCCGCCGCGAGCGTCTCCACCCCGACCGGGCCGCCGCGATAAATGTCGGCGATCATCATCAGATAGCGCCGGTCCATCGCATCAAGGCCAAGCTTGTCGACTTCGAGGCGGTTGAGCGCCGAATCCGCGGCATGGGCATCGACCAGATCGTGCCCGGCGGCATGCGCGAAATCGCGCACCCGGCGCAGCAAGCGCCCGGCGATGCGCGGCGTGCCGCGTGAGCGGCGTGCCACTTCGCTGGCCCCTTCGGGCGAGATAGCGAGGCCGAGCAACCCGGCCGCGCGCGTCACCACGCTGGTGAGTTCCTCGACCGTGTAGAAGGTGAGCCGCACCGGGATGCCGAAGCGGTCGCGCAAGGGGGTGGTCAGCAACCCCTGCCGGGTGGTCGCGCCGACGAGGGTGAAGCGCGGCAAATCGATCCGCACCGAGCGCGCCGACGGTCCCTCGCCGATCATCAGATCGAGCGCGCGATCTTCCATTGCGGGGTAGAGCACTTCTTCCACGGCGGGTTGCAGCCGGTGGATCTCGTCGATGAACAGCACGTCGCCATCCTCGAGATTGGTGAGCAGTGCTGCAAGATCGCCCGACTTGGCGATCACCGGGCCCGAGGTCGCGCGGAACCCGACCCCCATCTCGCGCGCGACGATCTGCGCGAGCGTGGTCTTGCCGAGCCCGGGCGGGCCGAAGAAGAGAACGTGATCCAGCGCATCACCGCGCGCCTTGGCGGCGGCGATGAACACGCGGAGGTTTTCTCTTGCCGCCTTCTGGCCGACGAAATCATCGAGCGACTTCGGGCGCAGCGCCGCGTCGACGTCCTCGGGGGTGCGCGTTGGGGTGAGGAGGGGGTTATCGGTCATTGGTCATCCCGCAGCGCGCGGCCGACATCGCGCGCTTGGTGAAGGACGCGGTCGATAATGACCGTGTCGCCCTCGACGTGATAAAGGATGCGGTGCGGTCGGTGCGACAGCGAGCGCATAGACTGTCGAAACTCGGCGCGCGCCTGGCCCGCAAACGGCTGTTGCCGTAGCAGCGCAAAAAGGCGATCCAGCCCAAGCAAATATGCCTCGGATGCCGCATCACCATGCAGGCGGACGCCCTCTCGCCGAATGTCTCGAAGATCGCGTCGTGCGGCCCCGCTAAGGCGCAATTCAGCCATGCTGGCTGGAGATCTCCGCGATGATTTCGCGCAGCACGTCCTCAGGCTCGGCATCGATGACGCCGGACGCAATGCCTTCGTCGATCAAAGCTTGAACGCGACGAACATCGGCTTCGTATTCGTCCTGATCCCGCTGGATCAAATCGCGAAGGAACGCCGCAGGATCGGAAAACCCCTCGGCGCTGACGCGCGCATCGACGTAGCTCTGAAGTTCCGGCGACAAGGCGACATTGAGCGTCATGTTCCCGTTATAACCCTTTGCTTGATGTTGGTCCAGCAAGTCGCGTCACTTCGCCGCCTTGCGCAGCGCCAGCCGCACTAGCGCATCGAGGCTCGCGCCCGCGCCCAGTTCCTCCTCCGCCGCCGCAACCGCGCCGCTGGCTTCGGCGGGGCGGAAGCCGAGGTTGAGGAGGGCTGACACGGCGTCCGCCGCCGCGCCCTTGGGGGCAACCGACACACTCGCGCCGCCGATCTCGACCCCGCCGATCTTATCCTTCAATTCGCGCACGATCCGCTCCGCCAGTTTCGGTCCGACGCCGTTGGCGCGCGCGACCATCGCCTTGTCTTGGCTCGCGATCGCGCGGGCGAGGTCGGCGGGTTCGAGCGCCGAGAGGATCGCCAGCGCGACGCGCGCGCCTACTCCCTGCACGCCAGTCAACAAGCGGAACCAGTCGCGTTCGGATGCGGTCGCGAAGCCAACCAAGCGGATGAAATCCTCCGCCACCAGCATTTCGGTGTGGAGCATCACCGCTTCGCCGACCGGCCCGATGCTGGCGAGCGTGCGCGCCGAGGCACCGACGAGATAGCCGACCCCGCCGACATCGATCACCGCATGATCGAGCCCGGTTGCATCAAGCCTGCCTTTGAGATGCGCGATCATCGCCCTGTGCTAGGGGATGCGTCGCGCCGACGCCAGATGGTGCGCGTGGCAAATCGCCACGGCGAGCGCATCGGCGGCGTCGGGGCCGTCGATCTTTACGCCGGGGAGCAGGCGCGCGACCATCGCGTGGACTTGCGCTTTCTCGGCATTGCCGACGCCGACCACGGCCTTTTTGACGAGCCGCGCGGCATATTCCCCCACCTCGATCCCACTGCGCGCCGCCGCGCAAATGACGACTCCACGCGCTTGGCCGAGCGTGAGCGTGGATTGCGGGTTGGCGTTGACGAACAC
>JBBQLB010000046.1:0-19422 GCA_038327465.1 Sphingomonadales bacterium | reverse complement strand
ACGCCGCTATGAGCCGCGCCCATTACGCCGGGAAGCAAGCGAATGCAAGCGTCGAGCAGCACCAGCGCCCCCATCTCCCCGCCCGACAGGATATAGTCGCCGATCGACACTTCCTCGATGGCGCGCGCCGCGAAGATCCGTTCGTCAAAGCCCTCGAACCGGCCGCACAGGATCGTGACACCGGGGCCATCGGCAAGCGACCGTACCCGCGCCTGAGTAAGCGGAGCACCGCGCGGAGTCATCGCAAGGATCGGACGGGTGCCTTGGTTTCCGGGGGCCACGCTGTCGATCGCCGCCGCCAGCACATCGGCGCGTAGCACCATGCCCGCCCCGCCACCGGCCGGGGTGTCATCGACGGTGCGGTGCTTGTCGCCCGCAAAGTCACGGATGTTGCGCGCATCGATGCTCCACTTACCCTCGGCAAGCGCGCGACCCGCCAGAGATAGCCCAAGCGGACCGGGAAACATATCGGGGTAGAGCGTCAACACTGTGGCGGCGAAGGTCATTGCGTCCAATTCTCTACCCGGAGTCCGGGAATGTCGGCGAAGTCGCGCTCGTTGTTGGTGACAAGCGTCAAATTCAGCGCAAGCGCATGCGCGGCGATCAGCCGATCGAAGCTGCTGCGCCGAAACGGCAGTGCGGCATAGCGCAGCACGCACGCTCCATCGAAATCGACAAGTGCCACTTGCTTCAAGAAGGTCTCAAGTACCGACATCGGCGGCGGTTTCCCGCGCGCCGAGCCATGCGCCACTTCGACACAGCTAATCGCCGATACCGCCAAGTCGCCCGCATCACAGGCCGTGACGCGGGCAAACAAGGGAGGCTTGGCACCGATCAAAAGATCGATGACCGTATTCGAATCGAGCAGAAACTTCACTTTGCGTCAGTCGGCCAACCTGGCCAGTCCGGATCGTCCCACACCCGAGGCGAAGGATCGAAAATCCGATCCTCCGGCTCCAGCGGTTTAAGGTCAGGGCACGAACCCCAGATCCCCGTCAAATCGATCTTGCGTTTCGGCGCATCGACCGGTTCGACCCTGAACGTCATTGCCGCTTCCTTGACCATGCGCACTTCGGTGCCCTCGGGAATACCCATCCCCTTGGGCAGCCGCAGCGCAACCGAATTGCCCGACTTGAACGTCTTTCCCAGATAATTGTCGCTCATCGCAACCTCCGTATATCCGTTATGTATATACATTATCGGTTGACGTCAAGGGACTTGAACCAAGGCCGTCAGGACCCACAGCCGCCACAGCCGCCCCCACCACCGCCATCACCGCCGCCGCCGCAGCCGCTGCTGCCGCCATCGCTGCTGAACGACCCATCGCTACCGCTCGTGGCGCGCAACCGGTGATAGTCGCCCCAGGCCGATCCGCTCAGCACCATCGTCCCGAACAAGGCGACCGCGAGGCCCGTCTCGGTCGCGACCGGCGCGCGGCGCAGGCGCTCCGACCCCGCCCGCGCCGTCGCCAGCGCCGCCAGCCCGCTCCGCGTGCGTCGGTCGATCACCGCGAACCGGATGAGCGCGAAGAGCGCGGTGAGGACCAGCAAGCCACTCAGAAACCCCACCGGCCGATCGCGCATCACGCCAACGTCCCATTTGATCGCGCCGAAAGCCAGCAGCAGGAGATACGGCGCGGTCTGGAACAGGCGGAGTTGCCAGGCGGTACCACCGTCGATCAACGACTCGGCACGGACCAAAGCATCGACCGTCGCTGGCGCGGCGCTGGTGGCGGCCCGCTGAAGCTGCGCAAGGCTGGCCGGCGACGACAGCTGCAAGATCGCGCGCTCCGCCGCAGTTTGGCCCTGCGCTCCGGAAACGATCCGGAACTTGCCCTTCTCCTCCAAAACCAGCGATCCCGCCGCAAGCATCCGCGCCACCACCGCATCGGCCAGCCGCGTCGCCCCGCCCGCCAGATACGCCAAATGATCGACATCGCTCGTGCGACCATGTCCGCCGTCGGGCCGCAGCCAGCGCGGGATCACCACTCCTGCGACGATCGTCGCCACCAACAGTACGCCGTACAGCGCGAGGAACGCGCCGCCGGTAAGGTCGAAAGGTCCGAGTCCCATACTCACCTCCACCACCACAGCAGGACCGCGCCGAGGACCATCCCCGTCGCGGCCAGCCAAAAAAGTCGTATCGCGCGATGCGTGACCAGCACCCCGTCGCGCGGATGCACCCGACGCGCGCGCGGATCCTCGATCAAGCGGCGCAGCGCATCGGGCCACAGATCGGCCGGCGCCGGGCCGAACACGACCTCGTAACTCCGCAGCGTCTGCGCATATTGCTCGAAAAACCGCCCCTGCTCGGCGCTACCGCCCGCCGTCGGGCCATGATGCAGCGTGCGGCCGAGCACATCGGGGCAGAACCGCTCCCAATAATCGCGGGTATAGGTCAAATGCAGGTGCCAAGCCTGATCGACCGCATCCGACGGGGTGACCTGGTGTGGTGCCGTCACCGCGAGGAAGCAGAAGCGACGATATTCCTCGATCACGCGCGCAGCATAAGTAGCGCTCCAGCCATTTTCGCGCGCCAACCGCGCCGCAAAGGGGAGCGCCGCGTCGTCGGGACCGATGCTGTAACGGGAGAGTGCGCGCCACACCGGGTGGTCCAGGGAGACATCAAAGGGATCAGTCGATCCGCGCATCTAATCTCCCAGTAAAATACTAGGAGTTATTTGTCAAGCCTCGCTACTATTCCACCCACGCCGCGTCGAGCACGAGGCGATCGTCATCCCATTCGGGCACGGCCTCAACGCGCATCGGGACCATGAAGCGCTTGCCGGGTTTCCCCTCGTCCCCGGCCCGCTCAATCTCGAGTACGTCGCCCGCCCCGAAATCGTCGATCGCCACCACGCGGCCGATCGCCTCGCCCGCGCTCGACACGACCACGAGCCCGAGCAGATCGGCATGATAATATTCGCCATCGCCAAGCGGCGGGAGCTCGGAGCGCGCGACGGTGAGCTCGGTCCCGCGCAGCGCCTCGGCGGCGTTGCGATCGGTCACTTCGGCAATCCGCGCGATCATGCCGTTGCTGCCGTGGCGCACCGATTTCAACGACAGCGTACCGTTGTTGAAGCTTTTGTACCGCCCAAGCTCCTCGGTGAAGACCTTGAGGCGGACCTCCCCCGTCACGCCGTGCGCGCCGATGATGACGGCGAGCGTGACGGGGGAATCCTTTGGCATCAGCCCTCTGCCGGGGTTTCTTCCGACGTCGCTTCGGCGACGGCTTCGGCTTCCGGGGTCGGTTCTTCAGTCGCGGCTTCTACTTCGGCAGCAACGACGGCTTCGGCCTCTTCATTGCTGTCGGCGGCAGGCGCCGCAGCGGCGGCTTCAGCGGCAGCCGCAGCCTCGGCAGCGGCAGTCGCCTTGGCCTCTTCCGCAGCGGCAGCAGCCGCAACCTTGGCCTCTTCCTCGGCTGCGGCGGCTGCGACCTTGGCTTCTTCAGCCTCGGCCAACTTCTTCTCGCGCTCTTCGACCCGCTCGGTTGCCTTCTCGCCGGGCTTGCCCTTGTTCGGGTTGTTACGGGCTGCACGCTCGCGCACGCCAGCCACGTCGAGGAAGCGCGCGACGCGGTCGGTCGGCTGCGCGCCCACGCCGAGCCAATAGGTTGCGCGGTCGCTGTCGAGCACGACGCGCTTCGCATCATCCTTGGCGAGCAGCGGGTTGTAGGTGCCGATCTTCTCGATGAACTTGCCGTCGCGCGAGCTGCGCGCATCGGCAACGACGATGCGATAATACGGGCGCTTCTTGGAACCACCGCGCGAGAGACGAATGCTGACTGCCATTTTTACTTCCTTCTTGAGTTCGTCACCCCAGCGAAGGCTGGGGTCTTTGGGTTGGATGTCGTGCCCTTACCGCTTGAGACCCCAGCCTTCGCTGGGGTGACGGTCCGGGCCATTATTTCTTCTTGAGCAAATTCTCGAAGCCGGGTGGGAGTTTGGTCTGGCCGCCGCCCAGACCGGGCAGGCCACCGCCGCCGCCGCTGAGCATCTTGGCCGGGTCGATCCCGCCCATTCCGCCCATGCCGCCGCCGCCGCCGCCGCCGCCGCCGCCGCCGAACATCTTGGCCATGCCGGCGAGGCCGCCCATCTTTTTTATCTTCTTCATCGCGCCAGCCATTTCCTGGTGCATCTTGATCAACTTGTTGACGTCCTGCACCGTCGTGCCGGACCCCTTGGCGATGCGGATCTTGCGCTTGGCGTTGAGCAATTCGGGCTTGCGGCGTTCCTTCGGTGTCATCGAGGTGATCATCGCGTCCATCCGCAGCAGCACCTTCTCGCCGCCGACTGCATCGACTTGCGCCTGCGCCTTCTTCATGCCGGGGATCATGCCCGCGAGCGCACCGATCCCGCCCATCCGCCGCATCTGCGTGAGCTGCCCGCGCAGATCGTCCATGTCGAACAACCCCTTCTGGAGCCGCGCCGCCATCTTCTCGGCATCTTCGACCTGGATCGCCTCGGCCGCGCGTTCAACTAGGCCGACCACGTCGCCCATGCCGAGGATGCGCCCGGCAACGCGCTTCGGATCGAACGCTTCGAGCGCATCGAGCTTTTCGCCCATGCCCGCAAACTTGATCGGCTTGCCGGTAACCGCACGCATCGACAGCGCCGCACCACCGCGCGCGTCGCCGTCCATCCGCGTCAGCACGATCCCGGTCAGCGGAACCTGATCCGAGAAATTCTGCGCAACGTTGACCGCGTCTTGCCCGGTCAGCGCATCGACCACGAGCAATATCTCGGTCGGCTTCGTCACCTCGGCGACGGCGCGCATCTCATCCATCAGCGCCTGATCGACATGCAAGCGACCGGCGGTATCGAGCATCAGGACGTCATAGCCCTGCAGCTTCGCCGCCTGCACCGCACGTCGCGCGATATCGACCGGCTGCTGCCCCTTGACGATCGGCAGCGTCTGCACTTCGGCCTGCGTGCCGAGCACCGCCAGCTGTTCCTGCGCATTCGGGCGATTGACGTCGAGCGACGCCATCAACACCTTCTTGCCCTGCTTCTTGGCGAGCCGCAGCGCGATCTTCGCGGTCGAGGTCGTCTTGCCCGAGCCTTGCAGGCCGACCATCATGATGATCGCAGGCGGCGTCACACCCAGTTCTAGCTCGGCGGCATCCGCGCCCAGCATATCAACCAGCGCATCGTTGACGATCTTGACGACTTGCTGCCCCGGCGTGACCGAACGCAGGACATTCTGTCCGACCGCAAGCTCGGTCGCCTTGTCGACGAAATCACGCGCCACCGGCAGCGCCACGTCGGCCTCGAGCAACGCCACGCGCACTTCGCGCATCGCCGCGCGCACGTCGGCCTCGGTCAGCGCACCGCGCCCCCGCAACCGATCGAACACACCGCCAAGACGGTCGCTCAGGCTCTCGAACATCCGAAAAAAACCTTCCAAACACCCGCGCCGACACCGTAACGCAAAGAACGCCGGCGGACGAAACCTCGTCGGCCGGCGTAGCCCAATGGGCAGCCTTCACGGTCCTGTGCAGGAACGATCGGGCGTGGCATTAGCGTAAGGGAAGCAATTGCGCAACCATCCGGCTTAACGCCATCTACATCGCTCGCGTGAGAAAAGCCCAGCTTGCGCAGTGTGGGGCAGTAAGTGGCATGACAGCCGAGATTCGATCGAGCGAGACACGACCGAGCGATATTGCGGTTCGCGCGCCCGCCGCGCCCCGCCGCGATATCCTCAACGGCGCGATCACCGTCGCCGCGATCTTGATGTTCGTCGGCACCGGCAGTGCCGTACTCTCGACCACCCTGCAGCATTATTTCAACGGTGGCGGCGGAACCGATCAGACGTTGGTGATCGCGCTGCTGCTCAACGTCGCGTTGATCCTGTTCGGCTGGCGTCGCCACCGCGAGTTGGCGCACGAAGTCTCGATCCGTACCGCCGCCGAGGAGCGCGCGCAGCAGCTCGCGTCGAAGGACCCGCTGACCGGCTTCCTCAATCGGCGGAGTTTGGCGGAGGATGGGGCGGCGATGTTCGTGCGCGCCCAATCGCGCGGGAAAGCGATGGCTTTGCTGATGCTCGATCTCGATCATTTCAAGACTGTCAACGACATGCACGGCCATGCCACCGGCGACGCGCTGCTCCAGCAGGTCGCCGTCCAGATTGCCGAGGCGATGCCTAGCGTCGCACTTACCGCGCGTTTCGGCGGCGACGAATTCGCGTGCGCTTTCCTGTTCGACCCGAGCCACCCCGCCACGGTCGAGCGGATCGCCGAACAGCTTGTCAGCCGCCTCGCCCAGCCGTTCCAGGCGGAGGGGCTGCAATTGCACATCTCGGTCTCGGTCGGCATCGCGCGATCGGATTTCGACTGCGCCAGCATCGATGCGCTGATGCGCGCCGCCGACATTGCGATGTACGCCGCGAAGAATTCGGGGCGCAACCGCTACGCCTGGTTCGACCTGTCGATGGAACGTGAATTGCAGGCGCGCAACGATCTCGAGGTCGGCTTGCGCCACGCGATTCCGCGCGCCGAAATCGTCCCTTACTTCGAACAGCAGATCGACCTGACGACCGGGCGCCTGAGCGGTTTCGAAGTGCTCGCGCGCTGGGAACATCCGACGCGCGGGCTGGTCGGGCCGGACGCGTTCATCCCGATCGCCGAGGAAACCGGGATGATCGCCGATCTCTCGCTCTCGGTCATGCGCCAGGCGTTCCTTGCGGCGAAGGATTGGGACGCCGCGCTGTCGCTCTCGGTCAACATCTCGCCGTGGCAGTTGAAGGATGCGTGGCTCGCGCAGAAAATCATCAAGGTGCTGACCGAAACCGGCTTCCCCGCCAGTCGGCTCGAAATCGAGATCACCGAGACCTCGCTGTTCGATAATCTTGCGCTCGCACAATCGATCGTCGGCAGCCTGAAAAATCAGGGCATCCGCCTCGCGCTCGACGATTTCGGGACGGGCTATTCGTCGCTCGCGCATCTGCGCGCGCTGCCGTTCGACCAGATCAAGATCGACAAGAGCTTCATCATGTCGATGGGCGAGAATAGCGAAAGCGCGGCGATCGTTACCGCGATCACGCGGCTCGGCGACAGCCTCAATCTGCCGATCACCGCCGAGGGGATCGAGGATGCGAGCATCGAGGAACGCCTGCGCAGCCTCGGCTGTGCCAAGGGCCAGGGCTATTTGTACGGCCGCCCGACCAGCATCATGAACACGCGACGCTTGCTGGCGGAGCGGCGTTTGCTAGCGGTGGCGGTGGTTGAGGATGAGGCCGGCTGCTTAACGGGGCAACGGCTCGCAGGGTAATTGAAGCTGTGCTCCGGCGCAGGCCGGAGCCTTGGCCGTCGGCACCTCGGCCTGCCAACGCTCCGGCCTCCGCCGGAGCACACACTCTGAAGCGCGCAAAGCAGCTGCGAGGTTGGGCTATGCCAACGACCGCATAGACTTCACCCGCCACCGCCCCTAGATCGCGCGCAATGTCCGGCCCTCATATCATCAGCCTCGGTTGCCGCCTGAATATCGCCGAAAGCGAAGCGATCCGCGCGCTCACCGCAGGGCGCGATCTGGTCGTCGTCAACAGTTGCGCCGTCACCAATGGCGCGGTTGCGGAAACGCGCAAGGCAATCCGCCGCGCCCGCGCCGACCGGCCAAGCGCGCAAATCGTTGTCACAGGGTGCGCCGCGCAGATCGACCCGAAGAGCTTTGCGGCCATGCCCGAGGTCGACCGCGTGATCGGCAATGCCGAGAAACTGCTGCCCGAAGCATGGCGATCGAACGATGCGATCCTGGTCGGCGACATCATGCAGATCCGCGACACCGCGCCGCACCTCGCTCCGGCGTTTGGCGCGCACGCCCGCGCGTTCGTCGAAGTGCAGAATGGCTGCGACCATCGCTGTACCTTCTGCATCATCCCGTTCGGACGCGGCAACAGCCGCTCGGTTCCCGCTGGCGCGGTGATCGATCGCATCGCGGCGCTGGTCGATGGCGGCCGCCGCGAGATCGTGCTGACCGGCGTCGATTTGACCAGTTACGGCCCCGATCTTCCCGGCGCGCCGACGCTCGGGATGCTGGTCGAACGCATCCTGCATCACGTCCCCGCGCTTGAGCGGCTGCGCCTGTCCTCGCTCGACGGGATCGAGATTGACGACCGCCTGTTCGCACTGCTGACGCAAGAGGCGCGCGTGATGCCGCACGTCCACCTTTCGCTTCAGGCTGGCAACGACATGATCCTCAAGCGCATGAAGCGCCGCCATGCGCGGGCCGAGAGCGTGGAGTTGGTCGCTCGCCTCAAGACCGCGCGCCCAGACATCGTGATCGGGGCGGATTTGATCGCCGGTTTCCCGACCGAGGATGACGCGATGTTCGCCGACACGCTTGCGCTGATCGACGCGTGCGACGTGGTCCACGCGCACATTTTCCCGTATTCGGAGCGTGACGGCACCCCTGCTGCGCGGATGCCGCAAGTGCCGGTACCTGTGCGCAAGGCGCGCGCGGCGGCGCTCCGCGCGGCGGGTGCGCGGCGCAAGGCGGCGTGGCTGGCCGGGCTGGTCGGTACGACGCAAGACGTATTGGTCGAGCGACCGGGCGACCGTGGCCATGCCGGGAATTTTGCCGAGGTGCGGTTTGAAACTTGCGAGGTCGGGAGCATTCAGCAGGTACGGATCGATCGCGCGGACGGCCTCACCCTCTCCGCTTCCCCGGCGAAGGCCGGGGCCCAGTCGCGGAACGATGGCGGTGAAGGGCGGCACTCAATAACTCCGGCCATCGCTACTGGGCCCCGGCTTTCGCCGGGGAAGCGTACACTGTTGCAAGAGATCCCTGCATGACCACCAGTTGGCACGAAAAACTCCTCGGCGGGTTCAAGCGCACGTCGGATCGCCTGATCGGCAATCTCGCCGGATTGGGCACCGGCCCGCTCGACCGCGCGACGCTCGACGAGATCGAGGAAGCGTTGATCGCCTCCGATCTCGGCCCCGAAACCGCCGCGCGCATCCGTCAGCGCTTGTCGACCGGCGTGTTCGAGCGCGACATGGAGGAGCTCGGCATCCGCCTGATCGTCGCCGAGGAAATCGAGAAGGTGCTCGATACGGTAGCCAAGCCGCTCGAAATCACCGGCTTCCCGCGCCCGCACGTCATCCTCGTGATCGGCGTCAACGGATCGGGCAAGACCACCACCATCGCCAAGCTCGCACACCTGCTAAAGGAACAGGATTATGGCGTGATGTTAGCCGCGGGCGACACCTTCCGCGCCGCCGCGATCGGGCAGCTCGCCACCTGGGCGGAACGCGCGGGCGTGCCGATCATCAGCGGTAAGGAAGGCGGCGACGCGGCGGGGATCGTGTACGAAGCCGTCAAGCAAGCCACCGCAACCGGGATCGACGTGCTGATCGTCGACACCGCCGGACGCCTGCAGAACAAGCGTGAATTGATGGACGAACTCTCCAAAATCCGCCGCGTGCTCGGCCGTATCAATCCCGATTCGCCGCATGACGTGCTGCTCGTGCTCGACGCGACCACCGGGCAGAACGCGCTCAATCAGATCGAGGTGTTCAAGCAGGATGCGGGCGTCACCGGCCTTGTCATGACCAAGCTCGACGGCACGGCGCGCGGCGGCGTGCTCGTCGCGGCGGCAGAAAAATACGGTCTGCCGATCCACGCGATCGGCGTCGGCGAGGGCATGGGCGATCTGCGCCCGTTCGACGCAAACGAGGTTGCGCGGATCATCGCAGGTGTAGAAGGGGTGCGGCGATGAGCAATTCCGCACCCGCAAAGGCCCCTTTGGGCGCTGGCCAGCGCCTCGCGATCGATATCGGGCCGATCGCGATTTTCTTCCTGGTCAATTATCTGACGCCGGGGCTCGATCTCGTAAAGCTGCTCGCCGGGACCGCCGCTTTCATGATCGCGAGCATCGCCGCGATGGTCTATTCGCTGATCCGCACCGGGCGCATTTCGCCGATGCTGTGGCTGACCGGCACGCTTGTGCTCGTGTTCGGTGGGTTGACGCTCTATTTCCACAATAAGGATTTCATCCAGATCAAGCCGACCGTAATCTATGCGATGCTGTCGGCGCTGTTGGTGTTCGGGCTGGCCACCGGGCGGCCGTTTCTCAGCCTGTTTCTCGAGGCTGCCTATCCCGGTTTGAGTGATGCCGGTTGGCGGCGGCTGACGATCAACTGGGCGGTGTTTTTCGCCTTTCTGGCGGTGCTCAACGAGATCGTCCGGCATGAATTCAGCTACGGCTTTTGGCTCGGCTTCAAACTGTGGGGGGTGATCCCGCTCACCTTGCTCTTCGCCTTCGCCAACGTGCCGATGCTGATGAAATATGGTTTCAACGTGCAGGACGACGACGTCCCGATCCCGCCCGAAGGCTGAGCGCGCACCACGTTCCTGTTGCCTTTGTGGCACAGCAATCGCCGTTCATGCGCGTTCTGCTCTAGCAACCGCGGGCATAGTGGCGCAGTAGCACCCGATGACTCAAACCCGACCACAGACGATCAGCCTGGTGATCCCGGCTTATAATGAGGAAGCCTATCTGCCGGCCTGCCTCGACGCAGTGATGCAGAATGTCGCTGGCAAGGCGCTGGAAATCATCGTCGTCGACAATAATAGCACCGATGGCACGAAGCAGGTGATTGAGCGCTACCCTGGCGTCAAATATGTGTTCGAGCCGATCAAGGGCATCACGCGCGCCCGCCAAGCCGGCTTGCTCAGCGCGAGCGGCGATATCGTCGCCTATGTCGATGCCGACACGCTGCCGCCGCCCGGCTGGATCGAGCAGATCGCGCGCCATTTCGCCGAAGACAGCAACCTCGCGTGCCTGTCCGGCCCGTATAGCTTTTACGATCTGAGCGGGATCAAAGACAAGATTTCAACGGGTTGGTTCGTCACCGCGCGACCGCTTTACGCCATGACCGGCTTTATGATGGTCGGCGGCAATTTCGCAATGCCGCGCGAGATACTGCATCGCATGGGCGGCTTCGACGATACGATCGAATTTTACGGCGAGGATGCCGACATTGCGAAACGCGCCAAGAAGTTCGGGAAGGTCCTGTTCTCGCCAGCGTTCGTGATGCCGACGTCGGGGCGACGGCTGAAGAAGCAGGGCTTGCTCAAGATGGCTGGCCTTTATTTCATCAACTATGTGTCGATCGTGTTCCGCAGCAAGCCCGCGACGCAGGGGTATCAGGATATTCGCTAGGCCACAGGAAAAACCAGTATGCGGCCCTAAACGCGGGTGACGAACGAGAACGTAAAGACGCTAACGGTTGGCTGACCGCCGGACCGGACCTTCAGATCGCACGCAATATAGTCCATGACGCCGTAAAACGAATCATCGGTCACGACGAGCCATGTCCCGGCGCTGCGCGCGGCGCCCGTTGGCGCAATAACCTCCCAATGCTTGGATCCGCGCTGAGGATTGCCGGTCCAGAGCCACTGCGACCATCCCGGGATACGCGGTACGCCCACCGGATCACCGACGTGACGTTGCGTCCCCGGCCCGTTGAAGAGCTTATTAATTTGGCCGATGAACTCGTTTTGGTCGGCATTGCCGACAACGACAAGGGTGCAGCGACGCTCCACCAAGCGCCGGGGCAACGAAAATCGTTCCATTTTCAGCGCCATTGTGCGACCGCGCGCCGGGTCGCTCAGACCGAAGGCCGGAACCGCATCATCCGTGATGTGGAACTGAGCCCGCGCGACGTCATCCAGCGGCGTCCAAGGATCGCTCGAGTCCGGCGCGCTGAACTGCCGCGTGCGTCGCGCCGGATCGAAACAATAGCGCTGGAGATACGCCACAGGTTCGAGCAGAACAGGAGGCGGTCCGCGCCGCGCCGTTACGACGATATCCTCCACCCGATCCTCAACCGGTGCGGGCGGCGCATGACTCTGCGCCAGCACCGGACTGGCGCAGAGCGCGAGCAAGAAACCCGACAGGATCCGTTGCGTCGCGTCTGCACCAAGCATTCAGGCCCCCGTTTCCTTGCCCTCGAAGCGCTTGCCCGCCTCATCCCAGTTCACCACGTCCCACCACGCCTTCAAATAGCCGGGGCGGTCGTTCTTATAGGTTAGATAATAAGCGTGTTCCCACACGTCATTACCCAAAATCGGAATGCCCTTGTCCTTGGCATCGTCCATCAGCGGATTGTCTTGGTTCGGGGTCGACACGACCTTTAGCGCACCGTTCGCGTCTTTGATCACCCACGCCCAGCCCGAGCCGAACTGACCGGCACCCTTGGTGTTGAAATCGTCCTTCAATGTGTCGAGCCCGCCGTAAGCGTCGATCGCCTCGGCCAGCTTGCCCGATGGCTGGGTCGTGCCGGCCGGTGCCATGATCTTCCAGAAGAAATCATGATTCCAGAAACCACCGCCATTGTTGCGCACCAGCGGCGGGAGCGTGGAAATCATCCCGAGGATCTCCTCGATCGTCTTGCCTTCCAGCTTGGGGTCAGCGGCGACGCCCTCGTTGAGCTTGGCGGTATAAGCGGCATGATGCTTGTCGTGGTGGAAGGTCATCGTCTCTTTCGAGATCGTCGGTTCTAGCGCGTCGTAAGCGTAGGGCAGCGGGGGAAGTTCGAACGGCATGGGGGGTCTCCTGATCAGCCAACTCGTGGCGCTCAACCCACCGCGCGCCAGCAAGGTCCATCGCTCGACAAAATTCTGTTCCGCGGCCCGCCGACAATTTCATTCCGTGTGACAAACGATTTTTCGCCTCTTAAGGGGGGCGCAGGGCGGCGGGGCATGGCCCCGGTCCGATCGCAAATTCCTGGGGGATGAAACGTGGATAAAATTCTCGGCAACCTGCACTATACACTCGGCATCGGCTTCGCGCTCGCGATCGGGCTGATGTTCGCGCCTTATTATACGCCGGCCTCGGTCGCGATCGGCGTGTTCCAATGGCTGCACGTGTTTTTCGCGATCACCTGGATCGGCCTGCTCTACTATTTCAACTTCGTGCAAATCCCGACCATGCCGACCATTCCGGCCGAGCTGAAGCCCGGCGTTTCCAAATATATCGCGCCCAAGGCTTTGTTCTTTTTCCGCTGGGGCGCAGCATTCACCGTGCTGACCGGGCTGCTGCTCGCGTGGAGCTATGGCGAGCTCGTCGAGGCGCTGACGCTGCAGCCGAGCGCACGTCTGATCGGCATCGGCATGTGGCTGGCGATCGTTATGGCGTTCAACGTGTGGTTCATCATCTGGCCGAACCAAAAGAAGGCGCTCGGATTAGTCGAGGCCGATGCCGACACCAAGGCAAAGGCGGCGCGCACCGCGATGCTGACCTCGCGCATCAACACCTTGCTGTCGATTCCGATGCTGCTGTGCATGGTGGCGTATCGGTAACGTCTGATGGCTCCTCCGTCATTCCCGCGCGGCGGGGATGACGGGAGATCAGCGTTTCCCTACCCCGCCGCGATCAGGCCATGGCGCTTCAACGCGTGGCGCAATTGATCGTAGCTCAGGCCCAGAGCCTCGGCGGTCGCGCGCTGGTTAAATCGGTTTTCGGCCAGCGCCGTCTGCAACAGGTCGCATTCGAAGCGCGCCAGCCGCGATTTGTAATCCATTGGTGCGGTATCGGCCACGGTGGTCGCGGGTGCCGCAGCCACCGGCTCCTCCGCCGCCGCCGCGGCCGGGGTCGCGGTGGTCGGACGATGCGGCGAATGGAACGGGTCGAACTGGATCGCGTCGATCGGCCCGTCCTCGTCCCAGCGATACACCGCGCGTTCCACCACATTGCGCAATTCACGGACATTGCCCGGCCATGGATACGCGGTCAGCGCCACCTCGGCCGCCTTGGTGAAGCCCGGCCAGCCGTCGCGCTGCAGCTCCGACGCCATCCGCCGCCCGAAATGTTCGGCGAGCACCAGCACATCGTCGACCCGCGCGCGAAGCGGCGGCAAGGTCACCACCTCGAAACTCAACCGGTCGAGCAGATCGGCGCGGAATTGGTGCCGCGCGACCTTGTCGGGCAAATGTTCGTTGGTTGCCGCCACGATCCGCACATCGACCCGCATCGGCCGCGACGACCCGATCCGCGTCACTTCGCCATATTCGACCGCGCGCAGCAGCCGATCCTGCGCCGCCATCGACAGCGTGCCGAGCTCGTCGAGGAACAAGGTGCCGTGATGCGCCTCCTCGAACCGCCCTGCCCGCGCCTTGGTCGCGCCGGTGAAGGCGCCCGCTTCATGCCCGAACAGCTCGGCCTCGATCAGCGTCTCTGGGAGTGCCGCACAATTCATGATGACCAGCGGCTGATCCCAGCGCGGGCTCAGCCGGTGAAGGCGCTCGGCCACCAGCTCCTTACCCGTCCCACGCTCGCCGATGACAAGCACCGGTCGATCCAGCGCCGCCGCGCGGCTGGCAAGTTCGAGCGCGTCAAGGAACACGCCCGATTGCCCGATGACCTGATGCGTCCGCTCCATTCCCAAGGCTTGGCGTAAAATCCCAAGCCTTGGCAAGTCAGATTTTCGTTCATCTGGCAGAAAGGCGCAGAAATCCGCCATTTTTGAAATTGGCACGGCAGATGCAATGCTGTTGGCATGGCTCAAACGAGCCGCACATTTTCAGGTTAAGGAGACACATCATGAATACCGAATACAAATCGACGAACAGCGTTTCGCAAGTCCTCGTTGCCCTCGTTGCGACGGTTCTGCTCGGTTCGGTCGCGCTTGTCGGCGCGGTTGGCCCGGTCAACGCTGCTCCGACCCAGATCGCTGCCCTTCCCCAGGGGTGAAGCGACGCCGGGGCGGATGCTCCCCATTTTCCGCCCCGGCACCATCTTTTGTACCTTGAAGGAGTAACACCATGGGCATCTTCAGCCGTACCCGCGACATCGTCGCTGCCAACTTCACCGACTTGCTCGACAAGGCCGAAGACCCCGCGAAGATGATCCGCATGATCATCCTCGAAATGGAGGAAACTTTGGTCGAGGTTCGCGCCTCCGCAGCCCGCACGATTGCGGACCAGAAGGAAATGCGCCGCCACATCAGCAAGCTTGGGTCTTTGCAGGAAAGCTGGACCGAGAAGGCCGAGCTGGCGCTGTCCAAGGGCCGCGAGGATCTTGCCAAGGCAGCGCTCGTCGAAAAGCAGAAGGCGGCCGACATGGCCGATCAGCTGAGCGGCGAGATTGCGGTGCTCGATGACGCGCTCAAGGGTTCCGAAGAAGACATTGCCAAGCTGACCGGCAAGCTCCGCGAGGCGCGCACCCGGCAGAATTCGATCGCGACCCGGCTCGAATCCGCGCAGAACAAGTTCAAGCTGCGCGATCTCTATGCCGGCCCCAAGATGCACGATGCGTTCTCGCGCTTCGAGATCATGGAACGCCGCGTCGATATGGCCGAGGGCCGCGCCGAAGTCGCCGGCATGGGCATGCCGCCCAAGTCGCTCGACGAGGAAATCGCCGAGCTGAAGTCCGCCGAGAAAGTCGAGGCCGAACTGGCCGCGATGAAGGCGCGCGTCGGTAAGGATAGCTGAGATGGAAGGCTTCACCGCCATCGTGATCTGCGGGATGCTGTTCGTCGGTTTTCCCTGGGTTCTGTTCCACTATATCACCAAGTGGAAGACGGCACCCAAGATCACCAACGAAGACGAGAAGCTGCTCGACGAACTCTACTCGCTCGCCCGCCGGCTCGAAGACCGGCTCGGCACCGTCGAGCGGATCGTCGCAGCCGACCATCCCGATTGGCGCAGCGGCATGCCGCTTGCTGAGCCGACCACCCCATACGATCCCACCCCATTTAAGAGTTCAGGGAGGAACTGAAATGTCCGCCAGCCGCACCAAATTCTACCTCGACAAGCAAAACAGCAAATGGCTGGGCGTTTGTTCCGGGATCGCCGATTACACCGGCATCGACACGACCTGGGTCCGGGTCGGCACCGTCCTGCTGACCTTCGCCACCAGCGGATGGACGCTGCTCGCCTATGTCGTCATCGCCTGGGTCGCCGAAAAAAAGCCGCTTGGCCTCTATGACAGCGCCGAAGATGCGAAGTTCTGGCAGGGCGTGCGCAGCAACCCGACGCGCTCGACCGCCGAGGTCCGTTCGAAGTTCCGCGACATCGACCGTCGGCTCGCCGACATCGAAACGCTCTACACCAGCCGCAACAATCGCCTCGCCGACGAGATCGACAGCCTGCGCTGATCTGATCCCGGCATAACAGGGAAGGAAATTTCAATGAGTGGAACAGCATTCATCGTCTGGCTCGCCGGCATTTCGACCGTCGGCTGGGTCATCACGACCTGGATAAGGGCGCGCCACGGCTATCCGATCGAAAACGAATGGACTGGCACCACGGCGCTCAGCGCCGATCACAAGATCGACTTGCTGAGCAGCGAGAATGAAAAACTGCTCGGCCAGCTGAGCCGCCTCGAGGAACGCCTCGCCGTCCTCGAACGCATCGCCACCGATCCGGCCGAGCGCGTCGCGCGCGACATTGACGCGCTGCGCTGATCGCCACCGGGCACAACAGGGAAATATTCGATGAGCAGTTCCATAGGCATGCTGATCCCGCTCGCGGCGGTCACAATCGGCCCGATTGCCTGGGTCACGAATAACTGGATCCGCGTCCGGCACGGATATCCACTTGAAACCGCGAAGGGCGAAATGTTCGACAAGGACGGCTCGCTCCCCGTGACCCGCCAGACCGAGCTGCTCGTCGCCGAAAACGAGAAGCTGCACGGGCAGATCAGCCGCCTCGAGGAACGCCTCGCCGTGCTCGAGCGCATCGCCACCGATCCCGCCGAGCGCGTCTCGCGCGACATCGAAGCGCTGCGCTGAAAGGAACCATCATGGGCCCCTCCATCGTCTTTCTCATCCCCATCCTCGGTATCTGCGTCGGCCTCGCCGCCGTGTTCGGTGGCGCGATCATGCGCCCCTGGCTCGCCTATAAGGAGCGCCGGATGGAGCTGGAGGCGACGATGGTCGCCGAAAAGGCCGCGCAATATGCCGCGCAGACCGAACGACTCGAACAGCGCGTTCGCGTGCTGGAACGCATTATCACCGACCGCGGCGTCGATCTCTCGGACGAGATCGAGCGGCTGCGGGACACACCGCTCAACTAACGTAAACCTTTCTTCCCCGAGGATATCATGATCGTATTTTTCGTAGTGCTCGCCGTCATCACGGCGGGATGTGTCTGGGCGACCGAAAGCGTCGACCGCCCGCGCCGCCGCCGCCTTCGCGAAGCCGCTCAGCGTAGCTGACCGGCTGCAACCCCGAACCAATAGGAGCATGTGATATGAACTGGGCTGAAATGGTGCTCGGCATCGTCCTGATCGCAACGATCGGACGCGTTCTGCAGGCGCGCTACGGCGTGGTCCGCACCCGGCGCGGCGAGAGCTTCGCCTTCCGCGACGATAGCGCGACGCAGGCCGAAAACGACCGGCTCCGCGACGAACTGAAGGCGATGAAGGACCGGCTCGCCGTCCTCGAACGCCTCGCCACCGATAACAATGACAGCGGCGCCCGTCTCGATCGCGAGATCGAGAAGCTCCGCGACCGCCCGTAACCATGTCCCCTTTTTCAGGAGTAGGGATGATGACCGACCCGACCTTCTATATGACCATGGCCGCAGCAGGCCTGGCCGGCCTGTCGATGCTGACCTTCGCCACGCTCACCGGCTGGCGCGGCTGGCTCGCCTTCAAGCAGCAGGAATTGCACGCCTTCGGCGAGCCCAATCGCAGCCCCGCACTTCCCAACGCCGGTGCGCGGATCGAGATCGCGGACCTCAAGGAACGCATCCGCAAGCTGGAGGCGATTGCGGCGGGGGTGGATCTTTGATCCCAACTGCCTACCACCCCGGCGAAGGAGTGCAGGGTCGGATCGTCCCCAAGACGATCCTTGACCATGCGGGGCATGGTCAACCCTGCACTGGCCCAGCTGCGAAGGCGGCGAAAACATAGCGCTACACTCTACAACCAACCGCCCGAAACTGGGCCCCGGCCTTCGCCGGGGTGGGCTAGAAATTGGTGACGCGGCGACCGTGACACCGCTATAGCCCCCGCATGCAAACCCTCGCCGACCTCGAATCCGAATATAGCTTCCTCGAAGCTGACGACCGCTACCGGCTCCTGATCGATCTCGGGCGCGAGCTCGAAGAGATGCCCGCCCCGCTCAAGACCGACGCTACGCTGGTGCGGGGCTGCTCAGCCTCGGTCTGGGTTTATCCCACGGCGAAGGACGACGGCACGCTCCATTTCCTCGCCGATTCGAATGCGGCGATCACCAAGGGCATCATCGCCTTGGTCCTGCTCACGGTGCAGGATCAGGCACCCGAGGCGATCCTTGCGACCGACATTCCCGGCGCGCTTGCCCCGTTCGACCTGAGCAAGCAGCTCAGCTCGAACCGCACGCAAGGCATCCCCAACATGATCGCACTGATCCGCGATACGGCAGCGCGCTACGCCACGGGCCAGCGCTAGCTTATTCGGTGAGCCCCGCCGTGGGATTGGCTCCAACGGCATCGACGACCGAGTCGATCGCGGCACCCGCTTTGACCAAAATCCATTCGCCTGGCTTGGCGGCATTGACGACCGTGACCGCGCCCTTCGGGCACACGCCAAGGCATTTCACCTCGACGATACCGAGCGCGCCCTTGCGCCCCTTGCGAATACCGAGATCCTGCCTGAGCGCCTTGGCGAGCGGCGTCCGGCCCTTCGGTCCGAACCCACCGCCCAGTCTTTTCGAACATTTTTTGCAGATGAGGATCGTGTTGGCCCAGTCGGCGCGAACAATCCTCAAACCGGCTTCCCCGAATCCGGCTTCCAAGTCCGGACATCCTCGGCGGCCTTGAGCACGTCATACGCCGCCTGAATCGCCAGAAAGCGCGCGGCTGCTTCCTTGTCGCCGGGCTTCACATCGGGATGGTTCGACTTGGCGAGCCGTCGCCACGCGACACGCACCGCCTCGAAATCGGCATCGACCTCGAGCTCGAGCACATCTAGCGCGCGCAGCTCGTCGCGGGAGCGCGACCCGTCGCCGGGGCCGGCCCATTGGTGGTGGCGCGATTCGGTATAGCCTTCGGCGGTCTGCGTCTCGGCGCGCTCGCGCTCGGCGGCTTCCTCGGCGCTCAGGCCTTCGAAATAATTCCAGCCGCGATTATATTCGCCGGCATGATCCTGGCAGAAATACCAGCGCTCGGGGCTGTTGGGCGATTTCGGTGCGGGACAATCACCCTTCGCGGTGCAGCCATGCCGGTCACACAACCGCACCGTCGCGGCTTCGGTGCTCGCCTCGCCATAAGCGCGCCAGCGGGGAAAGCCCCAATCGACCGATCGTGATGAAGAACGCGCCATAGCCCGCCATCTAAGCATCGAAGTGCGATAGCGCCATGACGCTTTTGCGACACTTGCGCTTTTTCGCGGTGCCAGCCCGCTCCCCCTCCCGGCCGCCCATTCAGGATACGCTGTGGGTGGCCGGGAGGGGGAGCGGGCTGGTACCACGAAACAAACCAGCGCCAGAGGGTCTGTA
>JBBQLB010000045.1:0-19560 GCA_038327465.1 Sphingomonadales bacterium | reverse complement strand
CGTGCTGGTGATCGACCTGTCGTCGACCAATTATGTCGATCTCGACAATGTCGACATCATCAATGCCTTCATCAAAGGCGCGGTGTACCGTAATATCGACGTTCATGTCCGCGGCGACGTCGCCGAACGGACCGCACCGATGATCAATGCGCCATCTTACGGGGTCCGCTTCGCATGAGACATTACAAGCAGCTATTGCTCGCCAACAAGGCCTGGGCGAGCGAATTGACCGAGGAAAATCCCGACTTCTTCACGCGTCAGATCGCAGGCCAGAAGCCCGATTTCCTGTGGATCGGCTGTTCGGATAGCCGCGTGAGCCCCGAACAGATGACGATGACGCCGCCCGGTGGCATGTTCATCCACCGCAATGTGGCCAATCTCGTCAACGAGGACGACCTGAACCTGATGTCGGTGCTGCAATATGCGACCGAGGTGCTGAACATCCGCCACATCATCGTTTGCGGCCATTATGCCTGTGGCGGCTTGCAGGCGACGTTGGCCGGCGGCACCGCAGGTGCCGTAGATGGTTGGCTGGCGAACGCGCGCGAGGTGCTGCACGCGCATGAGGATGAGGTGCGGAGCCAGCCCGACGATGAGACGCGGGTCAACCGGCTCGTTGAGGTGAATGTCCGCGATCAGCTGATCAAGCTCGCCCGCACGCGACTGATCCAGGCGGCATGGGCGCGGCAGCAGGAAGTGTTCCTGCACGGCTGGGTGTATGACATTCGCGACGGACACATCAAA
The DNA here is from genome assembly GCA_038327465.1 of Sphingomonadales bacterium. Lineage (GTDB taxonomy): Bacteria > Pseudomonadota > Alphaproteobacteria > Sphingomonadales > Sphingomonadaceae > Sphingomonas. Next base: position 18,816 of record JBBQLB010000045.1, on the reverse strand, counting down.
CCGCTGCTCGAGATCGGTGCGACGACGTCGCTCGATACGGTCGGTAATCCCGACAAAGTGCTCCACGCCAGTTCCTAGCGCCGTCGCCGCAGGCAGTCCCGCCTATAGCGCCATATCCACCGTATGGATCACCAGCCCGACCAACCCGCCGACCAGCGTGCCGTTGATGCGGATAAATTGCAGGTCGCGTCCGACGGCGTTTTCCAGCCGACGCGTAATCGTGTTCGCGTCCCAGCCATGGATCGTTTCGGACACCAACCGCACGATACCGTCGCCATAATCCGCCGCCATGCCGACAACGGCGCGGCGCACGAAGCGATTGATCGTGGCACGCAGCTTCGGATCGGTCTGCAGCGTGGTGCCAAGCTGGCGCAGCGCATCGCCGACCGGCCCCGCCAGCATCGCATCGGGGTCGCGCGCGATCCGCAGCATGCCGCCGCGCGCTTGCTCCCATAGCCCGTCGAGCCAGCGCTGCATCGCCGGATTGTCGATGATCTCACCCTTCACCGTGGCAACGCGCTCGCGCATTTTCGGGTCGTGGACGAGGTCGTGCGCCAGCCCCGCCAGCCCTTCCTCGGCTTTGGCGCGCAGCGGGTGGTCGGGGTCCTCGGCAATGCCGCTGAGCAGGCCGTTCAGCCCTTCGATCAGCTTGGTGGCGATCGTCTCGTCGAGCCCGGTCCAGCGCATCATCGCGCCCGAGCGTTCATGCACCATCGCGCGGATCAGATCCTCGTTCGACGCGAGCAGCCGCGCGCCCCAGCGCACAATGCCGTCGAGCAGCGGCATATGCCGGTCCTCGGCGATCGCGGCGGTCAGCGCCTGGCCGAGTAGCGGCGAAACATCGAGCGCGCGCAAGCGCTGGCCAATCCCGGTTTTGACCATCCCGCCCAAGCGTTGCTGATCGAACGCCTCAAGCATGTGCGCGGCAAGGCTCGCCGCGCCGCGTCGCAGCCGTCCGTCTCCCCCCGGCGGATCGGCGAGCCAGCGCCCTGCGGCACCCGCCATATCGACGCGCCGCATCCGCCGCGCGACGACGCCGGGAATCAGGAAATTGTCGCGCAGGAACGCGGCGAGCGTCGTCCCGATGCGATCCTTGTTGCGCGGGATGATCGCGGTGTGCGGGATCGGGAGGCCGAGCGGATGGCGAAACAGAGCGGTCACCGCGAACCAGTCGGCAAGGCCACCGACCATCGCGGCTTCGGCAAAGGCGCGCACGAAGCCGAGCGCGGCGCAGCGGTGATCGAAGGCGCGCGCGACGAGGAAGGTCACCGCCATCACCACCAACAGGCCGCCCGCGATCCAGCGCATACGCACCAATCCGGCAGGCGGAGCCTCGACGCTGCGGGGCGGGCGGGTCAGGCGGAAGGTACGCATCGCACCACCAATCCCCGAACGCCCGGATAGTTCAAGTGCAGCGCCCCGTGCAGATCATTCGGCCGGCTGTGGTTCGTCATCGCCGAGATAGCCGATGCGCCCCGGCGTACCGGCAAGCCGCGGCGGGAGCGGTCCGCCCTCGATCATCGGGCCGTGATCATCGCCGGGCCGATAGGTCAACAAACTACGGCGCAGGAACGGTCCGACCCGACCCTCGATCCCGACAGCAAGGCTGAAGCTTGCCGGCACGATCACCAGCGTCAGCACGGTCGACAAGATCAATCCGCCGATCACGGTGATGCCCATCGGCACGCGTGACGATCCGTCGCCGGTCAACGCGAGCGCGGTCGGCATCATGCCCGCCACCATTGCGACCGTCGTCATGACAATCGGCTGGGCGCGCTTGTGCCCTGCATCGATGATCGCAGTGACCTTTTCGACGCCTTTGTTCATCTCCTCGAGCGCGAAATCGATCAGCAGGATCGAGTTTTTGGCGACGATGCCGAGCAGCATGATCAGGCCGATATAGACTGGCATCGAAATCGGCGTGTTGGTGACCCACAGCCCGATCAACCCGCCAAGCGGCGCCACCAGCAGCGACAGCACGTTGACGAACGGCGGCAGCAAACGGCGATAGAGCAGCACCAGCACCGCGAACAGCAGAACGATCCCTGCGACGAGCGCGATGATGAAGTTCTGGATCAGCTCGATTTGCCACTTGGATTCGCCAAGCACCAATTCCTTCACCCCGACCGGCAGATTCTTCATGATCGGCAGTGCGTGGATTTCCTTTTGCGCTGTGCCGCTCACCACACCGGGCGCGAGATCGGCGCCGATCGTCAGCTGGCGTTGTTGCGCGACACGTTCGATCTTGGTTGGCCCGGCGCCGAAGCCGATGCTCGCGACGACGCTGAGCGGCACCGTCCCGCCGCTCGCGGTCTGGACCGGAATATTCTGGATCGTCGACAGACGCTGACGCGAATCCTGGTCGAGCGCGACACGGATCGGAATCTGACGATCGGCGAGCGAGAATTTCGCGCTATTCTGGTCGATATCGCCGAGCGTCGCGAGCCGAATTGCGCTCGACATCGCCGCCGTGGTGACGCCCATGCTTGCCGCCAAATCCATATGCGGCGTGATGACGATCTCGGGCCGCTTCAAATCACCACCAACGCGCGGCGCTACGACATCGGGCAAGCGCGACATTTGCTGGACGAGCGTGGCACCAGTGCTGGCGAGCAAGGCGGGATCATCGCCGCCCAGCGTCACGGTCAGTGCGCGTCCGCCGCCGCCCCAGCCGCTCGACGAGCGGAACGAGACGCGTGCGTCCGGGATCGTCTGAAGCTCGGGCGCGAGCGCGCGTTCGAACTCATAGCTCTTCATCGTCCGCTCGGCGTGCGGTTTGAAGTTCGCGGTGACGCGGCCATTGCCGACAAAAGTCCGGGCATAGACCGTATCGACTTGCGGCTGCTTGCGCAGGAAGGCGGCGACGCGGTCGACCACGACTTGCGTTTCGGCAAGCGTCGTGCCGGGCACCATGTCGATTTGCGCCGTGCTCGAATCGGCATCGCGCAGTGGCTGAAAGGTCGATGGAATCGTCATGAACAGGAAGATCGTCAGGCCGAAGGCGAGGGCCCCGGCGACAACGGCTGACCAGCGATGCAGCAAGGTCCATTTCAGCACCGCCATATAGCGGTCCATCAGCCAGCCCTCGCCATGCGAGGCCTGGCCGTGCGCCTTTAGGAAATAGGCGGCGAGCATCGGGGTGATGAGGCGCGCGACCGCAAGGCTCATCAGCACCGATGCGACGACGGTCAGCCCGAAATTCTTGAAAAATTGCCCTGAAATACCGGGCATCAGGCCTACGGGCAGGAACACCGCGACGATCGCCATGGTGGTGGCGAGCACCGCAAGGCCGATTTCGTCGGCGGCATCGATCGAGGCTTGATAGGCCGATTTACCCATCCGCATGTGCCGCACGATATTTTCGATTTCGACGATAGCGTCGTCGACCAGCACGCCCGCGACCAGACTCAGCGCCATCAGCGTCATGTTGTTGAGCGTGAAGCCGAGCAGATCCATGATCCAGAAGGTCGGGATCGCCGAGAGCGGGATTGCGAGTGCCGAAATGATCGTCGAGCGCCAATCGCGCAGGAAGACGAAGACGATGATGACGGCCAGCACCGCGCCCTCGACCATCGCCTCCATCGCCGAATCATATTGCGCCTTGGTATATTTGACGCTGTCGGAGATGCGCTTGAAGCGGACCTTGGGGTTGCGCGCTTCGAGCGCGGCGAGCTTCTTTGCGGCTTCGTTGAACACCGTCACGTCCGACGCACCTTTGGCACGCTGGAAATCGAAGCTCAGGACTTGCGTGCCATTCAATTGCGAGGCCGAGCGTTGTTCGGCATAAAGATCCTGCACACGCCCGAGATCGGCGACCTTGATCGTGCGACCATTGCCAACGGCGATCTGCACCTGGCCCAGGTCATAGGCGGTCTGCGCGTTGCCGAGCACGCGGACCGATTGCTCCGATCCACCGATTTCCGCGCGTCCGCCCGCGGCGTTCAGATTCACTTGCCGAAGCTGCGCGTTGACCTGCGCCGCGGTCATGCCGAAGGACGAAAGCTTGTTCGGATCGAGAATGACGCGGATTTCGCGGTCGACGCCGCCGTTACGGCTCACTCCGGCTAGGCCCGATACCGACAGCAATTCCTTGGCGACGTTATTGTCGATGTACCAACTCAGCTGCTCGACCGTCATGTCCGTGGTGAGAGCGGCATAGCTCGCTAGATCCTGGCCGGTCGTGTTCGCGCGGGATATTTGCGGTTCGAGAATGCCATCGGGCAGATTGCTGCGGATTTGCGATACGGCCGAACGCACATCCTCGACCGCGCGGTCGATCGGTGTGCCGATGGTGAGCTGGACGACGGTGACGGAATTCCCCTCGGTCACGGTCGAATTGATCTCGTCGATGCCCTGCAGCGAGCGTAGCGCCGCCTCGACCCGTTGGGTGACTTGCGTCTCGAGTTCGGTCGGTGCGGCACCGGGCTGACTGATCGAAACGATCACGACCGGAAAATCGATATCGGGCTGGTTGTTGACGTCGAGATTGCGGAAACTGACGATCCCGGCGAGCGTCAGCATGACGAACAACACGATCGACGGGACCGGGTTGCGGATCGACCACGCCGAGATGTTCCGGAAATTCATCGCCCGCTTACCTCTTACTGCCTGCGTCCGCCGTGACCAGCGTCGGCTTTACCTTTTGACCGGCATTGAGAAAAGCGCCAGCCGATTGGACGACCTTTTCGGTGCCGTTCAGCCCCTCGGCGATTGCCACGCCGCGATCGGACACTTCGCCGACCTTGACGCCGCGCCGCATGATCTTGTTGTCTGGGCCAACGACATACACGTAGTTACCCTTGTCGTCGCTCTGGATCGCGGCATTCGGCAATTGCGGTACGTCGGTCGACCCCGCGACGATCGCCGCCGCGGCGAAACCGCCGGGACGCAGCGCCTGGTTATACGACAAAGCGATTTTAACGATGCCCTGACGCGTTTGCGGATCGATGATGGGCGACACCTGCCAGACTTCGCCGGTGAACATTTCGCTGCCGCCGACCGGCGTGACTTGCGCTTGCGACCCGACATGCAGCCCGCGCAGATCGGTCTCGCTGACTTGCGCGCGCAGCTCCATCTGGCCACCCTCGGCAAGGCGGAACAGCACGCCCGAACCCGAACTGACCACTTGACCCGGCTCGACGCTGCGGGTGAGCACTAGGCCAGCCGAAGGTGCCCGAATGTCGAGCCGATTGGTGCGCGCGCGTGCCTCACCCAGCGTCGCTTGCGCGACGCGAACCCGCGCGAGTGCTGCATCGCGTGTCGCTGTCTTGCGCTCGAGATCGGCCTTTGAGACGAAGCCGCGATCGACCAATTGTTTCGAGCGATCGAGTTCCGATTGTGCGATCGCCGCATCGGAGCGCGCGACGTTGATCTGCGCGGCCAGCGATGCCGCCGTCTGATTCTGGACCGAGCGATCGACCAAAGCCAACACTTGCCCCTTGGCGACCCATTGGCCGGGCTCGACCAGCACGCGCGTGATCATCCCGCCTTCGCCCGCGACGCCGACCGGCATTTCGCGCCGTGCCGCGAGCGAACCCGTCGCGCTAACCGTCCGCGCGACAGTCGAGCGGCCGGGAATCACCACCGATACCAGCGGCAATTGCTCGACCGGCTTGGCCGGTTCTGCCTTCTTGCCGCCGAACAGGAATGAAATCGCGAGGATTGCGACGAGTACTGCGGCGATGATCCCGATGATCAGACCCCAACGACGTCCCTGCGGCCCGCGGCCGCCCGGCAGGCCCAAAATCTCCTCATTGCCGATCGCGCGCGTCTCGTAGTTCATCTGTCCCACTTCCCGACCCCTGGGCTTGGTTCCGCCCACCTAACACCAGCAACTTGCCGACCTTGATATTTTGCTGTGTTATCGGAATATATCACCGAGCTCAAGTAGCCGGTTGTTTCGGTGCGGCGCATGGCGCGTTTCGCTTCCGTTCGCAAGGCGCTAGCGCACCGATGCGACCGTTTTCGCGCTTTTTTGAAGAAGCGTTGCCGCTGCAACATCGTCACGACGGCGAAACAAAGCAGTTGCATTTACGCAAGGAGGGCGCGAGCGTTCGGTCGGGTCCGGGGTTTGCGGGCGTGACAAGGAGATTCATGATGGACCGTTCGATTCTGGGTTGGCTCTTGATCGGCTTGGTCGCGGGTGTGCTCGGCAAGATTATCATGCCTGGGAAGGACCCCGGCGGCTTCATCGTGACGATCCTGATCGGCATTGCAGGTGCTATGCTGGCGGGATTTATCGCGCAGTCGATGGGCGTGATGCTGCAGGGCGGCTGGCAGAATTATGCCGCGGCGACCGGCGGCGCAGTGCTGCTGCTGGCGCTGTACCGGCTCGTCGTCTCGCGCCGGGTGCGCTGACGCCGGTCGGCCCAACCGTTCAGTCCTGGCCGTTCATCCCCGGTTGCCGTGCGCGGTGGCAGAGCAATGCGTGACGGCGTATTGGCCGCCGACAATTGGGAGTGACTGCCATGCGTTCGAGTGTCCTGTTCCTCGCCCCCGCGCTGATCCTGGCGGCGGCGACGTCTGCCTCTGCGCAAACCACGCCGATGATGATGCCCGATGGCACGATCCTCGATATCGCGGCCGAGGGGCACACCGCGCGGGTGCCCGATGTGGCGACGATTCGCGCAGGCGTGACGACGCAGGGGCAGACCGCGGCGGCGGCGCTGGCGGACAATGCCACACGCATGGTGCGCGTGCTCGCTGCGCTCAAGAAGGCAGGCGTCGCGCCCCGCGATATCCGGACCGCCAACGTCTCGCTCAGCCCACAATATCGCTATGTCGATGGGCAGCCGCCGGTCGTGACCGGATATCAGGCGAGTAACAGCGTGTCGGTGCGGTTCCGCGACGTGGCGAAATCGGGCGCGATCCTTGATGTGCTGGTGGGCGAGGGCGCGAACCAGATCGACGGGCCCAGCCTGTCGATCGACCAACCCGAGGCTGCGCTCGATGAAGCGCGCGTCTCGGCCGTGAAGATCGCGCGCACGCGGGCAGAGCTCTATGCCAAGGCCGCAGGGCTCACGGTATCGCGCATCGTCTCGATCGCGGAAAGCGGATCGAACGACGGCGGGTCGCCGCCGCCGGTGATGTACGCAATGCGCTCGAAGGCCGCCGATTCGACCCAGATCGCAGCGGGTGAAGCCGAGGTCTCGGTCACGCTGACGGTGCGCTTCCTGCTCAAATGAAGAAAAGGGCCGCGGAGCATATCGCTCCGCAGCCCGATTTCTGCCGTAGCGGTGTCGCGTGATTAGCGAACCGTGCCGCGACGAACGAGATTGACGATCGCAAGCAAGATGATCGCACCGATCAGCGAGTAAAGGAACGTCGTCACTGTAATAACCTGGTTGATACCAGCACCGAAAATGAACGATGCGATAACAGAGCCGATGATGCCGACGACGATATTCAGAATAATGCCCTGCTGACCATCGGTACGCATCACCATGCTTGCGAGCCAACCACAGACACCACCGACTGCAAGCCACACAATGAGTTGAACCATCTTACCCTCCATTTGCCCGGGTGCATCCGGGATACGGGGACAAGACTCACGAAACCGGATATTTGTTCCGGGTGCGGTTCGGGAAAGATGTGCGGCCGCCACACAAAACGATTTCGGCCCGCTGCTCGTTGGAGCAACGGGCCGATAAGTCCGGAGCGGAACCCCCGGGGACCGCTCAATATTTCTGCTGGCGCTCGTATAGCGATTTGTAATGCTGGATGCGCGTCACGCGCAGCCCCGGCATGCCCGATCGGTCGATCGCGCGTTGCCAGCCGGCGAATTCCTCGACCGTCAGGTGATAGCGTTCGCACACTTCATCGACCGACAGCAGCCCGCCATTCACCGCCGCCACGACTTCGGCCTTGCGCCGCACGACCCAGCGCGTCGTCTCTGGCGGCGGGAGCGTGTCGAGCGTCAGCGGCTCTCCGAGCGGTCCGATCACTTTGGCCGGGCGAATTTTCTGGTTTTCGATCATTCTTGCAAAACCTCGTGTCGGGGCGGGGGCCCCCTCCATCTCAATAACGGCAATTAGCGTACGGACTTGAACGTCGGCTAAAGCGGCTCGGTAAACAGCACCTTCATATCTACGTTTCCCATCCATCGGGGCTTGCCGGGGCAAGCAAGTGTGCGACGGCAAGGTTGAACGCACCATGTGCGGGCGCGAAACGATCGGGCCGCAGGTCGGGTGCAGGCAAAGCCGCTTGCACCATCGCCGTCGGGCTCGCCGCCTGCCGCGCTGCCACACCGACCATCAGCACGGCGAGATCGGGCGGCAGCGCCACCACCGTTACATCAGCTTCGAATCGGGAAAAACTCAGGTCCACACATGCACTTCCGGTTGGGGCATCGAAATTTCGTGTACCGCCAAGGTCCTAAAGGTCGGGTAAAGCAGGTGAGATTTTTGCATCCGTCCCGCTGAGCGCCTATCTGCGCCGCGATGGATGATGTGGATTTTCAACTGGGGCCGGATCTTGCGGCCAAGCGAATCGTCGTGGCGATGTCCGGCGGGGTCGATTCGTCGGTGGTGGCAGCGCTTGCCGCGCGGACCGGCGCGGAGACGATCGGCATCACGCTCCAGCTCTACGATCATGGCGAGGCGGTCGGGCGCGCGGGGTCGTGCTGCGCCGGTCGCGACATTCGCGACGCGCGCCAAGTGTGCGATCGGCTGGGCATTGCGCATTACGTGTTCGACCATGAATCGCGCTTTCGCGACCAAGTGATCGATCGCTTTGCCGACGAATATCTCGCGGGGCGCACGCCGATCCCGTGCATTCAGTGCAATATGGGGCCGAAATTCACCGATTTGCTCGCCGCCGCGCGGGATCTTGGCGCAGATTGTCTGGCGACCGGCCATTATGTCCGCCGCGTGATCGGCCCGGAGGGCGCGGAACTCCACCGCGCCGCCGATCCCGCGCGCGACCAGAGTTATTTTCTGTTCGCGACGACGCAGACGCAGCTCGACTATCTGCGCTTTCCGCTTGGGTCCCTGCCCAAGCCGCGCGTTCGCGAACTGGCGGTCGAATTGGGGCTGGGCGTCGCGGGAAAGCCCGACAGCCAGGACATCTGCTTCGTGCCCGATGGCGATTATGCCGCGCTCGTCAAGAAATTGCGCCCCGATGCCGATACCAGCGGCGATATCGTCGATGAAACTGGTCGCGTGCTCGGGCAGCATCGCGGGCTGATCCACTTCACCGTCGGGCAAAGGCGCGGGCTCGAGATTGGCGGAACGCCCGAACCGCTCTACGTCATCCGGCTGGACCCTGCGACGAAGCAGGTCGTCGTTGGCCCCAAGGCCGCACTCGCGGTCGGCGCGGCGCGGTTGAGCGGGGTGAATTGGCTGGGCGGAGCGTATCAAGGGCCGGTGACGGCCAAGGTCCGCTCGCTTGCCAAGCCGGTCGCGGCGCGCTTCGATGGCGATCAGGTGCGCTTCGAAGCGCCCGAATATGGCGTCGCGCCGGGCCAAGCGACGGTGCTCTACGCGGGCGACCGCGTGCTGGGCGGCGGGTGGATCGAGAATACTGAGGGGCTGTCCCGCCCCGATACTCGGAACGGGACAGCCGACCGGGTTGGGTAAATGACGGTCAGGCAGCCCTGCTATATCGCGCCGTCTGGCAGAACATCAGGATACAGACCTTCATTTCAACGACGCGCGGCGACATCAGTCGGAGCGTGGCGGGCAACTGCCGCTTTCCGTCATGATAGGTGCCACGCCACAGATTGGGGCCATCGATCGTAACGTCGGACAGCACAAGGCCGGTTTCGACTTGGCCCGGCTGGCCTTTGGCCCGGCTGGCAAGCCCGGTCGCGCAAAGCCGCCCCGGCTTTTTGTTGCACGGCTCGATCCGCGCCGCGCCCGGGCCGTTAATCTCGGTCCAGGTGCCGAGCAGCGGGGATTGGGTTGTCGTTGCCCCGGCTTCGGTGAGGGCAGCGGTCATCAGCATCAATTTCGTAATCCACATGGTCAATTCCTTTCAGTTTGCAGGTTGGGTTGGTGTTGGGGACATCAGGCCGCGACGGGGTCGTCAGCCGGATTGGGGAGCGGACGCCGCACGGCAGCCGCGAAATGGCGGTGGTATTCGGGGTGTTCAGTGCCCATCCAGCGATCCCACCAGGTGAAGTAGAGGCCGAAATTCCACCCAATCTTGCCATGATGGAGATCGTGATGCGTTGTGGTGGAGATCCAGTCGACGAGCGGGCGACCATCGCGTCGCGCCGGCATCACCTCGATCCCGCAATGGAGCAGCGTGTTGCGCACGATCTGGTGGAGCACGAACAGATCGACCACCACCCACGATGTCGGCACGATCAGCACCCAGAGCGGCACGAAGCTGCCCATCAGCACCGCTTCTGGCCAGTCGAAGCTATAGGCGGTGAAGGGCGACGGATTGTTGCTGAGATGGTGGCGACGATGCACCCAGCGGAACAGGCCACGGTGGTGCGACAGCCGGTGCGCCCAATAGAAATAGGCATCGTGCGCGACGATCATCAGCACCAGGCTGGCCCAGAACCAGACCGGCCCCCAATTGGCGGCGATTTTGGCGCCGTTCCACCAGCCAAAATAATGCTGCGCGATCTTCGCCACCAGCGAGACGGTGGCGAAGATCATCACCGACCGTATCGAAAAGACGAACTCCTTCCGGAGCTGGCGGCCGGGCGGCCGCTGGCTGCGGATGCGACGGTTGGCGAGCGGTCGTGCCAGCGCGTACCAGAGCAGCAGCCACACACTGGTGGCGAAGATCACATAGCGAATGGCATCGCCGAGCATGAGCAGCACCCAGTGCGGCCCCAGCGATGCAAGATAATCCGATGACATAAACGAACCTCCATTGATTGGGTGGTTCGCCTGTCGTTCAGCGTGCGGGGGTGGGTCTCGCCGATCCGTTGGAGATGCTGGCCGATTCCGAAATCAGCGAGGGTTTTCGGAAATCGGCGAAGTTTTGGCCATCGCCTGGCGGCGATATTCGGTCGGGGTCTGCCCGGCTTCATCCCGAAAGGCCCGGTTGAAGGGCCCGAGCGAGCCGAAGCCCAGATCGTAGGCGATGCTCGCCACCGTGCGCGCGGCGCTCGCGGGATCGCTCAGCAGTGTCCGGGCCTCAGCGATTCGGCGCTGGTTGACGAAGCTGGCGAAGTTGCGGTGGCCGAGGTGATCATTAATCAGCCGCCGCAGCCGATGCTCCGGCAGGCCCACCGCTTTTGCACAATCGCCGATCGTCAGCCCCTCGCGCCGCCACAGCCCTTCAACATCCATGACCTTTTGCAACCGCTCCAGCCATATTGCGCTATCGTCGACGGGCCGCGGTTCGGCAGGGAGAGATCGCGGGTTCGCGGCAACACCGAACAGAGCGGAGCGCGCTTCCAGCAGCACCGCCACGCCGCCAATGCCGAGCAACGCCTGGATCGAGGCATTGGCGAATTGATACCAAGGGGAATTGACGCCGAGACCCTGACCGATCTGAACCGAGCTGATGATGACCGAAAACACCGCGATCAGCAGTAGAAAGGGGACGCGCAGCCGCCGCCGCGCCTCGACCAGGTCGTTCTGGCCCGATCGGATGACCACGACCAATGCGTCGAGCGCAAGCAGCAGTCCTATAACATTGTGGATACCCCAAATCGCAGGGGACAGCGCGCGCGGTCCATACTGGCCGATCAACCCTATAATCGTAAGCGCGACAGACGGCGACGTGCTGATCCACGTTAGCCTACGATCCTCGAATAGCATCACCGAGAAAAGCCAGAAATATCCCGCGCCGCCGATCTGCACCAACCATAACAGGATTTGAGCCGAGCCCATCATCCTGTGAAGCTGCGGCACGCCGGTGAGCGTTAAGCTGATGCTGCTGATGAAAAGCAGCAACGTTACGATGCGTAGCCCGCGATCTTCGGCGCTGCGGGCAAGCGCAATGGCGAACCCCAATTGCGCACCGATCGCCATCCCGCGCAACAGCAGGTCAACGGTTTGCCATGGCTCCATCGGTAATTATGCTCCCGCGCCCTTCGTCGTCATTCTATTCGCGGGGCGACAGGATTGCCAATGGGTCGCCGTGTCTTCTGCTTGGCCAGACGCTTGCCTGTTTGACCAAATTGATCGATTTCGACGAAGCGATCCTCCGCACCGTGGGAAAACTGCTCGTCGGCTTTTAACACTGCCGACGGACGGATGAATGCTTCCGCATACTCCGCCATAAAGCCGCCAGAGCCGTTTCCACCAATGACGGTCCCGCCCGCCCTACAAAAAGAACGTCCCCTCCAGCACCGTGATACATGCGCCGTCGAGCACCACCCGGTCGCCCTCGACCCGTCACGTCAAATGCCCGCCGCGTGCGCCCGACGGTGCTCTACGCAGGCGACCGCGTGCTGGGCGGTGGGTGGATCGAGGAGACGGCGGGGGAGTTGGTCGCAGCTTAACGCTTCACCACGCGCGGCGGGCCAGTGTAGCGATCGGGCTGGCAACCGAGCACCGGATCGAGCCGCGCGGTGCGGCTGGCGATTAGCGGGACCGAAGCCGTAACGCTCTTGCTCGAAACATCTTCGCTCAGCTGGATCGGCTCCATGCCCTTTTCGAAATCGCTATGGCAGCTGGCGAGGCTGCGTCCCTCAATGAAGCGACAGCCACAGGCGACGCGCGCTGCATAGCCGACGCCGAGCTCGAGCTGCGGCGACAGGCTACGAACATACAACCACGCACCCGTCGCGCTGGCGCTGACGATCATGGCGAGCGCGAGCAGGATGTGGCTTGTCTTCATGGGCACACATCGTATCGTGTCGGCAATGTTGCGCAAGCCCGCCCTGTTGTTGCTCCTGCCGCTGTTGCTCGGGACTGCGGCGCCAATTCCCGACCCGATTGTGGTCACACAGGTGTGCCCGGGCATTGACACCGCGCGCGTGCTGCCGCGGGTCCGGGCTTTGTTCACCGAGCGGCCCGAGACGCGTGCGGTGTTGCTGCTGTCCGACGGATGTCCGGCGTTAAAGCTTTACGAACCCGGCTATTCCGACGCTAACCGGCTGATCAGCTGGTCGATGGCAAAGACGGTGACGGCGATGCTGGTCGGCGCTTTGGTGAGCGACGGCAAATTGTCGCTCGACGTGCCCGCCCCGGTCGACGAGTGGCGGAAACCCGGCGATCCGCGGGGTGCGATCACGCTTCGCATGCTGCTCCAGATGCGCTCGGGGCTGCGGCATACCGAGGTCGGCGATCCAGTCGAAAATTCGGACACCAATCAAGTGCTGTTCGTCGGCGGGACGGGCGATATGGCGGCGCGGGCGATCGGCGTGCCGCTCGAATCTAAACCCGGTACGACGTTTGAGTACAGCTCGCTCACCACGATCATTCTCGCCGAGATCGTCACGCGCACGCTGACGAACAGCCGCGATCCGCATGAGCGCGCCGCCGTCTACCGCCGTTTCGCCGAGGAGCGGCTGTTCAAGCCCGCCGGGGCGCGCAGCGCGGTGCTGGAGTTCGACGGCGCGGGGACGCAGATCGGCGGGTCGCTGATGCATCTGACGCTCGACGATTGGGGGCGGATGGGGATGGTGCTGCTCGACGGACGCGGGCCCGACGGCACGCAAATCGTCGCGCCCGACTGGCTCGCGTTTATGAAGGCGCCATCGCCCGCCAATGCCGAATATGGCGGGCAGACATGGCTTAATCGCCCCGGCGGGGCCGCAGATGGTGGAGATGCTACGCCCTCGCTCTTTCCCGAGAAGGGCCCGGCGGATCTCGCCTCGATGAACGGGCATCTTGGCCAATGGGTGATGACGAGCCCCTCGACCGGACCGGGGCGTGGGACCGTCCTGGTGCGGCTCGGCCATACCGACGAGGGCAAGCTTCACCCGGTGGTCGAGACGATGGGCGACGTGTTCGCGGCGTTGCCCAAGAAGCGCTGAGACACACGCTGCAAGAGCGAGCAGGATACGGACCTTCCATCTCCCGCTCCACGATCAGTCCAAAAAGAACGTCCCCTCCAGCACCGTCACGCACTGCCCGCCAAGCACCACCCGGTCCCCCTCGAGCCGACACGTCAAATGCCCGCCGCGGGCGCTCGCCTGAAACGCGGTAAAGCTGTCGCGACCGAGCTGCTTGGCCCAATAGGGAACCATCACGGCATGCGCCGAGCCGGTTACCGGGTCTTCGGGAATATCGAAGAAATCGGTGAACACGCGACTGACGATGTCGGTATCATCGCCGCGCGCCGCGACGATATGCACAATCGGGCCAAGCGCCTTGAGCGCGCGCCCGTCGGGCTTGGCTGCCCGCACGGCGGCCTCGTCCGCGACGATCACCAGGGCATAGCCCTTATCGTACCACAGCGTCTCGACCGCCGCGACGCCAAGCGCAGCGACGATTTCGGGCAGGGGTTTTGCTATCGGCGCCCAAGCGGGGAGTGCCAGCGCATAGCCGGCCCCGTCGCGTGTAACCGCGAGCTGTCCCGCCTGCCGGGTGGCAAAGGTCACGCGGTCGCGATCCGGATCGCTCGACAAGACGAAATGCCCGCTGGCGAGCGTAGCGTGGCCGCACAGGGCGACTTCGGCGCTGGGCGTGAACCAGCGCAGCTCGAAGTCGTTCGCGCCGGTTTCGTCGGGCACGAGGAACGCGGTTTCGCTGAGATTATTCTCCGCCGCGATCGCTTGCAGAACGTCATCCTCGAGCCACGCGGCAAGCGGCATCACCGCCGCCGGATTGCCCTCGAACGGCTTACTGGCGAAGGCGTCGATCTGAACGATGGGTAGTCTCATGCGCGTTTCCCGAACCAGGGGGGCGTAACGTCCGCCTCGATCAGCGGATTGTCGGTGTCGACATGGCCTTCGGGGTCGAGATGGATCAGCACCTCGACCGTGGGGAAGGCGCGGTGCAGCGCGCGCTCGACGCCCTCGACCACCTTATGCGCCTCTGCCACGGTGATGTCGGGCGCGACCTCCATATGAAATTGCGCGAAATCATGCGCGCCGGAATGGCGTGTGCGAAAGTCGTGAATGCCCTTGATCCCCGGCTGGCGCGCGGCGACTTCGATGAAATCGGCGCGCCGCCCTTCGGGCCATTCCTTGTCCATCAAATGGTCGATCGCGCTCGACGATGCGCGAAATGCGCCCCAGGCCAGCCACAGCGCGATGACGATCCCGAAAATCGGATCCGCATCATGCCATCCAAGATATTGATCGAGCACCAAAGCGACGATCACCGAGCCGTTGAGCAGCACGTCCGATTGATAATGCACATTGTCGGCGACGATCGCGACCGACCCGGTCTTGCGAATGACGCTGCGCTGATAGCCGAGCAACACCACCGTTGCGAGAATCGCAACAACGGATACCCCGATGCCAAATTCCGCGCCTTGCTTCGGCGTGTCGCTGCCCAGCGCGAGGATCGCGCGCCACGCGATGCCGGCCGCCGATGCGGTGATCAACATGACCTGAAACAGCGCCGCGAGCGATTCGGCCTTGCCATGGCCGAAGCGGTGATCGTGATCGGCTGGGGTCGCGGCGAGGCGGACGCCGTAGAGCGTGACGGCACTCGCCAGCAGATCGAGCCCGGAATCGGCAAGGCTGCCGAGCATCGCGACCGAACCCGTCGTCCACGCGGCATAGGATTTGAGCGCTATAAGAAACGTCGCCATCGCCACGCTGGCGAGCGCGGCGCGGACGGCGAAGGGGATCGCGCGGCGCTGGTCCTCGGTCATGGGTAGAGCATTTCGCTCGTCCAGGCAGACCCGGAGCGGGTGAAGCGGTGGCGTTCGTGCAGGCGGTGCGCGCGGTCCTGCCAGAATTCAATCGCGTCGGGCGTGACGCGGTATCCGCCCCAATGCGGCGGACGGGGGACGTCTTGTCCCTCGAACTTCGCTTGCATCGCCTCGAACCGCGCTTCGAAGGTCGCACGGTCGGGCATCGGGCGCGACTGGTCGGAGGCCCAGGCACCGAGCTGCGAATCGCGACTGCGACTGGCGAAATAGGCGTCACTCTCGGCATCGCTTGCGCGCGATACGCGCCCCTCGATGCGGATTTGGCGGCGCAGCGATTTCCAGTGGAACAACAAGGCGGCCATGGGGACCTCTGCCAAGTCCCGCGCTTTGTCGCTCTCGCAGTTGGTATAGAAGACGAACCCATCCGGCCCGTGTCCTTTAAGCAAGACCATGCGAACGGACGGTTGTGAAGTATGCCCGTCGACCGTCGCGAGCGCCATCGCGTTCGAATCGTTGAGCTCGCTTGCGCGGGCTTCGGCATACCAAGTGTCGAACAGGGCAAAGGGGTCTTGGGTCATGACGGCGCTCTACCGCGTAGCGACGCGCACGTCACCTGTGGGATGGCCGATCAGGTCTTGCCCGATCTCAAACATTTCCATGGTTGCACCTGCGAAGCGATTGTGGCCTTGTCGCGCCCACGCTCGCGGGGACGGAATCATTCGAATGGCAACCGCTGTCGCCCCCTCGTTGCTCGATCCCGCGACGCACGCCGCGCGCTGGATCGCCGAGTATCGCGCGCAGACCGCAGGCGGCGACGTGCTGAGCGACGATCCGGCGTGGGCCACGATGTTTGAGGAGCTCGCGGCGGTTGCGGGGGACGATCTCGGCCAGGCGCGCGACCGCGTGCAGCGCCATGCCGAGGATATCGGCACCGGCTTTCGTATCATTGGCGAAAGCGAGGAACGGCCCTGGCCGCTATCGCCGATCCCGCTGATGATCCCGGCGGACGAATGGCGCACGATCGCGGCGGGTATCGTGCAACGCGCCGATCTGCTCGAAACCATCATCGCCGATCTTTATGGTGATGCGTCGCTCGTCGCGCGCGGGCTCATCCCGGCGGCTTTGGTCGGTGGATCGCCCTTTTTCCTGCGGCCGATGGCGGGGTTGGTGCCGCCGGGTGGGCATCATCTGCAGTTCATCGCGGTCGATCTCAAGCGCGGGCCAAATGGCCAATGGCGCGTGCTGGCGGATCAACTGCGCAACCCGGCGGGGGCGGGCTATGCGCTCGAAAACCGCCTCGCAATCGCCCGGACGCTGGGCGGATTGCAGGCGCGGCTCAACGTGCAGCGCCACGCGGCCTTCTTCGCGGCGTTTCGCGATGGTCTGGCCGCAGCATGCCGCCGGGTTGAGCCGCGGATCGGGCTGCTGACGCCGGGGCGCTATTCGTCGAGCTATGCCGAACAGGCGCATCTCGCGCGCTATCTCGGTTTTCTGCTGGTCGAGGGGGCCGATCTCGCCGCCTTGGAGGACAAGCTCTACGTCCGCACGATCGGCGGGCTGAAGCGGATCGATGCGCTGTGGCACCGCGTCGACCCGCGTTTGCTCGATCCGCTGGCCTTCGATTCGCATTCGCAGATCGGGGTGGCGGGGCTGATCGATGCCGCCGCCGCCGGGAATGTCGTAATCGCCAATGTGCCGGGCGCAGGCGTGCTGGAATCCACTGCATTCGGTGCATTCTTGCCGCAGATTTGTGCCGCCGAAACGGGGCAGGCGCTGATCTTGCCCAACATCACCACTTGGTGGTGCGGACAGGACGATGCGCGCGCGCACGTGATCCAAAATTTCGACAATCTGCTGATCGGCCCCGCGTTCGGCGTCGCGCCGCTCGGTCTGCCCGACGGGATCGCCTTACCGGGCGCAGACATTACCGGTCCCGCACGCGCCGCGCTGATCGAAGACATGACGCGCCGCCCGCAGGATTATGTCGGGCAGGAGATCGTCCGGCTGTCGACGATGCCGGTGGTGACCGATACAGGCCTTGCTGCGCGCCCCTTCACTTTGCGCGTGTTCGCGGCGCGCGGCAGCGATGGCGCGTGGACTGTGCTCCCCGGCGGTTTCGCGCGCATCGCCGAACATCCCGATCCGCGCGCTTCGGTGATGGGCGAGGGCTGCTGGTCGGCCGATGTCGTGGTCCATGGCGGCGAGGATGTCGCGCCGGTCTCGCTGCTGCCGCTCGCCGATACGGTGCATGTCCGGCGCAATCCCGGTACACTGCCGAGCCGCGTCGCCGACAATTTCTTCTGGCTCGGGCGCTATCTCGAACGCGGCGAGGCGCTGCTCGGCGTCATCCGCGTCATGCTCGGCAATTCGATCGACGCCGATGCGGGTGCGGCGCTTGCATCGGAAACGGTCGGGCGGCTGGTCGGGCTGGTGGTCAATACCGGCGCCGCGCCGCATCCGCCGTCGCTCCGCCGCGCCGATCTCTCCACCTTCGCGCGCACCGCGATGGAGGATGGCGAGCGGCACAGCGTCCGCGCGATCAACCGCCTCGCGCGCGGCATCGGGCAGGGCTCGCGCGATCGGCTCGCCGCCGATGTCGTGCGGCTGCTCGATGCGCCGTACCCGAGCAAGGGCGGGATGCTCGATCGCGCCGGATCGTTGCAGCGGCGCTATGCCGCGCTGTCGGGCCTGTCGGCGGAGCATATGGGGCGCACCGCCGCGTGGCGCTTTCACGATCTCGGGCGTCGGCTGGAGCGCGCACAGACCGTGACGCGTGCGGTCCGCGCGTTCGGCATGGCGCAGGCGAGCCTCGATGATCTTTCGACGCTGCTCGACCTCGCCGACAGCCAGATCAGCTATCGCCAGCGCTATCTGACCGGCATCGCGCGCGTCCCCGTGGTCGATCTGGTCGCGCTCGACCCCGGTAATCCGCGCTCGCTGGCGTTTCAGATCTGCCGGATTTGCGAGCATCTCGCCGCTTTGCCCGTGCTGCAGGACGACGGGATGGAGGAGCCGCAACAGGCGCAGGGCACGGTGTTGAACGCGATCGTCTCGACCGCGACGGCGGCGGCGCTTGATGCGGACGTCCTCGGCGATGTCGAGCGGCGGCTGTTTCAATTGTCGGAAGCGATTGCGCGG
>JBBQLB010000044.1:0-20167 GCA_038327465.1 Sphingomonadales bacterium | reverse complement strand
GGCAATCTCGTTTCGGGCGAAAATTGAGCTAGATTCACCGCGAAAGGTGTCAATTCGATTTGACGTCTTGGAGTGTCAAGCTTAGCCTTTAAGCATGGCACGCGCGACGACTCCCCCAACGAAACCGGCGCCGATATCGGGTCCGCTTCCGAAGCTGCGCGACGTCGCCGAACTGCTCAAGCCGATCACGTGGTTCCCGCCGATTTGGGCCTTTTTCTGCGGCACCGTTTCCTCTGGGACCCCGGTCGAGACGCGGTGGCCGTTCCTGATCGCGGGCATCTTGCTGGTCGGGCCGCTGGTGTGCGGGACGAGCCAGGCGGTGAACGACTGGTTCGACCGGCATGTCGACGCGATTAATGAGCCGGGTCGCCCGATTCCATCGGGCCGCATCGCTGGACAGTGGGGGCTGTGGATCGCGATCATCGGTACCGTTGGCTCGGCAGCGCTCGCGGCGCTGACGGGCATATGGGTGTTTGCCGCGACGCTTGTCGCCTTGTTCTTCGCCTGGGCTTATAGCGCGCCGCCATTTCGGCTGAAGACCAGTGGCATTTGGGGACCGATTTCGGTCGCGCTGACCTATGAGGGGCTGACCTGGTTTACCGGGGCGAGCGTGATGGCGGGGGCGCTTCCTCCGACGCCAGTCCTCATCATCCTGACCCTGTACAGTGCGGGTGCGTTCGGGATCATGACGCTCAACGATTTCAAGGCGGTCGAAGGGGATCGCGCGATGGGCATCCGCTCGCTGCCCGCAACGCTCGGCGTCGATCGCGCGGCGCGGATTGCGTGCGTCGTGATGGCGGTGCCGCAAGTCGTGGTGGTCGCTTTGCTGTTGAGCTGGGGCCACATGCTGGTCGGCGGAATCGTCGCCGCGATGCTTTTGGCGCAATTTGCGCTGATGCCGCGCCTGCTGCGCGATCCGCTCAAAGAAACGCCGTGGTACAATGCGACGGGGACGAGCCTGTACGTGCTTGGCATGCTGGCGTCGGCCTTTGGTCTCGGCGGAGTGTTGGGGCTGTGACGCGCCAACCGCTCGGCTGGCTCGGCATCGTCCGGCTCGGACTGGTGCAAAGCGCGATCGGGTCGATCGTGATGTTGGCGACGTCGTTGCTCAACCGCGTGATGGTGGTCGAATATGCGCTGCCAGCGGCGCTGCCGGCGGGTCTGGTGGCGTGGCACTATGCGGTTCAGCTCTCGCGCCCAGTGTGGGGGCATGGATCGGATAGCGGGCTTCGGCGGACGCCGTGGATCATCGGTGGCATGGCTTTGCTGGCCGGTGGGGCAATGCTCGCGGTGCAATCGGTGGCCTTGCTCTCGGGCACCCCATGGATCGGGTATGCGACCGCAATCCTCGCCTTTTCGATGATCGGCGCGGGCGTCGGCGCGGCGGGGACGTCGCTGCTCGCCTTGCTCGCGACGCGCGTTGCGCCCGAACGGCGCGCGGCGGCTGCATCGATCACGTGGATCATGATGATCGCCGGGATTGTCGTTTCGGCGGGCGTTGCGGGCAAATTGGTCGATCCCTTCACCTTCGCGCGGCTGGTCGCGGTGGTTGGGGGCGTCGCAGGGATAGCCTTTCTGATTGCCACGCTCGCCGTCTGGGGAATCGAAGGCAAAGCTGCCGTCACCGTCGAAGCACGGGAAGCACCTGTGATCGGGTTTGGTGACGCTTTGGCCGAGCTTTGGGCCGACGCCGCGGCCCGGCGCTTCACGATTTTCGTGTTCCTGTCGATGCTGGCCTATTCGATGCAGGATTTGATCCTCGAACCCTTTACCGGCCTCCGCTTCGGCATGACGCCGGGCGAATCGACGCAGATTTCGAGCGTCCAGCATGGCGGCGTGTTGCTCGGCATGATCCTGGTCGGGATCGGCGGAAGCGCGTTTTCGAAGCGTGGCACGGCGGCGGGTCGCGCCAGCGGATTGCAGCGCTGGATTGTCGGCGGGTGCATCGGTTCGGCGCTGGCGCTCACTGGCCTCGCTATGGCGGCGCGGTTCGGGCCGGGCTGGCCGATCGTTGGCAACATCTTCGTGCTTGGCTTTGCCAATGGCGTGTTCGCGGTCGCGGCGATCGGGACGATGATGGCGCTCGCAGGTGCTGGCGGACCCAATCGTGAAGGTATCCGCATGGGGGTGTGGGGTGCGGCGCAAGCGATCGCGTTCGGGCTGGGCGGTTTGACCGGTGCAGTCGCCGTCGATGCCGGACGCGCGCTTATGGGCTCGCTGCCCGAAACCTTCATGCTGGTGTTCGGGGCGGAGGCTTTGCTGTTCCTCCTCGCCGCTGCTTTGTGTCTTCGCACCGCGCCATCGCGCGCATCTCTGTTCGGTCGGGAGGTAACGATATGAAACAGCCGCAGTTCGATTGTGTCGTCGTCGGCGGAGGCCCGTCGGGCGCGACTGCGGCCACCGATTTGGCGCGGACTGGGCATCATGTCCTGCTGCTCGATCGGGCAGGCCGCATCAAACCCTGCGGCGGAGCGATCCCGCCGCGTGCGATCGAGGATTTCGCGATCCCGGACCATCTCCTCGTCGGCAAGGCGACACTGGCGCGGATGATCGCGCCCTCGGCCAAGACGGTCGATATGCCGGTCGGAGATGGCTTTGTCGGTCTGGTCGACCGCGAGCATTTCGACGAATGGCTCCGCGCGCGCGCGGCGCTTGCCGGGGCCGAGCGGCGCACCGGGATTTTCGAGCGGATCGACCGCGATGCCGATGGCAATGCGATCGTCGTGTACCGCGAAGCGCGCGGTGAGCCCGAACAGCGCGTTGCCGCGCGCAGCGTGATCGGTGCCGATGGCGCACGATCGGGCGTGGCGCGCGCCGAGCTGAAAGGGGCCGACAAGGTCCCGTGCGTCTTCGCCTATCACGAAATCGTCGCCTCGCCGCCCGAAGGCAGTGCTGCGGATTTCGACCGGGCGCGCTGCGATGTCTTCTATCAGGGCAAGCATTCGCCCGATTTCTACGCCTGGGTGTTCCCGCATGGCGATCAGGCAAGCATCGGCGTCGGCAGCGCAAACAAGGGCTTCGACCTGCGTGAGGCGGTTGCCGCGGTGCGCGCGCAAACCGGGCTCGATACGTGCGACACGATCCGCCGCGAGGGCGCACCGATTCCTTTGAAGCCGCTCAAGCGCTGGGACAATGGTCGTGACGTCGTCGTCGCGGGCGATGCCGCCGGGGTCGTCGCGCCGGCGTCGGGCGAGGGCATCTATTATGCAATGGCGGGCGGGCGTCTGGCGGCCGAAGCGGTCACCCAATTCCTTGCCACTGGTAAGGCATCGGCGCTGAAGCTCGCGCGCAAACGCTTCATGCGCGAACATGGCCGAGTGTTCTGGATCCTCGGGATCATGCAATATTTCTGGTATTCGAGCGACAAGCGCCGCGAGCGCTTCGTCAAGATCTGCGAAGATCCCGACGTGCAGCGCCTGACCTGGGATGCGTATATGAACAAGCGGCTGGTGCGCTCGAAGCCGGTGGCGCACCTGCGCATCTTCATCAAGGATATGCGACATCTGCTCGGTATGGCCGAGGCGTGAGGGTGAAGGCCCCGGTTCCGCATCGTTCGTGGGGCTTGCCGGTGCTGATCGGCGGATTCGCCGCGATTGCGGTCGCGGGGATGGGCACGACGATTACCGAGATGGGGCCGTGGTATCACAGCCTGGTGCAGCCGCGCTGGGCGCCGACCGAGGCGGCCTATAGCGTGGCCTGGACGATCATCTACTTCTTGACCGGAATCGCTGCGATCACGGGGTGGCGCGCGATGCCGGATCGGCAAGGCGCCGACTGGATCGTTGGCCTGTTTGCACTCACCGGCTTCCTCAACATCGTGTGGAGTCTGTTGTTGTTCCACGCGCATCGGCCCGATTGGGCCGTGGTCGAAATCGTTGCGTTGTGGGTCGCGATTATGGTGTGGATTTACATCGTATGGCCGCGCTCGACTGCGGCAGGACTGTTGTTGCTGCCGTATCTCGCCTGTGTGACGTTTGCGGGCTATCACACCATGATGATCGTCAAGCTCAATGGGCCGTTCGGCTGAACACGCCCGCCATCTGGTTGTTCGGGCAAGGTCATGCGGTCGATCTGATCTTGGGCATCATGGTGCTGGAATGGGTGGTGCTGACGCGCGGTCGTGGGTGGCGCGGGGGCGATGCCGCGCTGCGCTTGCTGCCGGGTGCGCTGATGCTGCTGGCGCTGCGCGCCGCGTTGACCGGTGCAGGATGGCCGTGGATTGCGCTGGCGCTTGCGGCGTCGTTTCCGGCGCATCTCGCCGACATTGCGCAGCGGCCGCGGCGATAAGAAAAAGGCCCGGCATCGCTGCCGGGCCTCTCCCCTTCACGCTACAGTATAGCGCTTACTTGTTGGTCTTCAGATAGGCGATCACGTCGGCCCGCTTCTGCGGATCGGCCGGCCAGCCGGCGAAGGTCATCTTGGTCCCCGGAACGATCCGCTGTGGGCCTTCAAGATACTGGAACAGCTTTTCTTCGGTCCAGGTGATGCCGCTATTCTTGTTGGCGGCGGAATAGGTGTAGCCCGCGATCGTGCCAGCCTTGCGACCGACCACGGCGTGGAGCGACGGCCCGATCTTGTTCACGCCCGCTTCGATCGCGTGGCAGGTCTTGCACGTGATGAAGTCGGCTTCGCCCTTCTTCGCGTCGCCAGTGTACGACGCGAACTTCACGCCCGCGACAGTGTCGGTATTGTCGGCAGCGACTGCGGCAGCGGCCGGCGCGGCTGGAGCCGCAGCAGGCTCTGCGGCAGGTGCCGTGGTCGTCGTCGTGGTGGTCGTGGTCGCGGCCTCTTCATTGTCCGCTTTCTTCGCGCACGCCGAAAGGGCCAAAGCGGCGCATGCCACCCCAAAGCTTACCCGGCCGAAACGCGTCATCGATCCTACTTGCATCATCCTGCTCCTCTAAGGTCGTCAACATACTCCCGAGCGCGCGTTTGGCATTTTCGTGCCCTCACTGTCCACAAGAATTGACACGGCCAGATCGCCGTCGCGAACGGCTTCCGCCCGCTGACTATTTCGCGCAGTGTCTGTCTGGCGTCCTAACGGGCCAGCCGCTTATGCTCGATCCTCGGCAACACATGCCGCGCGAAGAGGTCGGCCTCGGCGGCATGCGGATAGCCCGACAGGATGAACGCCTCGATCCCCATCGCGCGGTACGCATTGAGCTTCGCGAGCACTTGATCTGGATCGCCGACGATCGCCGCCCCGCAGCCCGAGCGCGCGCGTCCGACGCCGGTCCACAAATTGGCCTCGGCATAGCCATCATCGGCGGCATTTTCGCGCAATGCGGCTTGCGCGGCGACTCCGGCAGATCCCGAATCGAGCGATTTCGCACGGATCGCGGCACCCTCCGCCGCATCGAGCTTCGACAGCAATCGGTCGGCGGCGGTCCGCGCCTCGGCTTCAGTATCGCGGACGATCACATGTGCGCGGTAGCCGAACTTCAGCGTCCGCCCATGGGCTGCGGCGCGCGCGGTCATGTCGGCGATGATCGCGGCGACGACCTCCTGTTTGTCGGGCCACATCAGGAACACGTCACAACCCTTCGCCGCTGCCTCGCGCGCATCGGGGGACAGGCCACCGAAATAGAGCAAGGGCGCCTTGCCCGATACGGTGCCGATCCGCGGCGGATCGATCTTCAGCTTCCAAAACTCGCCGTCGTGATCGAGGCTCTCGCCATTGAGCAGCGTCTTGAGGATGTGCATCGCCTCGACCGTGCGGGCGTAGCGCGGCGCGCTCCCAAGCGTTTCGCCCGGCATATCCGAGGAGATGATGTTTACGCAGAGCCGACCTCCCAACAGGCGATCGATTGTTGCGATCTGGCGCGCGAGTTGCGGTGGCCAGGTCTCGCCGATCCGCACCGCCATCAGCAGCGCCATGCGCTTGAGCATCGGGGCGATTGCCGCGGCAAAGGCAGTGGTGTCGATGCCTAGGCTGTAGCCCGAGGGCAAAAGGATGTTGTCGAACCCGCCGCTCTCGGCTTGCAGGACGATATCGCGGCAATGCTCCCAGCTTGATTTGAGCTTCGCATCGGGCACGCCGAGGAACTCGTAATCGTCGTCGCAAAGCGCCGAGAACCAGCTGATTTCGCAAGGTGGGAGTACCGTCACGGCAAGCGCTCCCCGCGCGAGGCGACCAGCACGTCATACCAGCTCTGGCGGGTGAAGCGGACCTTATAGACTTCGCTAATCTCGCCGATCCGCGCGACATTTTGCGTGCCGACGATCGGGATCACCCGCGCCGGGTGCGCCATGATCCAGGCATAGGCCGCTGCCGCACGCGATACGTCCGCTGCCTGCGCCACGACGTCTAGCGCGGCCGCGACCGCCTTCGAACGCTTATCTTCGGGCGCGCCGATCCGGCCACCGCCAAGCGGCGACCAGGCGAGCACCGCCACATCGCACTCCATTGTCAGATCGAGCAGGCCATCGGTGATGGGATCCAGATGCAGCGCCGAAAATTCGGGCTGCACGCTCGCCAGCGGGATCGTCAGCAAGGCGCTGATCGCTTGCGTCTGCGGCACCGTATAGTTAGACACGCCGACCGCGCGGACCTTGCCCGACGCAACCATCTCCTCGAGCGTGCGCGCCACTTCCTGCGGGTGGGCGAGGATGTCGGGGCGGTGGATCTGATAGAGATCGACTTGCTCGACCTGTAGCCGCGCCAGTGAGGCATCGAGCGCCGCCATCAGATAGTCGCGCCCCGAATCATACGGCACTGGCGGGGTGATGCCGCCCTTGGTCGCCAGCACCATCCGCGCGCGCAGGTCGGGCGCGTCGGCGAAGATCCGGCCGAGCAACGCCTCGGCATCGCCGAACCCGCCCGAACCATCGAAGCCGTAAATGTCGGCCGTGTCGAAAAGCGTCACCCCGGCCGCAAAGGCGGCCTCGATCAGGGCGCGACCCTCGGCTGGCGAGGCGTGGCCGAAGCGCCACATCCCCCACGCAATCGGACTGACCATGATTCCGCTCTTGCCGAGGGGACGCATTTCGGGTGTAAGCATGATTTCAGACATCGTTGTCATATAGAGGCAGAGACCTTGGGAGAGCAAGTGCGATACGGTCTAGTCGGCACCGGAATGATGGGAGTCGAACATATCAATAACCTGGCGATCACGCCGGGTGCGGTCGTGACGGCGCTGGCGGATCCGGCGGAGGGCTCGCTCGCTTGGGCGAAAACGGCGCTGGGGGGACGCGCCGATCAGGCGACCGCGTTCGATTCGGTCGAAGCGCTCGCCAAGAGCGGCTTGTGCGACGCGGTGATCGTCGCCAGCCCCAATTTTACGCATCGCAGGGTGCTCGAACCTTTGTTCGATGCCGGGCTTCATATCCTGTGCGAAAAGCCGCTGGCGACGACGATCGAAGATTGCCGCTGGATCGTCGATCGCGCCGCCGCGAGCGACCGGGTGTTCTGGACCGCGATGGAGTATCGCTACATGCCGCCGGCCGCCGAATTCATCGCCGACATCCATGGCGGCAAGATCGGGCGCTTGCAGATGCTCTCGATCCGCGAGCACCGCTTTCCATTCCTGCCCAAGGTCGCCGATTGGAACCGCTTCAACCGCAACACCGGCGGGACGATGGTCGAGAAATGCTGCCACTTTTTCGATCTGATGCGGCTGATCGTCGGGGCAGAGGCGGTGCGCGTCTATTGTTCGGGCGCGATGGACGTGAACCATCTCGACGAAAGCTATGGCGGCGAGACGCCCGACATCATCGATAACAGCTATACCACGGTCGATTTCGCCAATGGCGTGCGGGCGATGCTCGATCTGTCGATGTTCGCCGATGGCGCGGAAAATCAGGAAGAGATCACGGCGGTCGGCGACACAGCGCGGCTCGACGTGCTGATCCCCGAGGGCGCGCTGGTGCATTCGCCGCGTGTCGGCTTTCGGAACGACAAGCAGGTCACGCGCCGCGTCGTTCACACCGATGAAACCGCGCTCAACGCTGGCAGCCATCACGGCTCGACCTTTTACGAACATCAGCGCTTCAATGCGGCCGTCCGCGGCGCCGGACCGGTCGAAGTGACGGCGCATGACGGGATGATGGCGGTCGCGATCGGCACCGCTGCCGAGATAAGCGCGCGCGAACACCGGGTGGTGGAGATGGCCGAATTAGGATTTTGACAGCAAGCAGGGCTTTACCGCCGACAAGCCTGATTGCGCTGTCAGGGACACGATTACGATAATATCCATCAATCAGATGGGATTTCTATTTTTGAGGAGGGAATGAGATGAAAACATTGTATCTATCGGGGGCTGCCGCACTGGCTTTGATCGCGGCCTCGCCCGCTCTTGCGCAGACTGCACCGGCCGCGCCTGCCGCCGCAGCCGATGAAGCCAATCCGGGCGACATCGTCGTCACCGCGCAAAAGCGATCGGAGCGGCTGCAGGATGTGCCCGTCGCGGTCACCGTGGTTTCCGGCGATGCGCTCGCCTCGGCTGGCAAGGTCAGCCTGGAGGGCGCGCAATATCTCGTGCCGACGCTCAACTTTCTGAAATCGGGCACGACGCTCAACCAGTCGCTGTTCCTGCGCGGCGTCGGTACCGCGACCTTCTCGATCGCCGGTGAACCTTCGGTGTCGACTGTCGTCGACGGCGTGGTGTTTGCGCGCGCGGGCGAGGCGTTCGGCGATCTCGTCGATATCGACCAGCTCGAAGTGCTGCGCGGACCGCAGGGCACGCTGTTCGGCAAGAACGCCTCGGCGGGCGTCATCAATATCACCTCGAAAAAGCCGACGTCGACCTTTGGCGGCTATCTCGAAGCGGGCTTCTTTACCGACAGCGAATATCGCGGTCGCGCGGTGATCAACGTGCCGCTCGGCGACAGCGTCCGGTCGCGCCTGACCGGTTTCTATACCAATTACGACGGTAACATCAGCAACGTCACCACCGGCAAATTGGTCAATGGCTTCGAACATTATGGCGGCCGTCTGCAGATCGATGCCGATGCCGGGCCGAACGTGAAGCTCGCTTTCATCGCCGATTATCACCGCAACAATGACGATTGCTGTGGCGAAGTGATCGCCACGCCGCCGATCGTGGGTGGAACCGGCCTGCCGACCACCAACGCCTCCACCGCCGCCCTACCGACGCCGCGTGGCGCCGACACGCGGGAGCTTGCGCAGAATCTCGTCACCGCGACCAAGGAGACGGGGTACGGTTTCTCGCTCCAGGCCGATGTTGCCCTGGGCGATCACACGTTGACGTCGATCACGGCGTATCGCGACTATAAGAACACCGAAATCCGCGATGGCGATTTCCTGCCCGCCGCTTATGTCGGTTTCAACCAGTTGCACGATTTCGGCCCGCAGACCGGCAACACGTTCAGCCAGGAAGTGCGGCTCACCTCGCCGGCCAAGCAGTTCCTGTCCTACGTGCTCGGCGCTTATTATTCGCGCGCGAAGAGCGAACGCATCTTCACCCGCAACGACATCGTCTGCAACACGACGCCGTCCACCACGCCCAGCCCGCTGGTACCGTGCACCAGCGTGGGCGCGCCCGCCTCGACCTTTCCGAGCGGCACAGCCGATTTCGGATCGGTGTTCGACAACCTCGCCTTCTTCGGCCAGGGCACGCTCAACCTCGCGCCGCGTTTCCGCATCATCGGCGGTCTGCGCTACACGATCGACAAGTTGAACGTGTTCCATTCGCGCGTGACCACGCTGTCGGGCCCGGGCATCCAGCCGAGCTTCGACGCCGGGGTCTATAACAATGGTCTTGGCGGCGGTGCGCCGAATGGCATTCCGTTCCGCGCGCGCGCCAGCAACAACAATCTGTCGGGCAAGGTCGGTGCGCAGTTCGATATCTCGAAGGGCTCGACCGCGTATGCGACCTTCGCGCGCGGGTATAAGGGGCCAGCGTTCAACATCTTCTACAATCTGACCGTAACGGGCACCAACGTGATCTCGCCCGAAACGTCGGATTCGTATGAAATCGGCCTGAAGAACACCTTCCTCGACGGCAAGTTGACGCTCAATCTCGCGGCTTTCTATGCGAAGTACCGCAATTTCCAGGCGAACAATCCGGATCTCGTGGCGGGCGTCGTCGTCACGCGCTTCACTAATGCCGGTGACGTGTCGACGCGTGGGTTCGAACTCGACGCGACCTTCCGGCCGGTGCGCGACCTGAACCTGAGCGGGGGCCTTGCCTATACCGATGCTCATGTCGACGCGTTCCGCGTGCCCGCAGTGGGCGCAGCGGCGATCCCGTCGGGGACGCCGCTCGGCTTTGCGCCGAAGTGGAAAGGTAATCTGAGCGCCGATTACCGCGTCCGCACGCAGAGTTTTGCCGATGTCCTGTTGGGCGTACAGGGCTCGTATCAGAGCAGCGAGCTGGCCTTGTTCGCGGCGGATGCCGTGCAGCGCCAGCTCGGGACGATCGGGGCTTATGGTCTGGTTAATCTGAGCGTCGGATTGGTCTCGCACGACGAGAAGTACAAGCTGACCTTCCAGGTGCGTAACCTGTTCGACCAAAGCTTCGCCGCAGCCATCACCAATGGCGGCCCCGGCGGCGCCTATCGCTACCAAATCCCGCGCGACGCCGATCGCTACTTCGGGATTACCGGTCGGGTCAGCTTCTGATCTGACGACGACCCTCCCCCGCCTTGTGGTGGGGGAGGGTTGGTCAATGCGCCGCGACCAACCCGTCGCCGCGCTCGCTCTCGTCGATCGGTACGATCCGCGGGATCAGCAAGTGAATCGCCAGCAGCGCGGTCAGATAAGACCCTGCGCAAATCGCCAGCGCGGGCGCATAGCCCCAGCCGTGCGCCAGCGCGTACGCTTGGAACTGGATCATCCCGACCGAGCAGAGATTGCCGCAAAACGCCGCAATCCCGATCCGGCTGCCGACCGACCGCGCGGGGGTGATGTCGGTCGTCACGCCGAAGACGTTGGTCGAAAACCCCTGATGCGCGAACAGGACGAGGCCGAGCAGCAAGGCTGCCGACCACGGGCTCGACACGCTTTGCACGAACACCACGGGCAGCACGAGCAAGGCATAGCCAAGCATCGTGGTCTTCCGCGCGCGGTTCACGCTCCACCCCGCCGCCATCAGCCGCGAGGGCACGAACCCACCGGTCAGCGCGCCGCACGCCGCCATGACATAGACCAAAGCGACCGGCAGTCCGAGCGTGCCCTGCGGCATGCCGAACAGACGGTGGAACAAATCGGGCAGCCACAGCAGCATGAAGAACCAAACTTGATCCGACAGGATTTTCGCGATGGCGATGGCCGCAGTCTCGCGGCTGCGCAGCACGCTCAGCCACGGCACGGGCGCCGGGGCGACCGCATCGAGCGCGACGGGCTTGATGCGCAGCGCGAACCATACGACCACCCAGACGACGCCAAGGCCACCCGCGAGCAGGAACGCCGCTTGCCAGCCGAACGCCACCGCCAGCGCCGGGATGCACAAGGGGGTTACGATCGCGCCGATATTGGGCGCGGTATTGCCGATGCCCAAAGCGATCTGCCGGTCCTTATGGTTGAAATAGGTCGCCGCCGATTTGACCGCGGCGGGTGTGCCGACCGATTCGGCCATGCCGAGCACGATCCGCGCGGCGAAGAAGGCGGGAACCGAGGTCGCGAACGCATGCGCCATGCCGGCCAGACTCCACACCAATACGCCGAGCGCAAAGCCCAGGCGCAAGCCGACGCGGTCGAGGAACCAGCCGGTGCCGAGAAAAGCGAAGGCGGTCGCGATCTGGAAGGCGGTGCCCATGTTCGCATAATCCTGATCGGACCATTTGAACTGCGCCTCCAGCGTCGGCTTCAACAGCGCGAGGATTTGCCGGTCGACATAATTGAGCATGATCGCGACGAACACCATCGCCACAATGATCCAGCGCGCTGCGCCGCCGCGTACTGCCATTACTCCGCTCCCATTCTTATTTGCGACAACGTTGTCAGATCGGACTGCTTTCGGCTAGACCCGAAAACGATCCGTCACCCCGGCCTTGTGCCGGGGTCCACCGCGCCGCAAACATTCGCAGGCCCGGTGTGCGGCACGGTGGATGCCGGAACAAGTCCGGCATGACGGATGGGAACAATGGCGAGCAAATACCCTAAACGCCCGCTGCCGATGGCCGCCGATCTCTATGGCGATCTGTATAGCGATATCGAAACCGCGCCGAAGAGCGACTGGCGTGGGTATTTCCCCGGGCTCGCGGTGGTCGCGATGGGGACGCTCGCGGCGGGGTTCCTGTCGGATCATTATGGCGTACCGCTCACGCTGATGGCATTGCTGATCGGCCTCGCGCTCAATTTCCTGAGCGCGGATGCGCGACTTACCCCTGGCCTTGCGTTCGCCTCGCGTTCGCTGCTGCGCTGGGGGATCGTGCTGGTCGGCGTGCGCATCACCGCCGGGCAGATTATAGCGCTCGGCCCGGTCGCGTTGCTGTGCGTCGTCGCGATCGTCGCGGCGACGATCGGGGCGGGGGTGCTTGCCGCGCGGAGGCTCGGGCAGGGTAGCGCGTTCGGCGTGCTCGCGGGCGGTGCGGTCGCGATTTGCGGCGCGTCGGCCGCGATGGCGCTGGCCACCACGCTGGGCGACAAACGGACGAGTCAGGCACAACTTACGCTGGTGCTGGTTGGTATTTCGGCGATGAGCGCGAGCGCGATGATGCTCTACCCGCTCGTGGCGCACGCTTTCCAGATGAGCGACTTGAAAGCTGGCTTTCTGCTCGGTGCCGCGATCCACGATGTCGCGCAGGCACTGGGCGCGGGCTATTCCTATTCGGACGGGGCGGGCGGCATCGCCGCGATCGTCAAGCTGACGCGCGTCGCGTTGCTCGCCCCGGTGCTGGCGGTGGTCGCGATGTGCCTGCCCAAGGGAGAGGGTGCAGCGAAGGCGCCGGGGATCCCGTGGTTCGTGGTCGGATTCTTCGTGATGGCGGGGATTAATTCGCTGGGCGTGATCCCGCCGATCGCCGCGACGGGGGCGGAGAAAGCGGCAGCGGCAATGCTGGCGGCGGCCGTCACCGCGACCGCGATCCGCTCGCCCTTGGCGCAATTGCTGGAGGCCGGGCCGAAGCCGCTGATCATTATCGGGGTGGCGACGTTGGTGGCGTTCGGTCTGGCGCTGGCGGCGGCGTTATTTCTGATCGGGTGACCTGCTCCCCTACCTGTCAGGGAGGAGAAAAGCTAAGCGATCGGCCCCGTAGACTCGCGCACCACTAATTCGAACGCCACTTCGCGCCGCTCGACCGGCGCGTCCGCCGGGCCGAGCAGCAAATCGGCCGCCTGATACGCCATCACCCGTGTCGGCTGGCGGATGGTGGTGAGCGGCGGCCAGACGAAGCCGGCGAGCGCAGTATCATCGAATCCCGCGACCGAAAGCTGCCCCGGCACCGCCAACCCGCGCCGATGCGCCGCCGTGAGCGCGCCCGCCGCCATGTCGTCGCTCGATGCGAAGATCGCGCTCGGCGGCTGGTCGAGCGCCAGCAGCGCCTCCGCCGCCGCCGCGCCCGAGGCGAAATCGTAACTGCCCTCGCGCACCAGCATTGGATCGAGCGCGATCCCCGCCTCGCCGAGCGCCTTCGCATAGCCGCGCATTCGCTGGCCGCTCGTCGCGTAGCTTGGATGCCCGGCGATGAAGCCGCTCCGACGATGCCCGAGCCCGAGCAAATGCGCGGTCATTGCCGCTGCCGCCGCTTCATTGTCGATGAAGGTCGAGGGCGCGAGATCGACCGCGCTGCCCGGCGACACGCGCACGAAGCGCACCCGCCGTCTGGCGAGCAACTCCAGCACCGCCGGATAATCCGATACGGGCGGGGTCAGGATCAGTCCGTCGACATGCGTCGCCTCGACCAGATTTTCGATATCGTCGAGCAAGGTCGGCGAAGCGCGGTCATAGGGCTGCGCGATCATCCGCACCCCGTCGAGCGCGCAGCGGTCGCGAATGCCCGATTGCATTTCGTAGACGTAATAGGGACTGGGATTGTCGCAGATCAGCGCGATCTGGAAACTGCGTTTGCCGGCGAGCGAGCGTGCCGCCATGCTCGGGCGGAAGTTCAACGCGGCGACCGCCGCCTCGACCCGGGCGCGCGTGTCGGTGCCGACATAGCGTTCCTTGTTGAGCACGCGCGACACGGTCTTGATCGATACGCCCGACACGCGCGACACGTCCTTGATCGTTACGCGCAAAACCGCAGCTCCCGGATGGCCCCGCCGCTCTCTGTGCCGCAGCGGGGCCGTGCGGGCAACCGTCAGGCCATCACATTGCGCCCGCGGCGAACGGTCGCGCTGTGGCCGATGCTGGCGGCCGGATTGCTGGTCTTGATCGTATCGACCATGATCCAGTCGTTGGTCGCGCTGTCGGGCGTCAGTGTCATCGCCATATAGCCGCGCCGCGATGTGTCGCACCATTTGAGCTCGACATTCGCCTTCACGGCCGCCGCCGCGATCGTTTTTGGATCGAGCGCGAAACTCGATTCATAGCCCGGCGAGGTTACGCTGTGGCCGGCGAATTCGACGCCAGCGGGTTTGCCATCCTGCCCAAGGTCGAATGCCCAAGCATTGTGGCTGTCGCCCGACAGCACGATCAAATTTGCGCCGACGCTTTGCGCACTGCGCAGGAAGCGCGCGCGCGCGGCGGGATAGCCGTCCCAGCTGTCGAAGTTGAACGGCAGACCGAGCTTGGCCGCGACGACGCCCGCCAGCACCCGATTTTTGGCGCGCGCGCTCGATGTGGCAGCAAGCCAGCTCGGCGCTTCGGGCGGCATGATCGTCCGGCCCACGATCGTGCCGAAGCCGACCAGCTGCCAGCGCTGTCCGGCGCGCACCGATGCTGCCATTGCATGGCCAAGCCAGCTTTCCTGCTGGCTCCCCATCATGGTCGCGGCCGGATCCATCCACGCACCATCGCGGAATGCCTTTAGCGCGGCGGCCGTGTCCCATTGCGCGAACAAGGGCGCGATATCGGCCTGTTTGGTCCGCGCGAGCAGCCGGGTTTCGGTGCGGAACAGCGTCGCCAGCGTGCCGATCTCATAGGCCTTCCACGGCTCGTCCGAGACCGGCATCCATTCGCGATACGCCTGAATCGACGCGGCGCGGCGCGTGTTCCATTCGCCTTCGTCGGCTTGGTGATTTTCCGCGCCACCTTCCCAGCTATCGTTCGACGATTCGTGATCGTCCCATTGGACGATCATCGGCAGTTTGGCGTGGAGCTGCTGCAAATCGGGATCGCTGCGATAGCTGGCGTAGCGCAAGCGGTAATCGGCGAGGTGGAGCAATTCGGTCGCAGGTTGCGGCACGCGCCCCGCGACCTGGTCTTTCGCCGCAGGATAATCGCCCGTTTTGTATTCGTAGAAATAATCGCCGAGATGGATGGCGAGGTCGAGATCGTCGCGCGCCGCGGCATGGGCATAAGCGTTGAAGAAGCCGTACGGCATGTTCGAGCACGAAAAGGTCGCGGTGCGGAAACGGGCGACCGGGCCAATCGGCAGCGTCTTGGTCGTGCCGATCGGCGAGAAGGTCCCATCGGGCGCGACGAAGCGGAAATGATAGCGTCGGTTGGGCTTGAGGCCATCGACCGTGATCTTGGCGGTGAAATCGCGCCACACGCCGGTGATTTGCGATCCGCCGCTGACCACTTTAGCAAAATCGGGGGTTTCGGACAGTTCGACGCGGAGTTCAGCGCTGTCGCCCTTGGCGGGCACGTAGCGCGTCCAGAGCAGCATCGAATCGCTGCCCGGCTCGCCACTCGCGACCGAATGCGTGAAGCCGTGTACGCTCGCCACATTGGGGCTTTGCGCAAACCCCGGCACCGCGAAGGCCCCGAGCCCAAGTGATCCGGTCAGCAGGAAGGAGCGGCGGTCAAGGGCGATCATGTCGGACTTCTCCTATCGATGGCTATGGTGCTTGCCACTTGTCGATTGCATATCCGTGACGGATCGGAATAACCATGCTGAATGGTCGTGGCGGCCTTCGCGCGATGTTTTGGGAGTGTGCGCGTGGGGCCCGATAGCGAAACCGCTGCCGCCCCGCGCCAGCTGCATCCCTTCGCGCTCAGCAATGCAGCGACAGCAGGGCTGATCCTGATCGTCACGCTGGCCGCGCGGATCGCCACGCTGGGCAATCCCGTCCTCGGGTTCGATGAGCAATTCTATCTTTTGGTCGGCGACCGGATGCTGCACGGGGCGCTGCCCTATGTCGACATTTTCGACCGCAAGCCAATCGGCCTGTTCTTGATCTATGCGGCGGCGCGGCTGCTCGGGGGCGAGGGGTTCGTCCAGTATAAGCTGCTGGCCGGGCTGTGCGTCGCGGCGACCGCGTACGGGATTTACTGGACCGCGCGCCGCCATGTGGATTGGTTCGGCGCGACCTTCGCCGCCATCCTCTACATCGCGTGGCTGAACTTCATGGAGGGCGAGGGCGGGCAGGCGCCGGTTTTCTATAATGGCTTGATGATCGCAGGCGGCGCGTTGCTGCTGTCTGCGGTCCCGCGCGCCGAAGGCCTAATCGCGAAGGGGGCCGCAGCGCTACTTCTCGTCGGCCTTGCGCTGCAGGTCAAATACAGCGTGCTGTTGGAGGGCGTGTATTTCGGCTGTGCTTTCCTGCTGCTGGCGCGGCGGCATGGGGTTTCGTGGGGCGGCACCGCGCTGTTCGCCACAGCCATGGTCGCGCTGGCGCTGCTGCCGACGGCGCTGGTCGCACTCTATTATTGGTCGATCGGCCAGTGGCAGCCGTTCGTCTTTGCCAACTTCATCTCGGTGTTCGGGCAGACAAAGGGGAGTTTTGCCCGGGAGATCATCGGACTGGCGACCTTTGTCGGGTTGTTCCTGCCGCTGCTGATCGTCGCGCTGATCGGCCCGCGCGCGCCCGCCACGGCACCGGGCGCGCTCGAGCGACGGTATCTGCTCGGCTGGCTCGCCAGCGCGATCTTCAGCGTGCTTGTCTATTGGCGCTTCGATGCGCCGCATTACGCCTTGCCCATCCTCGTGCCGACCTGCGTGCTACTGGCGAGCGCGCTCGCGGCGCGGCGGCGGGTGGCGATCGGCCTCGCCGTTACGGCGCTCGTGGCCGGGCAAATCGTGCTGGCGATCAGCGTGGCGGCCAAGGGCGGGGAACGCGAAGCGCGCGCCGTCGCGGCGCTTGCCATGCCAACGGCGCGGTGCATCTTCGTCTATAACGGATATCCCGCGCTCTACATGCTGACGCAGTCGTGTCTGCCGTCGCGCTGGGCGTTTCCGGGCCATCTCAACACGGCGGACGAGAATAATCCGCGCGCGCTCGGCGGCGATCCCCAGGCGATCACGCGCGCGATCGTTGCCGCCAACCCGGATGCGATCGTCGATACCTATCCGGTCTACAAATTCGGCAATGTTGCCGCGCATGCTTTGGTCATGGAGGCGATCCATCAACGCTACGAGCTTGCGGGATGTGTCGCCACCCGTGGACGAGTACGCTTGGTCTATCGCCTGCGGGGAGACAAAGGCCCGCGCGCGCCTGACAGCTGTCCGGCTGACCTCCGCGCAAAGATCGGGTAACGTTCCGCCTCAGGCGGCCGCGCGCAGCGGCTTGCCCGCGCGCTTGAACTCTACTTGTGCCTGATAATAGTCCATCAGCTCGATTGCATGGTCGCGGTCGCTCCGGACCTTGCCCGCCGCGACGAGCGCCGCGCGGCGCAGCACGCGCTGGGCGCGCGCGAACAGCCGGTGGATTGCCATCGCCGCACTTTGCGCATCGCGCGCGGTGTAAAATTCGGAGGCATGCTTGTCGGCGACCTCGGCACAGCCGCCGGTGTCCGGCACGATCAGCGGCAGACCACTCGCCATCGCCTCGGACGCGACCAGCCCGAACGGCTCGGCCTCGGAGCCATGGATCAGCGCGTCACAACTCGCCACGATCCGCGCGAGGCGCTCGCGATCATAGACCGGGCGGAACATGCGAATATGCGGTGACCCGGCGATCCGCATCTCGATCTGGCGGCTTTCGACACCGCTGCCGAGCAGGATCAGGCCGACCGGCAGTTCCGATCCGGCGCGTTCGGCCGCATCGATCACCAGCCGCCAGCGCTTTTCGGGGTGATGACGGCCAAGCCCGAGCAGCAAATGTCCGTTCGGCGGCAAATCGCATTGCGCGAGCAGCGCGGCGCGCAGCCGTTCGTCCCGTAGCTCGGGCGAGAAATGCCCGCGCTCAATCCCCAGCGGCATCGCCGCATCGATGTGAACACCGCGATTGCGCAGTCGCTTTTCGAGCGCGGGGCCGTTGGTAACGACCGTGTCGAAATATTGGAGAAAGCGCGACATATAGCGGCTGTACCAGCCGAACGCGCGCTCCAGCCGATCCTGCGGGCCCATGTTTTCGAGCCAGCGCAGCGCATAAGCGGCCATATTGTCATTGTGCATGAAGAACGCCTTCACCGCACCACCTTCATAGCGCGGCTGCCACTTGGCGATGATCCACGGCAGCCGCCACGGCGACGAGGTCTCGACCACATCGGGCCGCAATCCATCGAGCAGTTGCAGGATCGGCGGCGCTTCCCAGAAAATCCCGTAATTCTGGTCGAGCGGTAAATGCCCGGTCTGAATCCAGATCACCTTGCCGCCGCCGGGGCGATCCTCGATCCGGTTTTCCTTGCCCGGCGCGATGACGATCAACTCATGGCCGAGATCGGACATGATCCCCATCTTGCGGTCGATATAGGTGCGCACGCCGCCGCCGGTCGGTGAATAGAATTCGTTGACGTCGACGATCCGCATCGTGGCTCAGCTCCCGATTGGGCCGAAACCGCCGAGCCCACGCAGATATTGCGCGCGAATATCGACTGAAACCATCCCTGCCGGAACAACGATCTTGGCCTGCGCAAGTTTCGGGCGCGAGCGCCCTAATTTGCTATTGCTCGCAAAGCCCGCGCCGTCGCTCCAGAAATTGAACTTGTTCTTGCCGTCGCGATTGTGCGTGAAGAGCAAGGCGTAGGGCCCGGGGCTCGGCACGCGAATACACAAGACGATCGGCCCGCTAGGCGGTGTGGGCAAGCGCACGCGGCGGAAGAATTTGCCTTCACGGATCAGCAGATAATCGTCGCGCAGGAAATCCATTTCGGTCGCGGGATAGAGTTCGAGCTTCAATTCACCTGTCCGGTCCTTCAACCCGTCGACCGTCACGCGGATTGCAGGGCCACCGCCCGGGCTGCAGGCGGCGGCATCGCTGCCAAGCACTTGCGCGGCACTGGCCGCGCCGGGCAGAACCGTAGCGACCAAAGCCGCACCCAATACTGCTGCCGTCATCGAACCTTTTCGCACCAGCATTCTCACGTCTTTCTCACCAAACTCGACAAGCCGAAGATCGCCATGAGGATCACATGCACCAGCAGCGGCAGCGCCGCCGTCACCGCGATCAACACCGTTAGCTTGTCATCCTGCCCGATCAATAGCGTGGCGAAGGTGGCGAAAAGAAGTTCCTTATTCGGCAGAAGCGGCAACCGCCCAACGATCAGGCGCGCCGCCGACAGCAGTAGCCACATGCCGACCGACACCGTCGGCAGCCCGAAATGCCACGCCAAAGCGGTCAGCACCGACCCCGCAATCAACCGCAGGCAGTGAATGTTGAAGATCCACCACAGCGTTTTGCGCGGCAGCGAAAAGATCCGCTTGGAAAAGATCAGGAACGGCGCCGACATGCCGAATACGCCGACAATCGACCATATCGCATTGTGCAATTGTTGTTCGGTAAGCAGCCCGATGCCCAGCGGCATGGCGACCGCGATCATCGCCAATGTCACCATATTGCCAGCAATCGCCGAGAGGATGCTGACGTCCTTCACCGCGCCGAACGGGGCTGCAACCATCGCCGAGCGTTGCCGCGCCCAGGCGTAGAAATACGCTTCGCCCGAATAATTGAGCACATCGTTGGCGATGCGTTTCTTGATGAGCGCCGCAAAACCGGTCGCGGGGATGCCCCACAGCTTGCGGAAGATGATGAAATCGCCGGTGACCGACGAAAAATAGAGCAGGATGAAGAACACGTAGAATAAGGGGTTGGTCGGCAACGCCGAGAGCAGATCGTCGCCGCCGACCGCGCGCAGCTTCAGCGCTAGCCACACGATCATCACCACCGTGACGGCCGCCCCGAAATAGGTCGGCCAGCGCCGCTTCAGCGGGGCCATCGGCACGAGTCCGGCAAGATCTGCGGTGCCCGACAGCGGCGGCAAGGGGGCGTGCGCGGACG
>JBBQLB010000043.1:0-20726 GCA_038327465.1 Sphingomonadales bacterium | reverse complement strand
TGGCGTTGCACGCTCGCCGGAATTTTCAGGCCAGCAAACGGATTGGGGCCCTTGCCCGCACGCCATGCCTCGATCTGCTTTTGCAGTTTCGATTTCAGCGCGGTCGAGAAATTGATCCCCCAGCGCAGTTCCGACCGGCTGGTTTCGGCGAAATTGATCGG
Organism: Sphingomonadales bacterium; assembly: GCA_038327465.1. Lineage (GTDB taxonomy): Bacteria > Pseudomonadota > Alphaproteobacteria > Sphingomonadales > Sphingomonadaceae > Sphingomonas. The sequence continues at coordinate 20,565 of JBBQLB010000043.1, read as the reverse complement.
ACTGGAATCGATCCGTTGCAACACCCCGCCGCTGCGGGTGAACCGCGACGGGAACGCCGCTTCGATCGTCGCACTCGCGCACGGGAAAGCAACGACCGGATTTTCGACGCGCGCATCGACATAATTGGCGGACAGGGTCAGTTCCTTGGTGCTCCACGGCTTCAACGTCACGCCAAGTTTGCGGACATGGCTGCTGCTCGCGATCAAGCCGCGATTGCCGCCGGACACCGTCGTCACCAGTGCATTCTGGCCGAGCACATAATCAAACACCGGCACGTTCGGGGTCACGATCTGCGGGTTGCCGAGTTGCTGCGGGGTCGGCGCGACGTCCTGATCGGTGATCGATGCGATGATCCGGAGCGGGACAATCGGCGACCAATTGAGGCCATAGCCAAAGGTCTTGAGCGTCCCGAAGTCGGAAAGCTGATCGACCGCGAGATTGCCGTTGACCGACAACGTCCCGACCGCCGCCAGCACATTTTTGGTGCGACTGGTGATCGGCACATCAACGTTGATCTGGCCATTGCCGCTGTTGCGCGAGGCCGCACCCGGCGTGCTCACCCCACCCCGAAACGACTGGCTCGAAAAGCTGTTGAAATCGCCGCCGACGCGGACGCTCGTCGACACATCACCCGCCGGCAATTTGAACAGCGCGCCATTGAGCAACGCGTCGACTTGCCCGGTATTCGAGATCGACGAACCACGGCTTGCCGGCAACGCGCCCGGGGGCGTGGTGGTCGGATCGAACCCGACATCGGTCAGCGTCTTTGCTTCATTGTGATCGTAGCCGCCGGTCAGCGTCCACTGCCATGTGCCCAACACGCCGTTAAACGCAGTGCCGAAATGCGTGGCGATCGTGGAATTGCGCTGGTTGAGGGCGGACTGATCACCATTCGGCGCGTTGGCCGGGAGTCCGCGCAGCCCGTTGCTGGTGGTCGTCCCGAGCGTCCCGTTGAAGGTCCCCGAAATGTCGCCGAAATTGCGCGCATAGGTCGCGTTGGCGTTAAACGCCTCGGTCGAGGGCAGCAGCGTGCGAAACGGCCGCTGGTCGATCGCGCCGGGCGTCGTGGTCGCGGCGATGTTGCGCTCGCTTTCGGTCAGCGCCGTGGTGGCCGAATATTCGAGATGCAGGTTGACGCGCCCTTTGTTGGCGATCTTGAGCAAATCGAGCTCGGCTTGCGGCGCATGGCGCCCGCCCGCCGTCGGCACACGGTCCGCCAGTTCGACCGTCGCCGCGCGGAAACGGCGGCGCAGCACGATGTTCACGACCTTCTGGTCCGCGCGATAGCCATATTTCAGCGCGACCTCCTCGGGCAGGATATCGACGCGGGCGATCGCTTCAGTGGGCAAATCGCGGATTTCCGAAAAGCCTGAGATGCGCTTGCCATCGAGCAACACGACCGGCGCGCCGCCGCTGCCACGGTCGCTGCGGATTTGCGGGCCCAGCTCGGCCAGCAATTCGGTCACCGAGCTCACGCCATAGGAGCGAATGTCGGCGGGGGAGAGTTGCTGTTCGGGCGGAATGTCGCCGATCACCGAACCCGGCGGCTTCGCACCGCGCACGACAATGTCGCCACCGTCGTCGCCCTCGTCCGAGATCGCGGCAGGTTGCGCAGCCGGCCTGGCGGGAGTCGGCTTCTGCTGCTGAGCCAGGGCGAAAGTCGGGGTTGCCGCAAGCGCAAGCGTTAGCAGGGTCGAAGAGCGTTTCATCACGATTCCATAATCCGTTCGCGGATGCCGTTAGCCGCGATGTGTCGCAAGAGTGTGTCGGGAATGCGGGTATGCTGGCGCATCCGCCTCCGGCACGGTATCGCCAGCGCCATGAGCGAAGATCGATTCGAACGCCACCGGCAACCCTGGACCACCGACGAAATCCAGAAACTGCACACGCTTGCCAAAAAAGGCATGGCGCTCAAAGCTATCGCCAAAGCGCTCAAGCGCAGCGAAGAATCAACCAAGGACCGCGCCAAGGCGGACTCGCTGAGCATCGCGAAACTGCGTTAGTGAATGCGGCACTGCGAAAGGGCCGAACCGGGATAGTTGATTCAGGCCCGGAACAATCGCTAAAAGACGGCGTTGTGCGGCGATTGCATGAGGTATCCTCCGCGCGCAAACAGCACCGGAACGATGGATACGTAATGACAGCTCGGGGTTCTTATCGTCGTGCGATCGGCGCTTTCTGTGTGGCTGCAGTTGCGCTTGGTGGGTGCGGCGCCAGTTCTGGCGATCAGGCAAAGGGCGGCCGCGGGGCCGCCAAAGGCCCCACCCGAGGTGGGCTTCGTGGTGGTCCAGCCCAGCAGTGTACCGATCGTCACCGAGCTCGCGGGGCGCACCGCTGCGTACCAAAGTTCCGAAGTCCGACCGCAAGTTACCGGGTTGATCCGCCGCCGCTTCTTCACCGAGGGCGCACTCGTCCGTAAGGGCCAGCCGCTCTATCAGATCGACCCGAGCCTTTACCGCGCGTCGACCAATGAAGCGCGCGCCAATCTCGCCAGTGCGGCCGCCAATGCCGAGGCAACGCGCGTCAAGGCGGAGCGTTACAAGCCACTCGCCGACATGCAGGCCGTCGCCAAGCAGGATTATACCGATGCCGCCGCCCAGGCGCGGCAGGCCGCCGCCACCGTCGCCCAGACCAAAGCCGCGCTCGATACCGCGCGAATCAATTTGCGCTTCACCACCGTCCCTGCACCGATCACCGGGCGGATCGGCCGGTCGCTGTTCACCGAAGGCGCGCTCGTCACCGCGAGCCAGGCCAACCCGCTGACGACGATCCAGCGGCTCGACCCGATCTATGTCGATATCCAGCAGGCCAGCGCCGATTTGCTTCGCTTGCGTCGCGTTCTCGCCAAGGGGGGTGCCGTTGCCGCCAGCGCCGATGTCCGGCTGAAGCTGGAGGATGGCAGTGATTATGGCATGGTCGGCACGGTCGAATTCTCCGAGGTCATGGTCGATGCCGCGACCGGAACCGTGACGCTGCGCGCGCGCTTCCCCAATCCGCAGGGCTTACTGCTGCCCGGCATGTTCGTCCGCGCATCGTTCGCGCAATCGATCGACACCAACGCCTTCCTCATTCCTCAGCAAGCCGTCACGCGCGATCCCAAGGGCAATGCGACGGTCTTCGTCGTCGCCCCCGACGGCAAGGGCGGCAGCAAGGCGGTGTCGAAGCAAGTCGCCACCACGCGCACGCTGGGGGCCAATTGGGTGGTGACCGCGGGGCTTGCGGCGGGTGACAAGGTGATCGTGCAAGGCGTGGGCAAGGTAAAGGCCGACGCGACAATCCGTCCCGTCGCGGCGGGAACACCGCAAACGATCAAAGCGCCCTCCTCCGACGCACCCAAGAGCTGATCGCGCCGTGATTTCGCGCATCTTCATCGACCGGCCGATTTTTGCCTGGGTCATCTCAATCATCATCATGCTGGCGGGCATCGGCGCGATTTACACGCTGCCGGTCGAGCAATTCCCCGATATCGCGCCACCCACCGTCAATATCCGCGCCAGCTATCCCGGCGCGTCGGCCGAGACGCTGGAAAATTCGGTCGCGCAGGTGATCGAGCAACAGCTGACCGGCATCGATGGCCTGCTCTATTTCAGTACATCGTCCTCCTCGCGCGGGCAGGTCTCGATCTCGGCGACCTTCGCCAAAGGCACCAACCCCGACATCGCGCAGGTCCAGGTGCAGAACAAGGTGCAACAAGCGCTGCCGCGCCTGCCGCAACAGGTCCAGCAACAGGGCCTGACCGTCACCAAATCGAACCCCGATTATCTGCTGGTTGCAGCAATTTCTGACACCAGCGACCGCACCACCAATCAGGACGTCTCGGATTACCTCGTTTCGAACCTGCAGGACACGATCGGGCGGATCAAGGGCGTTGGCGATATCAACGTGTTCGGCGCGCAATATGCGATGCGGATCTGGCTCGATCCCAACAAACTCGCCAGTTTCAGCCTCATCCCCAGCGACGTTATCGCCGCCATCGCCGCGCAGAATGCCGAGGTTGCAGCGGGCGAGATCGGCGGCACGCCCAATGCGCCCGAGCAAGTGCTCAACGCCACCGTGACGGCGCAAGCACGCCTTTCAACGCCCGAACAGTTCCGCAACATCGTCCTGAAAACACAGCCCGATGGGTCCGCCGTCCGCCTGTCCGATGTCGCGCGGGTTGAACTGGGGGGTGAGAATTACGGCGTCACCAGCCGCGTCAACGGCCATCCGGGGGCGGGCATCGCGGTCAGCCTCGCGCCCGGCGCCGACGCGCTGGGGACTGCCGAACTGGTCAAGGCCGAGATCGAACGCGCGTCGAAGGGCTTTCCACAAGGTTATTCCTATAGTTTCCCACAGGATTCGACCGCCTTCATCAAATTATCGGTCAAAGAAGTCGAATGGACCCTATTCGAGGCGATTTTGCTCGTCGTCATCGTCATGTTCGTCTTCCTGCAAAGCTGGCGCGCGACGCTGATCCCGACGATCGCAGTGCCGGTCGTGCTGCTCGGCACCTTCGGCATCTTTGCGCTGGCCGGGTTCAGCATCAACACGCTGACGCTGTTCGGCCTCGTGCTGGCGATCGGGTTGCTGGTCGATGACGCGATCGTCGTGGTCGAGAATGTCGAGCGGCTGATGGAGGAAAATCCCGACATGAGCCCACGCGATGCGACGATCAAATCGATGGACGAAATCACCGTCGCCTTGATCGCAATTGCGCTCGTCCTGTCGGCGGTGTTCCTGCCAATGGCGTTCTTCGGCGGATCGACCGGCGTGATTTACCGGCAATTCTCGATCACGATCGTTTCAGCGATGGCGCTGTCGGTGGTCGTCGCCTTGGTGCTGACCCCGGCCCTCACCGCGACACTGCTGAAGCGCAAGCAAGACCAGAAGCAGGACGGCTGGCTCGCGCGCAAGACGCAGTCGGCGAAGGACTGGTTTAACCGCGGGTTCGAGCGGATGACCGACCGCTACACCGGCTCGGTCGGCACCGTGGTCGACCGCAAATGGCTGTTTCTGCTGATCTATGCCGGCGTGGTCGCGATCCTGGCGATCCTGTTCGTGCAGCTGCCGACCGGTTTCCTGCCGACCGAGGATCAAGGCATTGCGCAGATTCAGTACAACCTCGCGCCGGGATCGACGCTTAACCAGACGCGCCAGGCGCAGATGCAGATCGAGAAATACTTTTCGGGCGCCGAGGGCAAGAACGTCGCCGGGTTCCTGACCGTCGCCGGGAGCGGCGGCGGCGGTTTGGCGGGCGGCCAGAATGCTGGTCGCGGCTTCATTGCGCTGAAGGACTGGGCCGATCGAAAGGGAGCCGAAAACGGTGCCGACGCGATCACGCGGCGCGCGACCAAGGCACTAAGCGGCCTGCGCGATGTCGAATTCTACGCGACCGTGCCCGCCATTGTGCGCGGACTCGGTCAATCGAACGGCTTCTCGATGCAATTGCAGAATAGCGGCGGGCTGAGCCGGGCGGATTTCAAGGCCGCGCGCGATGCCCTGCTCGCCGAGGCGCGCGCCGATCCGACGCTGGCTTCTGTCCGCCCGACCGATCTGGAGGACCAGCCGACGCTCCGCATCGATCTCGATCCGCAAAAGCTGAGCACGCTCGGGCTCAGCCAGACCGATGTGAACGCCACGCTGTCGACCGCCTGGGGTGGCCGCTACGTCAACGATTTCAACGATCGCGGGCGCGTGAAGCGTGTCTATGTGCAGGGTGATGCACCCTACCGCGCGGCGCCCGAGGATTTGTCGGAATGGTATGTGCGCGGATCGAGCGGCGCGATGGCCCCGTTCTCGGCCTTTTCGACCATAACTTGGAGCAAGACGCCACCGACGCTCGCGCGCTTTTCAGGCATTTCCTCCTATGAAATTTCGGGCCAGGCCGCACCAGGGCAAAGTTCGGGCACAGCGATGAACACGATGGCCGAACTCGCGGCGAAATATCCGGGCACCACCGTCGCGTGGAGCGGCTTGTCCTATCAGGAGCGGCTGTCGTCGGGGCAAGCGCCGATACTGTACGGGCTGTCGCTGCTGGTCGTCTTCCTGTGTCTCGCGGCGCTCTACGAAAGCTGGACGATCCCGATTGCGGTGCTGATGATCATCCCGCTCGGTCTGGTCGGCGCGATCTTCGCGGTCACGCTGCGGGGCCTGCAGAACGATGTGTATCTCCAGATCGGCTTGCTCACCACGATGGGCCTTGCCGCCAAAAATGCGATCCTGATGATCGAATTCGCCGAACAGGCCGAGAAATCCGGCAAGCGCGTGATCGACGCGGCGCTGGAGGCGGCGCGGATCCGTCTGCGCCCGATCCTGATGACCAGTTTCGCCTTCATCTTCGGCGTGCTGCCGCTCGCGATTTCGACTGGCGCCGGCGCGAACAGCCGCATCGCGATCGGTACCGCAGTGATCGGCGGCATGCTGACCGCGACGATCCTGGCGATCTTCTACATCCCGTTGTTCTTCGTGCTGGTCCGCCGCAGCGCGCGCGATGCGTTCAAGACGCTGCGGCACAAGCCCGCGCCGGACGTGGAGGCATCGGCATGACCTCACCCACATCCGTCACCCCGGCCTTGAGCCGGGGCCCATCCCTCCCCAATCCTCGTTCGCGTGTGTTGCACGATTGGCCCCGGCTCAAGGCCGGGGTGACGGTGGGGCTTTGCGCCCTCGCCCTTTCGGCCTGTTCGTTCGCACCCGAATATGTCCGGCCCGAACTGCCCGTCCCGCCGAGCTGGCCGGCGGGCGATGCGTATCTACGGCAAAGCGAGGCAGTGCTGCCAAGCATCTCCTATCGCGACATCTTCCGCGATCTGCGGCTGCAGACGATCGTTGAGCAGGCACTCGCCAACAATCGCGATCTGCGCATCGCCGCCGCCAATATCGCGGTCGCGCGCGCGCAGTATCGGATACAGCGTGCCGAGCTGCTCCCCTCGGTCGGTGCTTCGTCAAATTATACGCGCAGCGATGCCGGGACCGGGCGCGCCTTCAATGGCGGCGCCCCCGTCACCGGCGGGGTGCGCGAGAATTTCTCGGCCAATCTCGGCATCACAGCCTTTGAAATCGACCTTTTCGGGCGCGTTCGCTCGCTCAGCGATGCGGCGCAAAACCGCTATTTCAGCACCGAGTCCGCAGCACGCGCGACGCGCCTCACGCTGGTCGGCGATATCGCCACCGCATGGCTGACCTATGCCGCAGACCAGAGCTTGCTCAAGATCGCGCGGGACACCGCCGCCAGCGCAGAACGCAGCGTGACGCTGACCAAGCTGCGGCTCGACGGCGGCATCGCGCCGCGTACCGATCTGGCACAGGCGCAGATCGTCTTGCAGACTGCGCAATCAGACCTCGCGACGCAAACCACGGCGGTGGCGCAGGACGTCAACGCGCTGCAATTGCTGGTCGGTGCGCCGGTCGATGCCGCGCTGCTGCCCGCCTCGATCGAGGAGGCCGCCGCGACCGTCGCCGCGCTGCCGGCGGGCGTTGATTCGGGCGTACTGCTGCGCCGCCCCGATGTCGTTCAGGCCGAATATGACCTGCGCGCGGCGAATGCCGAGATCGGCGCGGCGCGTGCGGCATTGTTCCCGCGCATCTCGCTGACCGCGCTTGCGGGGTTGGCCAGCAATTCGCTGAGCGGCTTGTTTACCAGTGGTGCGTTCAATTATTCGATCGCGCCGAGCGCCAGCTATCCGATTTTCCAGGCAGGCGCAGGCCGCGCAGGCGTCGTGCAATCCAAGGCGCAGCGCGACGCGGCACTCGCGACGTACGAAAAGGCGATCCAGACCGCGTTCCGCGAAGTGGCCGACGCGCTCGCCAGGCGCGGCACGATCGGCGACCAGCTCGCGGCGCAAACCGCGCTGACCGTGGCGGCGAGCGACAATTACCGCCTGTCCGACGCGCGCTATCGCGGCGGGATCGACACCTTCCTGCAAAGCCTCGACGCGCAGCGCTCGCTTTACGCGGCGCGGCGTTCGCTGGTCACGACCCAGCTTACCGGCGCGACCAATCTCGTCACGCTCTACCGCACGCTCGGTGGCGATGCGACGCTGGACGTAACGCCTGATGGACCGCGCGTAACGCCTGCTAAGCCGTAATGCTGCATTTATGTTGCACTGCAAGGTGCAGCATCGGCGCTTGACGGCTTTGCGCAGGCAGTGAACAATGCCGCCAATGGCAAATCCACCCGACCCCGGCGCCCTGTTCCGCGACATGCTCGGCCAGTGGGAGCAGATGACCAACCAATTTGGCGGGGAGGCGCTCAAGACCGGCGAGTTCGCGCGGGTGATGCAAGGTGCCAGTGCCGCTGCGATGCAAGCACAGGGCGCGACGCACCAGATGATGGACCGCGCGCTCGCCGCCGCCAACATGCCGAGCCGCAGCGAAGTCGCCGACATCTCCGCCCGCCTCGCCCGGATCGAGGAAGCGGTCGCCCGGATTGAGGGCATCGTCATGGCCCAAGCCGGGGTCGCACCTCCTGCCCGCCCCAAACCCAAACGCACGCGCACGGCCCCGACGAAAAGTTGAGCTCCTCCCTACTCCCCGCTGTCATCCCCGCGAAAGCGAGGACCCAACTCGCACCGCTGGAGATGGGTCCCCGCTTTCGCGGGGATGACAATAGGGCTGTTCGATGAGCGACGCGCCCGATCTTCTGACGCAAGCCCGCACTGCGTTCGACCGTGCGTTACAGCGCAACATCAAGGGCCTCGGCTATTTCGCTTCCTCCGCCCCGGCACTCGGGGCGTGTGCCAAGGATTTGCTGATCCAGCGCGGGACGATGAACCTCTACCATTACCGCCCGCTGGTCGATGATGTGTACCGCGTGCCGCTGCTGCTCGTCATGGCGACGACCAACCGCGGCTACATCTTCGACATGGTGCCGGGGCAGAGCCTGGTCGAATATCTGCTCAACGCCGGGTTCGACGTGTTCATGCTCGATTGGACCGCGCCGCGTGCCGATGAAAAGACGCTGGGAATCGAGGATTATATCCTCGATTTCCTCCCCCAGGCGATCGCGCGCGTGCAGGCCGAAACGGGCGAGGAGGATTTCACGCTGGTCGGCTATTGCTTCGGCGGCGTGCTCTCCGCGCTGTGGGCCGGGCTGCACCCGGAAGCGCCGATGAAAAACCTCGTCTGCTTCACCACACCGATCGATTTTTCGAAGATGGAGATGTTCCAGGCGTGGTCCGACCGGCGCTTCTTCGATGTCGATCGACTGGTCGATACGTTCGGCAATTGCCCGGGCGATTATCTCTACACCGCGTTCGATCTGCTGCGCCCGGGCGGGCGGATTGCGGGCAATCTGCGGCTGGCGGACAATTTGTGGAACGACGATTATGTCCGATCCTTCCGCATGTTCGATCGTTGGACCAGCGACATTCTGCCGCTGCCCGGCGAATATTTCCGCCAGACCGTCAAGCAACTCATGTGGGGCAATGAACTGCACGAAGGGACGATGCAGGTCGGCGGGCGTCGCGTCGATCTGGGCGCGATCACCGCGCCGTTCCTGCACGTCACCGCCGAGCACGACCATATCGTTCCCTCCGCCGCCTCGGCCCCATTTATCGAGATGGTCGGCAGCGCGAGCAAGGAACAGGTGACTTTGAAGGGCGGGCATGTCAGCCTTGTCGCTGGCGGCAATGCGATCAAGCGGTTGTGGCCGAAACTGGTCGACTGGCTCGGGGAGCGTTCGGAATGAGCCATCACATCCGTCGGTTCGAAGCAAAAGATGCCGCGGCGATGCTCGCCTTCGCCGAAAGCCTGCCCGAACATGATTTGCTCTTCCTGGGGCGCGACCTAAAGCATCCGCGCGTGATCGCGGCATGGGTCGAGGCAATCGCCGAGGGCTGGATCGACAGCCTTGTCGCCGAAGAGGAGGGCGAATTCGTCGGCACCGCTGCGTTGGTGCGCGATCCGCTTGGGTGGAGCGCGCATGTCGGCGAGGTGCGGCTGCTCGTCTCGCCCGCGAAACGCGGCGCTGGCCTCGGGCGTGATCTGCTCGAAGGGATTTATTCGATCGCTATGGAGCGCGGCATCGCCAAGCTCACCGCGCAAATGACGCCCGACCAGATCGGATCGGTGATGTTGTTCGAAAGCCTCGGTTTTCGTGGCGAAGCGCTGCTCAAGGATCACGTTCGTGACCGCGCGGGCAACGCCTTCGATCTCGCCATTTTGAGCCACGATGTGGCGCGCGTCGCGGCGCAGCACCGCGCTTTTGGGATCGAAAACTGAACTAAATTTCAATGCAGCACGTTTAGACTGCACGTCCAAGGAAGGAACTGCCTGATGCCCACCACCCACGCGACAACCAAGGTCGCCCCGCCATCCGCGCTGCTGGCGCTGACCGAATTGCCGCGTGCCCTCGCGGAACTGTCGAGCCTCGGCATGGCTGCCCCCTTCCTCGCGAGCGCCACGCGGGGCGACGGGCATCCGGTGATGGTGCTGCCGGGCTTCGTAACGAGCGACATATCGACGACGGTGTTGCGCCGCTACCTCACGCAAATCGGCTATGACGCACACACATGGGACTTGGGCCGCAATCTCGGCCCCAAGGCGATCGGTCGGCAAGGCGAGAAATTGGTCGCGCGGTTGAAGGCGATCCATGCGGCGACGGGGCAGAAGGTCAGCCTGATCGGCTGGAGCCTCGGCGGCGTGATGGCGCGCCAGCTCGCACGCCGCGCACCCGAAGCGGTGCGCCAAGTCATCTCGCTCGGATCGCCCTTTACCGGCACGCCGAAGGCGACCAATGTCTGGCGCGCCTATGAAATGCTGACCGGCCAGCGGATCGACGACGCCGATGTGACCGAACAAATGCGCGAAAGCGCGAGCCCGCCGCCGGTGCCCTCGACCTCGATCTACACGCGCGAGGACGGCGTGGTCGCCTGGCAAAATTGCGTTGAGCCACGCTCGGCCGAGACCGACAATATCGAAGTGCACGGCAGCCATTGCGGGCTGGGCGTCAACCCAGCGGTGCTCTACGCGGTCGCAGACCGGCTGGCACAGGCGGACGGGGATTGGCATCCCTTCTCGCGCCGTGGGCTGCGGGCGCTGGTCTATCCGTTTGCGGGGCATGCCTGAGGCGGGCGACGCTTAAAGTCACACGAGTCACACCATCGAGAAACATTCGCAGGGCCGATCGCTGACGTTCAGCGGTCGGCCGCTGTCGTTTGGGGGGTGGATCGACGGTGGAAAGAGCGGGTTTGCGCGGGGTATCGCAGGTTGGTGGGGTGTAGGACAGAGCTTGAAGACGACTGAAACCCCCAAAGTGGATATTCAGCCAGGGAAGATGCAACCGTGAAAGTTGCCTTCCACTTGATGATCCGCCTTGGTATCGAAGGGCATGCGGATGGCCAAAGCGGTAAGACTAATTGCGCTCTGCGCATTCGTCGCGTCGATCCCACTTGGGTGGTGGATTTCGGACGTTTTGATTCTTGGACGACCGACTTCGCCTACGCACGATTTCCCGATACCTTTCAAGGCGCACGGAGGCACAACCTACATTTCCCTAACTGATGACCGTCTTTATTTAGGATCTTGGCTCCTATCTGTAGGCTCAGGACTCGTCTATGGAATACTTTACCTGTTAGATTCGCTGACGCCGAAAGGGCGGAAACGCGTCTGAAAGCTGTCAGTCCGCAAACCATCCAGCTGGGAGCACTCGCTCAGCACCAGCCCCCTGCGCAAGCCCCAATCAAATCGCCTTATCCCCCACCGCCCCCGGTCGGCTGATCCGCGTAATCACCACCGCCGCAACGGCAAGCAACAGGATCGCGCTTGCCTCGAAGACGATTTTGTCCGGCGACATTTCCTTGCTTTGCAGGACGATGAGGCGGGCGAGTGCGGTCATCGCGATGAAGATCGGGTAGATGAAGGTCGCGCCCTTGCCGGTGTAGAACACGCTGACCATGCCGATGACTTCGGTGTAGAGAAACATCTGCAAGATGTCGGCGAGCGTGATCGACCAGCTTCGATAAATGCCGACGATCTCGGTCAGCGCGCCGCCGATCGTCATCAGCGCGACGATGATCAACAGAATGCGTTCGACCAGATGAAACCCCGCCGCCGCGACGAAATGCTCGGTGCCGCTGACGGTCGGTTTGAACGAACTGTCGGCGATCAGGTCGTTCGCGGGCGAGGTCGGTTCGGGCGGGGTGGGGGCTGTGGTCATCGGGGCCTCCTATAGCATGAAGCGAAGATCGGCTGGAGGCCCCGACCTCAGTATTTTCTGGCCAATATTTTCTCGCCGACTTACTTATCGCCGCGCACCGACCCCACCGCATCACGCCCGAATTTCATGATCAGTTCGCCGATTTCGCGCGCCTGGCCCATGCTGCGCGTGCCCTGCTCGCGGATGAAATCGCCCTGGATTTTCATCACTTCGGACAGATCCTTGGCACCGGCGGCGGCGCGCATCGCCTGAAACGCTTCGCGCGTATTGGTTTCGGCCTGGTCGAGCATCTTGAGCCCGACGGTCGAGCTCGATTCGGTCATCTTGCTGCCGGCATCGCGGAGCGCTTCGCCGGCTTTCTTGACGGGGTCGGCCATTTTTCCGAGCGTATCGCGGATCTTGTCGGTCATGCTACGGCTTCCTTCTGCTTGGGTGCCTTCGCCTTTTTGGGCGCAGGCCGGGGGGATTTCGGTTTCGTCGCGGCCACCGGTTGCGCGGCGGGCGCGGCCTTGGGGGACGCTGCGGCCTCCTTTAACGCCGTAAACGCCGCGGTCAGCGCCGCCGCATAGGCTTCCGGATCGGGCATCATGTTGCGGTCGCTGGTGAAGCTGATCGCGATCGTATCGGTATAGGAATAGATCGTGTTGATCAGGCCCATGCCGTCGAAAACCGGCCCGGTGCCATACATCGCGACCATCTTCGCGCCGCCGAAATAGAGCGGGATGCGGCTGCCCGGCACGTTCGTCACGACGCAACTGAACACTGGCGCATGTGCATTGGCCGCGCCGACGCGGGTGTAGAGCCGCGCGGCGAGACCGGCGAGCCCCGAGGGGATCAACTGGCTGTAATCGGTCAGCGTGCGCGCGCCGACCGCGCCGGTCATCGCTTTCGAATTGGCGGCTTCGGCATGGACGAAGCGCAACCGCTCGAGCGGATCGGCGATCTGCGTGCCGAGCCCGACCACCATCGCCGAGACGAGATTGCCAAGCGCGGCCTTTTCGCCCTCCCCGCGTACCGAAATCGGCGCCATCGCGGTCAGCGTATCCTTGGGGAGTTCGCCCTTCGCCTCGAGATAGCCGCGCAAGCCGCCGCCGACGATCGCAAGGATCACGTCGTTGACGGTCGCGCCGGGCACCGAATCCTTGATTGCGCGGATGTCCGCCAGTTTGAACGCAGCGGCATCGAACACGCGGTGCGCCGAGACCTTGGCATTGAAGCGCGTTTTCGGCGCGAGCTTTGCGCCCGAAATGCTGACGTCGCCCTTGGAGACGCTGGCGGTGAGCTTCGCCATGCCGGGCAGCGAGCGGCCGATCGTCTCGACCACGCGCATCGGTTGCAGCAGCGAATTGAAATAGCTGCGCGTCAGCAGGTCGGCGACATTGGGCATATTCTCGGGCCGCCAGTCGTCGGTCGCGGTCGGCGGCGTCATGTTCGCGTCGATATCATGCAGCGCAGCCGACATCTCGACCCCCGACATGCCGTCGATCGCGGCGTGATGCACCTTGGCGATCAGCGCGAAACAGCCCGGCGGCAGACCGTCGACATTGTCGAGCCCTTCGAGAATAGTGAATTCCCAAAGTGGCTTGCTGAGGTCCATCGGTCGCGCATGCAGCCGTGCGACCTGAATGCAAAGCTGTCGCCAATCGCCCGGTTTCGGCAGCGCGATGTGGCGGACGTGGAATTCGATGTCGAATTCGGGATCCTCGATCCAGTATGGATGGTCGAGATCGAACGGCACGCGCACCAGCCGCTGCCGGAAGCTGCGCGCCCCGCCGAGGCGGCTGCGGATGAAGCTCAGGATATCCTTGAAGCGCACGAACCCACCGGGTGCGGTGGACGGATCATAGATGCCGACCGAGCCGATATGCATCGGGGTATGCGGCGTTTCGAGATAGACGAACGACGCGTCCTGTCCGCTGAGTTGTAGCATGTGTGACTCTCTCCGTCTGCGGTCAGACGCCGCATCTCGGCGCAGCTTAAGCGCGCATCGCTTGCGGCGCAAATCACGATTGGCGCAGGCACGGCGCATTGCTACGCTATAGGCGGGGAACGGATGCGGGGGATGCGACGTGAAGCGCTTTGCGATGGCTTTTGGCGTGATGCTGACGTGGAGCGCAACCGCAGCGGCAAATGATACGCCGACCCCTGCTGGTGATTTCGATGTTATTCGGGAGGCGCGCCAGGTCGCCTATATCAACACCGCACCAGCGGGGGATCGCGTCTATAGTGAGGGCGAAAGGATCCTCGACGCACCTTTGATGTGGGAGGCCGGAGTCCGGCTTACCGCGCCGCTGGCGATTGTCGCCGATACCGACACCATCTCGCTCAATGCCGGTGATATCCTGCCAGCCGTATTGCTCGGCAAAGCAGGCAGCAGCGTACGTACCCAAGCCTTTTGCACGCAACGCAAACCCGGCGAGCGCAAGGCGGATTCGGGTGTGCTCGGCGTATTGCTCGGCGGAGGATCGCTATGGCGCTCGATGCTGCGCGCGGCGAGCGACAAGCAGTTCTGCCTGCTCGACGTCAATGACGACGGCATCGCCGAGCAGAGCGTGATGATCCACGCCGGAACACCAGCGGCCCGCACGCCGGTGTCGATCCCGCCGGTTCCGCTCGACCGCCAAGTAAAACTTCCCGTCAGCGGGGAGAATGCGCTGCGCATCACGCTCAATCATGTCGCGAAAAGCGGATCTTCGGCGTCTTTCTATCTCGACATCGTCCAGCAAGGCCAATCGCGCACCTTCACCAGCTTCGGCAGCACCTCACGGGTGACGAGCGTCTCGCTCAAGAAAGCGACCGAGGCGCATATCGTCGAAATGGTCGACACGCGGTTCGAGATCGTGTCGGTCAACGGGCCCGCGCGCCAGGCAACGATCCGGTGGCCGCAAGACCGTGATGCGAATGCGTTCGTGCCGATTCCCGACGGGCTGCGCATCGTCACCCGCTATTATTGAGCCGTACCTACTTCCCGAACCCAAACACATCCTGATGAAACCGCCCGTCCTCGATCATCGCGTTGAGCCAATCCGACCCTTGCGCATGTTCGTCGCCAACCTGCTGCATCTGAATGCGGATCAGCGTGTCGCGCACTGCCGGCGCCATGAACTTGCCGTCGCCGCACAGGAAGATGTGGGCGCCCGCCTCAATCGCTGCCCAAACGCGCTCCTGTTCGGCCCAGAGCGCATCCTGCACGAACTTCCACGGATGGCTGGGGACGGCGGAGAAAGCGAGGTAGGGATCGACGATCCCCGCTTCCGCCCATGCCTCGACTTCACCCCGACAGAACCAGTCGTGATCGGGGTGGCGGCAGCCGAAGAAGAGTAGGCTCTTCGCGACCTCCTCCCCCGCCGCCGCTTGCGCGGCGCGTTCGGCGAGGAAGCCGCGTAGCGGCGCGAAGCCGGTGCCGGGGCCGATCAGGATCATCGGGACTGACAGGTCGGCGGGCGGCGCGAAGGGCGGGTTGGGGCGGCGGATATAGCCGAACACCTGATCGCCTGCTGCCACATGCTGCATATAGCCGCTCGCAAAACCGCGGTGCTCGCCCAGACCCGACCAAGCGGGCGCGGCCATTGTGCCGACGATGAGATCGGCGACGTGCGGATCATCGAGTGGGCTCGACGCGATCGAATAGAAGCGCGGCGCGATTGCGGGCGAGAGTTCGACCAAGCTGTCGAGCGACAGTTCGGCGGCGGGATGCTGTTCGAGCAAATCGAGCAAAGACAGCCGCTTGCCCGCGACCTCGGCATCATAATCCGCCTCGAGTGCCGCCAGCTTGCGCTTGGTATCCGGGCAGCGCGTCTGCGCCGCCACCACCGCCAGCGCGCGTTTGGGGAGCGTATCGGACAGTTCGACGAAATCGGTCAGCAAGTGCCGCACCGTCACCGTCTGCCCCAGCGGCAGATGGTGGAAGCGCCCGCCCTGCCCGTCGAGCCGCAATTGCGTCGCGCCTGCCAAGCCCAGCCGCTCGATCGCGCGCGTCACCAGTTCGGGCCGGTTGTGCGCATAGACCGCGATATGGTCGCCAGTGTGATAACGCTGCCCCTCGGGCAAGCGGATGCGAATGAAGCGCGTCGAGGGGCGCGGCGGCTCGATCGCGAAGTCCCACAGGCCGTCGGCGGGCTGCACCATCTCGTCATTGGCGACGATTTCGAGCTGCTGCGCATGTTCGGGCAGTGCCTGGGCGCGGACTTCGGATGTATCGACCAATTGCAGCGATAAAGTCGATTTCGCGACGCTCGGCTCAGCGACGCTGCCCAAGGCCTTCCACAAATCGCGCACGAACTGCGCCACTGCGCCGTCGAAATCGCCCAGACCGTCCGCCTCGGCGCGCGGCAGCAACCGGTCGGCCCCGGTCGCCTCCAGCGCTGCATCGACGCGTTTGGGGAAATGCTGGTAATTCGGCCATTGCGAATTGCCGATGCCGAGCACCGCGAACTTCGCGCCGACCCAATCGGCATCCTTGAAAGTATCGGCATCCATCGCGCGTTCGAGTTCGACCGCAGTATCGGGCGCGCGGCCGTTATAGGTCGCGGTGACGACAACGATCACCTTGTCCTCGGGCAGATGCCCCTGCAGCAGCGCTTCGTCCATCGATCGCACGGCGGTTTCGAACCCGTCGAGATTGGCGCGCTCGGCGATTTCCTCGGCAATGTCGCGCGCCGTGCCAAGGCTCGAGCCATAGAGCACGGTGAAGCGCTGGCCTGTGCCCGACACCGCCGCGACGGGGGCCTCGGCCACCGTCTCGGCGACCGTGCCGAAGCTCATCCGCTCATGCTCGCCACGCAGGCGAATGCGCATCGTGAAATCGTCGGGCTTGATCGACAGCGTTTCCTTGATGCGGAGCCGATAGCCATGCGGATCGCTGATCGCGAATTTCTGCAGGATCATGGCGAGCGCCATCTTCGCCTCGACCATCGCGAATTGTCGGCCGATGCACGCGCGCATGCCATTGCCGAACGGTTTGTAGGCGTGCGGGTGGCGCGCCGCCTCCGCCTCCGGCAACCAGCGGTCGATGTCGAACTCGTCCGGGTTCGGCCAGACTTGCGGGTTGCGGTGAAGGCCGGGTGAGAAGACATTGACCGGGCGATCCTTGCGCATCGTCCAGGTGCCGCCGATGACCTCGTCCTCATACGGCGCAAGGCTGAAGATCGGCGCGGTCGGCCAGAGCCGCTGCGCCTCTTTCAGGATGCGTTCGATCACATCGAGTTGCGCGATATCGGCATAATCGGGGCGTTTATCGCCGGGCAGGACGCGGTCGACCTCGCCAT
This sequence comes from Sphingomonadales bacterium, assembly GCA_038327465.1. GTDB lineage: Bacteria > Pseudomonadota > Alphaproteobacteria > Sphingomonadales > Sphingomonadaceae > Sphingomonas. The sequence goes on along the minus strand of JBBQLB010000043.1, from coordinate 3,161 downwards.
ACGCCTGCGCCAGCACGTGCGGATGCCGCAGCAGCAAATGCTGCGCGAAGGTGAGCAGGCCTGAGGTCGTCTCATGCCCGGCAATCAGGAAGGTCAGCACCTGATAGCGGATGTTGAGATCGTCGAGCCCCTCGCCGCTCTCGGGATCGACCGCCGAAATCATCAGGTTGAGCAAGTCTTTCCCGTCATTGGGGTGGGCACGGCGTTCGGCGATGATGCCGTCGACCAGCGTGTTCATCTCGGCAATGTCGGCCTCGAACTGGCGCGCCGATTTCTTGGCGAAGCGCTGCTGAAAGGGCATGCGCGTGATCATGTTGAGCGATTCGCCGAGCGCGCGGGCGAGCGCCTCGAGGAAACTGTCGAGCTCTTCGCGTTCGAACGACGCGAAGCGGTGGCCGAACCCCGCGACCGCGATCGAATCGAGCGTGAAGCGCGTCATATCGTCGGCGACGAGCACATCGGTGCCCGACAGCCGCGTCCATTTCGCCACCAATTGATCCGCCACTTCGAGCATCATCTCGAAATAGCCCTTCATCGCGCGCTGGCTGAAGGCGGGGAGCAGGATGCGGTGCGCCTTGCCCCAATTCGGCTCCTCACTGAACGCGGTGAACAGCCCGTCGCCGGCGAACTTGCGCACGACGCGCAAGCCCGGCCCCGGCATCTTGCGGAAGCGCGTTTCGTCGCACAATTCGGCGACAAGATCAGGATCAGTCACGAATACCGCAACGCGGCTGCCGAATTTCAGCTTGAAAATGCCTTGCGGGAAATCACGGCTGACGTTGAGCAAATGGCCGACGAGACCGCTACGCGCGATTTGGTGGAGGTGGCCGACGACGGGCAGGCCCTTTGGCGCGGGAATTTGACCAGGAGTCCCCGGCTGTTCGATCGCCGATGTCGCCATCCTCACCTCCTGCTTTGTCTGATCAATACCTCACCACAGCGACGCGGCGCACGCAACCTTAACGCCGCCGCAACCAGCAGCGGTGCAGGGAGTCGGCATGACCTTAGGTTCCCCCCCCACGACCTATGCGCGGCAGATGGCGTTGCTGCTGCTGGTGCCGCTCGGCCTTATGCTCGGTGGGGCATGGTTCTGGCCGATCGCCTGTCTGATGGCGGTGCTTGCCGCGACCGAGGACGACACCGCCGCGATGTTGGTCTGGTATGGGGTCGCTTTGGGCTTCGATCCACAGGCGCTGCTGCTCACCCCCTTCATCATCGCGCTGGCGATCCAGCGGCGTGCGTTACCGGTTTTGCTGATCCTCGCGGCATTGACCGGAGCCGCGATCATGCTGGCCCGTAAGCTAACCGGCGATGTGCCTATGCTACCCCCCTTCCCGCTCGATCTGCCGCTGTCGCGCGGCGCGCCGAATTTCTGGGTGCTGGCGCAGGCGCTGCCGGGGATAAGCGAACTGCCACTCACCGGCCTCGCATTTGCCGCGACGACGGGCGCCGCCGCCGCCTATGCCGCATGGTTCTCGGCGCGCAGGCTATACCGCCACACGGTGCTGGATGCCGTGCTGCTCTGCGCGCTCGTTATGGCAGAGCTTATGCCCGGAACCGACCTGACCGTCCTCGCCGTGGCTGACATCGTCGCACTCACGCTGGCGATGTCGACGCGCCGCGACGCTGCGCGCTGGCGCATCGCAGGATTGGTGCTTAGCGGCAGCGCCATCGCCTTGCTCGCAGCGCCGAACCTTGGGCCGCTCGCCGCCGCCGCCCTGTTGATCGCGACCGTGCTACAGGCGCGCGCGGTGCTAAAACCCGCCGCAAACGACAATCCCCTTATGGCACGCACGGCCTGACGAACTTGGCTGCGATGCGGGCGCGCAATATGCTACCGAGAACGGCGAATCGGGTCTGCGGGGAGCAGTTACAATGTCGATGTTCAACAACAATGCACGCGGCGGTCGCGAGGTGGGCGGTCCGGGGCTTCCACCCGCGCCAACAACGCCGTCGCAATCGTCGGGTGGCAAGCGCGGCATGTTTTCGGTCATCGGGCCGGATATGGTCATCACCGGCAATGTCACGGCCACCGCCGATCTGCACATCGACGGCCGCATCGAAGGCGACATTCAATGCGGCAATTTCGTCCAGGGCAATGACAGCCACATCAAAGGCGCGGTCCGTGCGGAGAGTGCCCGGCTCGGCGGCGCGATCGAAGGATCGGTCTCGGTCCGTCAGCTGACGATCGAGCGCGCCGCGCGGATTACCGGCGATGTCGAATATGAATCGATCGCAATCGAAACCGGCGCTTCGATCGACGGGCGTCTGAAGCATGTCTCCGCCGATGCCGGGAAAAACCCGTTCGACCGGGCGGCACCCGTGGCCGTCGCCGCCAAGCCGCGCGAAGAGGTCATGTCGATCGTCGATAACGCCGCCGCCTGAAATCGGGGCGCTATCGCAATCCACCGTCAGGCTACGTTGGGTCCCCGCTTTCGCGGGGATCACAGCATAAAATGCGCTCACTTCGACGGTGGCACGATGCCCTAGGGCATCAACCCGTCAGATATGAATGGCCCGCCCATAAGCGCCTAGCACGCTTTCGTGCATCATTTCGCTCAGCGTCGGGTGCGCGAAGACGGTTTCCATCAGCTCGGCCTCGGTCGTCTCCAATTGGCGCGCGACGACATAGCCCTGGATCAGCTCGGTCACTTCGGCGCCGACCATGTGCGCGCCAAGCAATTCGCCGGTCTTCGCGTCGAACACGGTCTTCACGAAGCCTTCGGCCTCACCCAGTGCAATCGCCTTGCCATTGCCGATAAAGGGGAATTTGCCGACCTTGAGATCATAGCCCGCTTCCTTCGCCTTGGCCTCGGTCATCCCCACGCTGGCGACCTGCGGGCGCGAATAGGTGCAACCGGGGATGTTGCCCTTGTCCATCGCATGCGGATGACCGCCGGCGATCTTCTCGACCGCGATCACGCCTTCATGGCTCGCTTTGTGCGCCAGCCACGGTGCCCCGGTAACATCGCCGATCGCCCAGATGCCCGGCACATTGGTCGCGCCGTACCCGTCGGTCTTGATATGACCCCGGTCGGTTTCGACGCCGAGCCCCTCCAGCCCGATATTCTCGGTATTGGGCACAATCCCGATCGCGACGATCGCGGGGCTGAACTCCTCGGCGGTGACGGTGCCGTCCTTGCCCTTGATCTTGGCGGTCA
>JBBQLB010000042.1:0-22197 GCA_038327465.1 Sphingomonadales bacterium | reverse complement strand
TCCGGCACGGCTTGCTCAACGACTTTGCAATTCAGCACAACCACATCCTCGATTTCGACCGGTTCGAGCGTGAGGTGACCCAACTCGCGCGCGCGGTGCGGCCGGGTGGGTATCTGGTGCTGCGCCATTGCAATTTCCGCTTTGCCGACACCGCCGTTTCCGCGGACTTCGAGACGGTGGGATATGCGGATTGCATCACGCCACTGTTCGACCGAAGCGGCGCGCGTTTGCCGGATCAGACGCAGGAAGCGAGCCTGTTCCAAAAGCGCTGACGGACGTGGCTCTTTACGGCGCGGAAAAGCCCCGCGATAAGCGCCGCCACCGCCCGCTTTCGTCGGGTGCGGACATAAGCGGGACTGGAGATGCACAATGCGCGGCGTTTGGGCTTTTACGGGCGTGATGCTCGCTTGTGCAGCGATGCCCGTCATGGCCGCTGACAAGACCCCTGGGCCGAAGCTGACGCTGTCGCGCGTGTTCGCCAGCCCCGATCTGTCGGGCTCGCAGCCGCGCGGGTTGAAGCTCTCACCCGACGGGACGCTGCTCACTTCGCTGAAACCGCGCGCCGAGGAGAAGGAGCGCTTCGACCTATGGGCGCTCGACACGCGCACCGGCCAAGAACGGATGCTGGTCGATTCCAAGAAGGTCGGCAGTGGCGCGGAACTGTCCGAAGTCGAGAAGATGCAGCGCGAGCGCGCGCGCATCGCCGGATCGAAAGGCATCGTCGCTTATGATTGGGCACCCGATGGCAAGACGATCCTCGTTCCGCTCGACGGCGATTTGTATCTCGCAGACCTTGACGGCACGACGCGGCGGCTGACCGATACGCCCGAGGGTGAACTCAATCCGACCGTCAGCCCCAAGGGCGGTTTCGTCAGCTTTGTGCGCGGGCAGAATCTGTTCGTGCAGCCGCTGGGTGGCGGAGCCGCCACGCAGATCACCGATGACGGCGCGGGGACGGTGCATTGGGGCGAGGCCGAATTCGTCGCGCAAGAGGAAATGGACCGCCGCACCGGATATTGGTGGTCGCCGGGCGATACGCACATCGCGGTCGAGCGCTTTGATGAGGCGCCCGTCGGCATCGTCACGCGCGCGGCGATCGGCGCGAACGGGACCAAGGTGTACGACCAGCGCTATCCGGCGGCGGGCACGCCGAACGTGACGGTCGAACTGTATGTGATGAAGGCCGATGGCTCGGGCCGTGTGAAGGTCGATCTCGGCAGCGATCCCGACATCTATCTCGCCCGCGTCGACTGGACGCAGGATGGCAAAACGTTGCTCGTGCAGCGCCAGAGCCGCGACCAGAAGACGCTCGACATGCTTAAGGTCGATCCGGCGACGGGCAGATCGACCGTCTTGTTTACTGAGCGATCGGGCGCGCGGAGTTGGCTCAATCTGTCGGACGCGTATCGCCCGATGAAGGATGGCAGCTTGATCTGGCGCTCGGAACGGACCGGCTATGGCCACCTCTACCGCTTCGCCAAGGGCAAGTGGACCGCGCTGACCAGCGGCGAATGGGTCGTCCAGTCGCTCGCGGGTGTCGATGAGGCGAAAGGTCGCTTGTTCTTCGTCGGCAATAAGGATGGCGTGCTCGAGCAGCATCTCTATTCGGTCGATATCGCGCAGCCCAATGTCATTAGGCGTCTGACCATGACCGGAGGGTGGAACACTGGCACGATGGACGGTGCCGCGACGCGGATGATCGTCACGCGCTCGACTCCGAGCCAGCCGCCGCAGACCTATCTCGCCGATGCAAACGGAAACCGCCTCGCCTGGATCAACGAGAATGCGATGAACCGGATGCATCCCTATTACCCCTATCTCGGGTCGCATCAGCCGACCAAATTCGGGACGATCAAGGCCGCCGACGGCACGCCGCTTTACTGGGAAATGATCACCCCGCCGCTCGAGCCGGGCAAGAAATATCCGGTGTTTTTCCAGCATTATGGCGGCCCCGGCACCGGTCAGCAAGTGACGCGCGCATGGGGCGGGGCGCTCGCGCAATATCTCGTCAGCCAAGGCTATATCTATTTCCAGATCGATAATCGCGGCTCGTTCAATCGCGGCAAGGCGTTCGAGGACCAGATCTATCGCGCGATGGGGACGGTCGAGGTCGCCGATCAATTGGCGGGCGCGAAATTCCTGAAGGAACAGCCGTTCGTCGCCGCCGACAAGATCGTGACTTATGGCTGGTCGTACGGCGGCTACATGACGCTCAAGATGCTGCAGGCCAATCCCGGCGTTTACGCGGCGGGCGTGTCGGGCGCGCCGGTGACCAAGTGGGAATTGTACGACACGCATTATACCGAGCGCTACATGGGTTCACCGGTGGCCGACGCGAAAGCCTATGCCGAATCCGATGCGTTGCAGGATGCCGCGAAAATCGCCGATCCGCTCCTGCTGATCCACGGCATGGCCGACGACAATGTCGTGTTCGAAAATTCGACTGCCTTTGCCGCCGAAATGCAGAAGAAGGACCGCCCGTTCGAGATGATGTTCTACCCCGGCTACACCCACCGCGTCGGCGGGCCGGGGATCAGCGAGCATTTGTGGGGAACGATCCTGACGTTTCTGGATCGGAACGTGAAGGACAAGGCCGCTAAATAGCTTGCCGTACCCTTCGCCAGGCATCGATCACGGCGGCGATGGTTACGTCGGCATCGGCCATGGTCGTGGCGTCGGAGGTGACCGACACGCGCATCACCCACGCGCCGCGCCACTGCGACGATCCGATGAATGCGATCGCGTCCTGCTGGACTTGCGCGACGGTTGCCAGCGTCGCGGCATCGTCGTCACTGAAGCGCAGCATGAACTGGTTGAGTTCGACCGGGGCGACCAGCGTGATGCCCGGTTCGATGGCGAGCGCGGTGCTCATATACGCAGCGATCCGGCAATGGCGTTCGACCATTTCGGCGAGGCCATCGCGCCCGAGATGGCGGATCATCGCCCAAGTCGCGAACCCGCGGGCGCGGCGGGATAGCTCGGGGACATAAGAGGACGGGTCACGCTCCGCACCCTCGGCCGGGGGCAAATAGCTGGCGCTGATCGCCATGGCGCGGCGGTGCGCCTCTGCGTCCCGAACAATGGCGAACCCGCAATCATAAGGCGTTTGCAGCCATTTATGGCCATCGGTCGCCCAGCTATCGGCATCTTCGACACCTGCGACAAGGTGCGCGCGGTCGGGCGCGACCTTCGCCCAAAGGCCGAACGCGCCATCGACATGCAGCCACGCCCCGTGCGCCCGCGCGATCGGCGCGATCTCGGTGAAGGGGTCGCTTGCCCCGGTGTTGATCTGCCCGGCCTGCGCGATGACGATGGCAGGGTTGCTCCCCGCCGATGCGAGCGCGCGCTCCAATTCGACCGGGATCATCCGGCCAAGCGCGTCGGTCGGGATTTCGACGACGCGTTTCGTGCCGAAGCCGAGATATTTCAGCGCGGAATAGACCGTCGCATGCGCGTCCGCACCGATCAGCACCGGCACAGGCGGCGCGCCGAACAGGCCGTCGCTTTCGACATCCCAACCGACCCGCTGCAACGCCGCGCTGCGGGCGGCGGCGAGGCAGACGAAGTTGGCCACTGTCGCGCCGGTGACCATCCCGACCGACGCCGTCGTGGGCAGCCCGAGCAGATCGAGCAGCCAGCCCGCCGCGACCGCTTCGACCGCAGCGGCAGCGGGGGCTGCCAATACATTCGCCGCATTCTGCCCCCATGCCGCAGTCAACCAGTCCGCAGCGACGCCGACGGGGTGCGAATTGCCGATCACCCAGCCGTAAAAGCGCGGCCCGGTCGAGGCACGGATACCCGGCGTGGCGTGCGCAACCAGATCGGCGATAACGCGGTCGGCGGGAAGCCCCTCTTGCGGGGTCGGCGCTGCGAATGCGGCATGGATTATCGCATAGTCCGCAACCGGCGTCGTCGGTGCACCGGCGATGGTGCGACGATACGCAATGGCGTGGCTCGCCGCCTTCGCCATCACGTCCCAGATCCCCTCGTCGCCGCGCGCCATGTCGATTTTCCCGCCTGTCGTGGTCGGCTTTGCCGGTGGATACGTTTCCTGTCTTCCCGCATCTTGTGCTCAAGTCTATGGGGACCGACTGAAAAGAAGGCGAGATACACCATGGGTTACAGAATCGTCGTCGTCGGGGCCACCGGCAATGTCGGGCGCGAGATGCTCAATAGTCTGGCGGAGCGCGAGTTTCCGCTCGCCGATATCGCGGTGGTCGCCTCATCGCGCAGCCAGGGCGATGAGGTCGATTTCGGCGAGACGGGCAGGAAGCTCAAGGTCCAGAATATCGAGAATTTCGATCCGCGCGGCTGGGACATGGCGCTGTTCGCGATCGGTAGCGAAGGCACGCGGCTCCACGCCCCGCGCTTTGCCGCCGCCGGTTGCACCGTGATCGACAATTCATCGCTCTACCGGATGGACCCGGACGTGCCGCTGATCGTGCCCGAGGTGAACCCCGAGGCGATCGCGATGTATACGCGGCGCAACATCATCGCCAACCCGAATTGCTCGACCGCGCAAATGGTCGTCGCGCTCAAGCCGCTGCATGATTTCGCCAAGATCAAGCGCGTCGTCGTCGCGACCTATCAATCGGTCTCGGGCGCGGGCAAGGCGGGCATGGACGAGCTGTTCGAGCAATCGCGCAACATCTTCGTCGGTGACAGCGCCGAGGCCAAGAAGTTTACCAAGCAGATCGCCTTCAACGTCATCCCGCATATCGACGAATTCCTCGATGACGGATCGACCAAGGAAGAGTGGAAGATGGTGGTCGAGACCAAGAAGATCCTCGATCCCAAGATCAAGGTTGTCGCGACGTGCGTGCGCGTGCCGGTGTTCGTCGGGCACTCGGAAGCGATTAACATCGAGTTCGAGAATGAAATTTCGGCGGCGCAAGCGCAGAAAATCCTGCGCGAGGCACCCGGTGTGATGCTGATCGACAAGCGCGAGGACGGCGGATACGTCACGCCAGTCGAATGCGTCGGTGAATATGCGACCTTCATCAGCCGCGTGCGTGAGGATTCGACCGTAGAGAATGGCCTCAGCCTGTGGTGCGTGTCGGACAATCTGCGCAAAGGTGCGGCGCTCAACGCGGTGCAGATCGCGGAATTGCTCGGGCGCAAATTCCTCAAGAAGGCGGCTTAAGCTGATAGCAGCCTATCGTCGGCGGTGGATGATCGTCCCGCGCGCCCAGCGGGCGATGCTGTGTTTGTTGGCGGTGGCGGTGTTCGCCGCGAATTTGTGGCAGCCTTACCCCGAGATCGCGCCGTTGCAGCATCTCCCGACCGTGCTGCTGCTGTTCGCGTCGCCGTGGCTGCTCGGGCGCTGGCCGCTGTCGGATCGCTCGGTCGTAGCACTGGTCCTGTTCTTCCTTCTGCATACGCTTGCCGGACGCTACACCTATTCGAACGTACCCTATGACGCGTGGGGGCGGGTGCTTACCGGCCAGTCGATCGATGCCGCGATGGGCTGGACGCGCAACAATTTCGATCGCCTCGTCCATCTGAGTTTCGGCTTGCTGTGGGTTGCTCCGGTCGCCGAGATCGTACGGCGCTATGGCACCGCCGGATGGCGGACGAGCCTGTGGTTCGCATTTCTGTTCGTCGGCTGCGTCAGCGCGCTCTACGAAGTCTTCGAATGGCTGCTGACGATGTTCCTCGCGCCGGGCATGGCGGACGCGTATAATGGCCAGCAAGGTGACGTGTGGGACGCGCAAAAGGATATGGCGATCGCCATCCTTGGGGCGTTGATCGCGATCGTATGGGACGTGAGGGGGAAGCAGGCATGACGATCGAAGGCGGCTGCCGCTGCGGCGCGACGCGCTACAGTATCGCGATCGCGGCGATGCCGCCGGTCTATTGCTGCCATTGCACCGACTGCCAACGCTGGAGCGGGAGCGCGTTCAGCGAACAGGCGGTGGTGCGCGAGGCGAGCCTGACGGTGACCGGGCCGGTGGTCGATTACACCTACGAAAATCGCAGCGGGGCGCAGTCGCACCAGCGTGTCTGCGGCGTGTGCCATGCGCGGATATTCAACACCAACGGCCGGCTACCGGGCATGGCCGTCGTGCGTGCAGGGACGCTCGATGCGATGTGCACGCTGGAGCCACGGGCGCACATTTGGGTTTCGAGCAAGCAGCCTTGGATGGTACTGCCGGACGACGTACCGAGTTTCCCCGAAAACCCGCCACCCGCAGACTTTGTCAGGATCGTGACGCAATGACGCTGACCGCAGATCTCTATTTTTCGTTCCGCAGCCCATATAGCTATCTGGCGATGCCGAAATGGCGCGCGGCGATGGCGCGCTATGATCTCGATATCGCGCTGCGGCCGGTCTATCCGCTGGCGATCCGCGAGCCGACATTCTTCGAGCGCAACCATCCCAATTGGCTGCGCTACACCTTCCTGGACGTGCTGCGGCTGGCGCAGCATGACGGGATTACGATGCTACCCCCGCGTCCCGATCCGATCGTGCAGGATATCGCCACGCGGCAAATCGCGGCGGAGCAGCCGTATATCTTCCCATTGGTGCGGATGGGGCAGGCGGCGGCAAGGCGTGGGCTGGGGTTCGCCTTTGCCGATGCAATCTCGCAGTTGATTTGGGGCGGGACTGAGGGGTGGCATGCGGACGCGCATCTGTCGGCGGCTACGCAAGCAGCTGGACTCGACTTTGCGGAATTGCAGGCAGAAGCACGTGACGATGCCGTAGCGCTCGATGCCGAGATCGCCGCCAACCAGACTGCATTGGAGGCGGCCGGGCATTGGGGCGTGCCGACGCTGGTTTTCAACGGGGAGCCGTTTTTCGGACAGGACCGGGTCGAACTTGCCCTTACCCGGATGCGCGCAGCGGGGCTGACCGAGCGGGCATGAGCGCACCTGTGGAACCGCGTTTCTTCGCCAGCTTCGACGGCGCGCGCCTTGCGTGGCGTGAAGTCGGGGCAGGGCGTCCGGTGGTGATGATCCACGGTTTCTTTTCCGATGCGGGCGTAAACTGGATCAAATACGGCCATGCCGCAAAGGTTGCGGCGGCAGGGTTTCGGGTGATCATGCCCGATCTGCGCGCGCACGGGTCGAGCGCGAAGCCGCACGAGGCCGCCGCCTATCCGCGCGATGTGCTGATGCGCGACGCCTTCGCGCTGATCGAGCATCTTGCCCTCAGCGATTACGATCTGGTGGGCTATTCGCTCGGCGGGCGGACGGCGGTGCGGATGCTGGCGCATGGCGCGATGCCACGCCGTGCAGTGCTGTCGGGCATGGGCTATAAGGGCATTACCGCGACCGAGGGGCGCGGCGGCTATTTCCGCAACGTGCTGACCAACCTTGGCAGCTTTCCGCGCGGATCGAGCGAGTGGATGACCGAGGCCTTCCTGAAGACGACCGGCGGCGACCCGGTGGCTTTGCTGCACATCCTCGACACTTTTGTGGACACGCCGCATGATGCGCTGGCAGGGATCGCTACGCCGACGCTGGTGGTCAACGGCGCGGACGATAATGACAATGGATCGGGCGCGGAACTCGCCGCCGTATTGCGCGACGCGAGCTTCCGCGCGGTGCCGGGCAACCATATGAGCGCGGTGCTTAAGCCCGAGCTCAGCGATGCGATCGTGGACTTTCTAACCGCTTGACCGAGCCGAGACTGCGGCACAGGTTGCGGCAACTTTGCATAAGAGGACTCGTATGATCCGCACCGGTATTTCTTCGCTCGCCCTGATCTTGTCGCTGGCGGCCGCGCCCGCTTTTGCCGGGGATGCGCCCGCGCCCGTCGCTGTCGCCGATGCTCCCACGCCAGCGGACGCCGACGCCTTCGTTGCGCGGGCGGAGAAGGAACTCGCGGATTTCTCCACCCCGGCGCAGCAAGCGGCGTGGATCAACGCGACCTACATCACCGACGACACCGACGCGATTGCCGCGAAATTCGGCGCCGAGGGGACTGAGCTCCAAGTCCGTTTCGCGCTGGAGGCGGCGCAGTTCGCATCGCTGCCTGGGCTCTCGTTCGACACAAAGCGCAAGATCGATATCCTGCGCAGCGGCCTGACGCTGCCCGCCCCGACCACGCCAGGCTCCGCGACCGAGCTGGCGACGATCGTCACGCGCATGTCGTCGCAGTACGGCAAGGGCAAGGGGACGCTCGACGGCAAGCCGATCAACGGGAGCGATATCGAAGCCGCGATGGGCACAGTGCGCGATCCTGCCAAATCGAAAGAGATGTGGGTCAGCTGGCACGACAATGTCGGCGCACAGATGCGCGGCGATTATGCGCGTCAGGTCGAGATCGCCAACAAGGGCGCAAAGGAGCTGGGCTATGCCGATGTCGGCGCACTGTGGCGTTCGGGCTATGACATGGATCCCGACCAGTTCGCCGCACTGACCGACAAATTGTGGAAGCAAGTCGAGCCGCTCTATGTCGCGCTGCACACCTATGTTCGCTGGAACCTCAACGCGAAATATGGCGATGCGGTGCAGCCCAAGACCGGCCCGATCCGCGCCGATCTGCTCGGCAATATGTGGGCGCAGGAATGGGGGAATATCTACGATGTGGTCGCCCCCAAAGGCGCTGGCGATGTTGGCTATGACACGGGCGATTTGCTCAAGGCCAAGGGCTATGATCCGGTTAAGATGTTCCGGGCGGGCGAGGGTTTCTATTCTTCGCTCGGCTTCAAGCCGCTGCCCGATACGTTCTGGTCGCGCTCGCAAATCACCAAGCCGCTCGATCGCGAGGTGATCTGCCATGCCTCCGCCTGGGATGTCGACAGCAAGGACGATCTGCGGATCAAGATGTGCACCAAGGTGAATGGCGACGATTTCGTCACGATCCACCACGAGATGGGCCATAATTATTATCAGCGCGCGTACAATACGCAGCCCTTCCTCTACGAAAACGGCGCGAACGATGGCTTCCATGAGGCGATCGGCGATTTCGTCGCGCTCTCGATCACGCCTGATTATCTGGTGAAGATCGGGCTGCTCGATCAGGCCAAGGTGCCGACGCCCGACAAGGACATCGGGCTGCTGCTCAAACAGGCGATGGACAAGGTCGCCTTCCTGCCGTTCGGGCTGTTGATCGACAAATGGCGCTGGGGCGTGTTTTCGGGCGCGATTCCCGCGACGGGATATGAAAAGGGCTGGAACGACCTCCGCCTCAAATATCAGGGGATCGTGCCGCCGGTGCCGCGCGACGAGACGCGCTTCGATCCGGGTGCGAAATATCACGTTCCCGCCAGCGTTCCCTACACGCGCTACTTCCTCGCGCGCTTGCTGCAATTCCAATTCTATCAGGCGGCGTGCAAGCAATCGGGCTGGAAGGGGCCGCTGCATCGTTGCTCGTTCTACGGCAACACAGCGGTCGGCGACAAATTGAACGCGATGCTGGCGATGGGGCAGTCCAAGCCATGGCCCGACGCGCTGCAGACCTTCACCGGCAGCCGCGAGATTTCGGGCCAAGCGATGGTCGATTATTTCGCGCCGCTGAAGAAGTGGTTGGATAAGCAGAATAAGGGGAAGCCGAGCGGGTGGTGAGTTCGATGCCATATGGAGAGGTATAAGCGACCGATGACCCCATTCTATGGCAAGTATCGCGGAACAGTAATCGATAACATCGATCCGCTGAATCAGGGCCGGTTGCAGGTTGCCGCCCCGCAAGTGTTGGGTGCGGTGGTAACGAGTTGGGCGATGCCTTGTGTGCCTTATGCTGGCCAAAACGTTGGCTTTTGCATGGTGCCGCCGATCGATGCGGCGGTGTGGGTCGAGTTCGAAGGTGGCGACCTGGACTATCCGATCTGGACGGGTTGCTATTGGCGAGAAGGCGAGCGGCCTATCGCCGCGATGGCACCGGAAAACACCTTGATCCGCACGCAATCAGCATCGCTGATGTTCGACGACACGCCCGGCATCGGGGGCTTCGCGCTGACGGTGGAGGCGCCGGCTGTCGCCGTGCCGGTCTCTGTAAAGGCCTCATCCGATGACGGGCTGAGAATCATGGTAGGCGGCGTAGGCATCGTCGTTGGCGTCGATGGGGTAGCAATCTCGGCCGATCCGGCAAAGGTCACCATCACCTCTGGCGGCGTATTCGTCGCCCACCACGCTGTTACGGTCGATATAGCCGATCCGGCAATCGCGGTTGTTGGCGACGTACTCGTCAATGAACTCGCATCAACCGATGTCGCTCCGACCGACTGATCGGCGCAGGGCCTTTCGCAAGGATCAGTCCGGCATCGTGACCTCATCGGCGATCCGAGCATTGAACGAAGCGCTCGAATCGCTGCCGTTTTCCTAACCTGAAAGGGTCCCTGCGCCGCTATTCGGTTCTCCTGCGAAGGCAGGAGATCAGGGGATCAAAGAGCAACGCTGGTAACCCAGAGCTCCTGCCTTCGCAGGAGCACGGTGGACTTACCGGAACGGCGGCTCGTTAAACGCGCGCAACTTACGCGAGTGCAGTTTCTTGCCCTCGCGGCGGAGTTCTTCGCACGCTTCGATGCCGATCCGCATATGCTCGCTGATCGCGCGTTCGTAGAAGCGGTTGGCTTGCCCCGGCAGCTTCAATTCGCCGTGGAGCGGTTTGTCTGAGACGCACAGCAAAGTCCCATAGGGCACGCGGAAGCGATAGCCTTGCGCCGCGATCGTCGCCGATTCCATGTCGATCCCGACCGCGCGGCTGAGTGAGAAGCGTAAGGCCGAGCGCGAGTATTGCAGCTCCCAATTGCGGTCGTCGGTGGTGACGATCGTGCCGGTGCGCAGGCGGCGCTTGAGCTCGTCGCCCGACTGGCCCGAGATCGTCTCGGCCGCGCGGGCAAGCGCGAGCTGGACCTCTGCGATGGCGGGGACGGGAATGGCGGGGGGCAGCACGTCGTCGAGCACATGATCGTCGCGCAGATAAGCGTGGGCGAGGACGTAGTCGCCGATCCGCTGGCTGGGGCGCAGGCCGCCGCAATGGCCGATCATCAGCCACGCCTCGGGCCGCAGCACAGCGAGATGGTCGCAGATCGTCTTGGCATTGGATGGGCCGACGCCGATATTGACCAGTGTGATGCCGGTGCCGTCCTCCGCCATCAGATGATAGGCTGGCATCTGGTGCCGCCGCCACGCGCTGGTGTCGGCAAGCGCCGCCTCGACATCGTCGCCCGCGTGCAGCAACACGCCGCCGGCGCCCGAGACCGCCGTGTAACGCGAGCCTTCCCCAAGCTGGCTGAACGCCCAGCGGACGAATTCGTCGACATAGCGGTGATAGTTGGTGAACAGCACGTAGCGCTGGACATGCTCGGGCGGCGTCCCGGTGTAATGGCGCAGGCGGGCGAGCGAGAAATCGGTGCGCAGGCCGTCGAACAGAGCCAGCGGCCGAATGCCGGTCGATGCGGTGTACAGACCGTCGGCAATCTCGTCGCCAATGTGTGACAGCTCGGTTGCGGGGAAATGGCGCGCGAGATCGACTGCGGAGATTTCGTCGAGGCTCAGCGCGTGGCCGGGATCGATCACATAGGGAAAGGGGATTTCCTGGCGGCCGGGGACGGCTTCCACCGTCACGTCATAATCCTCGATCAGCAGCGTCAGCTGTTCGGTCAGATATTCGGCGAAGATCGCGGGCTTGGTGACGCTGATTGCATAATCGCCCGCGCTCACCAGCCGCCCGAACGATCGCATCGGCGCGGGCCGGTCCCCGCCGCCGCGATAATGCAGGCGGATTTCGGGATAGGCGAAGCTGCCGTCGTGGCGCGCCTCGGGCGCGGGCGGCGTGCCCGTGGTGATATAGGCGGTGAGGGCGCTCTGGAGCCGCTCGACCGAGGCGCGGTAGAGTCGGTCGAGTTCGGCGACGATGTAGGATGCTTGCGTCATCCTTAGCGGCTAATGCCGGATCGTTACGCGCGCAAGACCATGACGGGGCGCGCGGGTGGGCGCGCCTCGTCCGGTTTCCTTATTTCTCGTCCGCGCTCTCGTCGTCGCCGAACAGCTTGGCCGCGCCGAACACGGCACCGGCGACCGCAGCGGCTGCCCCGGCAGCAATTCCGGCGGCTGCGAGCGGATGTTCCTTTACCGCCTCGACGGTCGCCTCAAAAGCGTCCGTCACGGCTTCCTGCGCTTGCTCGAACAAGGTCTGTTCGCCAGCAGCCTTCTTCACTTCGGTGGTGATGTCCTGGACGACGTCCTTGGCGGCATTTGCAACGGTATCGGTCATGATCGTCTCCTTGGCAAAAAAGTGCGTTACGGTGTGGTAACGAAGCGCGGGCGACGCTGTTCCGTCACCCGCACTCGGTTCGTCGTGCGTCAGATTTCGCTCAGCAGATGTTCGGCCGAGGAAACCTCGAAGGCACCGGGTGCCTCGACATTCAGCTGTTCGACGACGCCGTCATTGACGAGCATCGAATAGCGCTGGCTGCGTTCACCCATGCCGAATTTCGATCCGTCGAAGGTCAGGCCGACGGCCTTGGCGAATTCGGCATTGCCGTCGGCGAGCATTGTGATGTCGCCAGCGTCGCTGGCCTTGCCCCACGCGCCCATGACGAAGGCGTCGTTGACCGAGGTGAAGGCGATTTCGTCGACGCCCTTGGCCTTCAACGCATCGGCCTTTTCGACGAAGCCTGGCAAATGGCGTGCCGAGCAGGTCGGGGTGAACGCGCCGGGCACTGCGACGAGCGCAACCTTCCGGCCCTTGAAGAAATCGTCCGAGCTGATCTGGTCCGGGCCATGCGCGGTGGCCTTGGTGAGCGTGATGTTTGGAATACGGTCGCCGACACTGATCGTCATGGGGGATTCTCCTGTTGTGCCGTTTTTTTGAATGGCGCGTGGTACGTTGTGCAAGTGACCGCGAATTTCAAGCGTGGCGGCGGGCGGGCGGGGCGCTTATGGGTTGTGGTGATGAAAAGTGCACGGTTTCTTACCGGCCAGTTCCTGCTGGCGATGCCCGGCATCGGCGACCCGCGCTTCGCGCGCGCGGTGATTGCGATGTGCGCGCATGATGCGGAGGGCGCGCTGGGCATCGGAATCGGCACGAAGATCGACGGACTCGGGCTGCATGCAGTGCTGCGGCAGCTCGAAATCGACCCCGGCGTCGCGCCCGATGCGCCGGTGCATCTTGGAGGTCCAGTCGAGCCGCGCCGCGGCTTTGTGCTGCATACGCTCGATTGGGGCGGGCAGGATACGGTCGAAGTGGTCGGTCAGGACGGCCCGCTCTGGGCGCTGTCGGGCACAACTGACGTGCTGAAGGCGATCGCCGCAGGCACCGGACCCAGCCAGTGGTTGGTGGCGCTCGGCTATGCCGGGTGGGGCGAGGGGCAGCTCGATGGCGAAATGACTACGCATGGCTGGTTCAACACCGCTGGGGACACGGCCTTGCTCTACCAGACCAACGCCGATGACCGCTGGGCAGCGGCGTTCGCGCGCGCCGGGATCGATCCGCGCCTGTTGGTGAGCGGGGCGGGGCGGGCCTAGTCCGAGCACAACATATAAAGACATCTTTATATTTGATTTGATGCAAAGCGCGCGCTAGGGGGCAGGAATAACTCAACCGGAGATTCCGCCGTGGCCACCGTTCTCGACCGTCCGACCACCGACTATGTTGTCGCTGACATCACCCTTGCCGATTTCGGTCGCAAGGAAATCAACATTGCCGAGACCGAGATGCCCGGGCTGATGGCGCTGCGCGAGGAATTCGGCGCGTCGCAGCCGCTGAAGGGTGCGCGCATCACCGGATCGCTCCACATGACGATCCAGACTGCGGTGCTGATCGAAACTTTGACGGCCCTCGGCGCCCAGGTCCGCTGGGCAACCTGCAACATCTTCTCGACGCAGGACCACGCCGCCGCCGCCATCGCCGCGACCGGCGTTCCGGTGTTCGCGATCAAGGGCGAGAGCCTCGCTGATTATTGGGACTATGTCGGCGACATCTTCAACTGGGGTGCGGACACCGACGGCACGACCGCCAACATCATCCTCGACGATGGCGGCGACGCGACGATGTTCGCTCTGTGGGGCGCCAAGCTCGAAGCCGGCCATACGCTAGGCGAGCCGGAGAATGACGAAGAAGTCGAATTCCAGCGCGCGCTGAAGGCGTTCGTCGCCAAGTATCCGGGCTATCTGACCGAGACCGTCAAGAATCTGAAGGGCGTGTCGGAAGAAACCACCACCGGCGTCCACCGCCTGTATGAGATCGCCAAGAAGGGCGAGCTGCCCTTCCCCGCGATCAACGTGAACGACTCGGTGACGAAGTCGAAGTTCGATAACCTTTACGGCTGCAAGGAATCTTTGGTCGACGCGATCCGTCGCGCGACCGACGTGATGCTTGCCGGTAAAGTCGCTTGCGTCGCCGGCTTCGGTGACGTCGGCAAGGGTTCGGCGCAATCGCTCCGCAATGGCGGCGCGCGCGTGATGGTGACCGAAGTCGATCCGATCTGCGCGCTACAGGCGGCGATGGAGGGCTTCGAAGTCGTGACGATGGAAGAGGCCGTGACCCGGGCCGATATCTTCTGCACCGCGACCGGCAATGCCGACGTCATCACCGCCGAGCATATGGCGGCGATGAAGCCGATGTCGATCGTCTGCAACATCGGCCATTTCGATTCGGAGATTCAGATTGCCGCGCTCAGCAATTATGAATGGGACGAAGTGAAGCCCGGCACCGATGTGGTGAAGTTTCCCGATGGCAAGCAGATCATCATCCTCGCCAAGGGTCGCCTGGTGAACCTCGGTTGTGCAACTGGCCATCCGTCGTTCGTGATGTCGGCAAGCTTCACCAACCAGACGCTCGCGCAGATCGAGCTGTGGACCAAGGGTGATAAGTATAAGAACGAAGTTTATGTTCTGCCGAAACATCTCGATGAGAAGGTTGCCGCGCTGCATCTCGAAAAGCTCGGCGTCAAGCTGTCGAAGCTGACCCCGAAGCAGGCCGGCTACATCGGCGTGCCGACCGAAGGCCCGTTCAAGCCGGATCATTACCGCTACTGATTGACGAGAAGGCGCTAGGCGGGATCGCCTAGCGCCATTTTCAAGTCGCCGAGCCACGGTTCGAAGTGCCGCCAGACGTCGGCTCCTGCCGCGCTGATCGGACGACGCACTTGTTCCGAACTGGCGGTGCGGACGGGCCGATCGGTCTGGTGCGGCTTCAAGCATGCCTCCTCGAACGGCAAGTCGAGCCGGTCGATCAATACCCGGATTTCGCGTTCGGGATTTTCGATCAGAAGCGCGTGGCTGACCCTGATAATCCGTTGTGGCAGAACGCGATCGAAATGGCCAAGTGTGCGTACATAATCGCGATAATATAGCGCGATATCGCGAAGATCGTTTGAGAATGCGTGGCCAAGCGGGAAATATTGTTTCCAATTTGCAAAGCAGCAGGCGACTGCCTCGCGTCGTGCATCTATAATCCGCGCATTTGGCAGGATCGCGCAGATCAAAGCGAGATCCATCCAGTTCGTCGGCAATTTATCTATAAAATAGGGACGGTTGGTGTGGCGATAGGTGGCTGCCGCCGCGATGTATTCCTCACCTAGAGCGCGTAGCGTCACTCCATCCAGCCGCGCTAGCACGGAGGAGAAGCTTTCGTCATGGCGGTCTCGCTCTGCGCCAAGTGTCCGATTGACCAGAGCGGGGACGATCGGCAGCTCCGACGTGCCCTCTACCTGCGAATGGCTCGACAGGATCTGCTCGACCAAGGTGGAGCCCGCGCGGGGCATCCCTACGATGAAAATCGGTGCGCGCGAAGTGCATCCGAGATTGGCGACACTCGCGGCGAAGCCGGGCGTGAACTGCGCGATTGTGGCGTTGACTTCCTGGGTCGTCGCGGCTGCGTCATAGTCACGGGTGCGGCGTTGGAGGGTGTTTCCTAGGGTGTAATGTTTGAACGCGTGTTCGTACGCGGCGGTGTCTTCGAAGGCGCGGGCGAGCGCGAAGTGGGTGGGAATCGTCCGGCGCCAGTTTTCGCCGGATTGGGCGATGGCACGCTGCATCGCGTCAACATCGTCCGCGCTGAGCGCCCCGACCTTGAGATTGGCCAGCCCCCACCACGCCTCGCCCGCCTGTGGGTTCAAGGCCAAGGCATGGCGAAAGGCTGCAATCGCCTCATCGCGGCGCCCAACGGTCTTGAGTTCGTTGGCGTGTGCGATCCACAGATACGCATCATCCGGCGTCCGTGCGATCAACGCGGCGCGTTCGGTTACAGCAAGCTCGTGTCGACCGGTTTGTGCGAGCAGCGCCAGCCGCAATTTTACTGCAGGAAGATTCGAGGGTTCGATCGCAAGCAACGCCTCCAGCTCGCGGATCGCACGCGGGATTTCGGCCGCGCGAGCGAGAATGCGTGCAAGGTTGAACCGTGCCTCCGCGTAACGCGGCGCAAGATCCACCGCGCGTTGCAGCAACGCCACGGCCTCGGTCAGCGCGCCAGCGCGCGCCGCCAAATCGCCCAAGATGCAAAGTGCGGCGACATCGTCGGGATGATCGTTCAGATAGCGACGCACGATATCCTCGGCGACGCCGAGGCGATCCGCGGTGAGATGGCCGATCGCTTCCGCCAGCTCCGGTGAAAGCACGGGTTCCTGAAGTGCCGTGTTGAAATCCTTCGCGGTCATCGCGGATATCTCCCCGAACGCGAACGATCCGCCAGTCTTTCGACTGACGGATCGTTCTTGCACATCCAGGTGATCAGAACTTCGCTTGAACGCCGGTGTACAGATACCGTCCGACGTTCGGGTAAATCGCGCTGCCACCGCCGGCACCACTAAGCCCGAATGGCGGGAGCTGATCGAAGACGTTGTCAACACCCATATAGACGTTGAACTTATCGTTGACGGCAAGCTCGGCACGCACGTTATGATAGGTGATGACCGGATAGAGCCGATATTGCGGCGCGACCGCATTGGGGTTGGTCGGCGCGCGGCCCTGAACGCTGAAGTATCGCTCATAGGCGCCATTGGTCTGCTTATCGATATACTGCATTTTATAGCCGAGCGTGAGCGGGCCATGCTGCAACGACATGTCGATGTTGAAGGTGTTTTGCGGGTCGCCAAGCTCCGAAAGCGTGCGGTCCTCGAACGTCGGGTTGGTCGGGTCGAGGAAATTGCTCGCTTTGAGTGCAAGCGTATAGATCCCGTGGATCGAGAATTTGCCGATCTTGCCGAACGTGTGTTCATACCCGGCATCGAAGTCGATGCCGCTTACCACCAGCTTTGCATAGTTCAGCGGCGTCGCCGCAAGGCTGTTGTTGACATATTGGCCCTGTGTGAGCGGACGCGTCGTGTCGCGCCGGAAGGCCGCGCAGAACTGATTGGCCAGCGTCGGCAAATCGTAACACGCATCGATGATCGCCTGTGGACCTGGTGTGTTGATCACGTCCCTGACGGTGATGCTGTAATAATCCGCCGAGAACGAAAATCCGGGTACGAACCTGGGCTGGAACACGCCGCCAATCGTGTAAGAATCGGATTTTTCAGCCTTTAGCGCGGGATTGCCGCCCGACAGATAGCCGGGCGTTGACTGATATACGAAGTCATACGCTGCTGGAACACCAGCCGCCGCGCAGTTTGCGGCGCGGAATTGCGAGCCGGATGCGCGGTTACGCAACGAGCATGGATCGTTAAAGCCAAAGAAGTTCTGGCCCAGTGGCGTGTACTGATCCGACAAATTTGGCGCCCGCACGGCACGAGAATAGTTACCGCGGAAGCGGAGCCCGCTGACGGGCGCGTATTCCACACCGCCGTTGTACGAATAGACGGTCCCCGTGCCGCCCTTATAGTCGGCGACGCGACCCGCACCATTCAAGGTCAACTCCTTGATGAATGGCACATCCTTGAACAAGGGGATCCGAAGCTCGGCATAGGCTTCCTTCACCTCAAACGATGGAGGATTAAACAAAGGAATCGCGTTGTAGAAGGTAGCGGCTGCCGCGGTGGCGGCATCTTGCTGATAGAAGTTGGTTTCACGACGATATTCCGCCCCGAGCACGAAGCCGACCGGGCCGCCCGGCAGATTGAAGAACCCGCTCGTGTCGCCATTGACGAAAGCGCTCAACACGAACTGTGTGAGCTTACCGTCGGCGATCGAGTTCTGGAGCATGTAATTCCGGGCAGCGCTCGTCACGTTTCCGCTCCCGAACAGATTGACGGGGACGCATGCAGCAACGTCCCCGGCAAGTTGCGCATTGGCGTAGGTTGCATCGACACCCGCGCCGATCGCGCCGGCATTGGCCGCCGCTGCCGCAGCGGCACTCACCGATGCCCGGCAAACGATATTTCCGTTCGCCGGTCCGCCACGTGCCAATCCCTGGTCAACCGCATCGATCGACAGGAAATAGCGTTGCAGATTGACGTTGCCGTTGATCTGCGTGTGTTCTTTGAACTGGCCATAGTTTGCCGACACTTCATAATGCCAGTCGTTATTGAAGTCGCCTTTTACCCCGGCGACGATCCGATAGGTGTCGCGCGTTGCGGCTTCCGTACGGTTGGTCAAATCGACCGCGTTCTTGTAAAAGCCGAAGCCATATTGGTCTGCGTCGCTGATGCCATCGGGGCCGTCAGCGCGGCCGGCGCCGGTGTAATAGTCACCATAATAGTCGCGGATGATGCCTCGGGCCTGGTTGCTCAAATACGGGTTGTCGGTCCGAAACCGCTCGCCGAGCGCGTTGGTGAAGAACGGCCCCGATGCGCTACCGAACGACTTGGTCCGCGTAAAGGTCGCTTCCACGAACGGGATGAACGCTGGGCTAACTTCGAAATGACCGACCAGGTTCACGCTGTAGCGGTCGAGACGGGGCCGGAAGGCAAATTGCGTGCCGTCGCGGAAGTTATCGCCACTGCCGCCGATGTAGCGCGGCGTCGGCGCGAGCCCGACCGGCGTTCCGGTCTGCGCGACCAGCGTGCCGTTTGGCTGAAAAATCACCGGCGTATAGCTGGAACCGCCGAAATAGGTCAGGAACGTGCCTGCATTGGAATACACGCCATTACGGATGTCGTTGACGAAGATCGACTGAGGCGACCCGGCAATACCGGTATTGCGGACCTGCACGAAGCCGTTGACCGTCCGATACTCAGCGCGGTCACTCGCGTAGAAATCTTCCTGATGTGCATATTCCAGATTGACGGCGACGTTGCCGCGACCGTCCGCGAAGTTTTTACCCGCCAGAAGGCTTACAAAATCGCCACCAGCGTCGCCATGCTGACTGATGCCGCCCTGACCGCGAAGCTGGATGCCGTTATACTGCTCCTTCAGGATGAAATTGACCACACCGGCGAGTGCGTCCGAGCCGTACACAGCCGAATCGCCGCCGGTCACCACATCAACGCGTTCGATCAGGTCGGTCGGGATCGTGTTCACATCGGTGGAGGTCGCGTTATTCAGAACGTCTCCGGCCACATGGCGGCGACCGTTCACAAGCACGAGCGTACGCTGCGTGCCCAGCCCGCGAAGATCGAGCAGGTTCAAGCCAGCGGTCCCGAGAAAGCGCGTCGAGTTCGACTGGCTGAAGGTGCTGCGCAAAGCCGGGAGATCATTCAGCGTATCGCCGATCGACGTCACGCCGGTTTCGAAGAAGGCTTTACCGGAAATGGTCGTGACCGGCACGGCGGAATCAAGGCCGGGGCGGCGAATGCGCGATCCGGTAACGACTATGTTCTCATCGCCCGTTTGCGCCTCAGGCTGATCTTTCGGGGCCGGTGGGATAGTGGCAGGTTCCGCGCTGGTCTGAGCGAACGCGGGTGACGCCGACGCGAGCAGCGTCGCCACGAAAGCCGCAGATCCCAATGCTGTGGCGTGCCGAAGGCGATGAGACATCATGATTTGACCCCTAGTCTAATGAACCTACCCTGAATTGACGATACACCCGAGTTCATCAAGCATTCAACTGTAACCTACGCGAAACAATCGATGCCCTGTGACTCAAATGCCACAAAAGGTCCTGTGTGGTCTCAATTTCTCGCCGCTCCCGGACCTTTGTGTTCTCCGATTTTATCGCTTACCGGATGGGCGGCGCGGGCAGCATGCCGCAATAGGTTTGGAGATTGAACGACAGTGATTGCGCAGGCCAATAGCATCGTCGCAGGACTGTTACTGGCCGGCCTGCTCGGCGTTGCGGTGTGGATTCTCTTCATCGGCCTGCGCGCCAGGCGCGAGGCGGCGGAGGCGTTTGCGGCGACGGCGCGGCTGGAGGCGATGCTGGCGTCTGCCCCAGCGCTGGCGCTGATTGTCCGGGCCGATGGACGGGTCGAATGTCCGGCGCGGCTGGCTGATTGGCTCGGGCTGACGACGACACCGCGCTATCTCGATGATCTTACCACCAATGGTGCGGGGCTGGCACCGGAAGATGCCGCGGTGCTTTCCGCCGACATTGCCGCCGCGCAAAAATCGGGGCGGTCGTTTTCGCGCGCGGTGCGGGCGCAGGGCTCGGCACGCGCGCTGATGCTGCGCGGGAGCCGCGCGGCGCGCGACGTGCAGGCACCGGGTGGCGTGATCGTCTGGGTGTTCGATGCGACCGAGAGCGAGGCCGAGATCGCGCGGCTCGATGCGGCGGTGGCGGAGGTGACGAATTCTTACGAGGAATTGAGCGGGGTCATTCAGGCCGCTCCCATGCCGATGTGGGCGCGCGGGGCGGATCTGCGCTTGGCGATGGTCAATTCGCATTATGTCGCCGCAGTCGAGGGCAATTCGGAAAAGGATGTCATCGCGCGCGGACTCGAACTGGTTGAGGGGTCGGGGATTGGCGGGCCGTTGGCGAGTGCGGTGCTGGCGCGCGATGCCAAAGCGGTGCAATCGCAAGCGATGCCGGCCACGATCCGCGGCGAACGGCGGATGCTGCGCGTCTATGATGCGCCGCTGTCGACCGGCGGGGTGGCGGGCTTTGCGATCGATATCGAGGATCTGGAGCAAGCGCGCGCGCGGCTGAAGCGCTTCGACGATGCGCAACGCGCGATGCTCGACCGGCTATCGGCGGGCGTGGTGCAGTTCGCCTCCGACCGCAGTCTGGTGTTCTGCAACCAGCCGTTCCGCCGCCTGTTCGCGATGAAGAGCGAATGGCTCGCCGACCGGCCTGAATTCGATCGTGTGCTGGAACGCATGCGCGAGACGCAGCGGCTGCCCGAAGTGCGCGATTTTCCGGGCTGGAAGGCCGAGCGGCGCGACTGGTTTCTGGCGGCGGGCGGCGGGCAGGAGGAAGAATGGCATTTGCCCGGCGGCGTGCATCTGCGCGTGGTCGCGCAGCCGCTCCCCGATGGCGGTCTGCTGCTGATCTTCGAGGACCGCACCGAGCAGGTCCAGCTGGCGAGCGCACGTGACACGTTGCTGCGGGTGCGGACGGCGACCTTCGAAAACCTGTATGAGGCGCTCGGCGTCTTCGCGGCTGATGGGCGGCTGCAATTGTGGAACAACAAGTTCCGCACGTTGTGGGGCTTTGACGAGGCGTTTCTCGTTACGCATCCGCGGGTCGATGCGCTGGCCGAGGTCGCCGGGCGCCAGCTCGCCAACCCGGCGCGCGCGGTGCTGATCGGCGAGCTGGTGCGTGCGGCAACGGTCGAGCGGCAGCAGCGCGGCGGGCGGGTCGCGTTTGCAGACGGGCGGCATTTCGAATTCGCGGCGGTGCCGCTGCCCGATGGCAACGGACTGTTCACGATGCTCGATATTTCCGACAGCCGCCGGATCGAGACCGCGCTGCGCGACCGCAATGAGGCGCTGGAGGCGGCGGACCGGATCAAGACCGCGTTCGTCGCGACGATGAGCTATGAACTGCGCACCCCGCTCACGTCGATCAGTGGGTTCGCCGAGATGCTGAACGAGGGCTATGCCGGCAAATTGACCAAGGCGGCGGCGGGCTATGTCGAGGCGATCCTCGAATCGACCGAGCGGTTGGGGATGCTCGTCGACGAAGTGCTCGATTTGACGCAGGCCGAGGGAAAGGAACCCGTGCTGGAAATGCTCGAGGTCGAGCTCGACACGGTGGCGCGCGCCGCCGCGGACACGGTCGCGCCGCTGATGACCAAGCGCGGGCTCGATTTCGCGGTCGAGGTTCAGCCCTCGACCGGGGCGACCAAGGGCGATGCCAAACGCTTGCAACAAGTGGTCGAACATCTCCTGCGCCATGCGGTGGCGGGCGCATCGGAAGGCGGGCGGATCCTGCTCCACACCGACGGGACGGCGGCGGCGGCGCGGATCGTCGTTTCGGACGACGGCGCGGGGATGAGTGCGCAGTCGGTTGCGCGCGCGTTCGATCGCTTCGGGCAGCCCGGCATTACGCGC